>JBBEWH010000278.1:0-26962 GCA_037414955.1 Actinomycetes bacterium KLBMP 9797
GGACCCGTGCGGACCCGTGCGGAGGCTCGTGGGGGTTAGGGGGTTTTGGCGGGTTCGGGGTGGGGGTGGGTGGCGGGGACGGGGGTGGGGCGGGGGGACATCACGGGGAGGAGGGAGACGAGGAGCAGGACGACGAGGCAGCTGCCGAGCATCGCGAGGCTGGTGACCTGGATCGCGCTGGTGTGGTCGGCGGCCGCGGCGGCGCCGGTCGTGCCCGACTCGCCCGTCGCACCCGACTCGCCGGCGAGGCCGAAGTAGATGGCGCCGATGACCGCGACACCGAACGCCGCACCCGTCTGGCGCACGGTGCTGAAGACGCCGGACGCCAGACCGGCGTCGGCCTTCGGGATGGCCGCGAGCGTCAGGTCCATCATGGGCGCCGCCACCATGGTGATCCCGACGCCGAAGACGAACAGCCCGGCCGCGGTCGGCAGCCCGGGCGGCACCGGGTCGCCGAGCCGCGTCGTCACCGACAGCGTCGCCATGCCGACCACCATGAACGCCGCGCCGATCATCAGCGTGACCCGGCCGAGCTTGTACGCCAACGGGATCGCCGCCATCGAGCCGAGCGCGGTGCCGACCGTCCAGGGCGCCACGGTCCAGCCGGCTTCCAGCACATCCCGGCCCAGCCCTTCCTGCACGTACACCGCGAAGACCACGAAGTACCCGGTGATGAGCGACGCCACGATGAACGTCGCCAGCAGGCCGGTGGTGAACGCGCGGATCCGGAACAGGGCCAGCGGTACCAGCGGCATCGCCGCGCGGCGCTGGCTCGCGACGAACAGCGCCAGTGCCGGTGCGGCCGCCACCAGGCAGAGCCAGAGCCACCACGGCCAGCCCAGCTCCCGGCCGTGGGTGAGCGGGTAGACGAGCAGCAGCAGGACGGCCGCGGCGCCCAGCACCTGGCCGATGCCGAGCCGGGCCCGCTCGGCCGGGCGGGACCGCGGGAGGTAGGCGAGGCCGCCCAGCACCACCGCGGCGCCGACCGGCACGTTGACGAGGAACAGCGAGCGCCAGCCCCAGCCGGCCAGGTCGGCGTGGATCAGCAACCCACCCAGGATCGGGCCGCTGACCGTGCCGAGACTCACCACGCTGCCGTACGCGGCCAGCGCCGGCGCCCGGCGGGCGGCCGGCACGACCACCTGGATGACCGCGAGCACCTGCGGCGCCATCAGGGCCGCGGCGACGCCTTGGAGCACGCGCGCGGCGATGAGGGTACCGATGCCGGGCGCCGCCCCCGCGAGCAGTGAGGCGGCGGCGAAGCCGGCCATGCCGGCGACGAAGACCCGACGGTGCCCGACCACGTCGCCCAACCGTCCACCCGCGACCAGCAGCAGGGCGAACGGCAGCAGGTACCCGGCGAGCACCCACTGGACGGCGGCGTAGCTGGTGTCGAGCGCGCTCTCGACAGAGGGCAGCGCGACGCCGATCGCGGTCGACCCGAACTGGTTGAGGAACGTGGCCGCCAGCACGACGGCCACCGCGGGGGCCGCACCCCGGCCGGCCGGGGCGGGCGAGGCAGTGGTCACGGCGCCAGCGCCACGGCGAGGCCGCCCGCGGCCAGCGCGGCCACGGCGAACACGGTGCGGATGTTGTGCCAGAACCGCCAGGCGGGCCGCGGATCGGTCCAGCCGGCCGGGATCGCGGCGGCATCCACCACGGCGATCCGCTTGTTGATCGGCACGTTGCCGAACTGGGAGACCAGCTGCACGCCGACGGTGCAGGCGGCCGCCACGGCGAACAGGGCGCGGGTGGCGGCGTGCGGGGACAGGATCACCAGGGCGACGTCGACCACCAGGACGACGGCGACGATCGCCGGCATCACCGGATGGTAGCCCTTGCCCAGGCTGCGGTGGATTTCCACGTACCGGTCGGGCGGCAGCGTGAACACGGTCGGCATGACGCTGACCGCGATGGCGAAGAACACGCCCGCGGTCAGTCCACTCCCGACGATCACGGCGGCGCCCAGCAGTTCGCGCAGGAGGCTCACCGCAGCGATGCTCCCGGCCCGGTCTCGAGCGCGGTTGGAAGCGGGCTCGAAGGCCTTCAGCGGTTCTCCGGCGAGCGTCGACCCGGCGTTGGCAGCATCACCGCGAGCATCCCACTCCCACCATCCTGACCATCCGTAATGGACAGAGGAGCGCTTATGTCTGGCATCGCGGGCTGGGTCGATTTCCGGCGCGACCTGTCCCTGGAACGCGCGACCGTCCGCGCGATGGTCGCGACCATGGCGGGCCGCGGGCCGGACGGCGAGGGCGTGTGGTCGGCGCCGCACGCCGTCGTGGGCCACCGCCGGCAGGACGTGACCGGGCGGGACGGCGCCCCGCAGCCGATGGTCGCGCAGGACGCCGTCGCCGCCCTGGACGGCGACATCTTCAACGCCCCGGCGCTGCGCGCCGAGCTGGGCGCGCACGAGAGCCAGGTCGCGCTGGTGCTGGCGGCGTACCGCCGGTGGGGCGTCGCGTGCGCGGAGCGGCTGACCGGTTGCTACGCGGTCGCCATCTGGGACATCCGCCGCGCGGAGCTGGTGCTGATCCGGGACCGGCTCGGCAACAAGCCGCTGTTCTACCACCCCACGCCGGACGGCGTGATCTTCGGATCGGAGCGCAAGGCCCTGCTGAGCCATCCACTCGTCGAGCCGGTCGTCGACATCGACGGCCTGCGCGAGGTGCTCTCGTACGTCGGCACCCCCGGCCACGGCGTCTTCCGCGGCACCCACCAGGTGGCGCCCGGCCAGCTCGTGCGGGTCGGCCGCGACGGCGTCCACCGCCAGCAGTACTGGACGTTGCCGGCGGGACCGCACCCGCACGACCTCGACACCACCGTCCGCACCGTGCGCGAGCTGGTGACCGAGTCGGTCGCTGCGCAGGTGCCCACCGACGTCCCGTTCGCGATGATGCTCTCCGGTGGACTGGACTCCAGCGGCATCACCGCGATCGCGGCCCACCTGATGCGCGAGCGGGGAGCGGGACCGCTACACACCTACACCGTCGCTTTCCAGGGCGGACCGGCGGGCGGCGCCTCGCCGGACGCGCCGTACGTGCGGGAGCTGAGCGAGCGGCTGGGCACCCGGCACACCGACATCCTCGTCGACACCGACACGCTGATCGACCCGGTGGTCAAGGAGGGCGCGCTGCGCGCCAAGGACGTGCCCAGCCCGCTCGGCAGCATGAACACCTCGCTGTACGCGCTGTGCCGGACGGTCACCCAGGAGACCCCGCTGGCCGTGCTCGGCGACGCCGCGGACGGCATCTTCGGCGGCGGCATGTGGATGTCGCCCGATCTCCGCGACGCGGACACCATCCCGTGGGTGGCCATGTCGTACCGCAACGGCTGCCAGCACGGCATGGGCGCCGACCTGCTCGACCCCGAGCTGCTGCGCAAGCTCGACCTGCGCGGGTACTGCGCCGACCGGTACCGCGACGCGGTGGCGCAGGCGCCCAGCCATCCGGACGACTCGCCGCAGGAGCGCCGGATGCGCCAGCTGTGGTACCTGAACGTCACCAACTGGCTGCAGCTGCTGCTGCCGCACAGCGAGTCGATCGCGCAGTCGGTGGGGCTGGCGCTGCGCCTGCCGTACTGCGACCACCGGTTGGTGGAGTACGTCTACGCCGCGCCGTGGGCGATGAAGACCTTCGACCGGCGCGAGAAGAGTCTGCTCCGGGCCGCCCTGCGCGACCTGCTCCCACCGTCCATCGTAGACCGGCGGAAGTCGCCGTACCCGGTCACCCAGGACGCCGCCTACGCGCAGCGGCTCTGCGCGGACCTGCGGCGGCTGGCCACCGACCGGGACGCGCCCGCCGCCGGTCTCTTCGACGCCGAGGCGGTGCTGCGGTACGCCGAGCAGCCCGACCGCCTCGTGGCCGGTCCCCGCGCCTGGGGCGCCCGGTCACACGCGGAGATGCTGCTCCAACTCAACATGTGGCTCGACCTCTACCGCGTACGGATCGCGATCTGACCATCCCGACCTCGAAGGAGTCCGGCATGCCCACCGAAAACCCCACCGCCACCGACATCACCAAGGACGTCGCCGCCGTCGTCGAGCTGGGCCGGCGCTTCTACGCGTCGAAGGCACTGCTCAGCGGCGCCGAGATCGGGCTGTTCACGTTGCTGGCCAAGGGCCCGGCCACCGAGCCGGAGATCCGCGACCAGCTCGGCCTGCACCAGCGCGCCACCCGGGACTTCCTCGACGCGCTGGTCGGCCTCGGCCTGCTGGAGCGGGAGGGTGACCAGTACCGTAACAGCCCCGCCGCCGACTTCAGCCTCGACGAGGCCAAGCCGTCCTACCGTGGCGGGCTGCTGAAGCTGTTGAACTGGCAGTACGCCATCTGGGGCGACCTGACCAAGCTGCTGCGCACCGGCGAGCGGCAGCAGCCGAGCGCCTACGACTTCAAGCAGCTCTACTCCAACCCGGAGGCGATCCGCCGGTTCATGGCGGCCATGGACGGCGCCACCGCGTCCATCGCGCCGGCCCTGGCGCACGCGTTCGACTGGAGCACCGTGACGTCCTTCGTGGACGTCGGCGGCGGTCGCGGCAGCGTCGCCGCCGAGATCGCCAAGGCGCACCCGCACCTGCGCGGCGGCTGCCTGGACCTGCCGTCGGTGGAGCCGATCTTCGACGAGCACATGAACCGGCTGGGCATGACCGGGCGGGTCGGCTTCCACGGCGTCGACTTCTTCGCCGACGACCTGCCCACTGTGGACGCGCTGATCTTCGGTCACGTGCTGCACGACTGGGACGACCTGCGCCGGCTGACCCTGCTGCGCAAGGCGCACGACGCCCTGCCGGCCGGTGGCCAGGTGCTCATCTACGACGCGATGATCGACGACGAGCGCCGCGACCCCGGCACCCTGCTGATGAGCCTCAGCATGCAGCTCATCACGCCGGGCGGCTCCGAGTACACCGCGGCCGACTGCCGGTCCTGGCTGGCGCGGGCCGGCTTCGCCGAGACCTCGGCGAAGAAGCTGACCGCGTCCGACACCCTCGTCATCGGCCGGAAGAGTGCCTAGGACGGGGCGAGCCGCCAACCGGGTCGTCGCGCCGCTGCTCGCGTCCCGGGCGCACCACCTGCTCAGCTTCCGGCTGATGCTGCTGCGCTACGCCGGCCGCCGCACCGGTCGCCGGTACACCATCCCCGTCGCCTACACCTGGTGCGGCGACGGGGAGGTGCTGGCGACCAGCGACCGTCCGGTGTGGGCGGTGAACCTGGTCGGCGGCGAACCCGTGCGGCTGCGCATCCGTGGGCGCTGGTACGACGCCACGCCCACCGTCGTCACCGAGCCCGCCGCCGTGGCGGAGGAGCTCACCGAGCTGGTGCGGCATCGGCCACGCGCGGCCGGGGCGCTGCGCATCGGGCTACCCCGCTTCCGGAGCCCTACGCCCGAGGAGCTGCGCCGGGTGGCCGGGCGCGTGCTGGTGGCGCGATTCAAGCTCATCGGTCCATCGAACCGGTGAGCGCCACTGGCCGGTCCACCCGGCCTTGAAGCGCCCTTGAGAGAAGGACGCGAGCATCGCTTGTGGACGAGAGGAGAAGCTAGCGTGCATCGGACACTCATCGTGGCTCGGATGGATCCCGCCAACAGCAAGGCGGTGGCCGACATCTTCGCGGAGTCCGACCGGACCGAGCTGCCGTACATGATCGGGGTGAGCCGGCGGACCCTGTTCCGCTTCCACGGCCTGTACTTCCAGCTCGTCGAGGCGGATCAGGACATCACCGAAGGCCTCTACCGGGCCCGCGGCCACCCTCTCTTCCAGGACATCCACCACAAGCTGGCCGAGCACATCCGCCCTTACGACCCGAACTGGCGGGAGCCGAAGGACGCCATGGCGGAGCCGTTCTACTCGTGGACACCGGACAGGAGCACCACATGAGCAACCCGCCGATCGCGAAGGTCGCGGCGAGCGACGTCCCGTCCAACCGCCGGCGCGGCGGCGACGTACGCGTCCTGCTGAGCCCGAAGACGGTGGGTGCCACCTCCGGGTTCGGCGGCGTGCTGACCCTGGAGCCCGGCGAGATCGTGGCCGAGCACCTGCACCCGTACTCCGAGGAGTTCGTCTACGTCGTCAGCGGCGTCGTGCTGATGCGGGTGGGCACCGACTACGTGTCGCTGGAGCCCGGCGACGCGCTGATGGTGCCGCTCGGCGCGCGGCACCGGGTGGAGAACCGGGGCGACCAGCCGGCGCGCGCGGTCTTCCACCTGAGCCCGCTCGCGCCCCGGCCCGAGCTCGGGCACGTGGACACCGAGGTGCTTCCGGGCCGGGAGAGCGAGCCGCAGCTCCAGGTCGGCGGTCCGTCATGACCGGCCGGCGCGTGGTGGTCACCGGCATCGGCGTCGTCGCGCCGGGCGGCGTGGGCCGCAAGGCGTTCTGGGAATGCATGACGGCCGGGCGGTCGGCCACCCGCCGCATCACGCTGTTCGACTCGACCGGCTTCCGCTGCCACGTCGCGGCGGAGATCGACTTCCGGCCGGCGGACCACGGTCTCAGTCCACAGGAGATCCGGCGGATGGACCGCACCGCGCAGTTCGCGGTGGCCGCCACCAAGGAGGCCCTGGAGGACAGCGGCCTGTCGGCCGCCGAGCTGGACCCCGAGCGCACCGGCGTGAGCGTCGGCAACGCGGTCGGCTGCACCATGGGCCTCGAGCAGGAGTACGTGGTGATGAGCGACGGCGGCCGGAAGTGGGTCGTCGACCACGAGTACGCGGTGCCGCAGGCCTACGACTACTTCGCGCCCAGCTCGCTGGCGCGCGAGGTCGGCTGGGCCTGCCACGCCGAGGGCCCCACCGCGGTGGTGTCGTCCGGCTGCACCTCCGGTATCGACGCCCTCGGGTACGCGGCCACGCTGATCCGGGAAGGCAGCGCCGACATCGTGCTGGCCGGCTCGACCGACGCGCCGATCTCGCCGATCACCCAGGCGTGCTTCGACGCCATCAAGGCCACCTCCACGTTCAACGACACTCCGGAGGCCGCGTGCCGGCCGTTCGACAACGAGCGGCGCGGGTTGGTCCTCGGCGAGGGCTCCGCGATGTTCGTGCTGGAGACCGCCGAGTCGGCCCGGCGCCGGGACGCGCACGTGTACTGCGAGATCGCCGGGTACGCCGCGCGCGCCAACGCCTTCCACATGACCGGTCTCAAGGCCGACGGGCGGGAGCTGGCCGAGGCGATCGACCGCGCGTTGGAGCAGGCCCGGATCAACCCCGACCAGATCGACTACATCAACGCGCACGGGTCGGGTACCCGCCAGAACGACCGGCACGAGACGGCCGCGGTCAAGCGGAGCCTGGGATCGCGCGCGTACGAGATCCCCATGAGCTCGATCAAGTCGATGGTCGGCCACTCCCTCGGCGCGATCGGCTCGATCGAGGTGGCGGCGTGCGCGCTGGCCATCGAGAACAACGTCGTACCGCCGACCGCGAACCTCACCGTGCCGGACCCCGAATGCGACCTGGACTACGTGCCGGTGACCGCCCGCGACCACCGCACCGACGTGGCGCTCTCGGTGGGCAGCGGCTTCGGCGGGTTCCAGAGCGCGATCGTGGTGGTCGGTCCGGAGGTGATGCGGCCGTGAGCCGAGCTGTGGTCACCGGCATCGGGGTGATGGCGCCGAACGGGATCGGCGTCGAGGAGTTCTGGGCCGCGACCCTCGCGGGCCGCAGCGGCATCCGCCCCATCAGCCGCTTCGACTGCTCCTCGTACCCGGTCACGCTGGCCGGCGACGTCGCCGGCTTCGACCCGCGCGCGCACGTGTCGAGCCGGTTGCTGGTGGAGACCTCGATGATGACCCACCTGGCGTTCGTGGCCGCCCGCATGGCGCTGACCGACGCCGAGGTCACGCCGGCCGAGCTGCCCGAGTACGAGATGGGCGTGGTGACCGCGAACGCGACCGGTGGCGCGGAGTACGGCCAGCGCGAGCTGGAGAACCTGTGGAGCAAGGGCCCGGACCACGTCAGCGCGTTCATGTCGATCGCCTGGTTCTACGCGGCCACCACCGGGCAGCTGTCCATCCGGCACAAGCTGCGCGGCCACTGCGGCGTCGTGGTGTCCGAAGAGGCCGGTGGCCTCGACGCGATCGGCCACGGGCGGCGCATCCTGCGCGAGGGGCACCGGCTGGCCCTGACCGGCGGTACCGAGTCCGGTGCCCTGGCTCCGGGTGGCCTCACCGCCGTGATCCCGACCGGACAGCTGAGCCGCCGCTCCGACCCCGCGCGCGCGTACCTGCCGTACGACGCGGACGCCAGCGGGTACGTGCCGGGCGAGGGCGGGGCGATCCTCGTGCTGGAGGACGAGACGGCGGCCGGCGAGCGCGGTGCCCCCCGCCGGTACGGTGAGATCGCCGGCTATGCCGCGACGTTCGACCCCAAGTCGGGCCGGGACCGGCCGCCGGCGCTGCGCCGGGCGGTGGAGCTGGCCCTCGCCGACGCGGCCGTCGAGCCATCCGATGTGGACGTCGTGTTCGGCGACGCGGCCGGCGTCCCCGCGCAGGACCGGGTGGAGGCGGGCGCGCTGGAGGCGGTGTTCGGCCCGTACGGGGTACCGGTCACCGCGCCGAAGACCATGACCGGGCGGCTCTGCGCGGGCGCCGGCGCGCTCGACGTCGCGACCGCCCTGCTGTCCATCCGCGACGGCGTCATCCCGCCCACCGTCAACGTCACCGAGCTGGCGCCCGACTGCCGCATCGACCTGGTGCGCGACCAGCCGCGCGCGGCGCGGGTGCGCACCGCGCTGGTGCTGGCCCGCGGGCACGGCGGCTTCAACGCGGCGGTCGTGGTGCGCGGCACCGATAACAACTAGGAGGGAACACAGATGCGAGAGTTCACCCAGGCCGACCTGACCCGGATCATGCGGGACACCGTCGGCGTCGACGACTCCGTCGACCTGGACGCCGACATCCTGGACACCGCGTTCACCGACCTCGGCTACGACTCGCTGGCCGTGCTGGAGGTCGCGAACACGATCGTCAAGGAGTACGGCGTGTCCATCTCGGACTCGGCGGTCGGTGACATGGAGACCCCGCGCCACCTGGTCGACCACGTCAACGGCCAGCTCGCGGCGGTGCCGTCGTGACCGCCCGCACGGAGTCCTCGGTGACCATCGCGGCGCCGATGGACCTGGTCTGGGACAAGACCAACGACGTCGCCCGGTGGCCGCAGCTGTTCACCGAGTACAAGACCGCCGAGATCCTCGGCCAGGAGGGCGACACCATCCGGTTCCGCCTCACCATGCACCCCGACGAGAACGGCAAGGAGTGGAGCTGGGTCTCCGAGCGCACGCCCGACCCGCGCACCCGCACCGTCCGGGCCCGGCGTATCGAGACCGGCCCGTTCGAGTTCATGAACATCTTCTGGAGCTACGTCGAGGGCGCGGACGGCGTGACCATGCGCTGGGTGCAGGAGTTCCAGGTCAAGCAGGGCCTGCCGTTCACCGACGAGCAGATGGCCAAGCACCTGGAGGAGAACAGCGTCGAGCAGATGGCGCACATCAAGGCCCGGATCGAGGAGGCGGTGAAGTCGTGACCGGCTTGGACATCAGCGGGCGCAACGCGCTCGTCACCGGCGGCAGCCGGGGCATCGGCCGGGCCGTGGTGCTGGGCCTGGCCCGCGCCGGCGTCAACGTCGTCACCTGCTACCGCAGCGGCGGCGAGCCGGTGGAGAGCCTCGCCCGCGCGCTGAAGGAGACGCCCGGCGACCACCACCTGGTACGCGCCGACGTCAGCGACGCCGAGCAGGTGGACCACCTGGTGCGCGAGTGCCGCACCCGGCTGGGCGGGCTGCACGTGGTGGTCAACAACGCCGGTGTGATCAGCCACGTGCCGTATGCCGAGCTGCCCCTGGAGGAGTGGCACCGGGTGGTGAACAACAGCCTCACCGCCGCGCACCTGGTCACCCAGCGGGCCCTGCCGCTGCTGGGCGACGGCGCCTCGATCATCAACATCGGCTCCCGGGTGTCCACTGTGGGCGTGCCGCTCCGGTCGCACTACACGGCGGCGAAGGCCGGCCTGGTCGGGCTGTCCCGCTCCCTGGCGCGGGAGCTGGGCGGCCGCGGCATCCGGGTCAACGTGGTCGAGCCCGGCGTGATCGAGACCGAGGAGGCGGCGAAGCTGTCGCCCGAGGAGTACGCCCGGGCGCAGGCCCGCTACCGGCAGCTGACCGCGCTGGGCCGGATCGGGCAGCCGGACGAGCTCGCCGACGTGGTGCTGTTCCTCGCCAGCGACCTGTCCCGGTACGTCACCGGCGCCACCATCCACGTCGACGGAGGGATCTGACCCATGACCACCCCGCGTTCCGCGTTCCGCGTCCTGCTCCGCTTCGAGATCCGGCACGGCATGGCCGCCGACTTCGAGCAGGTCTGGCTGTCCATCGGCAGCGTCATCACCGACCACCCGGCCAACCTCGGCCAGTGGCTGGCGCGCGCCACCGACGAGGAGAACGTCTACTACGTCATCAGCGACTGGGTGGACGAGCCCCGCTTCCGCGAGTTCGAGCACAGCGAGGCGCACCTGGAGCACCGCAAGAAGCTGCACCCGTTCCGCACCGGCGGCGCCATGCACACGATGACCGTCGTCTACGCCTTGACCGGTGCCGCCGCCGGTGAGCCGGCGGGTACCCGATGACCGGACGGGCCCGGGTGCTGATCTGGCACCGCGCGCCGGCCGACGACCCGGACGCGGTCGAGAAGGCGTACGACCAGATCAGCCGGCACCTGGCGGGCACGCCCGGGCTGCTGGGCAACGAGCTGCTGCGCGCCACCGACGACGGCGGGCGCCTGCTGGTGATGAGCGAATGGGAGAGCCTGGCCGCCTTCCAGACCTGGGAGCAGGGCACCCGGCACAAGCAGACCACCTCCCCACTGCGGTCCTACCAGGACCGGGAGCGCACACCGTTCTTCGAGATCTACGAGGTCGTCGCGGCCTTCTGAGGTCGCGGGCGGGAGGTTGCCATGCCTGGGTCCGGGGACAGCCGCTGGGCGCGGGCGGGTCGGGCCGCGCGGCGCCTGTTCGTCGCGTGCGTCATGGGATACGGCGCGACGTACGGCCGCGTGTTCGGCCCGCCCCTCCCCCGTCCGCGCCGCGGGGCGCGGACGGGCCTCGACCACAGGAGGAGCCGATGAGACCCGGGCTGTACATCGCGGGACTCGGCAGCGAGCTGCCGGAGCCGACCACAGTGGACGACGCCGAGCGGGCCGGTCTGGTCGAGCGGCGCACGCTGTGGCGCACCGAGATCGAGTCGGTGTGCGTCGCCACCGAGTCCGGGCCGGAGCTGGCCGCCGCGGCGGCCCGGCGGGCGCTCGCCCAGGCCGGCTGCGCGCCGGACGACGTCGACCTGATCCTGCACGCGAACACCTACTTCCAGGGCCACGACATGTGGGCACCGGCGTCGTACGTGCAGCGGGTCGCGGTCGGCAACCGGTGCCCGGCCGTCGAGATCCGGCAGATGTCCAACGGCGGTCTGGCCGCCCTCGAACTGGCCGCCGCCTACCTGACCGCCGACCCGGCCCGCACGCACGCCCTGGTCACCACCGGTGACCGGTTCTGCCCGCCGGGTTTCGACCGCTGGCGCAGCGACGTCGGCACGGTGTACGCCGACGGCGGCACCGCCCTGGTGCTGTCCAGCCGGCGCGGGTTCGCGCGGCTGGACAGCCTCGCCACGGTCTCCGACCCGAGCCTCGAAGGGATGCAGCGCGGCGGCGACCCGTTCGGCGACGCGCCGATGAGCGCCCGCAGCCCGGTCGACGTCGAGGCGATGCGCAAGGCCTTCGTCGCGACCCACGGGCTGGACACGGTGCTGGACCGGATCGACGCCGGGCAGCGGGAAGCCGTCAAGCGGGCGCTGTCCGAGGCCGGTGTGGAGCTGGCCGACATCGACCGGTTCGTGCTGCCCAACCTCGGGCGCGCGCGCCTCAACGCGTACTTCCTGGACAAGCTGCCGATCGACCCCGACCGCACCACCTGGTCGTGGGGCCGGCGGGTCGGGCACCTCGGCGCCGGCGACCAGATCGCCGGCCTGGCGCACCTGGTGGCCGACGGCGGCCTGCACCCCGGCCAGCGGTGCCTGCTCGCCGGCGTGGGCGCCGGCTTCACCTGGACCTGCGCCGTGGTCCAGCTGTTGCGCCGCCCCAAGGGCGGTGCGCGGTGACGACCGAGCGCACGTTCCTCGGCCAGCCGCGCTGGTTCGGCACGCTCTTCGTCGTCGACATGTGGGAGCGGTTCAGCTTCTACGGCATGCTCGCCATCCTGTACCTGTACCTCGTCGCCACCCCGGCCGAGGGCGGTCTCGGCATGTCGACGGGCGACGCGGCCGCCCTCTCCGGCCTCTACCTCGCCCTCGTCTTCATGGCCGCGCTGCCCGGCGGCTGGGTCGCGGACCGGCTCCTCGGCGCCCGCAAGGCCACCCTCTACGGTGGACTGTTCATCGCCGCCGGGCACGCGTGTCTCGCGGTGCCGACCGCGCCGGCGCTGTATCCCGGGCTCGGGCTCATCGTGGTCGGCACCGGGCTGGTGAAGCCGAGCATGGCCGCGATGGTCGGGGACATCTACCGTGGACATCCGGAGCGCCGGGAGGCGGCGTTCTCCCTGTTCTACATGAGCATCCAGGTCAGCGCGCTGATCGCGCCGGTCGTCACCGGGTACACCGCCGAGCGGATCGACTGGCACCTCGGCTTCGGGATCGCGGCGGTGGGCATGCTGTTCGGCCTGGCGCACTACGTGATCGGGCTGCGCCACCTCGACGGCGTCGGCGCGCTGCCGGCCAACCCGCTGCCCCCGGCGGCGCGCGCCCGGGTGCTGCGCCGCGCGGCCGGCTGGGGCGGTGGCCCGGCGCTGCTGCTCTGCCTCGGCGTCGCGTCGGGGCTGCTCGGATTCCGCCAGGTCCTCGCCGTCGTCGGCGTTCTGGTGCTGGCCGTACCGATCGCGTACTTCGTGGTGTTGCTGCGCCGGCCCGCGATGGCGCCGCACCGCGACCGGCTGCGCGCGTTCGCCTGGATGCTGGCGGCGTCGGCCGTCTTCTGGATGCTCTTCGCCCAGGTGCCCGCGCTGCTGAACCTCTTCGCCAAGGAGTCGGTCGCCCGCACCGTCGCGGGGTTCGAGGTGCCGGCGAGCTGGTTCCAGTCCGTGCAGCCGCTGTTCCTGCTCGCCCTCGCACCGCTGTTCGCCGCGCTGTGGCTCCGGCTCGGCGGCCGGGTGGGCGCACCGCCCAAGTTCGCCGTCGGTCTGGCGTGCGGGGCGCTGGCGTTCGGCGTGATGGCCGTCGCGGCGGCGCAGGCCACCCGGGGCCCGGTGTCGGCACTGTGGCTGCTGACCGTCTACCTGCTCATCGTGTGCGGCGAGCTGGTCATCGCCCCGGTCGGCCTCAGCCTCGCCGCCGAGGTGGCGCCGCGCGGCTTCACCAGCCAGATCCTGGGCCTGTTCTGGTTGTTCGCGGCGCTCGGCGTGGCCAGCGGCGGGCAGGTGGCCCGGATCGCCACCGCCGTACCGGACGCCGCCTACTACCTCGCGCTGGCCGCGGCGAGCGCGGTGGCGGCGGCCGGTGTGGCCGTCGCCGCCCGGGTGCTCACCCGGCGCCTCGCGACGCCGCACGACGCCCCGGCCGACCGGGACACCGTGCCGAGCCGGTGAGCCTGCCAGGTGTCCGAGAGGAGGTTCGATGACGACAGTGGAACCGAACGCGGTGTTGCGCGGCGGCCCGATGCCACAGCTGGACGACGGGCAGCGGCTGTGCTGCGTCGACGCCACCGACACGGTGCTGAAGCTGCCGCGCGGCGGCTACTACGACCACTTCCGCGTCACCCCCGAGCGCGTCCGCCACGACGGGCGCGAGCTACGGGTGTTCGAGTGGTCCCACCGCACGTACGTCGCTGAGTGAAGGGGTCAACCATGCGCGAGGAGTCCACGCCCGTACTGGTCGTCGGCGGCGGCCTGGTCGGCCTGTCCACGTCCCTGTTCCTGTCCGCCCACGGGGTGCCGTCGGTGCTCGTCGAGCGGCACCCCGGCACCTCCATCCACCCGCGCGCCTGGGGCCTGTACCCGCGCTCGCTGGAGCTGCTGCGCACGGTCGGCGTCGCCGACGCCCTCTTCCAGGAGGGCGAGGGGTTCGCCGGCCACAACCTCAACGGCCTGGTCGAGTCGCTCGCCGGCCGGGAAATCAACATCCGGCGGGTACCGGCGCCGGAGGACGTCAGCGACATCAGCCCGGTGCCGCGGATCCTGTCGCTCAGCCAGGACCGCATCGAGCCGATCCTGCTGGCCCGCGCCAAGGAGATGGGGGGCGACCTCCGCTACGGCACCGAGCTGGTGGACTTCGCGCCCGCGGCTGACGGGGTGGTCGCGACCGTGCGCACCCGGGAGACCGGCACCGAGCACACGATCCGGGCCGAGTATCTGATCGCGGCCGACGGCGCGCACAGCCCGGTGCGGAAGCGGCTGGACATCCCGACGCGGGGTCGCGGCACCGTGCGCCACCAGATGAGCGTGCTGTTCCGCGCCGAGTTGGAGGGGCCGCTGCGCGGCCGCCGGTTCGCGGTGTGCAAAGTGGAGAATCCCACCGTCACCGGCATCCTCGGCCACGACGACTCGCTGCGGCAGGGCACGCTCATCGTCACGTACCACCCGGAGCGCGGCGAGCAGCCGTCGGACTTCACTCCCGAGCGTTGCGTCACGCTGGTCCGGGCCGCCGTCGGCGTGCCGGACCTCGCCGTCGAGATCCTCAGCGCGTTGCCGTGGGAGATGGCCGCGGTGCTGGCCGAGCGGTTCCGGGTCGGTCGGGTCTTCCTGGTCGGTGACGCGGCCCACGTCCTCCCGCCGGTCGGCGGATACGGCGCCAACACCGGCATCCAGGACGCGCACAACCTGGCCTGGAAGCTCGCCGCCACGCTGGCGGGCAGCGCCGGGCCGGACCTGCTGGACACCTACGCCGCCGAACGCCTGCCGGTGTGCGGCGCGACGATGGAGCAGGCGATGCTACGGCTGGCCGCGCGGGCCGGCTTCGCCACCGCCGAGCAGAAGGCCGCGCTCATCGAGCCGCTCACCGTCACCTGCGGGTACCGGTACCGCTCCGGGGCCATCCGCGCGGCCGGCGCGCCGGGCCCGATGTTCACCGACCCGCGCGAGCTGACCGGCGAGCCAGGCACCCGCGCGCCGCACGTGGTGCTGCGCCGCAACGGCGCCGCGATCTCCACGTTGGACCTGTTCGGTACCCGGCCGGTCCTGCTCGCCGGTGCGGACGGCGAGCCGTGGTGCGCCGCCGCCGAGCGCGCCGCCGCGACGCTCGATATCCCGCTGCGGGTCCACCGGGTCGGTGGCGACCTCATCGACACCGCGCACGCCTGGCACGCCGCGTACGGCGTCGAGCCGGCCGGCGCCGTCCTGGTGCGGCCCGACGGCTTCGTCTGCTGGCGCTCCCACCCCGGCGAGCCGGCCGCCGACCAGACCGTCCACACCGCACTCGCCGCGATGTACGCCCGCTGACTCCCCTCGTGATCAAGGCGTCCCTCACGTCGCTCTAACGACGTGAGGGACGCCTTGATCGTGGGCTGTCAGGCGCCGCTGGCGTGGAGGGCCCGCATGGCGAGGCGGAGCGTGTCGACCTGGCCCTCAACCGAGCGCGCCGGGGCGCCGACGCAGAGCGTCGTGACGCCCGCCGCCGCGTACGCCTTCATCCGCTCCGCGATCCGGTCGGGCGGGCCGAGCAGCGCGGTGCCGTCCACGAACTCGAACGGCACCTCGGCCGCGGCGCCGGCCGCGTCGCCGGCGACGAACCGGTCCCGGACCCGGCGCGCCGCCTCCCCGAACCCCATGGTGGCCGCGAGCTTCTGGTAGAAGTTCTCCTCCGGGCGGCCCAGGGACAGGAAACGCGCGAAGTACGGCTTGACCGGCTCGGCCAGCGCCACCGGATCGTCCCCGATGGACAGTGGCACGGTGAGCAGCACGTCGAAGCCGTCCATGCCGGCACCGGCCCGCTCCCGGCCGGCCCGCAGCCGCCGCAGCGCGACGGCCACCTGCTCCGGCGAGCGGAAGACGCCGATCCAGCCGTCGGCGATCTCACCGACCAGCTCCAGGCTGCGCGGCCCGACCGCGCCCAGATAGATCGGTACCGCCGCCGGCGCGGGCGGCATCCGGAAGCCGGGCGCGTCCGCCTCGGTCATCGGCAGGACGTAGTGCTCACCCTCGTGGCGCACCTCCGCGCCGCGCAGCGCCGTGCGCACCACCGCCACGTACTCCCGGGTCCGCTTCAGCGGCCCGGCGAAGTCCATGCCGTACCAGCTACGGCTGCTGTGGGCGTTCGAGACGCCGAGGCCGAGCCGGAACCGGCCGCCGGACAGCCGGCTCAGGCTGGCCGCGGTCAACGCGGTCAGCACCGGTGCCCGCGCCGGGATCTGGCAGACCCCGGTCACCAGGTCCATCCGTTCGGTCTGGCCGGCCGCCCAACCGATGACGCTGATCGCGTCGCTGAGGCCCTCGGGCGCCAGCGCGGCCGCGAAGCCGAGCCGCTCCGCCTCCTTGAGCACGGTCACCCCGACGTTCGGGGTCAGATTCACACCGAGTCGCATGGCTCGCACGCTGTCACGCCTGACTCAAGGCTCAAGCGAGAGAAGGTGTCGAAGCCCAACGATCTTCGAGCGGTCCTGGATACGCCGACAGAACGATGCAACTCGTATGTGCTTTCGTCCGGGAGGGGGCGCGGAATGAACGTGCCGGGGACCGCGGCCGAGCCGATCGCCGTCGTCGGGCTGGCGTGCCGCCTGCCCGGCGCGCCTGACCCCGCCGCATTCTGGCGACTGCTGCGGGAAGGCGTCGACGCGGTGGCCGCGGCGCCCGCCGACCCGCGGCGCCTGCCGGGGTCGGCGGGCGCCACCGGCGAGCGGGCCGCCCTGCTGCCGGCGGTGGACGAGTTCGATGCCGGGTTCTTCGGCATCTCTCCGCGCGAGGCGGCCGCGATGGATCCGCAGCAGCGCCTGCTGCTCGAGCTGGCGTGGGAGGCGCTGGAGGACGCGCGCGTCGTGCCGGACACGCTGCGCGGCGCCCCCGCCGGTGTCTTCGTCGGCGCGATCTGGGACGACTATGCCGCGCTGACACACCGGCACGGCGCCGGCGCCGCCGGCCCGCACACCGCGACCGGCCTGCACCGCGGCATCCTGGCGAACCGGGTCTCGCACGTCCTCGACCTGCGCGGGCCCAGCCTGACCGTCGACACCGGACAGTCGTCGTCGCTGGTGGCCGTCGAGCTGGCGGCGCAGAGCCTGCGCCGGGGCGAGTGCGAGGTGGCGCTCGCCGCCGGCGTCAACCTCATCCTCGCGCCGGACAGCACGGCGGCCATGCGCGGGTTGGGCGCCCTGTCCCCGGACGGCCGGTGTTACACGTTCGACGCCCGCGCGAACGGCTTCGTCCGCGGCGAGGGCGGCGCGGTGGTCGTGCTCAAGCCGCTGCCCGCCGCGCGCGCCGACGGTGACCGGGTGTACTGCGTGATTCGCGGCGGCGCGGTCAACAACGACGGCGCGACCGAAGGGCTGACCGTGCCGAGCCGGACGGCGCAGGAGGCGATGCTCCGGCGCGCGTACCGCCGGGCCGGCGTCACCCCGGACGACGTCCAGTACGTGGAGCTGCACGGCACCGGCACCCCGGTCGGCGACCCCGTCGAGGCGGCCGCGCTCGGCGCGGTGTTCGGCGATGGCGCTGGTGACGAGGGGGTGGCCGGAGGGCGGCCGGCGGACGAGCCGGTGCACGTCGGCTCGGTGAAGACCAACATCGGTCACCTGGAAGGCGCGGCCGGCATCGCCGGGCTGCTCAAGACCGTGCTCAGTATCGCCCACCGGCAGCTGCCGGCCAGCCTGCACTACGCCACCCCCCATCCGCGGATCCCGCTGGCGGACTGGCGCCTGCGGGTGCGTGGCGAGCTGGGCCCGTGGCCGCACCCGGACCGCCCGCTGGTGGCCGGCGTGTCATCGTTCGGCATGGGCGGCACCAACTGCCACATCCTGCTGGCGGAGCCGCCGGTCGCCCCGCCCCCGCCGGCCCGCCCCACTGGCGAGCCGCTGGTCGGTACGCCGTTGGTGCCCTGGGTGCTCGCCGCGCGCGACGAGGCCGCGCTGCGGGCGCAGGCCCGGGCCCTCGGCGACCGCCTGGCCGGGACGCCCGACACGTCCACGGTGGACGTCGGCTGGTCGCTGGCGGCCACCCGGACCGCCTTCGAGCGGCGCGCGGTCGTCGTCGGCGGCGACCGCGACACGCTGCTGCGCGGCCTGGACGCGCTCGCCGGCGGGCGCCCGGACCCGGCGGTCACCGACGGCACCGCGCGGGTGGCCGGCACCCGCACCGTGTTCGTCTTCCCCGGCCAGGGTTCGCAGTGGGCCGGGATGGCGCGCGAGCTGCTGGACACGTCCGCCACGTTCCGCGCGGCGGTCGAGGAGTGCGCCGAGGCGCTCGCCGCGCACGTCGACTGGCGCCTGGAGGACGTGCTGCGCGGCGCACCCGGCGCGCCCACCCTGGACCGGGTCGACGTGGTGCAGCCGGTCCTCTTCGCGGTCATGGTGTCGCTGGCGCGGCTGTGGCGGTCGCTCGGCGTCCACCCCGACGCGGTGGTCGGGCACTCCCAGGGCGAGATCGCCGCCGCGTGCGTCGCCGGCGCGCTCTCCCTGCCGGACGCCGCGAAGGTCGTGGCGCTGCGCAGCCAGGCCCTGGCCGCCGTGGCGGGCGAGGGCGCGATGGCGTCGATCGCGTCCGCGGTGGACGAGGTGGAGCGCCGGTGCGCCCGCTGGGGCGACCGGGTCAGCGTCGCCGCCGTGAACGGTCCGACGTCGACGGTCGTGTCCGGTGATCCGGCCGCGGTCGCGGAGCTGGTCGCGGCCTACACGGCGGAGGAGATACGCGCCCGGCTGATCCCGGTCGACTACGCCTCCCACTCGCCCCGCGTCGAGGCGATCCGCGAACGCCTGCTCGACGCGCTCGCCGGTCTGACCCCCGGGCCGTCCAGCATCGTGTTCGTGTCCACGGTGACCGGGGAACCCCTCGACACCGAACGGCTCGACGCCGGCTACTGGTACACCAACTTGCGCCAGCCGGTGCGTTTCGAGGCGGCCGTGCGGACGCTGCTCGACGCCGGGCACCGCGCCTTCGTCGAGATCAGCCCGCACCCGGTGCTCACCGTCGGCGTACAGGAGACGGTCGAGGCGGCCGGTGCCGGGCCGGCGGCCGTGGTGGGCTCGCTGCGCCGCGACGAGGGGGCGTGGCAGCGCCTGCTGGCCGCGCTGGGCCAGCTGCACACCGCCGGGATACGCGTCGACTGGCCGGCTTTCTTCGCCGGGCGGCCGGTCATGCCCGTGGACCTGCCCACCTACGCCTTCCAGCGCCGGCGGTACTGGCTGGACGCGGCGTCGGGGACGGCCGCCCCACCGGCGTCCACCGTGGATCGCGGACAGACCGTGGATCTCGGACAGACCGTTGATCGCGGAGAGACCGTGGATCGCCGGGCGGCGCTGGCCGCCCGGCCGGCCGCCGAGCGGGGTCGTGAGCTGCTGGCGCTGGTGCGCGCCCACGCGGCCGCCGTGCTCGGCCACGCCGACCCGGCCGACGTGCCGCCCGGCCAGGCGTTCAAGGACCTGGGGTTCCAGTCGGTGACCGCCGTCGAGCTGCGTGACCGGCTGGCCGCCGCCACCGGGCTGGCCCTGCCGTCCACGCTGCTCTACCAGTGCCCGACGCCGGACGCGGTGGCGCGGCACCTGCGCGACGCGCTGCTCGACGACCCGCCGGCCCAGGCGGTGGCCACCACCCGTCCGCGGCCGTCCGCGGACGACGATCCGGTGGTGGTCGTGGGAATGGCCTGCCGCTACCCCGGCGACATCAACACACCCGACGACCTATGGCACCTCGTCGCCACCGGCACCGACGCCATCACCGAATTCCCCACCAACCGCGGCTGGAACCCCGACGACATCTACCACCCCACCCCCAACACCCCCGGCAAAACCTACACACGCCACGGCGGCTTCCTCACCAACGCCGACCAATTCGACAACGAATTCTTCAACATCAGCCCCCGCGAAGCCCTCACCATGGACCCCCAACAACGCCACCTCCTCGAACTCACCTGGCAAGCCCTCGAAAACGCCGGCATCAACCCACACACCCTCACCGACACCCCCACCGGCGTCTACATCGGCGCCATGCCGACCGACTACGGGCCTGCCCTCCACCAGGCCGCGCCCCACCTCACCGGCCACCTCCTCACCGGACAGACCTCCTCCATCATTTCCGGGCGCATCGCCTACACGCTGGGACTGCGCGGCCCGGCCCTCACGATCGACACCGCCTGCTCCTCATCCCTGGTGGCCACCCACCTCGCCGCCCAGGCCCTCCGCACCGGCGAATGCACCCTCGCCATCTGCGGCGGCGCCACCATCATGACCACCCCCGGCATGTTCCTCGAATTCTCCCGCCAACAAGGCCTCGCCCCCGACGGCCGCGCCAAAGCCTTCGCCGCCAACGCCGACGGCACCATCTGGTCCGAGGGCGCCGCCATCCTCATCCTCGAAACCCTGTCCAACGCCCGAAAGCAGGGCCACCCCGTCTACGCGATCATCCGCGGTTCGGCCATCAACAACGACGGCGCCAGCAACGGCCTCACCGCACCCAACGGCCCCGCCCAACAACAAGTCATCCACCAAGCCCTCACCAACGCCCACCTCACCCCCCACCACATCGACTACATCGAAGCCCACGGCACCGGCACCACCCTCGGCGACCCCATCGAACTCCACGCCATCAACAACACCTACACCCCCCACCGCACCCACCCACTCCACCTCGGCACCATCAAATCCAACATCGGCCACACCCAAGCCGCCGCCGGCACCGCCGCCATCATCAAAACCATCCAAGCCCTCCACCACCACCAACTCCCACCCACCCTCCACGCCAACCCACCCACCCCACACATCAACTGGACCACCACCCCCATCAACCTCCTCCACCAACCCCAACCCTGGCCCCCCAACCCCCACAAACCCCGCCACGCCGCCATCAGCAGCTTCGGCATCAGCGGCACCAACGCCCACCTCATCCTCCAAGAACCACCCCCACCACCCCACCCACCCACCCACACCCCCACCCACAACCACCACCCCCACCTCCTCTCCGCACACAACCCCACCACCCTCCACACCCACGCACACCACCACCACACCTGGCACACCAACCACCCCACCGCCAACCCCCACCACACCACCCACACCCTCGCCACCCGACGCGCACACCTCCCGCACCGCGCGGTCGTGCTGGCCACCGACCGGGACAGCACCCTGCGTGGCCTGGAAGCCCTCGCCACCGGGACGCCCTCCCCGGACGTCATCGTCGGACACGCCACGCCGGGCGGCAGGCTCGCGATCCTGTTCACCGGGCAGGGCAGCCAGCGCGCCGGGATGGGACGCGAGCTCTACACGGCGTTCCCCGCCTTCGCCGACGCGCTGGACGAGGTCGCCGGGCACCTCGACGCCCATCTCGCGCGGCCCATCCGGGACGTGATGTTCGCCGCCGACGGGTCGCCCGACGCCGCGCTGCTGCACCAGACGGCGTACACCCAGGCCGCGCTCTTCGCCCTCGAGGTGGCGCTGCTGCGGCTGGTGGAGTCGTGGGGGATACACCCGGACCTCGTCGCCGGCCACTCGATCGGCGAGGTGGCGGCCGCGTTCGCCGCCGGCGTGCTGTCCATCGAGGACGCCTGCGCGCTGGTGGCCGCGCGGGGGCGGCTCATGCAGCAGGCGCCGGCGGGCGGCGCGATGGTGTCCATCCGCGCGACCGAGGAGGAGGTCCGCGCCGCGCTCGACGGGGACGCCGGCCGGGTGGACATCGCCGCCGTCAACGCGCCGCACGCCGTCGTGGTGTCCGGCGACCGGGAGGCCGCGCTGCGGATCGCCGCGCACTGGCGCGGGCAGGGCCGCAAGACCCGCGAGTTGCGGGTCAGCCACGCGTTCCACTCGCCGCACATGGAACCGATCCTGGCCGAGTTCCGGGCGGTCGCCGCCGGTCTCGGGTACCGCGCCGCGGCCATCCCGCTCGCCACGAACGTCACCGGCGAGCTCGCCGACGCCGCGCGGCTCGGCTCGGCGGACCATTGGGTCGAACACATCCGGCGGCCGGTGCGCTTCGCCGACGACCTGCGCGCCCTCGCGGCGGCCGGCGCGGACACCTACCTGGAGCTGGGCCCGGACGCCACGCTCACGGCGCTGGTCGGGCAGTGCCTGCCGGACCTGCCGGGCGAGCGGGCGGTGTCGAGCCTGCGACCGAAGCGCTCCGAGGTGCGCGGCGTCCTCGCCGCGGTGGGGCGGTTGCACACGCTCGGCCACGCGGTGGACTGGTCCGCGCTGCTCGGCGGTCCCGAGGTGCCGACCGTCGACCTACCCACCTACCCCTTCGAGCACCGCAGCTTCTGGCTGCGCCCGGCCGCCGCGGTGACCGCGGATCTCGACCGGGTCGGGCATCCGCTGCTGGACGCCGCGCTCGACGCGCCGGACGGCGGCCAGCAGCTGCTCGGCCGGCTGAGTCGCGAGTCGCACCCGTGGCTGGCCGACCACGCGGTCGCCGGCGACGTCCTGCTGCCCGGCGCCGCGCTCGTCGACCTCGCCCTGCAGGCCGCCGCCCGCTGCGGCGGCGACCACGTCGAGGAACTCACCACGCACGCCCCGCTGGTGCTGCCCGAGCGCGGCGCCGTCCAGGTACGCGCGGTGGTGGGCGACCTCGACGGTACCGGCCGGCGCGCGTTCACCGTCCACTCCCGACCCGACCGGGCCGGGGCGTCCTGGACGCGGCACGCCACCGGCGTGGTGGCGGCCGAACCGCCCACGCCGCCAGCGGGACGGCTCGACGGCTGGCCGCCGCCCGGCGCGGAGCCGCTGGAGATGTCCGACGCGTACCAGCGGCTCGCGGAGCGCGGCTACGCGTACGGGCCGGCGTTCCGCTGCCTCACCGCCGCGCACCGGTCCGGTGACGAGGTCTTCGCCGAGGTGCGGCTGCCGGCGGGCGTGGCGTACGGCGCGGACATCGACCCGGACGCCCCCGACGGCGCGGACCGGTTCGCCGTCCACCCGGCGCTGCTCGACGCCGTGCTGCACGCCTGGCTGCTCGCCACGGACGGCCACGACCCGGAGCCTGGCGGCCTGCTGGTGCCGTTCGCCTGGCGGGGGGTCGCCCTGCACGCGGTCGGCGCGACGGCGCTGCGGGCCCGCCTCACCCCGGCCGGCGACAGCGCCGTACGCGTCGAGCTCGCCGACCTCACCGGTGCCTGGGTGGCCACCGTGGAGTCGGTGACCCTACGCCCGCTCAGTCGGGACGCGACGGCGGGCAGCCGGCCCGGCGCCACCCACCCCGACCTCTACCACCTCGACTGGGTGCCCGCGACCTTGGGCGCCACCCTGCCGGCCGGCGCGTGGGCGGTCATCGGCACCGGACCGGGTGCTGCCCGCCTCACCGAGACGCTGCGCGTGGCCCACCCCGACACGGTGTCCTATCCCGACATCCCCTCACTGGCGGCCGCCACCGCGGCCGGCACTCCGGCACCCGCCCTGGCCGTGGCCTCCGCACCGGACACCCCGCCCGACGCCTCGACCGACACCTCACGTGTCACCTCAGCCGACGCCGACCTCGCGGGCGACGACCTCGCGGGCGCCGCGCTCGCTGCTACTCAGCAAGCGCTGGGGTTGATCCAGGCGTGGCTGGCGGCCGGCGATCTGTCGGCTACTCGGCTGGCGCTGCTCACGTCCGGCGCGGTGCGGGCCACCGAGGCGGACCGCACAGCCGACCCCGTCGCGGCGGCGGTCTGGGGCCTGGTGCGCACCGCGCAGACCGAGCACCCCGACCGGTTCGCCCTCGTCGACCTCGACCCCGCATCGGATCCGGCCCCGCACACACCCACACCGCCCACGCCGCCCACCGCACCCGCACCCGCCGCACCCGCCGCGCCCCAAGAGGGCAGCCCTATACCCGCCCACGCATTGAGAGGGGAGCTTTCCTCAGAATTCACGCCCCACAGGGCTGCCCTTTGGGGACAAGGCGCGGGCGGTGACGCGGCCGACGCGGGCGCCGAGCTGATCGCGGCGGCGCTGGCCGGCGGCGAGCCGCAGCTCGCCATCCGTGCGGGTACCGCGTTCGCGGCGCGCCTGGTCCGGGTCGGTCCCGACACCGCACTGCCCGCGCCGGTGGAGGATCCACAGTGGCGGGTCGACCTGACCGCGCCCGGGTCGCTGCGCCACCTCGCGGTCGTACCGGACGACGCCGCCACCCGCCCGCTGGCCGGCGGGGAGGTCCGGGTCGCCGTACGGGCCGCCGGCCTCAACTTCCGCGACGTCGCGGCCGCGCACGGGCTGGTGTCGGTGACCAACCCGATGGGGCTGGAGGGCGCCGGTGTGGTACTCCAGACCGGGTCCGCGGTCACCGACCTCGCGCCCGGCGACCGGGTGATGGGCCTGTTCACCGGTGCGTTCGGCCCGGTGGCCGTCGCCGACCGGCGGGCGCTCGCCCGCGTCCCGGCGGGCTGGTCCTTCGACGCGGCGGCGACGGTACCGGTCGCGTTCCTCACCGCCTACCACGGGCTCCATGAGCTCGCCGGGATCCGCCGGGGCGAGACGCTGCTCGTGCACTCGGCGGCCGGCGGCGTGGGCATGGCCGCGGCGCAGCTCGCCCGGCACTGGGGGGTGACCGTGTACGGCACGGCCAGTCCCGCCAAATGGCCGGCGCTGCGGGCACTGGGCCTCGACGACGCGCACCTCGCGTCGTCCCGCACGCTCGACTTCGCACCGCGAATCCTGGAGGCCACCGGCGGCCAGGGTGTCGATGTCGTGCTGAACTGCCTGGCCGGCGAGTTCGTCGACGCGTCCCTGCGGCTGCTGCCCCGGGGCGGGCGGTTCGTCGAGCTGGGCAAGACCGACCCGCGCCGGCCGGAGGACGTCGCGGCCGCGCACGCCGGCGTCGAGTACCAGGCGTTCGACCTGCTGACCGTCGACCCGGACCGGATCGCTGCGATGCTGTCCACGTTGGTCGAACTGTTCGACGCGGGCGCCCTGCGCCCGTTGCCATCGCACCGATGGGACGTGCGGGCGGCGCCTCAGGCGTTCCGGCACATGAGCCAGGCCAAGCACGTCGGCAAGGTGGTGCTCACCGTCCCTCGCCCGCTGGACCCGGACGGCACGGTGCTGGTGACCGGCGGCACCGGCGTGCTCGGCGGCCGGCTGGCCCGGCACCTGGTCAGCCGGCTGGGCGTACGCCGCCTGCTCCTCACCAGCCGCCGCGGGCCGGCGGCCGGACATACCGCGGAGCTGATGGCGGAGCTGTCCGAGCTGGGCGCGGTCACGGTGAAGGTGGCGGCCTGCGACGCCGCCGACCCGGCCGGGATGGCGAGCCTGCTCGCCACGATCGACGCCGCCCATCCCCTGACCGCGGTCGTGCACGCCGCCGGCGCGCTGGCCGACGGCACGGTGGAGGCCCTGCCGGCGAGCCAGGTCGCCGCGGCGTTCCGGGCCAAAGTGGACGGTGTGTGGAACCTGCACCGGCTCACCCGCGACCGGGACCTCGCCGCCTTCGTGATGTTCTCGTCGGTGGCGGGCACGCTCGGCACCGCCGGCCAGGGCGCCTACGCGGCCGCCAACGCCTTCCTGGACGCGCTCGCCCACCACCGCCGGGCCCTGGGCCGGCCCGCGACCGCGCTCGCCTGGGGCATGTGGGACGGCGGCGGCATGGCCGACCTGGACACCCGGGACCTGGCCCGGATGGCCCGCACCGGGATCGGCGCGCTGCCGCCGGACGAGGCGCTGGCGCTGTTCGACGCGGCGCGGGCCACCGGACTGGCGGTCGTCGCGCCGGTGCGGCTGGACCTCGCCACGCTGCGCGCGCACGCCGGGGCGGGGCGGTTGCCGTCCGCGCTGTGGTCGCTGGCGGGTGCCGCGGTCCGGCGCGCCGCCGACGCCGGCGCGGCGGACGGTTCGCTGCGCCGCCGGCTCGCGGACCTGTCGCCGCCGGAACGCCGGCACACCCTCACCGATCTGGTACGCGCCGAGGCCGCCGCGGTGCTCGGCCACCGGACGCCGGACGCGGTGCCGGCCGACCGCGCGTTCAACGAGTCCGGGTTCGACTCGCTGACCGCGCTGGAGCTGCGCCACCGGTTGGGCGACGCGACCGGACTGCGGCTGCCCGCCACGGTCATCTTCGATCAACCCACGCCGGTCGCGCTGGCCGGGTTCCTGCTCGCCGAGCTCGCGCCCGGCGGCGACACCGACGAAAGCACCGGCGGCGCCCTGCTGCGGGACCTGGATCGGCTGGCGGAGGTCGCGCTGGCCGCCCCGGCCGCCGAGGTGCCGCGCGCCGCGCTGCTGAACAGGCTGGAGGAGCTGCTGGTCACGCTGCGCGCGGGCGGGTCGGCCGACGACCCGGACGGCGGGCTGACCGAGCGGCTCAAGACCGCCACGGATGACGAGATCTTCCAGCTCATCGACCACGAGCTGGACATGACCTGAGGAGTGGCATTGGGGAACGAGGAGAAGCTCCGGGAGTACCTCAAGCGGGTCACCGCCGAACTGCACGAGACCCGCCGGCGGTTGGCGGCCGCGGAACAGCGGCGTGCCGATCCGGTGGTGGTCGTGGGAATGGCCTGCCGCTACCCCGGCGACATCAACACACCCGACGACCTATGGCACCTCGTCGCCACCGGCACCGACGCCATCACCGAATTCCCCACCAACCGCGGCTGGAACCCCGACGACATCTACCACCCCACCCCCAACACCCCCGGCAAAACCTACACACGCCACGGCGGCTTCCTCACCAACGCCGACCAATTCGACAACGAATTCTTCAACATCAGCCCCCGCGAAGCCCTCACCATGGACCCCCAACAACGCCACCTCCTCGAACTCACCTGGCAAGCCCTCGAAAACGCCGGCATCAACCCACACACCCTCACCGACACCCCCACCGGCGTCTACATCGGCGCC
>JBBEWH010000279.1:0-26837 GCA_037414955.1 Actinomycetes bacterium KLBMP 9797
CTGACCCCGCTGGAGGAGACGTTCGAGGCGCTGGACCTGCTGGTCCGGTCCGGCAAGGTCCGCTACGTCGGGGTGTCCAACTTCGCCGGGTGGCAGCTGATGAAGGCCGTCAACGCCGCGGAGCGCAGCGGCCTGCCCCGACCGGTCAGCCAGCAGATCTACTACTCCCTGCAGGCCCGCGACGCCGAGTACGAGCTGATCCCCGCGACGGTCGACCAGGGACTCGGCGTGCTGGTGTGGAGCCCGCTGGCCGGTGGTCTGCTGTCCGGCAAGTACCGGCGGGACCGGGACGCGCCGTCCAGCGGCCGGCAGCTGACGGACTGGAAAGAGCCACCGGTGTACGACGAGGACAAGCTCTACGACACCGTCGACGTGCTCGTGGAGATCGGGGAGGCGCACGGCGTCTCGGCGGCGCAGGTGGCGCTGGCCTGGCTGCTGGGCCGTCCCGCGGTGACCTCCGTGGTGGTCGGTGCCCGCACCGACGAGCAGCTGGCCGACAACCTCGCGGCCGCCGACCTGACGCTCACCGACGCCGAGCGGCAACGCCTCGACCAGGTCAGCGCCCAGCCGCTGCTGTACCCGTACTGGCATCAGGCCAGCACGGCCCGCGACCGCCTGTCCGCCGCGGACCTGACCCTGATCGGCCCCCACCTAGCTCCATGATCAAGGCGTCCTTCAGGTCGTTAGAACGACGTGAAGGACACCTTGATCATGGAGAGGGTCGGGTGCGGGCAGCCGCGCGGCGGCCGGAGAGGACCAGCAGCAGACCGACGGCCAGGCAGAACAGCGCGATCCCCGCGCTGATCCCGCCGACCACGAGGTACGCCGCGTCCCACGGCTGCCCGATCTTCGCCGGCGTGCCGTCGTCGCCCGGCCCGAAGTGGCTTCCCACGCCCTGCGCGCCGACCGGCAGCGCGGCGCTCTCCGGCTTCAGGCGAGCGGCCGCCTTGAGCGCGGCGTCGGCGTTGACGACGCCGTACCCGGTCTGCGGGTTGTGCCCCTTGCGGTAGGTCGAGGCCGTTCGCTGCAGGACCTGCTCGACCTGGCGCGGCGACAGGTCCGGGTACTTCGCCACGACGAGCGCCGCGACGCCCGCCGTGAGCGCCCCGGCCGGCGAGGTGCCCTGGATCTTCGCCCGCCCACCCTTGATGCTCGCGGCGTTGATCTCCACCCCCGGCGCGGCGACGTCGACGTAGTTGTGGACCTGGGAGAACGTGGCCCGCCGGCCCTGCGGCGTCGACGCGCCCACGGCGATGACCCCCGGGTACGCCGCCGGGTAGGACAGTTCGTTCACCTCGTCGCCCTCGTTGCCGGCGGAGGCGACCACCACGACGCCCGCCGCGAGCGCCTGCGCGATGACCGCGGCCTCCTCGCTGCTGTAGATCCCCAGCTCGCTGCCCAGCGACAGGGAGATCACCTGGGCGCCGGACTTGACCGCGGCCTGGATCGCCCCGGCCATGCCCCCTTTGCGGTTCTCGTCCCGCATCGAGCCCAGCCAGCTGTCGAACTCGGGATCCTCGGTGTCCCGGCTGGCCCGCAGGCCGAGCACCTTGGCGGCGGGTGCGACGTCCAGGACGTTCGACGCCATCGCGGTGCCGTGATCGCCGTAGTAGGAGGCGTTCTGGTCGTTCTCGCCGAGGAAGTCGGGGCCTTCCGTGGCGCGGCCCTTCAGGGCCGCGTGATCGGTGCGGATCCCGCTGTCGATGACCGCGACCGTAACCCCGGCACCCTTGCTGATCTTCTGCGCGGCCGGCACGGACATGGCCGCCAGTTCCCACCCGTTCGGCGCGGCCATGGCCGGTGCCGGCAGGGCGACGACACCGCAGACGACTGCGAGGAGCGCGAGCAGTCTCATCCGTCGCTTCCCCTCATCGCCTGGTCGAACCTGTTGGCGAACTCCAGGACGAGGTTGCTGGAGTAGTTGCCAAAGGCGCCGATCTCGTCGCTGGCGTGCATGTCCCACTCCTCCGGCAGCTGGCCGACGGCCCGCGCGGTGTCGATCGAGCCCACCGAGGTCGCCACGACGTAGGGCTCCTCGTTGAGCGAGAGCCCGATCTTGATGGCGTTGCCGGCGAGGGCGCGCTCCTTGGTCCACTTGGCGGCCGGCGTGCCGGGTGCGGCCACCGGGTACACGAGGGGTCCGGGTTCGGCCGTCAGGTCGAAGTCCTCGTTCGCGAGGGCCTTGGCATCGTTGTTGGAGCCGAGCACGACCAGCCCGATGGTGGCCGCCACGGACCCGTCGATGTGCACGTAGGTGGCGCGCAGCACGGTCCGGCAGTTGTTGGCCGTGGCCACCGCCGCGAAGTCCTTGCGCAGCGCCTCCTGGCAGGACGCCTCTTTGGCGATCATCTGGCGCGACCACGTACGGGACCCCGCGTCGCGGCTGCCGTAGGCGAGGTAGTCCGGGAAGATCTGGTCGCTGCGCAGGTTGTGCCAGGCCACCGGGGCGAACTCCGAGTTCGGCACCTGGATCTGGTGGTTGCTGTACGCCTGCGCGAGCACGGCGCCGCCGGCCAGCATCGGAAAGACACTCAGGACCGCCAGCACGATGCCGAAAGCCTTGCGCTTCCGGCCCTTCGGCTTGGCCGCCGGCGGCGGCTGTAGCGGCGGCGGCATGAACGGTGGCGGCGCCTGGCCGGGCGGCGCGAGGCCAGGCTGCCCCATTCCAGGGTGCCCAAGGCCAGGCTGCGCGAAGCCGTGCGGCGCCTGGCCGTGCATTGCCTGGCCGGGTGGTGCGAGGCCAGGTGGTGCGAGGCCGGGTGGTGCGAGGCCAGGTGGTGCGAGGCCGGGCGGTGCGAGGCCGGGTGGTGCGAGGCCGGGTGGTGCGAGGCCGGGTGGTGCGAGGCCAGGCTGCGCGAAGTCGTACGGCGTCTGGCCGGGTGGTAGCTGACCGGGTGGTAGCTGACCGGGTGGTGCGAAGCCGGCTGATGCCTGGCCGGGTGGCGGCGGGAAAGGCGATGCGTGGTTGGGCTGTGACAAGGGGTTTGGCCCTTCCGAACAAGATCAATAGCAGTCGACAATATAGACCAGACCGGAGATTAGGTGGAAACGGGGCACTGCCGGACCCGCCGAGGACGGCGAGGCGGCGGCCCCACCGCCATGCCGGCGCACATCGACCATGCCGGCGCACACCGATCAAGGACCATCCCGTCGATCAAGGACAAAGGACCGCGGATCGAAGATCAATTCACGTGCCTGAGCCCTTGATCGGCGGAGAAGGCCTTGATCCAACGGGGAACGGCGGTGACGATCGCCACTTCTTACTCAAAGATCGGAATGTTTTGATCCCTCTTGGTGGGTGAAGTCCTCTCAGTCACATTCATCGCCGAGAGGAGCAATCATGAAGTTTGGTGCGATCCGTCGCATCGCCCTCGTGGGGGCGCTCGCCGCTTTGCTGGCGGGCATGTCCGGGGCCGCGGCGGTCGCCGCACCCGCACCCGCGCCGGCGGCTGAGCAGGTTTCCCTGGCCGCACCGGTGACCGGCGCGTTCACCGACGCCATCGGCGGCACCGGCCGGGTGACCGGGACGTTCACGCCGACCCGTTTCTTCGCGGAGGACGGGAACGTGTTCGCCGAGGGCATCGCGGACCTGACCCTCATCGACTCCACCGGCCAGACCGTGGGCACCGCGACGCCCACGGTCACGCTGCCGGTGTCCCGCGCCGCAGCGCCGGCCGCGTCCGTCCAGGCGACCTGCCAGATTCTCGACCTGGTGCTGGGGCCGCTGGACCTGGACCTGCTCGGCCTCGTCGTGCACCTGGACCAGGTGCATCTGAACATCACGGCCGAGAGCGGCCCTGGCAACCTGGTGGGCAACCTGCTGTGCGCGATCGCCGGACTGCTGGACGGTCCGTCGATCGAACTGCCGGCCCTGGTCGACCTGCTCAACGCGATCCTCGCGCTGCTCGGTTAGCACCCTCATGATCGAGGCGTCCTTCAAGTCGTTAGGACGACTTGAAGGACGCCTTGATCATGGGCGGGTGTGGGCCAGCAGGAAGTCGGTCACCAGGCTGGGGAAGTCGTTCGCGAGCGTGGGGATGTGCCTGCCGTCCTTGATGGACCACAGCGCCACCGTCGTGGCGTCCCGGCAGCCGGTGCGGTAGGTCGTCACCGTGGTTTCCGGGCCGGGCAGGCGGGAGTCGAGATCGAGGGGCGCGGCTGAGGCGGCCTGGTCGCCGCAGCCGTTGTGGCGGTGCCAGAGCGCGAGGGAGCTCTGCGCGGACGGGTAGGGCCGGCCGACGTTCGCGCCACCCTCGAAGCGGATGGTGCGGTCGGCCGTACCGTGGATCTGCAGAACGCTGACCGGCCGCTCAGGCGCGCACTGCGCGGCATCGTTGGTCGCCGCGCCGGCGAGCGAGACGATCGCGGTGATCCGCGTCGAGTGCTCGCAGGCCATGCGATAGGCCATGAAGCCACCGTTGGAGTGGCCAACGAGGTAGACGCGCCGGGTGTCGACGGAATACGACAACGCGACCGTGTCGAGCAGCTGGGTCAGATACGCCGAGTCGTCCACGCCGGTGCGGTTGAAGTCGCAGCACGCCTCGGTCGCGTTCCAGAAGCGATTGTCCCTGCGGTCCTTGGTGCCGTCGGGCATCGCGTACAGGAATCCCCGCCGGTCGGCCTCGGCGGTCAGCCGGAGGTAGCTCTCCTGCTCGGCGGCGCTGGACGTGTAGCCGTGCAGGAGCACGACGAGCGGCGCCTTGACCGCGGGATCGTATCCGGTCGGGACATGGAGCTGGAACGGCCGATCGCGCAGCTCGACCGTGACCGTCTTCCCGCGTGGCGGGCCGGTCGGGGGGACCGTGCGCGGTGTCGAATCGCAGGCCACCAGCGAGGGCAGGACCAGCGCGGCGAGGAGCCAGCGTTTCGCGGTCATGCCACCATGCTGCCCGGCCGGCTCGTTCCCTGTCGACCCGCCCATGGTCAAGGCGTCCCTCACGTCGTTCTCACGACGTGAGGGACGCCTTGACCATGAGGGCGAGTCAGGCGGTCGGGTCGTACTCGACGTGCAGCTCGGGTGGCCCGCCGGCCGGCGGTTGGGTGACCACGTAGAGCCGCTCGCTGTCCGGCGACCACGTGACGCCGCGCGGGGCGACCACGTCGGTGCTGACATCGAGGCGCTGCTCGGGCACCACCCCGCCCATCTCGTAGACGTAGACGTCGTCGCCGGTGGCGCGCACGCCGTTGGCGAGGTGGAAGCCGTCCGGCGACTGGGCGACGGCGAGCGGGTAGTAGCCGGTGTAGTACGAGCCCTTACCGGACAGGTCCGCGGTGGCGTACGCCTGCGTGGCGTTGCGGGACCCGGCGCCGGTGAAGAGCGTCTGGCCGTACTTGTCGACCGCGATGTCGTTGAGGTTGCTCCCCGGGGCGGTGCTGGACGCCTGCGTGCTCAGGTCGCCGGCACTGTCGATGGTGTACACGTACACAGTGGACAAGCTGAGATTGGACTGTCCGGCGACCAGCGGGCCGGCGGCGTGGTCCCGCGCGGCAAGCAGTGGCGCCCGCTGGAACCGCACGGTGCCCTGGGTGTGCAGTGCGATCTCCGGCTGGACCGGGGTCGGCGACGCCGTCGGGGTCGGGTTGGGTGACGGAGTCGCCGTCGGCGGCGGTGGGAACTTCACCCGGCCGATGCCGCCGTTCCACGTGCCGTCACAGCCGTGGCTGAACCACAGCACGTCAGCCGTGCGGACCAGGTGGGTGGGACAGGTCCGGGCGCCGGTGCTGTAGCGCGCCACCTCCTCGTGGGACCGCGTGTCGATGACGGAGATCGCGTCTCCGGCCGCCAGCGCGACGTAGAGCTTCTTGCCGTCCGCGCTCAGCGCGAGACCGGTGGCGCCGTACTGGCCGGTGATGGTGTCTTCGACGTCACCGTCCAGATCGGTCACCACCACGCCGTTCGAGGATGGCCCACCGCTGATGAAGACATGCCCGTACTTCTGGTCGACCGCCAGGTCGCCGTAGTCCGGTAGGCCGAGCCCGGACAGTGCGCTCGCCGGGCCGGCCGATGCGCTCACCGCCACCGCGACGGTGACAACCGCACTCGCGACCAGCGTCGCGCCCGCGATGAATCGATTTCGAACCGGTCTCATTTCCCCTCCCCGTGTCGGTTCTTTGCCGACGGACGCTACCGGTGGATGTCGGGTGAACGCAGCCCACGGAAATCCGTCGACTCCTCATCTGAACAATCGACATTCCGCCCACCATGCAGGACAGATAGATCATGGACAGCTGTCATTGTCAGAGCCTGAGGGTCTTGATATGGTCGCGAACAGTACACGGTAGACACGCATCACGGGGGGCCGGGTCCGCTCGGTCCGACGCACCAAGGCGCGTCGCACATCACTTGTCACCGAGTCGACTGACGATCAAATTCCTAGGCACGATTGGCCACACATCGCGGCCTGACGCGCTTTGGCGTACCCATTATCGGGAATTCGCCGCGCGGCGATGAAAGCTGCGCGAAGGAATGGGCACGCCTGCCGCACGGTCCGGCAATTGAGGGGATCCGACTTCGCCATGAACAACCATTCACGACGGCGCCGCCAGCGGATGACCGCGCTGGGCGCCGCGGCCGTCGCACTCCTGCTGCTCATCACTGGACCGGCCGCCGCGCCGCACGTGGGTCTCGGCGACCGGGAAGCGGGCTCCCCCGGCCGCGAGAGGCCCGACCCGGGCGGGGCCGCCGCGCCGGGGCAGGAGCCGGTGCGCGGGCGACAGATCGCGGACACCCCACCCGGACCGGGCAGCGTGCTGCCGCACCCGGCCCGGCTGCCCGCCGGCGAGGCGATTCCCGCGGCGCGGCGGCTGCGCGAGGAAACGGGCGCGCGCACCGCCAACGCCAAGACCTACCGGCTCGCCGACGGCCGCTCGCAGACGGAGGTCGGCAGCCACCCGGTGCACTACCGCGACGCCAACGGCCGCTGGCAGGACATCGACACCCGGGTCCGGGCCAGCGACCAGACCGGCTGGCCGTACACAGTGGAGAGCAACGCGTACCGCAGCGCCTTCGGTGACCGGACCGACCGGCTGGCCCGCTTCGACCTCAGCGGACGGTCGGTGACCGTGGGCGTCGATGGCGCGCCACGCGCCATCGCCCCGAAGGTCTCCGGCAGCTCGGTGCGCTACCCCGGTGCGTTCCCCGAAGCCGACGTGGTCTATGACGTGACGCCCACCCTGCTCAAGGAGAAGATCGTCCTGGAGCGGCCGCCGAGTGGCGCGGCCACGTATACCTTCCGGCTGGCGCTCGACGGCGTGACCGCCGCCGCGCAGCGCGACGGGTCGATCGCCTTCCGCGGCGCGAACGGCGACACGCCCCTGTTCTATCTGCCGAAACCCTTCATGTACGACAGCGCCGCCAGCCGGTCCTCGGCCACCGGCAGCGGGTGGAGCGGCAAGGTCACCCAGACCCTGTCCGGGACCCGCGGCGAGGTGCGGCTGACCATCAGCGCGGACGCGGCGTGGCTGCGCAGCCCGGACCGCCGGTACCCGGTGGTCATCGACCCGACCATCAAGGTGCAGCCGCAGGTCGGTCAGGCCCAGGACGGGATGGTCAACTCGTACGAGCCGGGCACGAACTACGACTCGTTGTGGCGGCTGTCGGTCGGCACCAACCAGGTCGACACCACCACCGCGACGTTCCGCAGCCTGGTCAAGTTCCCGTTGACCGAGGTGCCGGCCGGCACCAAGCTCGACGCGGCCCAACTGCGGCTCTACTTCGACCAGACAATGGTCAACGAGCACGACAAGGACGCGGTGCCGATCCAGGCGCACCGGGTCACGGGCGCCTGGTCGGAGAACACCGTCACGTGGAACAGCATCAACGCCGCGCTCGGCGAGATCGGCACCAACACCGAACAGGTCGACAACGCCGACTCCGGCAAGACCGCGGCCACCGGTGAATGGCCGTCGGCGAACAGCACCGCCGCGCTCGGCGGTGCCTACCGCACCAACAGCGGCGCCGCCACCGGCGACGCGTTCACCTGGGTCCCGCGCGTCACCGAAGCCGGCAGCTACGACGTGCAGGTCCACTATGTACCGGCCGCGGACCGGGCCACGGCCGCGCCGTACACCATCCACCACAGTGGTGGCACGACGGTCAAGACCGTCAACCAGACCACCGGATCCGGCAGCGGAAACTGGGTCTCGCTCGGCTCCTTCAGCTTCGCCGCCGGCACCACCCACAAGGTCGTACTGGGCGACGTCGCCAACAAGGTCGTGGTCGCCGACGGTGTCCGCCTCGTCAAGCGCGCCACCGACACCAAGGCCGCCTGGCAGAACCACGCCTGGCACACGTTCAGCGTCCGCTCGATCGTCCAGGACTGGCTGGACGGCCGGCAGCCCAACCACGGCTTCATGGTGAAGACCGCCAACGAGGCGACCGTGCTCGGCGGCCCGCGATACGAGGGCGCCGAGAACGCGTACGGCGGCGAGGTGGACACCTTCCCGACGCTGCTGCTGACGTGGGGGCGGCCGGGCGTGACGCTGGCCATGCCGACCACGATCCGGTCCACCGGCGCGGAACTCTCCTGGACGCCGTACGCGGACCCGTCACCCGGCGGCACCACCGGCGACGACATCCTCGAATACCAGGTGCACCGCAGCACCGCGCAGAGCTTCGTGCCGTCCGCCAAGACGCTGGTCGCCCCGGTGGTCAAGGACCGCACCAACTACAGCGACACCAGCGGCACGCCGACGCCGGCCAACTCCGCCACCGAGTTCGGCGCGCCGTTCTACTACATGATCGTCGTCAAGACCCGGGACGGTCAGCTGATCCCGTCCCCGACCGAGCAGGTGCAGCTGCCCAAAGCCGGCCACGTCGTGCGCGTCCTGCAGGGCAACTCCACCGACACCACGCTGACCAGCCTGCAGCCGGACACCGGCCACGACGTGCTGGACGGCGGCGGTCTGGTCCAGATCGGCAACAACGGCTCCCTCTTCGGCACCAGCCGGACGGTGGTGAAGTGGCCGAGCATGACCGGGCTGCCGGCCGGCACCCGGGTGCTCAGCGCCAAGGTCGGGATGTGGGGCGCCTACTCCGAGGGCGGCACCGGCGCCACGTTCCAGATGCACGGGCTGACCCGCGACTTCGACGAACTCAGCGGCTCGTGGAACCGGGCCAGCAGCACGACCGCGTGGACCACCCCGGGCGGTGACTACACCGCCGCCGCGGCCGCGTCGGTGACCAACATCGGCACCGACCCGCGCTGGCAGCACTGGAACGCGACCGGCCTGGTGCAGGGCTGGGTGAACAACCCGAGCAGCAACAAGGGTGTGCTGTTCCGGCTGGCCAACGAGACGAGTCCCACGCAGCGGGTGCTGTTCACCTCCAGGGAGGTGCCGGACATCCGGCAGCGGCCGCGGCTGGAGGTCGTCTACACCGCGCCGGCGACGGAGAACACCTACTTCGCGCCGACCGTGCCGTCCCGCATGATCCCGGGCGACGAGTACACCTCCCCGGTCACCGTCACCAACACCGTCAGCTCCACGCTCGCCAAGGCGGACTGGGTGCTGTCGTACCGGTGGGAGCTGGCCGACGGCACCGACGTGACCACATCGGACAACCAGCGCGAGACGCCGCTGCCGACCGACCTGGCACCGGGCGCGGTCACCACCCTGCAAGCGAAGATCATGACGCCGGTGCGCAGCGACCAGGGCAACAAACGCCAGGCGTTCGTGCTGAAGTGGGACCTGCGCAACAAGACCACCGGGCAATGGTTCTCCCAGGTGTGGGAGGTGCCGCCGCTGGCGCAGCGGATCACCGTGGAGGACCCGACCTCCGACCAGCTCGGGCTGGAGAAGTTCTACCAGTACACCGGCGAGAACGCCGGTGCCGGCTCCACCGTGATGGTCAACCAGTTCTCCGGCAACGCGGTGTTCAGCTACAACGCGTTCAGCAACCCGAGCCGGGGCGTCTCGACGTTCGTCCGGCTGTCCTACAACAGCCAGGACAGCTCCAATTCGTACGTCGGCTACGGCTGGTCGCTGTCCACCTCCACGGTGCAGCGGCTGGGCTCGCCGCTGGTGTTCTCCGGTGGTGATTCCCGCTGGCCCACCAAGATCACGCTGACCGACGGCGACGGCACCAGTCACTTCTTCGACCTGAACAAGCACAACAGCACCAACGAGGCGGACTGGGACTACGACAGCCCGGCCGGCGTGCACCTCTACCTGCAGCGCCACAGCAACGACGACCCGGTGCGGACCTGGGTGATGACGCGCCCGGACCGCAGCCAGTTCTACTTCGACGCCGACGGCTACCAGACCGCCATCGTGGACAAGAACGGCAACGACCTGCTGTTCACGTACGAACGGACGAACATCGGCAACCGCAACACCGGCGTGCTCAAGTACCTCACCGACGCCACCGGGCGGCGCACGCTCACGTTCGAGTACTTCAACACCGGCGACAACTACGAATACTTCGTCGGCAACGTCAAGCGCAGCGGCACCAACCTGACCAACGCGCAGATCGTCCACCAGCTCAGGTCCATCGTGGACGTCACCGGCCGCCGAATCACGTTCACCTACAGCGACAAGGGCCTGCTCCAGCAGGTGATCGACGGCCAGGGCACGCCGGACGAGAAGCCGTTCGGCTTCTACTACGACGACGCCGCGGGCATGACGAACCCCAAACTCGTCCGGGTCGACGACCCGCGCGGACACGGCACCAAGCTCGGCTACTTCCCGGCGTCGGCGGGCACGCTGCTGCGCTGGCGGGCGCAGCAGGTGACCGACCGGGTCGACAAGGCGACCGAGTTCACCTACGCCGACCCGGACGGCAGCACCGGTTCCTTCATCCAGTCGGTGGTCACCGATGCCAACGGCCACGCGTCGACGTACCTGATCGACGGCTTCGGGCGGCCCACGCTGCTCACCAACGCCAAGAACCAGAAGACCGAACTGACCTGGGACGCCGACAACAACGTGCGGCGACTACAGGAGGACAACGGCGCGGTCACGACCTGGGTGTACGACGAGAAAACCGGCCTGCCGCTGGAGATCCGTGACCCCGAGGCGAACAAGAACAACACCGCGCCGCAGAAGTTGGCCTACCGGTTCGGTCTCAAGGGGCACACCGCCGAGCTGACCGAGAAGACCAGCCCGGAAGGGCGCAAGTTCACCTTCGGGTACGACAGCTTCGGCAACCTCACCTCGGTCACCGACCCGAAGGGCAACGCGACCGCGACGGCCGGTGACTACACGTCGGTGTACACGTACGACACCTGGGGACAGCAGAAGACCAGCACCGACGCCAACGACAACACCACGAAGTACGACGACTACGACCCCGTCGGCTATCCGAAGAAGATCACCGACGCGCTGAACCAGGTGGAGACGTACGAGTACGACGCGGTCGGCAATGTGGTGTCCATCGTGGACACCAACGGCCACACCTCGCAGTACACGTATGACACCTTCGGCCGGCCGCTCAGCGCCCGGCAGCCCAAGGATGCGGCGAACGACGTCTACATTGTCACGCCGGGCCGCGCCTATGACCGCAACGACAACGTCGTGCGGCAGCAGGACGCCAACGGCGCGGTGACCGAAGCCGGGCATGATCCGGCCGATCGGTTGGCCTATCTCACCGAGCCGAAGGACACGTCCGCCGGCTCGGAGCGGACCACCACGTACGACTACGACGCGGTCGGCAACCTGATCGCGGAGACCGATCCGAAGGGCACGCTCACCGCGGATCCGGACGACTACGTCACCCGTTACCGGTACGACGAGCTGAACCAGCTCATCGAGGTCACAGATGCGGCCGGCGGCCGGGTCACGTCCGACTACGACAAGGTGGGCAATCGGATCGTGGTTGCCGACCAGCGCAAGTCGGCCACCACCGACCCCGACGACTTCAACGAGAAATACGCCTACGACCTCAACCGGCGGCCGGTGACCGTCACGGACGCGGACGGCTTCACCACGAAGACCGAGTACGACCGAGACGGGAACGCCACCGCGCGGATCGACCAGGAGGGCAACAGAACCGTCCTGGCCTATGACGAACGCTCGCTGATCGTCGAAGAACAGGTGCCACACACCGGATCCACCGTCCGCACCACCCGATACGAGTACGACGAGGTCGGGAACCAGACCCGGATCATCTCACCGCGTGGCGTGGAGACGACCAACGACTCGAACGACTTCGCCACGGCGTACCGGTACGACGCGCTGAACCGGGTGAGGGAGCAACTGGAGCCGTTCGACGCGGACGACGAGCGGGTGAAGACCGCCGACTCCACCATTTACACGTACGACAAGCTGGGCAACGTCAAGACTGTCGAGGCTCCCCCGTCGCAGGGCGAGTCGGCACGTGCGGTCACCACGTACACGTACTGGGACAACAGTTGGACGAAGAGCAGCACGGACCCCTGGAACATCAAGACCGAGTACGACTACGACCCGAACGGCAACCAGGTCTCTCGCAAGATCACTGGTGGCGGCAGCACGCGCCAGATGAACTGGACGTACTTCCCCGACGGCAAGCGCAAGACGCAGTCTGACGACGGTGACGGCGCCTCCGGAGGGGCACGCAAGAACTTCGAGTTCTCCTACGACCCCAACGCCAACCTGACCCAGATGCTCGACAAGAGCACCGACACGAAGATCGACACGTACACGATGACCTACGACGTGGTCAATCGGGTGCGCAAGGTCGAGGAGAAGCTGAACGGCGCGGTCAAGAACACCACGCGTTTCGAGTACGACGTCAACGACAACCTGCTCGAGCGCATTCACGACAAGACATACGCGAAGTACACCTACAACCCCCGCGACCTGGTCGAGACCGTCAAGAACGGCAAGACCGCCACGGACACCTCGGCGAAGACCACCACCTTCGCCTACACCAAGCGGCAGCAGGTCGAGACCGAGAAGAAGGGCAACGGCAACACCGTCACCTACGAGTACCACCTGGACCAACTGCTGAGGCACCAGGTGGAGAAGAAGTCGAACGGGACGGTGGTCAACGAGCACACCATCGAGTACAACGCCAACAGTCACCGGTCGAAGGACGTCGGCAGGAAGCAGAACGCCGACAACAAGTCGGCAACGCTCGACACCACGACCACCTACGAGTACGACCCGCGGGACCGCATCCGGAAGCAGACCAAGACGGGACACGGCTCGGACACCGAGTCGTACGTGCACGACGCCAACAACAACGTCATCGAGCAAACCATCAAGGGCACCCGGACCACCTTCAACTACGACAAGAACCGGCTAACGACATCGGTGACCGCGGGCGTCACGTCGAACTACGAATACGACGACTTCGGCCGCCTGCGGAAGGTCACCGCGGCCGGCACCACGATCGAGGAGTACACGTACGACGGACTCGACCGGACCAAGACCCACAAGCGGACCCCGGGCGGCACCACGGAGTACACCTACGACCCGCTGGACCGGCAACTGACCCGCAAGCAGAACGACAAGACCACGGAGCTGTCCTACCTCGGCCTCACCAACCAGGTGCTCGCCGAGGAGGATGGCGGCAAGGTCCGCAAGACGTACACCTACGACGGTGAGGGACGGCTGCTCGCGCAGCAGAAATTCAAGGACGACGGCAGTTTCGAAGAGTCGTACCAAACATATAATCCGCACTCCGACGTAGAGCAGATCACCGACGAGCAGGGCGACTCGCGAGCCACGTACGGCTACACCGCCTACGGCAAGAACGACGGCGAGCAGTTCACCGGCGTCGACAAGCCAGACGCGAACAACCCGGAAGACCCGAACAAGGAGCCCTACAACGCATACCGGTTCAACGGCAAGCGCTTCGACCAGTCCTCCGGCGACTACGACATGGGGTTCCGTGACTACGACCCCGGCTTGAACAGGTTCCTGACCCAGGATTCCTACCAGGGCGCCCTGGATGACCTCAACCTGTCCACCGACCCGTTCACCAACAACCGGTACGCGTTCGGCGGCGGCAATCCGATCTCGCAGGTAGAGATCGACGGCCACCTCTCATTCAGCGACATCGGGCACGCCGTCCTCGACGTGGCGGGCCTGGTGCCCGGCGTGGGCGAGGTCGCCGACCTGGCCAACGCGGCCTGGTATGCGGCCGAGGGCGACTACGCCAACGCGGCCCTGTCCGCGGCGTCGGCGATCCCGTTCGCGGGCTACGCCGCTACCGCCGCCAAGGGCGTGAAGTACGCGGCCAAGGGCCTGGACGCGGCGCAATCGGCGTCCAAGGCTGCGGACACGGCACGCTCCGGCGCGAAGGCGGCGGACGTGGCGCAGGGGGCTGGCCGGGCCGCTCCGAATCCGGGCAAGGCGACGTCCGGTGGCAGTGGGCCCACCGGCGGCGCGAAGGCGACTGGGGGTGGTGGCAGCGCCGGTCCGGCCAAGGCCGGCACCAGGACCAGTGGCGGATCAGCCGCCAGCCGCGGGGCCAGCTGCACGGCGAACAGCTTCGTTCCTGGGACCGCCGTTCTGATGGCCAACGGCACCTACAAGGCCATCGAAGACATCGCTCTTGGCGACGAGGTGCTAGCCACCGATCCGGAGCTCGGTATCACCGAGGCCCGTCCGGTCGTCGCGCTGATCGCTGGCGATGGCGACAAGGACCTCGTGGAACTGACGGTGGACACCGACGGCGACGAGGGGAACGCGACGGGCACGATCATCGCCACCGCTGGACACCCGGTCTGGTTGGACGATCAAGGACGCTTCGTGGAGGCCGAAGACGTGCGCCCCGGCAACGTCCTGGAGAACGCGGACGGCGATCTCCTTCGAGTCGTTGCCAGCCGAGCCTGGACGCAAAGCCAGCGGGTGCACAACCTGACCGTAGCGGGGATCCACACATACTATGTGCGGGCCGGTGCCACTCAGGTACTCGTTCACAACTGCGGCGGCGTCTACGCTCGCGGTGTGGGAGAAGCGAAGCCCTCCCCGAAGAACTACGACATGGAACTCGAAAACGGTCTGGTACGCGCACAGGGCGACCGGCTACCCAACCCACGCGGGTTGTCGACCTACGACAGCGTCGAGAATCTCAACGCGGGCTTCCGCAGCGACAACCCCGTCTACCGGTTGAGGCAAGAGGCTCTGGACAACCTGCCAGAAGGGCTGGCCTACTTCAAGGACGGCGCCAACTTCAAGCTCGGCGGAAACGCGCCCACCGGTCATGTCACCATCTATCCCACGGTGGCGATGTCGAAGAGCAAGTTCTCCAAGTTGATTAGTAGGCTTCCGTGGGAAGCCGTGGAGTAGTGAATGACGAACGACGAACTGTGGGATGACCTTGTTCGGGCGGAGCGTGAGCTTCGTTCCGCCCGCACAAGGTTCCTCGCCGAGGATCCGACCGAGGTGCTTCGACGCAAGCTCGCCCTGACCGGTGACACTCCACCGGACCAGGATCTGGCGTTGCATCTGCTGCACACGCACGGCGGCACCCGGCCGGACGTGGTGGAGGCGCTGGCGCCGGAGCTGTTCGAATGGTCGCTCGGCGCCAACTCGTACCGCTCTCAGTGGATGCGGGAAGTGCTGTGCCTGCTGGACCGCCAGGTGCTGGAGCGGCTGTTGCGGCCACTGGTCGCCGGGTTCATCGCCGACCGGTCGCGCGACGCGGCTGACTACAGCGGCCTGTTGGCGCTGCTGGACATGGCCGACCTGCCAGGGCTGGCGCGCACGGTGACGGCCGCGATGCCCCGCACCCACCCATGATCAGGGCGTCCTTCAAGTAGTTGTAACTACTTGAAGGACGCCCTGATCATGGGGAATGGGGTCGGGCATGATGAGGGGATGAGACGACGGTCGATCATTCTCGCGGCCGCCGCGGCGGCCGCCCCCGTGTTGTCGGGTGGGGAGGCGCGCGCCGCCGGTCGGCTGCCCAAGCCGCCACCACCCACCCAGCAGGTCGTCGTGGTGCGCGGCACCGGCGCTTCGATCAGCGCCGCGACCGTGGAGACGTTCGCCAAGTCCGGCGGCCGGTGGCTCGCCGTCTCCGGGGCGCTGCCCGCGCGGATCGCCCGCAACGGCTTCAGCGCCGACCGCCGCGAGGGTGACGGCACCACACCCACGGGCGTCTACGCCTTCGGGGAGACGATGTACGGCATCGCCGCCGACCCGGGCGTCCGGTTCCGCTACCACCAGCTGGCCGTCAACGACTGGTGGAACTGCAACCCCACGTCGCCGCGCTACAACTCGTTCGAGCACACCAGCGTCGATCCCGGCGGCGACAGCGAGCCGCTGTGGCGGATCAGCCCGCAGTACACGCACTTCGCGGTCGTCACCTACAACATGCCGCCGACCGTGCCCACCCCGGTGCCGTACGCGGGCAGCGGCATCTTCCTGCACGAGCACAGCACGTCCGGCGGCCCGACCGCGGGCTGCGTCAGCCTGCGTCACGACCACCTGGTTAGCGTCCTCCGCTGGCTGGACCCGGCGCGGAAGCCACGCATCGTGCTCGGCGGCACCGTGGGGCCCCGGCCCGTTCGCCAGCGAAAGGGGTAGCTGCGGGGAGGCGGATGGTGACGTCACTCCTCCGTTCCGCCGCTGGCTGCCGTACCGTTACGCCATGTCCGACCTCGTGTACCCGCCGGTCATCGCCCTCTGCAAGACCCTGTTCCGCGCGCTCGACATGCGGATCACCGTGGTCGGCGCCGAGCACCTCCCCCGCACCGGCGGTGCGGTCCTGGCCAGTAACCACATCAGCTACCTCGACTTCATCTTCTGCGGGCTGGCCGCCCAGCCGTCGCGGCGGCTGGTCCGGTTCATGGCGAAGCAGTCGGTCTTCACGCACCGGATCAGCGGGCCGCTGATGCGTGGCATGCATCACATTCCGGTCGACCGCGACGCGGGCCTCGCCTCGTACAAGGCCGCCCTGGCGGCGCTCAAGGACGGCGAGGTGGTCGGCGTCTTCCCGGAGGCGACGATCAGCCCGTCGTTCACCGTCAAGGAGATCAAGTCCGGCGCCTCCCGGATGGCCGCCGCGGCCGGCGTGCCGCTGGTACCCATGGCCGTCTGGGGCACGCACCGGTTGTGGACCAAGGGCCGCCCGCGCGCGCTGACCCGGCGGCACACACCGATCTCGATCGTGGTGGGCGAGCCGATGTGGCCGGGCCGCCGCGACGACCAGGCGGCAGCCGGGGTCGCGCTGCGGACGCGGATGCAGGAGCTGCTGGACCAGGCCCAGCGGGATTATCCGGAAAAACCATCCGATCCGGGCGACAACTGGTGGTTGCCGGCCCACCTCGGTGGCGGGGCACCGGTCCCGGAAGCTACGGTAACGTAACCGTAGCTTCAGGAGGTCCTGTGTCGCCCAACCACACCGTCGATCTGCTGCGCGACCTGGAGCCGGTGGTCGAGACGAACCTCAACCGTCACCTCGCCACGGCCAAGGAGTGGTTCCCGCACGAGTACGTGCCGTGGAGCGAGGGCAGCGACTTCGACGGCGTGCTCGGCGGCAAGGCATGGGAGCCCGACCAGTCGCGGCTGTCCCCCGTCGCCCGGACCTCGTTGATCGTAAACCTCCTGACCGAGGACAATCTGCCCAGCTACCACCACGAGATCGCGACCGAGTTCGGTCGCGACGGCGCGTGGGGCACCTGGGTGCACCGGTGGACGGCCGAAGAGGGCCGGCACGGCATCGCGATCCGCGACTACCTGCTCACCACCCGGGCGGTCGACCCGGTGGAGCTGGAGCGCGCCCGGATGGCGCACATGGGCGCCGGCTTCACCAGCGAGTACGGTGGCGTGCTCAGCTCGATCGCCTACGTCTCCTTCCAGGAGCTCGCGACCCGCGTGGCGCACCGCAACACCGGCCGGATCAGCGGCGACCCGATCTGCGATCAACTGCTGGCCCGCGTCGCCCAGGACGAGAACCTGCACATGCTCTTCTACCGCAACCTGCTCGGCGCCGCGTTCGACCTGGCGCCCGACCTGGCCATGCGGGCGGTCCGCGACGTGGTCACGTCGTTCCAGATGCCCGGGCACACCATCGAGAACTTCGGCCGCAAGTCGGTGCAGATCGCCATGGCGGGCATCTACGACCTGCGGATCCATCACGACGACGTGGTCATGCCGATCCTGCGGCAGCTGCGCGTGCTCGAGCGGGACGGGTTCTCCGCTGACGGCGAGCAGGCCCGCGAGGAGCTGTCCACGTTCCTCGCCGCACTGGACCGGAACGCCAACCGGTTCGTCGAGCGCCGGGAAGCGGCCCGCGCCCGGCTGGGCTGACCCCATGATCAGGGCGTCCCTCAAGTCGTTAGAACGACTTGAGGGACGCCCTGATCACGAGCGGAGGCGGTCGATGGCCGAGCCGACCGCGCCGACCTGGTCGGCGAGCAGGCCGACGGCGCCCACCGCGCGGCTCATCGGGTCGTCCGCCGCGCCGCCGAGCGCCTTGGCCTTCAGGTACCCGGCCTTCACCGCGGCCCAGCGCGCGGCCCGCTCCCCCGTCAACCGCCCGCGCAGCTCGGCGAGCTTGAGCAGGTTCGCCTCGGCGTTCGCGGCCAGCGTCTGCGCCTCGCCCAGGTAGTGGTCGTCGATGACGGCGTCCAGCTCGTCGTCGTTCATCACCGGCACGATGCGCTCGGCGAGCTTGTTCATGTTCCGGTACGAGCCCTGGAGCTGGTACGGCGGCTCGGTGCGGGACGAGTCCGACTGTGCGGCCGAGGCGATGTACGCCTGGTTGTTGGTCAGCACCACCCGCTGCACCCGGAGCAGCTTGCGCAGCACAGCGAGGATCTGTTCCAGCTCGACCGCCGAGTACGGGTGCTCGAGCTGGTCCGGGCGCACCGACTCGTCGCCCTTGGCGAGCCGGACGAGCAGCCCCAGGTCGCCACGGTCGCGTGTGGACAGCGGGGCGAGCACGGGGTTGGCGGTCAGCGAGTTCTCGATATAGCTGAGCGCGAACAGCTCCTCCTTGCCGGAGAGCACGTCGCCGAGGTTCCACACGTCGGCCCGGTTCGCGAGCATGTCCGGGATCCGGAAGCGCTGTCCCGACTCGGTGTAGGGGTTGCCCGCCATGCACACCGCGAACCGCTTGCCCCGCAGGTCGTACGTGCGGGTCTGCCCCTCCCACACACCCTCCATCCGGCGCTGCGCGTCGCAGAGCGAGATGAACTTCTGCAGCAGCTCCGGCGAGGTGTGCTGGATGTCGTCGAGGTAGAGCAGCACGTTGTTGCCCATCTCCAGGGCGAACGAGATCTTCTCCACCTCCTGCCGGGCGGTGGCGTTGGGCGCCTCGGCCGGATCGACCGAGGTGACCGCGTGGCCCAGCGCCGGGCCGTTCACCTTCACGAAGACCAGGCCGAGGCGGCTGGCCACGTACTCCATGAGCGTGGTCTTGCCGTAGCCGGGCGGTGAGATGAGCAGCAGCAGGCCCATCTGGTCGGTGCGCTTGGCGTCGCCGACCGCGCCGAGCTGGCGGGCCAGGTTGTCGCCGATCAGCGGCAGGTAGACCTCGTCGAGGAGGCGGTTGCGCACGAACGCGCTCATCACCTTCGGCTCGTGCTCGGCCAGGCGCAGGCGGGTGCGCTCGCGCGCGACGAGGTCGTTGCGCTGCCGCTGGTATGCCCGGAAGGCCGGCACCCGCTCGGCGCGGAACCGCCGGATCCGGGTCAGCAGCTCGTCGAGCCGCAGTTCCAGGCGGCGGCTCGCGATCCGCGGGTGCGTGCCGAGCAGGCCCTCCACAGTGGTGGACAGGCTCGCGGACGAGTCGTGCCGGGGCAGGTCCGCGCCGCAGAGCTCGATGGCGATGGCCTCGGGAAGGTCGGCGCCGCTTTCCATCCCCGCGAAGGCGGTGAGCCAGGCCGAGACCAACTGGTGCCGCGCGGCCAGGTCGTCGCCGAGCGCCCGCAGGTCTTCCTCGAACCGCCGGTCCGACTCGGCCTTCGGGCCGCCCAGCGCGCGGTGGAACCGATCGAGCAGGTCGCGGGCGCCGGCGCTGGTGACGAAGCCGAACGGCGCGCCGGCCAGTTCCTCGAACAGGTACTCACCGGCGAAGTCGGGATCGATGGGGAGCCGCCGGTCCCGCACGAACGCGTCGATGGCGCCGTCCAGCTCGGCGCGGAGCTCGTCGATCGCCGCACCCTCCACCTTGAACAGTGCCCGGGCCCGCGCGAGCGAACCGGCCCTTGTGGACCATCCACTGCGGACCTTCTCATCGGTGCCGTACGCCCAGAAGAGTTGGGCGGCCGCGCGGGCCGCCGGCGGGTAGCGCAGCAGCCCCGCGCCCGCGTGCAGGCGCAGCAGAGCGTCCAGGATCGCGGCGGCGTCCTGGTCGTGCACGCCGCGCTGGTACCCCTCGTCATACCGGGTCTCGGCGGCGCGGCGTACCAGATCCCGCAGCCCGCCCTCGACGACCGCGGACTCGCGGAGGGCGTCCAGGTCGCCGTCCAACAGGAGGGACGCGGCCAGGAACTCGGCCCGGTACACCTCCGGTGTCTCGGAGACCAGCAGCTGCTCCCAGAACGGGCGGGTGGCCTCGAACGCCTCGTCGCGCACCGGCGCCCGGTAGTCGGTGCCGGTGACCGCGACCGCCATCCGCCCGTCGTGCGGCACGAGCGTGAGGTCGATCGCCTGGGTGTTGACCGCGAACCGGTGCCGGCCCAGCGCGATCGTCTCGCCGCCGTCGCTGTAGAGGTCGAGCCGGTCGCGCAGGCTGCGGCCGGCCTCCTGACGGGCCGCCTTGACCCGGCCGTCCAACTCCTCGGCGCGGACGGCATCGCCGAGGTCGCGCAGCTCCTGCGCCACCGAGCGCAGCTTGGCCACCATCGGGTCGGCCGCGAAGTACGTGTTGACGTCGTCGATCGACGCCAGGGTCGCGATCCGCCGGTGCACGCTGGCGAGGATGCGGTCGGCCGACTCGACCAGCCGGTCGGAGCGGCGGGCCCGCTCGTCCAGCAGGGCCTGCTTGCGGGAGGAGAACACCTCGTAGACGTCGGTGCGCTTGGCCCCGAGGTCGGCCAGGAAGTCGTCGAACTCGCCGAAGCGCGACTCCAGGTTCTCCAGCTGGAGCAGCAGCCGGCCGAGCTGGTCGTCGCAGTGCTGCGGGGTGTCCGCGACCGCGAGCGCGCCGGTGATGGCCTGGCCCAGCAGGGCGAACTCGGCCGCGAACGCGGCCCGTCCCTCGGTGGCGAGCAGCTCCGTGCGCCGACCCTCCAATGTGGCCCGCGCGCGGTTGACGCCGCCGAGCACCTCGCCGATGCGTTCCAGGATGCCGGTGCGCACGGTCGCGTCGGCGATGTCCAGCGAGCCGACCACCGCGGTGATCACCTGCATGCCCTCGGCCTGGGCGGCCAGCCGCTCCCCCAGCGGCTCGGCGGCCGCGACGGTGCCGATCCCTTCGGCCTCGGCGACCAGCCGGTCGATCTCCGCGTGATAGCCGGTGAACGCGTCGTCCCGGCGCAGGAACGCCACCGCGCGCTTCGCGGCCGAGGCCAGCTCCTCATCGAGTACGCGGGACAGGTCGTCGATCCGCGCGGTGTCCACATAGCGCAGTTCCCGCAGCGTCACCAGGTGGCCCTGCGCGGCGCGGAGGTCGGCGAGCTGACCCACCCAGTCCTGCGTCGACTGTGGAGACTCGCCGCGGGTGCGGCGGACGAGCGACTGGATCCGGCCCGCCGCCTCGTCCAGCGCGGTGGTCGCCTGCGCGGTGAGCGCCTGCACCTTCTCGAACTCGTCCAGTACCTGCTCGGCGGTCGCCCGCACGTCGGCCAGCGGGGTCCGCAGGTCGCCGAGCTCCTGCTCGCCCAACCAGTGGTAGTGGTCGAAGATGCGGCCGCAGGTGGCGATCAGGCCCTCGAAGACGCCGGTGGAGGGCGTCATCTCGTCGGTCATCCGGGCCACCGACAGGCAGTCCGAGACGCCCCGGACGAGATCGGCGTTACCCACCCGCTCCAGCGGCCCGGTGCCGACCGGCTGCGCGGCGGCGTAGGCGTCGGACAGGTACGGCGTCTGCCACACCTGCATGGGGTGCACCCGGGTCGGCTCCTCGGACGTGGCGCGGAACACCACGAGTGTGCCGTCGTCGAAGAGCGAGTACCCGTGGCACGGGATCGGGGTCGCGACCTCCTTGCGGATCACGTTGTACGGCAGCAGGAGCGTGCGCCCCTCCGCCCGCGCGTGGAAGACGTAGAGCACGTCCTCACCGTTGGTGGAGCGGATGACCCGGTCGAACTCCAGGCTCGCCACGTCGGTGTCGAACGTCTTGTTGATTCCCGTCGCGAGGTAGTAGCCGCCCGGGAAGATGAGGCCGTGGTCCTCGGGCAGCCGCTGGCACGCCTGCCCGATGCCGTCGAGCCGCACCACGGTCTTGGTGCGGGTGTTGAAGACCAGATGCCGCCACCCGGTCTCCTTGTACGGCCGCACCCGCAGCAGGATCAGCGGACCGACCCGGGCGTAGTGCACGTCGGCGTCGGCGAGGCTCTGCAGCGGCTCGTCGACCGGCTCCTCGTAGACGCCCTCGCCGGTCTCGGTGTTGTTCTCCACCTTGACGGTCAGCGTGCCGCCCACGGTCTCGACGAAGACCTCGTCACCGATGGAGATGTGCGGGTGGCGGCCGAGCACGTGGCTCTCCCGGGTGGTCTCCACCCACTCGAAGTCGTGCGACGGTGGGAACGTGTGATCCCGCTCGCCCCGGTTGTCCAGGTAGGACACCGTGCCGTCGGTCGCCACCTGCCACCGCAGCACGCGGATGTCCTCGGTGTTGGGCCCGGTCTGGAAGACGGCGAGCAGCCGCCCGTCGAGCCGGCGCAGCTGGAGTAGCCGGGTCTCCCGGTAGTACCGGTACAGCTCGCCGAAGTCGCGCAGGAACTGCGGGTCGCGCAGCCACGCCACCTCACTGCCCGACTCGATGCCGCCCGACCCGATGCCGGCCGGCTCGAACCGGAACGCCTCACCGTCCCGGCTGAACGCGTGCACCGCGAACACGTCGTCGACGGTGGTCTCCGGCTTCAGCCCGATGAAGACGTTGTAGCCGAAGAGCATCAGCCCGCCGATCGACACGATGTCGCGCGGCACGCAGTTGTTCTCCGTGCGGATCCGCTCGGTGCCCACCAGCCGCGTCTCCGCGCTGCCGAACACCTCCAGGCGGCGCGCGTTCAGCGCCTCCGCCCGGCGGGCCAGCTCCGCCGACCGCTCGGCGAGCCGGCCGCGCAGGACCTCGTACGTGCCGACGTCCAGCGCGGGCGTGGCCGGCGCCTCGGTAGCCGTGGCCGTCACTTGGAGTCGAGCTCGGCGAGCGGGGCGTCGGCGAGGCCGAGCCGCTTCGCGGCCTGGAGCAGCTCCTGCATCTTGCCGACGTCGGAGCCGCCGGCCTTGATCTGCTGGAGTAGGAACGCGGACAGTGTCAGGTTCTGCACATCACCGGTGTTCAGCGACCGGAGCAGCTCGGCCAGGTCCTTGGTGAAGTCGGCCGAGCCGTCCAGCCACGGCTTGCCCAGCGTCTGCGCCACGTCGGAGTGGCCGACGAAGCCGTCGACCGCCTTGCCCGCGGAGATCGAGCTCATCAGCCGGTCGAAGAAGATGCTGTCGCCACCGACGATGTCGATGTTCGCCCGCTCCAACCCCTTCGACACGATGGTCGCCTGCGACTCGGCGATCTGCCGCTGCATGTCGATGCCGGCGAGCCGGATCTCCTTCTCCGCCTCCAGCCGCAGCCGGTACTCCTCGTGCTCGCGGGTCGCCTCGTCCAGCGCGGCCATCGCGGCGGCCTTCTCGGTGAGACCCTCCGCCTCGCCCTTCAGCTTCTCGCGGACGGCGTCGGCGAGCGCCAGGGCCTTCTCCCGCTCGACCACGGCCTCCGCCTTGCCCAGCTGCTCGGTGCCCTCGGCCGCCGCGAGCGCCTTCTCCCGCTCCACGGCCGCCTCGGCGCGCCCCACCTTCTCGATGGCCACCGCGTCCCGCTCGCGCACCTGCACCTCGGCCAGCCCGGCCGCGGCCGCCTCGGCCTGCGCGCCCTCGGCCAGCCGGATCTTCGCCCGGGTGTCCAGCTCGGCCGCCTGCTGCCGCGCCTCGGCCAGCACCAGCGCCTCCCGCGCCTTGTGCTTCGCCGCCTGCTCCGCCGCCTCGGCCGCCTTGATGTCCTTGACCAGCGCCTCCTGCGCCTCCGCCTCGGCCGCGATGACGGTCGCCTGGCGTACCCGCTCGGCCTCCTCGACCACCCGCAGGCGCTTGATGTTCTCCTCCTGCTCGGCGACCGTCTTGTCCACCGCGATCCGCTCCCGGACCACCTCCGCGATCGCCCGCTTCTCGGCCTCGACCTCTTTGTCCTTGGAGATCGTGGTCAGCTCGGTCTCCCGCTGCCGCGCGATGACCTCGAGCATGCGGTCCTTCTCGATCCGCTCGGTCTCGATCGCGATGACCCGCTCCCGGTTCTTCTCCGCGACCGCGATCTCGCGCGCCTTGTTCTCCTGCTGGACGCCGAGTTGCTCGTCGGCCCGGATGTTGGCGGCTTCGGCCTTCTGGCGCTCCTCCGCCCGTACCCGGGAGATCTCCGCCTCCTCGCGCGCCCGCATGGTCTCGATCTCGCGGCGCTGCTTGATCTCCGCCTCGGCCTGCTGCCGCTCCAGCTCCAGGATCGTCTGGCGGGCGTCGACGTTCTGGCGGGTGATCTCCTTCTGCTCGGTCTTCTGGAACTCGTTCGTCCGCACGTGCTCGATCGCGGTCAGCTCGGTGATCTTCCGGATGCCCTGCGCGTCCAGGATGTTGGCCGGGTCGAGACTCGACATCGGCGTCTGCTCCAGGAAGTCGATCGCCGCGTCCTCCAGGCTGTACCCGTTCAGGTCGGTGCCGATCACCGCGATGATCTGGTCGCGGAACTCGTCCCGCTTCGTGTACAGGTCGACGAAGTCGAGCTGCTTGCCGACCGTCTTGAGCGCCTCGGAGAACTTCGCGTTGAACAGCTCCTGCAGCGTCTCCTGGTCGCTGGCCCGGGCCGTGCCGATCGCCTGCGCCACCTTGATGACGTCTTCGACCGTCTTGTTGACCCGCACGAAGAAGGTGATCTTGATGTCGGCCCGGATGTTGTCGCGGCAGATGAGCCCCTCGTTGCCGGTCCGCTCGATGTCGATCGTCTTGACCGAGATGTCCATGGTCTCGGCCTTGTTGAACACCGGCAGCACGACCGCGCCGGTGAACGTGACGTCGACCTTCCGGACCTTCGAGATGATGAGCGCCTTGCCCTGCTCCACCTTGCGGAACAGTCGGCTCACCATGAACAGCAACACGATGACGACGAGGAGGATGACGGCGACGAGCACGGCGAAGCCGGTGGTGATGACGTCCATGAGGGGTTCCTCTTTATGCGAGCGGTTCGGGGTGTGGGACGGGGGTGACCCAGAAGAACTCCCCGTCGGTGTCGTAGTCGTAGATCAGCGCGGCGGTGCCGTGCGCGAACGTGTCGGTGCCCGTCTGCCGCACCTGGATGATCGCGGACGAACCGTCGGCGGCGGTAACCTCCGCTTGGCCAAAAGTCTGGCTGACCCGCCCGGTGCGGATGACGCACACGGATCCGACGAAGTCGGATCGGGACGCCTCCGGCGCGGTGGGAAAGAGCCGTCGCAACGGCAGCACGAGCAGGCGGGTGGCGACCCACGCGACGGCGAGCGCCACCACGAGCGCGAGGATCGCGAGCGCCAGCACGTCACCGACGAGCACCGTGCCGGCGAGGCTGACGAACCAGGCGATGGCGATGAGGAGCGAACCGGCGACCGCGACGGGCACGCCAGCCAGGCCGACGCCGCCCAGCACGTCACCGTCGGCGTCGAAGTCGAGGGCCTCGATGTCGAGCGCGCCGAGCAGCACAAGGATCCAGTAGCCGACGACGACCACCAGCAAGAAGGTGAAGAGCACGGCCGGGAAACCGAGCGCCGCGTCCACGAACTCGCCCATGAAGCGTGCCTACCCCCGCTATCGCTCTCCATCTGGTAGCCAGGATCATGGCATGCCAGGTCAAGCCGCGCTGCGGCGCGGCTACCGAGGAGGCAGGCTCCGGAGCGCGGGGGGGGGGGGGGTGGCCCCCCCCCCCCCCCCCCCCCCCCCCGCGCCCTGCTCAGATCAGAGGATGCGGTGGACGTTGCTGGTGGTCCAGCCGGTGCCGATACGCACCCCGCTGCCCGGTGCGAGAAGCTGGTCCTGGGTCAGGTCACCGGTCGACCGCCACGCCCGCAGCTCACCATCGGCGAACTGGCCGGCGAGGTCATCCTTGCCGTCTCCGGTGAAATCACCGACCAGGATCCGCTGCACACTGCTGGTTGTCCACCCGGTGCCGATGCGGACGCCGTTGCCGGGCGCCAGGAGCTGGTCCTGAGTCAGGTCACCGGTCGACCGCCACGCCCGCAGCTCACCATCGGCGAACTGGCCGGCGAGGTCATCCCTACCGTCCCCAGTGAAATCGCCCACCACAATGCGCTGCACAGTGCCCGTCGTCCAGCCGGTGCCGATGCGCACGCCGCTGCCGGGCGCCAGGAGTTGGTTGTCGTTGAGGATGCCGGTCGACCGCCACGCCCGCAGCTCACCATCGGCGAACTGCCCGACGATGTCATCCCTGCCATCGCCGGTGAAATCACCCACCAGGATCCGCTGCACATTGCCGGTCGTCCAGCCGGTGCCGATGCGCACGCCGTTGCCGGGCGCCAGGAGCTGGTCCTGGGTCAGGTCACCGGTCGACCGCCAGACCCGCAACTCACCATCGGCGAACTGCCCGGCGAGGTCGCTCTTGCCGTCTCCGGTGAAATCACCCACCAGGATCCGCTGCACGTTGCCGGTCGTCCAACCCGTGCCGATACGCACCCCACTGCCCGGCGCCAGAAGCTGATCCTGAGTCAGGTCACCGGTCGACCGCCACGCCCGCAGCTCACCATCGGCGAACTGCCCGACGATGTCAT
>JBBEWH010000280.1:0-25539 GCA_037414955.1 Actinomycetes bacterium KLBMP 9797
CCCTGCTCGACTCGATCGCACCGATCCCTGGCCGGCGTGGCCGGCCCCGCCACCGCCCCGACAAGCTGCACGCGGACAAGGCATATGACCAACGCGCCCTGCGTGCTGAGGTCAGCCGGCGCGGGATCGGCGTACGGATCGCCCGCAAGGGCGTCGAGTCCTCGCAGAAGCTGGGCCGGTACCGCTGGATCGTGGAAGCGTGCCTGGCCTGGCTGATGAACAACCGCCGTCTGGTCCGCCGCTACGAACGCAAAGCCGAACACTTCCAAGCCTTCGCAGACCTGGCCTGCGTACTGATCTGCTACCGCCGCTGGCTCAAGGCCACCAACTGAGACACCCCCTTAGGACAGGATGTGGAGCTACATGCATTCGATGCGTTCGAAGTCGAGCACAGAAGAGCAGCAGTTCCGGGCCGAGCCGAAGAATGGCAGGTTCAGCGCACTGTCATGCCGCCGATAACGGGCGATCGGACTGGACAAGTGAGCTGCGGGTTGCGCTTCGACCGCGATCAGCTGCCAGTGGCACGGGTCGGGCTGTCAGCTGGTGAGTAGGGCGTGTGCCAGGGTTGCGAGGTCTGAGACGACAGGGGTGTCGGCGTTGGCGAGGTGCTTACGTCGATCTTGTCCGCACTCGCAGCCGAGTCCGGCGGCTCCGGCCTGCCGAACGGCGTGAAGTCGTGTGCTGCAGCCGCTGACGAACAGGCAGGAATCCAGTGGCACGCGGAGGAGGTCGGCGGTCCACTGGGCGGTGTGTCCGGCGTCGAACGCGGATAGGTCGAGACCTTGTCGAGCGGCGACTGCGGCGACGTGCGAAGCGATGACGTGTGCTCGGAGGGCAGCGAGAACCGCGTGTTCGGACAGGTCGCTGATTACGGCCACCTCGCGGTTGGTGGCGGCGCATGCGGCCAGGACTTGGTCCAGGCCAGCGGTGCGTCGGGCGGTCAGCGCCGCGTCCAGTTCCAGGGTGGACACGAGCGCTTCGGCCTCGACGGCGTGGTCGGGTTCGTGTTCGGCGAGGAAGGCCAGCATCCGATGGATCCCGAACCAGCCGACGGTGACTAGTACTGGGCGGGGCCGGTAGGCGCGCACCGTCAACAGCCCGGCGGCCGCCTGCTCGCGAGCGTCAGGACCAAGCGCCGTCCGCACATCCGCGTCGGTGGGGAGATACCACGTATGGACGACGCTGCCTGATCGCCGCGGCCGCGGCTGGCTTGGTGGCCACTGGCCGATAACAACCGGCCCAAAGGCGCCGTGCGGTCCTGGCATCTGGTGATCCGGGTCAGCAACAGCTCTCTACTTGCACTAGTGGGGTGACGGTCACGGCGACCACGTGATCATCGCGCCTCAACTGGACAGCGCCGAACCCGGCGAACCAGCGATCCTCGACCTCGTCCGACATCACCCCGGATGAGGATCATGAAATCCTGACCGGGCGATGAAGGCAATCGGCCTGTCCGCTGACGAGGATCCGAAATTCTGGGCGGTCCATTCAGTCCGCAGATAGAACAGTTCGACAAACTCCTCCACGATCCTCGCGAGTGTGGAGCGTGACGATAGGCTGGCCCTGACCGCTTCATGCGCGCGCGGAGGAGACGTCAACATATGGTCACGCCGTCAGACCACGATGACGACCAGCAGTCTCACACGCCAGACCTCGGACCCTATGCCTCTGCGGAGCAGGCAAGTAGCGCGTTACGGCAGGCACCGTTCGGGATCGACGGCACGTACGCCCAAATCGAGGTCGCCATCGCAGAAGCGCTCAAAGCGGCTGGGCTCAGGGACACGATGACCCCTACGAGCAGGACGTGACCACAAGCTTCGCGCGGCTGCTAGTCAAGAACGGCACACCCGAGGCGGCACAAGTCGCCGCTGGCTGGATCAGGCGCGCCGCAAGCAGAAACAGCACCGAATCGCCGATGTAGCGGCTGCCGCCGAGCCGTCGAGCCATGGCAACACGCAGTACGCACGGGTGCCGACCTCGACGACCGGGTCGCTCGGCGGTCAGCAGCGGTGGCAGACCGGTATCCCCCGTTCGCGCAGGGCCCGCAGCAGGTGCAGGTTCCGTCGGGCGGTGGACGCCCGAACGTCCAGGAGCCGCTTGACCGCGTAGCGGCCGGTCGTGGCGGTGACTTGCCAGTTGCGGTTCATCAGACCGTGAGGTACGCCACCGACTGGACGGCGTCGAGGTGGAGGGCCTCGCGGAGGTGGCGCAGGTCCCGCGGTGGACAGCTGTTGGGGCGGCAGGACTGTCACGTCACACTCCAACCTCGACGGGGGTGCCGCCCAAGCCCGGGTGGGTGTCGTTGCACGTGTCGATACGGTCGAGCAGCAGGCGGGCGGATCGCGGCCGCCTGCGCAGACCAGCGCCGGGCACCGGCGTTTCCGCCTACGGCCTAAGGTAGGACGCCCTGCCGCTCGCAGCAGACATTGTTCGTCACGCACGTGGTGCCGCTGAGGTGAGATCGACAAGAAGGTCTGGAAGGACGAATTCTTCGTGGACCGCCAGCATGTGTGTTGACATCGCCGCCGCCAGTGCGGGGTCCCAGTCGGTTGGCACCGGGCTGCCGGACAGGGCGACGGCGTGGTCGGTGTCGAGGCGGGCGACAGCCGCCCGGTAGTCCGCCGCTGACATCCGCCAGGGGGTCGCGCCGAGCGTAAGGATCCGTCCGGCGATCGCCACGCCGGGCCAGTCGAAGTCGCCGTGGTAGCGGATCGGATTTCCCGATGCAACCAGCGCGCGTAGAAGGCGGGTGCCGACGCTGGCGGGGTTGCCGGACAGGCACAACACTGGCTGTGTGACGCCGGCATGCGCCGCGGCTTGCAATACCTGCGGATTCTCGCAGACGAAGACGGTCTGCCCAGGCAGAGCGAATTCTACCGAGCCGGCTTCGTCGAGCTCGTGGAGCGTGAGATGGGTGATCAGTCCAAGCTCGGCGCGCTCACACATCATCCGTGACCATTGGTCCGGGCCTGGGGGGCGAAGTCGCCACGTCAGAACGGTGCCGGAGACCGCGTCGGTGGCCACGCCGAGGGCCAGCCATAGGTCTCGCCGCTCGGTCGTGGTGGCCGGTATCGGACGGCCGAGGGCGTGCGCCGCCGCGCGCAGGAGCACCACGGACGCCAGCGAGGTGTCGTCGAGGCCGTGAGCGTTGCCGGTGGCGCGGGTGGCCAAGCTTGCGATCTCCAAGGTGCCGGACGGTTCGACTGCGACCGGCAGCAGAATCTCGAGCGCGGTGACGGCGTGGTGCAGCGCGCGGCCCGCCGCATCCGCGCCGGCGCGGGTCAGTATCCCGGTGCGGCGTAGACCCGCGATCCATTCCGGCACCCAGGCCGAGTCGGCCAGGCCCGCTGCCGCGAGTGCCGCGTCCAGCCGTTGCCACACCTCGGCCCACTGCTCCTGCTTCTGCTGCCGGACTGCGGTGCGGTCGGTGACCGGCCTGCCGTCGAGGATCTCGACGATGGAGATCAGGCCCTGTCCGGCGGCGGAGCTGCGCAGTGCCGCGTCGAGGTCGGCCAGCTTGATGCGCCGGGCGCCGCCCGGTTCAACCGTGCGCCCGAGTAGTCCGGACAGGTGGTCGGCGCCGATCTCGTCGAGGTCGACCGCGACCGCGCCGGTGATCTGGCGGCCGTTGCGTTCCAGACGGGCGCGGACGGCCGTCCAAAGACCGCTCAGGCTGGGAACGGCGAGGTAGGTCCGCAGCTTCGCAGGCAGCGGTGAGTTGATGCCGGTCATGCGGCGTGGAGGAAGTGCCGGTTGCGGCCGTCCCAGCGCACATGCGCGGTCGCGGCGGGTGTGCCGTCTTCTCGGCAGATCTCGTAGATGTCCAGGGCCGGCACTTGGGGCACGCAGCCCCACAGAGCGTGCCCGGTCATGGCGAAGTCGACATCCAAGCGCACCAGCAGACCGAGAAGTTCGGCGATTGTCGGCTCGTCGACCTTCGCGAACGCGTCGTCCAGCAGTATCAGCCGCAGCGACATCGCGGTGTTCTCCAGTCCGGACAGGTACGCGTCGACAGCGGCGAAGAGTGTCACGTATGACACGAACCTGGTCTCGCCCTGGGACAGCTTGGCTCGCCGGCTGATCCGGCGTTCCCGTCCCGGCTCGGGACCGGTGATAATGACCTCGACGGTGTGCCACGCGCGATAGTCCAGTGCGCCACGCAGGTGAACGGCGTATCCGGCGGACGGGTCCTTGACCGCTTCGGCGGCGACCCGCGCGGATAGCAGAGCGGTCAGTTCGATGTCCTGGGCGTGTGTACGGACCGCGGCGGCGGTGGTGATCAGCTCCTTGATCCGGGCGATGTCTCCGCTGGCTTCCTCGGCGAGTTTCCAGGTCAGCCGCACGCCGATGCCGTGGCTGGTGCGGATCGACTTGAGGCTGGCGTTCATGGCGGCGAGGAGGTTGCCAGCCTGGCTGAGCCGTCGCCGCAGTTCCTCGCCAACCTCGCCGAGCACGAACCGGCTGAAGACCTCGTGCTCGCGTTCGGTCAAGGCGGCTCGGCCGACCTCGCACTGGCGGTCGATCTCGACGGCGGCCTGGGCCAGGGGGCGCCGGCCGTCGGCGTCCACAAGTTCGAACAGCCGCACGCCGGCGGTGATGGTGGCGGACACGTCGTAGCTGCCGGAGATCTCTTGTTCGAAGGTGCGCTGGGCGCGCATCAGGGCGTTCTCGTCAGACCTGCCCCGGCGCAGGGACGTGAGCAACCGGTCGGCGTCGGCGTCGACCGCTTCCGGCGCGAGGTCGGTGAATGGTGGGGCCGGGGCGGAGGCGAACGCGGTGTCGATGATGCCCGGCTGGCTGAGTTGATCCAGCACGGTGGTGACGTGACGGGACAGATCCGTGCGGAGCTGCTCGACCCGGCCCACGGCCGTGTCTGCTTCTGTCTCGGCCTGTCCTGCCTGCCGGCTGAGCTGCTGTACCGAATCGTTGGTGGTATGGATCTCGGTCTTGGTGTTGTTCAACGCGGTTTCCGTTTCGGCGACCTGGCGCTGAACCTCTGCGGCGGCCGCGCCCACGGTCTCGATCAACGTTCGCAGCTTCGTGTCCTCGGTGTGCCATCGGTCCCAGCTCGAAGCCGCCTCGCGTTCGGCAACGGCGCGGCGCTCGGTGACGGGGCCGATTTTTGCGACCGCACCGGCGTACCGGCGGGTGGCCCGGTCGACGGCGCCGGTGCCTGATCCGACGCGGGAGCATCCGCCGATCGCCTGTTCGGCCCTGTCGTGGTATCTGCGCAGCGAGTGCTCGTCAGCGGGAAGGCCGAACTCGGCGCAGGCCTGGTGATGCGCCCGCTGGTGCTCGGCCCAGTCGCTGGCCATCGCGTCGGCGCGAGTCCGAAGTCGTCCGGCTTCGGCGAGGGCTCTGCCAGCCTGCCGCGCCGCCGACGCGGCGTTCGTCCTGGCCTTGAGCAGTGCGCCCGACCGCGGTACGGACCGCTGGCGCTCGCGCAACGCCTTGCGGCGTGATTCGATGCGCTCTCGCTCACCTGCCCGGATGCTGGCCGCGTCTGTCAACCTGGTCAGCTCGGCATCGATTTCGGCCAGCCGTGCGGCCCTGGCCGCCGCTCGGGCCGGCGCGCCGATGTGCCGCGGCGCGCTGACGCTGTGCCGGCCGCGCAGTGGGCCGTTGCCCCAGCTTCCGTCCGTTCGGATCCAGGTGGTGGCGGGGCCATCGCCGAGTCCGATCCGGTCCAGCAGGGACCGAACCACCTCGGCCGGTAGGGGGCTGGCTGGATCTACGGTGAGGACCGATGACAGCGCCTGCGGCACTCGTTCCCCGAACGGTGAGACCAGCAGCTGGCCGTCGGCGGCGGTGAGCTGGCCGTCGCGGTCCACGGTCGCTGTCAGCAGGCCCGAGGCCAGCAGCGCGGCCTCGATGCCGGCTCGGTGCCGCGTGTCCACCGAATCGACAAAGTCGAGGCATTGCCACAGCGGTGTACCGGTGGTCACAGTCACCCAAGCCGGTGGCTGCGGGAGCGGATCGCGTTCGGCGCGCAGCTGCGCCTGCTCCGCGACGAGTTCGTCAACGCGGCGCTGGTCGGCCGCGTCCGCGTCGTCCAGCCGTCCCAGTGCCGTGGCCAGGACGGAAGTCGCCGCGTTCACCGCCTCGTTGGCGGCGCCATCGAGGTCTTCCAACGAGACGGTCTCGTCGCCGTCACCGCACAACGCGGTCCGTTCGGCCAGGATCGGCGCGAGCGCCGGCTGCGTGGACCAGTCGACGCTGCCGAGCAGATCGACGGTCACGGGGTCGGCTATCCACGCGCGCCACGAGTCCACGAGCGCGAGCGCCGCGTCGTCGCGCTGCTCTGCGGCTTTCTCAGCAGCCCCCGCGTCGTCTTCCGCGCGTTCCTGGGCCCGGTCTGCCTCGCCCGCCGCCGCTTCTACCTTCATTCGCGCGTCGGCGAGACGCCGAGCGTCCTGTGCCCGGTTGCCCGCCTGGGCCGAGCGGGTCCGCGCGGCCTGCGCAAGCCGCCGCGCCGTCTCGGCGACGGCGGGCAGGTCCGCGGGTACGAGCGTGAGCAGGTCAGCGGCTGGGCGCCGCTGCGATTGCGGTCCACCATCGCGGACCGTGCGCACGACGTCGGTGGTGCGCGCACCTTGCCGTCGCTCGACGCGCAGCTCAGCGGGCAGGTCATGGTCGGTGAGGCCAATCGCGACGAGCAGTTCTCGGGCCTGCCGGACCTGCCCGGACAGATCGACGGCGGCCTGGTCGACCTCGTCCGCCAGCGGGCCGCAGTCCGCGACCTTGTCCTGCTCCTCCCGCCGTAGGTCGGCGGCCGCCCGCAACGCTGTGTCGGCTGCGGCGGCCAACGACCGGACTACCGCGGTCAGCTGATCCAACTCCTGGACGCTTCGGTACTCCGCAGACTCACGCAGACCCACCAGCTTCGCGCCAAGCTGATCCGCCTGCTCATTCAGCTCGCGGAGCCGCTCACGCGATGCGCTGACCTCGGTCGTCAGCGCCTCGGCCCGGGCAAGCAGCTCTTTGGCCTTCTGGGCCGCGTCGCGCACGGAGCCAGCACCGGCGCGCACGGACTGCACAGAGGTGGCGAGCACACCGGTCACGTACTTGCGGTAGGCGTCCAGGAAAGTCCGGACCACCTCGCGGGCGGCCTCCAACCGCTCCTGGTCCTCGCGGGTGCTGGTGAGCCCGTCCAGTTGCTGGCCAGCGTCGGTCAGCGCGTCCTCGGACAGCGGGGGTAGGGCATCGGCGAGGATGGCCGGCAGCCGACCTTCCTCGATCCGGTTGCCGACATCGGGAGAGCGCAGGGTGTGTAGCAACTTGGCCAGGCCGTCAAAGCGCTCCTTGCCAAGGTGCCCGGTAAGGCCGAAGACCTCGGCGCGGACTCGCTCACGGTGCTTTTCAGCAACGTCGGTGATGCGCTCCTCCGTGATCAGCTCGGCCAGGTCGCGCCGAGACAACGCCTGCCGGTTCGGCCCCAGTAGCGGCAGCTCCTGACCGACGCGCAGCGGCGTGGTGAAATACCAGACCTTCGCCTCCTTGGTGCTGATGGCGAAGCGGACCAGCGCGCCGAGGGTGAGGTACCGCGGTCCGGCGCCCTCGGCGGCATCGGGGTCGCGGCGCAGCTCCAGCCACATGTATCCGAGCCGGTTGCCCTGGTCGCCGGCGCCCGCGCTCATCAGGTCTTCCATCCTGACCGATGACCCCGCGCCCATGTTGCGCCGGTCCGCGTCGAGCAGAAACGGCAGCAGCATCTCCAGGGCTCGCGACTTGCCCGACCCGTTGGTCCCCCGCAGGATCAGCCGGCCGCCGCCGATCTGGAAGGTGTTTTCGTAGTAGTGCCACACGTTGACGAACCCGGCGCGGGAAAGCCGCCAGCGGTGTGGATACTGCCGCAGCGGCGTTTGGTCGAACGCGTCCGTCATGACAACTCCAGATCCGGCTGGTCGGCCAGGCGTCGGGCGGCACGCGTCGGCGGTGCGGCCTGCGGCAGCGGTCGATACCGGGCGGCGGCTGGATGAACCACCAACCCGGCGGAACACACGGTGGCAAGGCCGAGATCGGTAAGCAGGTTGATCACCTCGTCACGCAACCGGTCAGGCTGCTCGACCAGCGCCGCACCCCACGCCCGCCGGTGCCGCTCGGACAGCCGCGCCAAGGCGGCATCCACCTCGTTCGGGGCGACCACGCTGCCCGGCACGACGCGTCCGTCGTCCAGCGGCGCGGTAGTGCCCGCTGAAGGCTGGCGCAGCTCGATCAGCTCCGCGAGCAGCAACAGAGCAGCCTGCTTGACCGTGCCGCTGCCCGGGAACGCGACATCGGTCAGGCTTCCCGTGCTGTCGTAGGCGAGCGCGCCCTCCGCGCGCACCTCAAGAGTCAGCCCGAAGTTCTCTGCCAGCATCCGGGTCAGCTCGCTACGCTCGCGCGAGAGCACGTCACGTTCGGCGTCGGTCAGCTCCTCCCGGCGTACGAGCGGGTTCTCCACCAGCTTGCGACGTAGCGACCGGCGTGGCTGGTCGGCCAGCTGCGGGTCGACGGCCAGCATCTGCTCAGCGCGGGTCATGTCGGAAAACGGGCGAGTCAGCAGGTAGGGCAACGCGCCGCGGTGGATGGTCAATAGCGCCTCGTCGTGGCGTTCACCCCAGCCGGTGGCCGTGCCGTCCGTTTCCGACAGCACGCCCCAGCCGATCAGGTGGCCAATCGCGGTCACCAGCGCACGGCGTTCCGGCAGCGAGTCGCCGATCCGCACCCCGATGCTAGCCGCGTCCGAGCGCACCTGATCGATCAGAGCGGAGATGAGGGTCTGTTCACCGGTACCCGGAGCGAGCAGCGCGGCGCACAGTAGCGCTAGATGGGTATATGTGGCCGGCGAGAACGTGCTGTTGTCGGGGCGGCGCGCCGGCCGCGCTGGCCCGTCTGGGCTCACCGGTCCCTTGCTCAGCCGGGCGAACGTCGATTCGACGATCAGGTTGTAGCCCAACATGGTCTTGAACATGTTGCGCAGCGCCGGCGCGTGCAGCCGCACCAGTGCCAACTCCTCCGCGTGGGCAGTGGTCAACAGTGGGCGCCCCAGCAGTGCCCGCGCCGCGTCCACGCGTTCGCGCGCTGCTTGCGGCGCGGTACCCATGGCACGCTGGCTCATGCGGTGGCCACCAACCCGCTGTCGTCGCTCACAACGCCGAGTGGCAGGGCGACCAACGTGACGTCGTGGATCGTGACCGTGCCGTCGTCACCGGTCACCACCGTCGTCTTTCCCGGCGTTGGGATCGCCCTGAGCACCAGACCGAGGTCGACGTCAGGTTGCTCGACCATCTCGCGCCTGATCGAGACAGTGGCGAACAACCCGGAAAGCTTGTGCAGAAGCAGCTCACGCGCCGCCCTGCTAAGGCGGCTGCGATGCAACGATCCGGCGGCGACGAGCTCGCTCGCCGCCGCGCGCCGAGCCTCGTTCTGCCGCCGCGCCAGCTCCAGCAGCCGCTGCGTCTGCGCCCCGGGATCTGGCACACGAGAGCTGCGGCCACGGGCGGCCCGATCGCCACGCTCACGCAACGACACCGGCACATCCACTGGCGGCGAATCCCACCACGACGTGCCCGGTCCCGCCCATACGTCCGGCTCCTCCGGACCGATCAGCAGGTGCCGGGCGGGATAGCAGCCGAACGCCGCATCGTAGAGGCGGTGTGCGGTCTCGCTGTCGGCAGCGTGGAACCATGCGGCGAGCTTGAGCAGATCCGCACGTCGCGAAAGGCCGGTGCCCGACGCGGTCAGCATCCGGCGGGCGTTTGTGATGAGCTGCCCCAGCGCCTGACGTGCGGCCGCGCGCAGCTGGTCTGGTCCGGACCGCGCATCGCCGGCCCCGTACCAGTGCGCGAGCTGCTCCCAGTCGGACCGAGCCCGACCAGGCAGCCGCTCCACGGCCAACACCTCGCCGGCCAGGGCGGGCATGACGGGCAGGTTGTCCAGGACGCGGTCGATTAGCTTGAGCAGCACCAGCAACCGCTCGAGGATCTCCGGGGCGTTGCGGTTGACATCCGCGCTGATCAGATCGACATAGTCCAGCAGCAGCCCCTTGAACTGGGCGTACTCCTCACCGGCCAGGTCGTAGCGAGTCAGCACGCCAGCCAGGTACGCGTAGAAGTCGGTGACAGATTCGGTGAACATCTGGTGGTCGTTGAAGACACCGGTGACCGCGCCGGCCAGCGTCTCGGGATCGATCGGCCGGTTCACGTTTCCCACCTGCTGCAGGATCTGATTGAGGCTCTCGACGATCCGCGCGAGCAGCTCGCGTGCGACCTCGCGAGCCCCGTCCACAGCTCGAAGGATCTCCTCAGCTTCCCGATGAAGCCGGCCACCCAGCTTGGAGACCTGATAGCGGGACCGGGACCGGTGATAGGCAGCGACCGTCGGGACGCGGGTCTCCCGGACGGAGCGGACGAGATTGCCCCAGACGACCAACTGCTGGCAGCGACTCTCCACCGTCTCCTGATCACGTGACAGCCCGTGCTCAGCGAGCTGCGCGGCGACCTCAGCGGCAGACAGATCAGCAACAAGGGTGCCGGTGAACAACCGCATGATCGCGAGATAATCGTCCGCGACGTCAGCCGTCAGATAAGAGAAGAGCGCACGCTGTGCCGAGGTATCAGCGACCGCGACCTCGACAGCCGAAGCGTCCTGCGGCGCCTGCTCGTCGCTCGTCATACCCCTCCCTCGCAAATCGCTTCCAACGACGGTAGCCGCATCCTCCGACAGTTCGTTGGCCCGGGAGCACCCGGTCCAGTGACGCGTTGTAGCGAGGCCCGGGGCTCAATCAGGTAATAGGTTCGACGCCGATACTCGCCATGATCGGAACGGCCCGCGACCTCTGGAGCATGCAGGAGGACGAGCGCGGGAAGCGGGATGCCGGACTAGATCGTACGGCGGATATCTTCGATCTTGGCATCGCCTTCGACATCCTGCGGATCGTCGTTGAGCTGCCACGTTTGTATCGGCGTCGTGTTTCCCGGGGCTCAGGGTCAAGGCGGCGATGACGGCAGGCGGCTGCACCAACGCTGCGGTCCTGCCCGCTGCCACGACGATAATCCCATTCAGCCACAGTAGGGATGTCCGTAATCCTACTGATAGGTGTCACTCGAAAGTTATGTGCGGCATCTACTCCAATAACCCCTTCAATGATGTTTTGTGATAGTGGCATCTAGGAAGGAGTAGCCGATGTCATGCACTGGACCCGCGTCCGCCCTCGACCGGGTCGAGCAGCAGTTCCTGGCTCTGACCGCCCGCGCGACAAAGCCATTGACTCTCGACGGCTTCGAGATCGGCCACGGCCTACCTGACCGTCCAATCCCGCTCGACGAGCTGCGCGACCGACTGCTCGCGCGTACCGCTACCAACGCCCTGAAGGGCGCAGCCTGGTCCGCCCTGGTCCGCCGCGCTCAAATTCACGCCGACCCGTGGGCGGTCGCCGCGGCCGGCGTAATGATGCGCGGCCTCCGCGGCATCGTGGGCCGCGTCAGCCGCGGCATCTACCACCACCGGCACGACCTCCACAGCGAAGTCCTGCTCGGTTTTCTCGAAGCCCTTCGCTCCATCGACCCCGACGCCCCAGGCCTTCCCGGCCTTCTGTGGTGTGCCGCTTACCGCCGGGGCGTCGCTGCCCGGCGAGCCGAACAGAACGCCGGCATGTCCGACCTGGACAACACCGCGGCCCGCATCCGCCGCCTCAACCCGCCGGAGGGCCACCCCGACCTCGTGCTGCTTAAGGCGGTCAAGGAAGGTGTCATCGCCGCAGGTGATGCCCGACTGATCGGCGACACACGCGTCGAGGGGCAACCGCTGGCCGTCGCCGCACAGCGTGCCGGCGTGTCGTACTGGGCCTGCGCCAAGCGCCGGTCCACGGCCGAACGCCGCCTGGCCCGCTACCTTGGCCACCGCTCATTGGTGGCTTCGTCCCAAGAACCTGCCTCACCGACCGCTCCGGCTGCGGCGTAGGAGCCCCATTGCGCCGGACGGGCTGGCTACGTGTACACCGCGTACGCCAGCCCGCCCGGCCGCTCGGTGGCCATTCCCGCAACGCGTCCGAGGAGTAGCCCGATGACCACCTCAACCAACTTCGTCCAGTCCAGGCAAGGCGCCGGTGGACAGCCGACGCCGTCCGTGCGCTCGGCGTGACCACCGACGTACCGACCGCTGGGGAAGTCGTTGGCATCGGCCGAACCAAGGCATACGAGATGGCCACGAACGGTGAATTGCCCGTCAATGTCCTGCGCGTCGGCCGCCGATACGTCGTTCCCGTCGCCGCGCTCATGAAGCTGCTGGAGGCGGGATGATCCCCGAAGTGACTACTGAACGACCGGCTGGCGAGGCGGTTGCCAGAACCACGATGGCAGCAACGCTTCTACGAGCGGATCATCGACAGCGGCGGCTCAGGGCTCGTGCGGTTCGTCTATTCGATGGTGAAGAACACGGGCTCTGCGAGAACCGCCGCGGCGCCATCGACATCGACGAGCCTCGCCGCAGGAGCCGCTGTGGCCGGTCGCGGTGGTAGCGCCGCGTTGAACTTGATACCTGCGAGCGGGATTGCCCTTGCGCCGTGAGTCGGATGACGATCCTGTCAGGACCGTCCGGTTCACACGGGACAGGACCCACGCCGGTAGATCGGGACCGGACACCAGGCCGGTAGATGGAGACCAGTCCCTCCTGGGAGCTTCCTTGCGCCTATTCAGCCCAGTTGATGGGCCGTAGCGCCGGGCCGACGATGTGCCCCTGATGCGGGTGCGGCGCCTCCTCGTCGTGCAGGAAGTGCCCCGCGTACCAGACCACGATGTCGGTGCCATCGATCCGCTCGCCATTGACGAACTGGTCGAGCTTCGCCTGGGTCTCGGCGGGTGAGCCACCGACGATGGACACGCCGTCGTCGATCTCGTCGCCGTGGTACCGCAGGTACCACAGGTCGGCCACGCCGTACCCGTCGGCGGTGCCGTCCAGCAGGCCGGGCGCGATGTGGTAGCCGCGGCCGCTGGACTTGTCCACCACCCGCCAGCTTGGCGTGAGCAGACTGCGGGCGACCGCGCTTTCCCGCACCTGTGTGGACCACAGCGGCTGGCCGGGCCAGAAGAGGTTGCGCCGCTGCACGATGTCGTTGCCGGCGCCTCGATGTCGAAATCGAAACGCCAGTACACGTGGTGTTGGTGGCGCATGCAGGTGCGCGGTCGCGGACGCCTGCGAATCCGAACCGGGTTTCGATGACTCCGCTGTCGTGCAGTCGCCAGTCGGAGACGTAGCGGTACCAGCCGGCCTGGACTTCGCTGACGACGCGCAGTACGCCGTCGGCGTAGTGCAGCCCGACGCCCTGGAAGTTGCCGGCGTCGGTGCCGGCCTCGAGGATGGTGGCCGGCGGCTGGTCGCACAGGCGCCATCCGGCTCCCACCGGGTCGTGCCCGTCGGCCCGGAATTGCGTCTCCTGGTTCTGCCAGTCGCGGAAGCTGACCCCGTCGTCGTAGAGGACGTTGAGGATCGGCACGTACGCGCGGTAGAGCACCAGGCGGCCGCGGTGCTGGACCATGCGCAGCTCCACCCCGGAGCCCCTTGCCGTAGGTGTGCGGCTCGGAGTCGCGCGGGCGGACCACCTCGAAGTTCCACAGCTCTTGGCCGCCGCGCAGCACGCGGACCCGGACCCGGGCCGGACCGCCGGCGTCAGGGAAGCTGCCCGCCTCGACGGGCAGATGCGATTCGCAGTCGTCGTCGGTGGGGGCGTCGACCCCCTCGGGTGCCCAGTCCACCTGGCCGCTGGTGAGGTCGACCGCCACGATGCGGTGGGTGGGGCCGCCGCGCGGGTCGTAGATGCCCAAGGTGACGCGGCGCCGCACGGTACCGTCGTCGAGCTGTAGGTTCGCGGTCGGCGGCATCGGCTGGTACACGATCACATCGTCGCGCCCGGCCAGGCCGGCGAACCCGCCGTCGGCGCGCAGCGCCGCCTCGGCCGAGCGCAGCTCGTCCACGGTCGGCAGCGGCTGGTAGGCGCTGGATCGCGCGGTCAGGCGCTCGGGTGCGTCGGAAGGCCCGGTGACCTCCACCGCCTGCCCCGAGCCCGGGCTGAAGAGCATGGCGCGGAACGTCGTGGGCTCCTTGCCCTCCTGGCCCAGTAGGTCCGGCTCGGTCGGCGACCGTACGCACGACCGTTCCGGAGGAGTACTGCGAGATCAGGCGAAGGTGCCCGTGAACGCGTCGCGCCCAGCAGATAACGCGATGGCGTAATTACCGGGGCAGGGAGAGGGCTGGGCGGGCCAGCCCGTACGGCACCTCGGTGTTCGGGTTCAGCTTCGCGCGCCCAGTTGCTCGGTGGCCAGCCCTGCGCCGGACAGGTGAGTGCCCTGTCAGGTTTGCCTGGCATGACATCGCCATAGCCTCGTGGCTTGCGGATCCCGGCCGTTGCCCATGAGGAACTGGAAGCGAGCACGTTCGTTGGCAGCGGTGCTTCCACCCACGGCGCGCAATTTCGATCATCGAGTCACTGGGTCGGCGGCGCGGTGCATCAGTCGCCACCCTATTCGCCAGACACCGACCATCGCTGCGTTCTACGCTGCCGGCAGATGCCCAGTCCGGCGCGACGGGAGGCAACGATGGCGAACGCGATCAGGCAGTTGGACTCCGGTCTCGTTGTCGGCCGCGCACTGCTGGGCCGGCACGGCGACGGCCGGGGCAGCGTCGCCCAGCAGGTACACGACGGCGACACGGTCACCGTCGAAGCCGACGGCAACTTCGGGGTCCGGTTCCTCGGCGTCGACGCGCCAGAGGTCAGCTCCAGCCTTCCCGGCACGAAGAAGCCGTTCCTGCCGATTGACCACCCCAAGTGGAAACGGGTCCTGGCCGACCCGTTCGCGGACAGTCTGCCGCCCTTCGGCACCCCGCTGGAGGCCAAGCTGCACCAGCACATCGCCGACCTGGCCGCCCCGGACCTGGCCGACAACCATGCCCGCCTCGGCAAAGCCGCCACCACAGCGCTGGAGAAGCTCGTCGCCGACGATCTGCAAGCCTTGGGCCACACCGTCGACAGTTTCCGGTTCTTCATCGCGTTCGCCGGCGAGGTCATGGACCGCTACGGCCGCCTACTGGGCTACCTTCATCCCAGCCAGCCCGACAGCCCAGCCGACCAGCGGCTGCTGTCCTACAACGAGCGGCTGCTCAAGCAGGGCTGGGTCGCCCCCTACTTCATCTGGCCCAACATCAACCCGTTCCGCACGGCACCGTCCATCGTCGACGCCGTCCCCGGGCCGGGCAGCGCCGCCGACCTGGCCAACACCGAACCTTCGCTCCGCGCCGCCCGCACGTGGGCCAAAGAAGCCCGCGCCCAACAGATCGGCCTGTACGAACCAGCCGACCCGCTACGACTGCAACCCTTCGAGCTCCGGTTCCTGGCCCGCCGCCAACCGCCGGACCGCTGGGTCGTCGACCTCAGCCGCAACGACCGCCACCTGGTCCCGCCCCAGGCGTACATCGAGATCACCCATCCCGAGGACCGGCTGTTCGTCCCCGCCGAATACGTGGCTTTGTGGGAACAACACGGATGGCGGCGCGGCTAGCGGGCATCTGCCCGGCGTCAACCTCAGGGACCGCCGATCGCAAACGGTCTGGGGTAAGGACAACAGGATCACGACCCATCAGGGATCGTCGGGCGCGATCAACGGCACGTCGTAGACGGAAAGGCCCGCTAGGGGGCGCAGGTAGTGGACCGGGTGGCGCCAGCGGTGCCGGTCCATCGCCGTGTCCGCCCGGACCTCGACCACGACGGTGGGTTCTACCTGGACGTAGGGCAGTGGTTGGGGTTTCTGGAAGTGGCCGGACCAGCCTGCGGGCAGGGGTTGTGGCCATGGATGGTCGATGCCGCCGCGACGCCGCTGCCACGCTCGGGAAAGCACGGACGCCAGCTCCCGCTGCTGATCCGTGGCCAGGGGATGGCTGCGGCCGACGAACCGTAGCCGGCCGTGCGCGTCGAAGCGGCCGAGCAGCAGTGTTTCGGGTGTGCTGACCGAGCCGGTCACCCCCGCGATGATCGCCTCGCTGCTGCGTCTGGTCTTGGCTTTGAGCCAACCACGCTTGCCCGGTGTGTACTTGCCAGTCGGGCGTTTTCCGACCAGGCCCTCGACGCCCAGGTCGGTCCAGGCGATCAGCCATTGCCTTGCCTCGCTCCGCGAGGTGGTCTGTGGGCACAGGCTCAGCTGGCTTGGCGCGCTGGCGAGAAGCTCGGCGAGTTGGGCGCGTCGGTCGGTCAGCGGCCGCGAGAGCAGGCTACGCCCAGCTACGGTTTGCAGCAGGTCGAACGCCACGAGTGTGGCCGGATACTGCGCGGCCAGCTGGCGCAGTCCTCTGCCGGCGGTGAGCCTGCGCTGCATCTGGGCGAAGCTGGTCCGGCCCCGATCCGGATCCCACACCAGCAGCTCACCATCGACAACGACGTTCGTCGGCATCCAGCGCCGCAGCAGTGCGCCGATGTCGGGAAAGAAGCCGGTCAGGTTGCGGCCCGCGCGAGACTGCAAGTAAACCCGGTCGGACAGGCAGAACGCGACGACCCGGAAACCGTCAAACTTCGGCTCCACCAACAGCTCGCCACCCACCTGATCCGGGCCGGGCAGTTCGGGCACCAGCCTGGCCAGCATCGGCGCGATGGGCGGTCTGAGCATGTCAACCGGCCGGCACACGATCCTCGCTCCCCCGGCAGGAACGAGGCCGCTAGGCGCCGCCGTACCTGGTCTCACCCGAACTGGTCCACATACCTCCCGCCCCCTGCAGGTGTCGCTGATCTGATCATGCGACCGGTGGACCCCGTCGCGGTGGCATATCGGCAACGACCGCTGTCCGGCGCTGGCCCGTGGGGTCGCATGGCGCATACGGAACCCGATGCAGGCGCGAACGGTACGGCGGATCGTCGTGGGTTCAGCCCGAATGCCCGACGAGAACGTCGAACGCTCGGCCAGGGCTGGGCAGCGGGCCAGGACTGGCGAGCATCGGCCGGGTCAGCCGCGGGCAAGAGCCGTCCCATACCTCATGATCGCGACCTGATCGTCCGGTTCGCAGGCGTATTCGCCCAGGTCAAGGCCCTGTTTTGGTTGCACGGCGGGATCGCCGGGCCTATCCTTCGTACACCTGTACGTCATCGCGTGCCATGGCGTGGCCGACCCTGAAGGACTGTCCCCGTGACCGCGTCCAACCGCCCCGATCCGAGGGCCGCGACCGGGCCCGAGCTTCGGGATGCGGCCAGGCTGCCGCACCGGATCCGACCGGCGGGGCATCCGCCGGTGCAGGCGCGAGGGCTGGAACGCCTGCAGGACGCCCCGGTCCCGGTGACTCCTGCAGGCAAGTTGAGCGGCCAGGTGGGCACCAGTGCGTTCCCCGCCCCGACCGTCCTTGCCGACTTCCTGCCCGACGGCGCGTTCCGCGGGGGATCAACGGTTGAGGTGCTGGAGTCCACCTCGCTGTTGGTCGCGGTGATCGCCTCGGCGACCTCCACCGGCGCGTGGGCGGCAGCAGTCGGGATGCCGGAGCTTGGCATGCTGGCCGCCGCCGACCACGGCATCGACCTGGCGAGGCTCGGGCTGGTACCGCAGCCCGGCCCGGACTGGTTGAAGGTCGTTGCCGCACTAGTGGATGGGGTCGCCGTCGTCGCGGTGCGACCGCCATCCCCGGTCACCGCCGCCGACAAGAGCCGGTTGACGGCCCGGCTACGGCAACGCGGCGGGCTGCTGATCACCACGTGCGCCTGGGACGGCGCCGACGTGTCGCTGCGCGTATCCGACCAACGCTGGTACGGCCTGGGCCAGGGACGCGGCAGGTTCAAGGCCCGCACGGCGATGATCACGGTGCACGGACGGGGAGCGTTGGTCCGGACGCGGCAGACGACGGTATGGCTGCCCGCCCCCGATGGGCAGCCGATCGCGGCATACGACGCTATACCCGCCGGGTCGCTGGCGGATCCGCCGGCCACCGCGACGGTGGCGTGACACGCGTCGGAGGGCGGGCGCCCTTCGTGTTCGCCGTCATCACCGGCGGCACCCGAATGGCGCTCCTGTGCCGCCGTCCACCGGGGCCGCAGGCCGCCCCGTGGTCAGGATCGGCCGATGGTGTGTCCCAGTGAGCGCAGCCGACGGGCCCAGCCAGCGACGGTGTGCCGGGGTACGTCGAAGTGTTCGGCGACCGCGGCCAGCGAACCAGTCTGTTGGTAGGCGGCCATGACCTGTTCCGGGTCGGGCATCCGCCGGTAGGCACGGGTGCTGCCCGCGGCCGCGGGCGCGCTGACCGCACTGGCCTTGCCTGCGACGCTCTTCTTCGCGGTCGCCTTCTTGGCGGCTGCGGGCTTCGCGGCGGCGGTCTTGCTCGCCCGTGGCGTTGTTTTCTTGGCCTGGCCGCGGCCGGGTTCACCCCCGTGCACCTGCGGCGCCGGGGACGAAGACGGCAGAGCGCGAGCCGGTGCCGGCGCGGTCAGCGCGCGGACCAGCAGGTCCAAATCCACCGGCGGCAAGTCGGCAGGTGCCAATCCGGCACCACTACCGGCCTCCACGGTCAGTTCGGTGATCCGGGTTTGCCCAGTCGAGGTGTCCACCCGCACGGTAGTGTGCGCGGTCTGCGCGCCGTTGTCCGGCGTGATGGTGATGACGTATCTGCTCACGGCTGTACTCCCTTTGCTGGCGGATCGTTGCTACACCTAACGTCGCCGCCTGCGCGGCGCAGTCGTAGTGGAATCGATCCACAGTATTTGATCAACACCAGACTACCGAACGCCCAACGGCGTACCGCGTAGGGAACCGCTCAACCCGTACCTGATGGTGGGGCGGAATGGCGGCGGAGCGGACGGCACGCGACCGGTGTCGAACTAGGCGATGGCACACCGTCCGCCGGATGCCATCGTCGGCTCGAGACGACAGGCTTGAGAATCCGCCTTCTGCGCGGGCCGAGACGATAGCCAGCTTCGGACCGCTGTTTCGCCCACCCGATCGACGAGATGGGCGTGGCGGTAGGTTGGTGACCGGCTGGTCTCCAAGCGATGCGGTTGCACGCGCTGTACGGAATCGTCACTGCAAAGCGCGGCCCGCACCTCGTCATAATGATCGGTCTACCAGTGCAGGAACGCTTCGCCGCGGATGAACAGGTCGTCGCAGCCGCCGTTGCCGCGGTCGTAGTGGTGACCAGGTGCCAGCAGTCGGACATGTGTTTCCACCACAGCCGATGGAATCCGTCGTCGGGGTCGGCTGTATCGATGGGGACGGCGGTGCGGTATCCGGGACGGGCGCGGCGGCGCGGTCCAGGTCGAGTCCGTGCTCCCCTGCACCCGCGGCTAGAGTCGCTGGTGTCCTGACGCCACGCCGATTCAGGGGCTCATCAAGAGGGCGGCGGTCCGGAGTTGGCGTGCGGCGACCTGGAGGCCTGCTTCAGCGTCGGCGGCATGGCGTAGCTGCCACTCGGCAGCGCAGACGCGGTGCCAGGCCGCGGCCCAGACTGGGGCGGGTAAGCCGCCGCGGTCCGCGTGCGCGTCCGGATGGCCGCCGGCAGCGACGTAGCGGGCGATCAGCGACCGCAGCGCGTCCGGCTCAGGGGGCGTGCGGGTGCCGGACCAGGAGGCGAGATCGAGCAGGCCCGGCCCGTTGTGGGCGGTGGCGAGGTCGAGCATCGTCCAGCCAGCATGTCCGATGTGTATGGCGGTGTGGTGCAGCTCGCCGTGGCACATCCCGTACGGCGGCCGCTCGGCATCGGCCGCGCGCTTGACGGCCATCTTGTCGAGGCGGACCAGCAGTGACCGGATTTGCTCGGTCGCCGGCGACGGATCGTCGTCCGCGCCTTCGTCCAGTAGGTGGAGCGTGCGATCGGGCAGAGCCCGCAGGGCGGTCTCGTCCAGGTCGACGAGGCCGTCGGCCGGCCCGTCCGCGTGGAGTTGGGCCGCCGCCAGGGCGGCGTCGCTGGCCTCGGTCGACCGGCTGATCGGACCGAGATCGGTCAGCAGCATCGCGATCACCGCTTCGTACGCGATGGTCGCGAGCACCGTGGGCACCGGGATACCCCGGTCGGCCGCCAGCATGATGGCGCGGTACTCGTTTCGAAACGGCGGCCGCGCGCACTTGACGATCACCGTCCCGCCATCGTCCAGGTGGACGCGCTCCACACAGGACAGGGCCCACACCCCGAGCGGCTCGCGGCGACCAGGGGCAGGCAGACGGGCGTCCGCGCACAACCGAGCAGTGAGGTGCGCGACGACCTGAGGGTCCCAGCCCTTCATCGGGCCACCGCCGCGTGGGCCGGTCCAGTCATGCGCTCCAACACGGTCAGCACGATGTCGAGGTGGTCGCTCATGGTGAACGGCACCAGGCCGACGCCGGCGAGTTGGTAGGCGCGGAAATGCGGCAGCAGCCGCAGCAGCGCCGGACGGGCCGCGAAGAAGCTGTTGACGTCGCCGGATCGTCGGGCGCGCTGCGCGAGGGACTTGAACGCGACGATCTGGTCCGCGGTGCAAGCCAGCAGCAACGGCCGGTCGCCTGTCCGGATCGTCGGATCAGGCTCGTCGAGCGCGGCGTGTTCAGCCTCCATGGACCGGACAATCCGGCGCACCTCGGGGCCGTACTCGGTGGTCACCAGCGCGTCCAGGTCGACGTCAGCAGGGGCGAACTCCGGGCTGTCGTGCAGCAGCACTGCGGCGACCAGCTCGGGGCCGACGGTGGGCACGTGCCGGCTCAGGGTGACCGCGACCCGGGCCGCGTGCTGGATCGCGGGCCGGTCGTCGACGACGCGACCGAGGCACCATTCCTGAGCGTGGCGCAGGGCCTTGTCGATCAACGGGTGGCGCGGCGGGGACAGCACGGTCATCCCGATACCTCCGCAAATCTCCTAGCATGGGGTGGATGGACGGTCCCCGGCCCGAGTGGTGCGACACGACGTGCGCGGTGTGCCCTGGGCAGGAGCTGGGGCCAGGGGCGTTCGATGTGGTCGCCCGGCCAGGCCGGGAGTTCGCGTACAACCCGGCGGTCGGCTGGCGGGTCGCGCCGGACGGCACCGCCGTGTGCGTGCACCCGTACCGGGTGGCCATGCCGCCCGGCCGGTACGCGTCCGCCGGCGAGCCGCTGCCCCAGCCGGAAGCTGACGCGCCTCTACCGACACCAGAGGCGCTGGAGCTGCCCGAGGACCTGGTCGACCTGGAAGGATGGCTCGTGGCCGTCCTGCGGGTCGCCAGCGACTCGCAGATGTTCGCCGCGGTGGCTCGGGCGGAGCGGGAGGCGTCGCAGCGGTTCGCACCCGGCGAGGTCGTCGCCGCCCTGCGCCGGGTGCTCTCCATGGAACTGGCGCGCCGCTAGCTGGCGGTGGCGAATTCGCCCGGGTCGCCGACCGCGTCGAAGTTGATGTTGTGGCTTCGGCCGCTGCGGGCGATGCCGACCTGGTCGTACCGCTTGGCGAGGAGCGCGATGCGCCGGTTCACCTCGCGGCTGTCCAGCCAGTACCGCAGCGGCTGCTCACCCCACCCGGCGGCGGCGTAGTAGGTGTCGGTGACGCACCCACGCGTGTAGTCGAACTGTTCGAGTTCAGTCGCGTGCGGGAAGACCACGTCGAGGTCGGTTTGCATCCGGCTCACGACGGTGAACTGGGCCAGGACGGCGTGGATCATCTCGTCGATCGGGGCGGGGCACAGCAGTTCGGCGGCTTCCTCATCTCCGCCGCTCAGGCCGAAGACGGCGGCCTTGAGCGCCAGCACCTTGAGGGCTTCCTCGAGCAGCGGACCAGCGTCCTCGTCGAGGTTCCAGTTGCTGATCGTCGGGTATCCGGTGAAGGTCGCCCAGCAGGTGCTGTACTTCATCGACGAGCTGGTCAGCCGCTCGTAGGCGGGGTGGGCGCACATGCGCTCCAGGATCTGCGCAGCCTGCGGGCCCACCACATCGGCGGGCAGGGTGCAGACGCCGCTGTTGCGTTCGATCGAGGTCGTCATGGCGGTTTCCCTTCGGTCGGGAGTGGGCTGTGTGGACCGCGGTGGGGCGGAGGCACCTCCCCAGGTGCCAGGGCCAACGAGGAAGGGGTCGCATCCGGCGAGGGGCCTGGAGGCAATCCCGCCCTACAGATGGGGCCCTGGGGCAAGGCCTGGCTGGGTCGGGTCGACACGGTGGAGGCTTGTCGGTGCTCCACGCGCCGACCCGACATACGTAGCCTCACGGGCACCGGCGGTCACATCCAAGAGGGCTGGTGTCCATGTCCTGTCCACGCTGTCCATGGACAGCCAGCCGTGCCCCTGCTGGGTGGCTACGATCGGCCCGTGACCGAGTATCTGGAGGTGGCCACTGCCACCGAGACGCGAGAGCAGGCAGTCGCACTAGCCGGGTCGGCAGTTGTCGCACGACTGGCGGGCAACGCGCAGGTGATCGGCCCGGTGACGTCGGTATTTTGGCACCTCGGCGAGTACGGCCAGGGCGAGGAGTACCGGGTGGTGCTCTACACCACCAGCGAGCGGTATCCGGCTCTGGAGGAGCATCTGCTCCGCGAGCACCCGTGGGGTAACCCGCAGGTGACGGCTACGTCGATCGTGGCTGGATCGGCTGCCTGCCTGGAGTGGCTGCGGAAGTCAACTGCCGCTGGCGAGACCACTCCCTGAACTCGGTGCGAACGTCGACAGCACAAGGCAGATCCCCGTATTGCTCGGTGCGGTTGACCACCTTGCCGATGCGATCGTAGGGCCGGATCGACCCGACTCCGGCGACGAGTTGGATCGCCCGCCTCGCAACGTCGCATCCCTGCTCAACCTCGTTGGCGTCCAGGTACGCATCAGCCAACCACGACATGTAGAGCCCTTTGTCGCGGGCATGTGTGTCGTCGTACCGGGCGAGGACCTGCTCCAGGGTCAAGATCGCGCGCAGAGGTCGATGTAGGACCGCCCAACACCGTCCGGTCATGATGTCGACCTCGGTCTGGTCAACCCAGTACACCCAATCCGGCTCAGCCCGGTCGTCGTATCCGGTGATTGCTGTGGCGCCGAGGCCGAGATGGGTCTCGGCGTCCCATGCTTGACCGGCGATGGCGTGTGCCCAGGCGCGGCGCAGGTGCAGCAGTGCCCGAACGCCTGGAGTAACGCTGTCGCCTGCTGTGTCGACGGCAGCCGTCGCAGCCTCCACGCCCGCCGATACGTCGCCTGCGGTGAGGGACTGATAGGCCTTGAAGATGAGCGCGTTTGCCGCGAGGGCTTGGTCTCCAGCGTCGTTAGCTGCATCCAGGCTCATCTGATACAGCTCGTCGGACTGCGACCATAGCCCCGCGTCGAAGGCCGCCCATCCGGCGAGCTGGGCTTGTTCAGCCAGTACCGCGAGCAGCGCGAGGCCAGTGGCCTCCGTATAGACGCCTTCCTTGACACGGGCCTCCGTCTCAGCGACCTCGGCGGCGTAGGTGCGCCAGGTGTCCGCCCCGCCAAGGTAGTCATCGAGACGACGTAGCCTCGCCGTGCGCTGCACGAGCTTGACGGGTACTTCGGCGCCTACCTGGCGGCTTTGCCGCGGTGGCGCGTGCGAGAGTGCGGCGGCGAGCCCGGCTCCAGCGAGGAAGGCGCGTCGGCGTACTCCGTGGTCCATGGACGCCAATCCAACGATTTCGCCGCCGGCCTGGAGCGTGGCATCGAGCCGCTGGGCCTCTTCGACCGTCGGCACGGTGCGGCCAGTTTCCAGGTTCTGGAGCTTGCTTTTCGAGAGGTACACCTTGGGGGCAAGCGCGCGCAGCGACAGGCCGCGTTTCTCTCGCCAACGGCGCAGCGTTGATGGGAAGCGCGGGTCCATGATGGAGCGGGCCATACCGGGGCTCCCAGGTTGAGGACTGGGCTGGCGGCCTCCGGGCCTCAACTCCCGGCGGCCGCCATCATCTCCAGGGTATGGGACCGGGGGCGGTCGGTGGGCTTGCGGCGCCAACCAAAGCCTCGACCAGAGGTCGAAGGGCTCACCGGCCGCGGGCTTTACGTGCCCGACGAGTTGCCCCGACGGCGAGCGCCGCCCGGTCAGGCCGAGCGGGTACCAGCAGGGCGCGGCCGCCGGCCACCGCCCGACCTGGGAGGCACACGTGTGACCGGCCGAAGCGCAAGATCCATCAATTCCTGACCAGCCCTGCCCCCTCGCCTGGCCGCCGGACGCGGCCAGGCACGCGCGTAGCTATCGTGATAGCCCCGGACACCGGAGAGTTGACGCGGACCCGTGAGGCCGGTTGACCGTGGCGGTCAACGTGCCGGACAGCGCGCCGATCGGCGAAGGCAACGGCGGAGCTATCCGAGGAGCGGGCTTCGAAGATCGCATTGCTCCTTGGTGAGATAACCGAACAGCGCTTGCACGAGCAGATCGACAAGCTAACGAAGAGCCACGACGAACAGATGGGATGCCTCCGGAAGTCGGTCAACCGAACGGCGATCTTCACGTTCATCGCGGGTGCTGTGATCGGTGTTGTCAGCAACATCGCGGTAACAGCATGGATGGGCTGAGCTGACCGCCGGGCCGAGCGCGTGGTACACGCCAGCGAACAGGGCGCGCGATAATTACACTTTCGTGATAAGACCGTGCGGGAGGCATCGGTGCGACATACGGACGAATCATGGTGGACAGACACCGTCTTTGAGGGTCGCCCTGAGCCACCCCCGCTTTCATGGAGCTTCTTGATCATGATCTGATGATCATGGAGAGGAACATCCATGGCAGCACCGAAGAAGTACCCAGACGACCTGCGCCAGCGCGCTGTGCGCTTGTACCGGGAGTCGGACCCCAAGCCGGTGATCCGCCGGCTGGCCGAGCAGTTGGGCGTGCATCACGAGGCGCTTCGGAACTGGATCCGGCAGGATCAGGCCGACCGCGGCGAGCGCGATGATCGGCCGAGCACCGACATGCTGGAGGAGAACCGGCGCCTGCGCGAGGAAGTGCTGGAGCTGCGCCGGGCTAACGCGATCTTGAAGGCTGCCAGCGTGTATTTCGCCCAGGAGCTCGACCCGACCCGGCGGCGGTCATGAGGTTCATCGACGAACACCGTGGCACGTACGCGGTCGCGCTCCTGCTACGGGTCCTGGATATCGGCCAATCCACCTACTACGGGTGGTTGAAGCAGGCTGCGCAGCCCTGTGACCGGGAGTTGGTCGACCGTGGTCTGCTGTCCAACATCTACGAGATCTGGACCTACTCTGGGCGCACGTACGGGTCGGACCGGGTGTGGCGGCAACTGCGCCGCGACGGCATCGGCGTGGGTCGTAAGCGGGTGGAACGGCTGATGCGGCGGCAGGGCTGGCAGGGTGCGTTCCTGCGTCGTGGCTGGCGGCACGGCACGACGCGGCAGGACCCGAGGGCCACGCCGGCGCCGGACCTGGTCGAGCGCGACTTCACCGCCACGGAGCCGAACCGGCTGTGGGTGGCCGATGCCACCCGTATCCCGTGCGGTGAGGGCGTGTTCTGGCTCGCCGCCGTACGAGACGCGTTCTCCAACCGGATCGTGGGCTGGCGCTGCTCGGACCGCTGCGACACCGACCTGATCCTCGGTGCGCTGGAGTACGGGATCTGGACCCGCGACGTGCGTGACGGTCAGCTCGTTCATCACAGTGACAAGGGATCGAAC
>JBBEWH010000281.1:0-24223 GCA_037414955.1 Actinomycetes bacterium KLBMP 9797
TACTTCGACCTGAAAAAGTGAATTTGGTCTGCGGGGGTGTGCTGCCATCCTGGGCTGGGTGGTGTGTTGGGTGTGGGGTTGTGGTTTCAGGCCGTGGTGGCTGCGGCGAGGGCGGTGACCTTGTTCAGGTTGTGGGCCAGTACCCCGTATCCGCACCAGATTCGGGCGCCGGTGAGGCCGTCGAGGCGTGTGCGGTCCCAGCTGTAGCGGTGTTTGAGGTGGCTGATGCGTCCTTCGCAACCGGTGCGCCACTTGACGAGTCGGCGGAAGCCTGGTCGTCGTTCGTGGGCTTGGCGGGCGGCGCCGGGCTTGCCTTTGCGGGGAATGGCAACGGTTTTGACGCCCAGGTCGTGCAGGTCTTGCTCCACGGTGGCTTCGCCGTAGCCGCGGTCAGCGGTCGTCGCCCGGGGTGGTTTCCCGGTTCGGCTGGTGATGCGTTCGATCGCCGGGGCCAGCTGCGGCCCGTCGGGCGGGTTGCCTTCCTCGACTGTGTAGTCCAGGACGATGCCGTCTTCGTTGTCGGTGACTTGGGCTTTGTAGCCGAACTCGATCGGTTTGCCCAGGCGTCCTTTGGCGATCGGCCGGGCGTCGGGGTCGTGCAGGCTGATCAGCCGGGTGGCCGCCTCGGGTGTGCCGCCGGCCAGCCGGGTGCGGGTCTGCGTCACGATGCGCCCGGTGCGCTCGATCGTGGTGGTCAACTCGTTGATCGCGCGTTGGAGCCGGCCGCGTGTGCGGCCGGTGGTCTTGGTGACCGTACGGCGGGCGTTGGTGACGACCCGGGCCGCGTCTGCGGCGGCTTTCTGGGCCAGGTCGGCCAACTCGCTGCTGATCCGCTTGACGGTGGCCTGGGCTTGTTCGCGGGCTTGCGCGCTGCGTAGCCGCAGGTTCGACGCGATGGTGCGGAACCGTCGCCTCGCGGCGCGGGTCCGGTCACGAAATCGGGTGCGGGTAGCCCCTGCCGCGGTCTTGATCCGCCGAACCAGGCCACCGATTTTGGCTACCGCGTGGACCAGTAGGCCGGTGTCGGTGGGGTATTCAACGTTGGCCGACACCACGGTGGTGTCGGCGCGGACTTTTCCCGTCTTCACCAACTTGCGCTCGTTCGCCTTGGCCAGCAGTTCGTCGTTGAGCGCCGCGACGGCCTGCTCACCACACCGGGTGGTGATCTTCATCAGGGTGGTCGGGTGCGGCAACTTGGCGTCGATGTCGATGCGGCAGAACCGCCGCCAGGAGATGGAGTCAGAGACCTCGGCGCACAGCGTCTCGTAGCCTAACTGGTAGCGGTGTTTGAGGAACATCAGCCGCAGGTAGGTCTCCATCGGGATGCTTGGCCGACCGATCCGGGCGGCGAAGAACGGCACGAACGGGGCGAAGAACCGCTCATCATCTAGCCAGGCGTCTACCCGTTCCAGCTCGGCAGGCAACTTCAGACAGATCTCCGGCAGCACCGACTCCCACAGCGACGGCTGATCGTTTCGCGTTCGCAGCATGACCGAACCCCTTGTACCGCAATGGTTCTACGTATCATCTCGAACAGCACAGCGGATCCGAACCAGACACGCCGACCAACGTCGATCTACTTTTTCAGGTCGAAGTACGAAGCCCTCAACCACGGTCCCGACGGGCTTTACCTGGCAGCCCCTTGCCGCCCGGGATCTCGGTCTCCGCGCCACGATCGGCGCCACGCAACATGGCCCATCCCAGGCCATGCTCGAAGCCCGACCAGATGCGTTCGAGGGCCGCCGGGTCACCGGTGACATCGAAGGCGAACTGGTCGGCGCCGGCTTCCAAACGCCGGCAGACCCAGTTGCGTACCAGCGCTATTGCGATGTCGATGATCGCCAGCAGCAAGGCGAGCAGGCCGATCGCGCGGGGGTCGGCCAGGGAGTCGGCGCGCGCGAGAGCAAAGAGGGCGTCCCAGCCGTTGAGCAGGTAGACGCCACACGCGATGGCGACGAACTTGATCGCCAGCAGGCCGTTGTTCAGCGCCCAGTACCGTTCCCTGCCGTGCCCCAGCTCGTGGGCGGCGAGGAGCAGCGTCTCGGAGTCGGACGGGCCCGCGTCGCGGCCGCTTTCCTGCTCGCCGTCGGGTGCGGTGATGGCGCCCGCGTCCAGGACGAGGTGGTATCCGTCGATCCGGTAGAGGGACCCGCCGGGGACGCCGCTGCTGTCGGGGCGGACGTGCACCTGTCGTAGGGCGACGCCGCAGCGGTCCGCGAGGGCGAACAGTTGGTCGCGTAGCTGGCCGTCGGGCAGTGGTGGCAGAGCCTGAACGGCAGATAGGGGTTCGATATAGCGTTGGTAGAGCATGATGATCGCGGCTAGCGCGACGCCGGTCCACCACCGGTCAGGGGCGTGGATCGCTAGGGCGCAGAAGGCCAGCAACGCGACGGTTCGACGCGTCATCTTGGACCGGGCGAGCGCGAAATACTGCTGCAGGAACTCCTGGTAGCCGCCGATGGACTTTCCGTGCCGGGCCTTGACCTGGCGGGCGTGTATCTCGATCGGCAGTCCGATGGCCAGGTATGCCAGCGATAGCAGTACGCCGGCGGCGAGTGCCTGGGCGACCCACGAGTCGTCGAGCGGACCGGCCAGCCACGTGACGGCCGTGGACCCGGCGGGGGTCAACCCGAGGGCGATGCCGATCAGCACGCGCAGCAGCGGGCTAAAGCGACTGAGGCGAAGGTCGGCGTAGAAACGCTTGCCACGGGCCACCGCGTCGGCCGGCAGGTCTGCCACGACGGCCTGGCGTTCGGCCCTGGTAAGGCGCGCGGGCAGCGGCGGGACGAACGCCAAGACGAGTGCGACCCACGCGAGCAGCAGCAGGCCGCCCACGACGCCGGGGGTTCGGTATGAACCGCCCAGCTGAAGCCCGGCCCACGCCAGCGCCGACGCGGCGGCCAGGCCCGTCAGGGCTATGCAGACGCCGGATGGCGTGCGGAACAAGGCAAACCTGTACACGATGACACTCCGAATCGGTTGGCTTCACTGGTGGGTTCGAGACAGGGGCGTGGCGCCCCACTCGTGGTCGGCCCGGTTGGGAAACTGGTGCGGCGGGAGCCAGAACGCGTCGCGGATGTGCGATAGCGGGATCGGTCCGGCGGATCGCGCGACGCGTAACGGCGGGTGGCTGCGAGGCAGGCACGAAGGGGTGTTGGCCGCGTCTTCGCGGACCTGCCCGAAAGCCGGCCGGGCGCCGCCGCGAACCCGGTAGCCGCTGATTGGCGTATCGGCCATGTGGCACGGGTGGGTTGCGGCTTCACAGCGTGATCACGTCGAGAGTGATGGTGCCGTCGTTGCGTGCGTCATGGGCGACCGCGACCCAGTCCTCGCCGAGGCCGTGTAGCCATCCCGGCCAGATGCCGAGTTGTCGCCCGGTCATCGCGTCGTGGACGATGACGCGTGGCCGCTCGCCGACAGCGCCGGTGATCGCGACGAGCCGTTGGGAGACAGCGGTGTGCCAGCTCGGGGAGCTACCCGATAGGCCGGGGTCCGGCGCGGTCCACCGCACGGCGCCGGTACGCGCGTCGAGCATCGCGATGCTGCCGGCGTCGGCCTGTCCGCGCACGAGGATCGCTTGGTCGGTGCCGTCGATCGGGGTCCCCTGGTCGCGGCCGGTCCACAGCGCGCGCCCGGTCGTCAGGTCGACGACTTGCGGCCGGCCGGTCGCGGTCGCGGCCGCGATCCAGGTGCCGGCGCCGATGGCGACTCTGTCCTGATTCTCGTAGTCAGCCAGCCATTTGGCGCACGTGCCGTCGGCACGTCGGCCGCTGTAGAGGGGGTGTGCCCACACCCGGGCGCCTGTCCGGCCATCGGTGGCGGACGCGGTGATCGTGCAAGCGGAGCCAGGTCGAGCACCTTGACCAGGCCGCACAGGGCAGCGCACTGCGAGTCCGCCTCCACCAGGCCCGCAAGCGGCTGGGTGGCCCCCCGCGCGGCGTTGTGCTCGGCGCGCACCACGTCGCGCAGGTAGGCGCGCACCCGCACCGCCCACGCCTGCTCACAGGCCAGATACGCCGTCCGGGACGGAAATAGCAGCCGCGCGCGCCGGGTGTGCTTGAGAATGCCGACGCTGATCAACTGGCCACGCATCCGCTCGTACAGGTCGGCGTCGGCGAACCCGCGCAGCCACGACCGCAGAAAGTCCTGCTCGGTCCGCGGGTGCAACCGTCGGATCGTTGCCAGCGCCAGATCAGCCAGCGGGTCACCGGTCGACGCGCCAACGGCAACGGCCAGCCCGCCCGGCGCCGGCACAAACTGCTGGTGCAGTTCGTTCCACCGCCAGCCGACATACACCAGTTCGTGGTGCCACAGGTGCAGCAGCAGCGCCCCGGCCAGCCCGACCGCCAGTGAGCTCTCGTGGATGAGGGGCGCGCCGCTGTCGTCGTCGTGGGCGACCAGCCACAACTCGGCGTGCAACGGCAGGCGGGCCATCCGATCCGGCGCGCCCTCGAACACCGTCGGGGCCTGGCCGGACCGGTACACGGCTACCACGACTGCGCCCCGGTTGGCAGCAACCCGCGCAGCCGGTCATGTGCGCCGGCGTAGGCGACCGCAGGGCCGAGATACGGCTTGTCCAGCCGGGCCAGCATCGTGTAGTTCGGGTCGCACACGTTGCCGACCGAGGCCGTCCCGGCCTGGGCGACGAGTTGGTAGGCGTCCAACAGGTCAAGACCGATCAGCTCGGCCGTCCAGGTCACCAGGTCGTGCTGGCTGATCCGGAACGCGTCTTCCAACGGGCGGGCGCAGCCGACCGACATGATCGCGGTGTCGGACTCGATCCGGGGCCACGGCGTGGCCACGCCTTTGATCACCTCGACGGCGATCGTGGTGTTCATGGCGACCTCGACCGCGACGCCGGACACCTCGCCGTCGCCCTGCCGGGCGTGGCCATCGCCGAGGCACAGCATGGCCCCCGGCGCGTTCACACCCAGGTACAGAGTGCGACCGGCACGCAGATGCGGGGTGTCCAGATTTCCGCCGTGGGCATTCGGGACGATCGTGGAGCGGACCTCGAACCCGGCCGGCGCAACCCCGACGGTGCCGAGCATCGGAACCAGCGGCAGGTCGACGTGGTAGTCGGCGTTGCGGGCCCGGTAGGTCACCGTCCTGGCGGCGGGGTCGATGTCGTACAGCCACACCCGTTCCTCCAAGGCCGGTTGCAACGTCGCCGTGTGGGAGGTGGAGGTGAGCGCACCGAAGTGCGGGAACGTGCTGGACACCCCGGTTGTGCGGGCGGGCTCGATGGACACGAAGTGCACGGCCAGGGTGTCGCCGGGTTCGGCGTCCTCGATGAAGAACGGACCGGTCACCGGATTCAGGTATGGGAAGCGGCACACCTTCGACGGCAGATCCTCCACCGTGGACACGGCGCCGCCGAAACAATCCTCGGTGAACGTACTCAGGACGTCGCCCGAGCGCAGGTGCGCCACCGGCAGCCGGCCACCGAACGTGTACGCCAGATCATCCCTGGCCGGCATATAACGGATCGGCTTGACCACGAATCACACCCCCTCGCGCACCGCAGCGCGCTCACCCAGCGACGGCGTGAGACCGGACAGCACCGGCCGCCGCCCAGCCGCATACAGTCCGATCAGCACCAGCACGCCGATACCGATCCAGACGAAACCGAACCGTTGCGCTGCCACGCTCGCGTTCCACACCACCAGGCCGAGAATGGTGGCGCCGATCGCCGGCATCAGCAGGTGCGCGAAGAAGTTGCGGCTGCGCTGGCGCATCATGTAGTGCACGACCACCGACAGGTGCAGCAGCAGAAACGCCGTCAATGCCCCGAAGTTGATCAGACTGCTGAGCAGGCTGATGCCGTCCTCCCGCTGGTTCATGTACAGACCCAGCGCGAGGGACACCACCGCGACCAGCACAATCGCGTTTCGCGGCACGTTGTGCCTACGGGAAACCCGAGCCAGGAAACCGGGAAGCTGCCGGTCGCGGGCCATCGCGTACAACAACCGGCTTATGGCCACCTGCGCGACCATGCTGTCCGGCAACCCCCACGCGATCGCGGTAGCGACCGCGCACAAGGTGGCCAGCCACGGCCCAGCGGCCACCTCGGCCGCCGCGTAGAACGCCGTACCGCCCGGATCGCCGCCCGCGATCAGCGCCTGCGGGTCCGGGGTCAGGATCGCCGCGACCCAGGTCTGCGCAATGAACAGCAACCCTGCCAGCAGCAGTGCGCCCGCCATTGCCCAGCCGATCACCCGTGAGCCGCCGCGGGCCTCTTCCGACAGCATCGCGATGCCGTCGAAGCCGAGGAAGCTCAGTACCGCTACCGCCGTGGCGGCCAGGATCAGCGACCAGCCGAAGGTGTCCGGGTTGTAGATCGGGTCCCAGGTCCAGCGGCCCCTGCCACTGGCGATGGCCCAGGACCCGATGCCGAGGAAGATGGCCAGCACCACCAGCTCGCCGGCCAGCATGATCCAGGTGAACGCGGCGGTCATCTTGATACCGAACGAGTTGACGACCGTGTTCACGAAAACGAAGCCAACCAGCCACCCCCAGACCGGGACCGCCGTGACAGTGGCATTCATGGCGACCGAGGCGATCAGATACAGCAACGACGGCACCAGGATGTAGTCGAGCATGATCGCCCACCCAGCCAGGAACCCGACCGGAGCGCCGATCCCACGCCCGACGTAGTTGTAGACACTGCCGGACAGCGGGAACGCCTTCACCATCTGCGAGTACGAGAACGCGGTAAAGATCAACGCAACAGCACCGATCGCATACGCGAGGACGACCATGCCGCCTGACGCGGAGAACACCGCGCCGAAGATCGCCATCGGCGCGATCGGCACCATAAAGATCAACCCATACGCGAGCAGATCGCGGAACCTCAAAGCCCGCCGCAGCTCCTGCTGATAGCCGAACCGCTGCAACTCGTCCACCGGATACGACACCCGGCACTCCTCCCCTACTTGGAATTTCCATCAACCCGCACGTCGTCGCCTCCGTCCCCACCACGAGGCCGCGCACGAAGCGCGCTGCGCTTACACCGCGAGTTGCTTCGTTAAAGCGCCCGCGTCACTCCAATCGCCAGCCTCGATTGCGGGGTCTCCAGCGGCCAACGAACCCGGTCGGCAGTGGCCGGGGCGCCGGTCCCCAATTCGCAGGCCAATGCACGAGCCGGCCGCCGCAGGCGATGGGGAGGTACGTCGACGCCTCCGCATCGAGATAGTTGAGCGCATTCCAGCGCCGGAACCAGCGGACGACTGGCAGCCGCCACATCACTCCAAGCCGCGACCTCGCGGCATGTATGAGGTTTGTGCCCCGGGCCAGATTCCGTAGTCCGTCTAAGGGGAACGGGGCACCGCTTCGTGTGAGGCCGAACCAGCGCGATCGCCCCGGGCCGAACCGCAGGCTCGTCACATGGTGATCGGCGCGGCCCCGACGCGTCGAGACCTTGTGGGAGCGACACAAGCCAAGAGGGGCGATCGCCCGTGCCGCACACCGGATCACGATGACGACATCGCGCGCCTTCGGTTAGTTGCACGGTCGAAAGTCCATTCTGCTAGGCGTTGCGGCAGCGACGGCAATCACCTTGCCGCAGGCCGCCTGCGTGGTCGACCACAAGCAACGGGGAGCTTCTGTTCGGTTTCTTCCGGCAGGGCAGGGAAAACACCCCTCCAACTTGCTACCCGCCGAATGCGCCATGGGTCCAAGGAATACGCGACAATCTAGCCGAGAGAAGACGGTGCCCCGAGGTGCGCGAAGCCACCACCAGGAGGCCCCGCAGCTTCGCTATGCTGGCCGCACCTACAGACAGATAGCCTCCCGATGGAATGGCAAGACGAGTTCAACGCGCGAGTCCGCATTCCGGGATTCCCCGTGTCGCGGGGAAGTTCCCCGATCCGGGTTCGATGCGTACCTTTAGGCGATAGGCGTCGATGCGTGTGGCTGATTATGGGGTGGTGGCATGACCGAAGGACGGTCCGAGAGCCTGCGTCGACAGCAGGCGCGCTTGGCCGCCGAGTTGCGGTCGGCGGGCAAGACCTGGGTTGAAGCAGCCGAAATTTTTCGGACAAGGTTCCGGCTCAATCCTCGTGTAGCGCTTCGGTCGGTGCGGGGCTGGAGCCAGGCGCAGGCCGCCGAGGAGTGGAACCGGCGCTGGCCCGAAGAGCCCAAGACCTTTAAGTCCTTCTCATATTGGGAGATCTGGCCAGGTAGGGGTGGGTACTCGCCATCACAGGACAACCTCGTGCGGCTTGCCGAGATCTACGAGTGCAGCGTGGCCGACCTGCTGGCCGATCTACCCAGCTTCCGCCACCTCGACTCCGCCGCCGGAACGACTTTGGCAGTGCCTCGGGATACGGGCGCTACCCTTGCGGGTGAAATCATGGTGCCGAGCGAGGCGGAGATCCTGCTTCGCGACCTGCTCGGCCGGCGCCCGGGTGCCGAGGCGGGTGCTCCGCCACAAGCGGACGCCGCTGGCCTGTACCGCCTGCCCGAGGAGGTCGACTTCGGAGAATTGGCGCAGGTCATCGTGATGTGGATGCAACGGATACCGCACTCCCCGGCCCGCAGGGACATGCTGGGCAGGCTCACTGCCGCGCTGGCTGTCGCCACGGCCGCGCCGCTGACCGAACTGGCGGGCTTGGCGGAACGGGCCAGCGCCGCACCGGTACAGGACATCGGCAGGTTCGACCCGGCAACGCTGGCACACTGCAAAACCATGATGCCTCACCTTCGCAAGCAGGGTGACGTGCTCGGCGCGAGCGCGACGTTGCCCAGTGCGTTGGCATACCGGCGCATCGCTGAGCAGCAAGCCAGGGCCGCTCCCGACGGCGAGCAGCGTGAGCGCGCGGTGGCCGCATATGCGGAGCTGACGCAGTTGTCTGGCTGGCTGTGCTTCAACATGGGCGACTATGGCGCGGCACAACGGCTCTACGACGACGCGCGGGCCGCCGCGCATGATGCGCGCGCCGTGGAGCTGGTGACCTACATCCTGTGCACCATGAGCCACCTGGCAACCTGGCAGGGCAAGCCTCGGGTCGGTATTGACCATGCCGTGGCCGCGGCTGCGTGGGCCGATCAGAGCGACAGCCCGTACGCTCGCGCCTACGCCGCCGACGTAGCCGTGCGGGCGCTGACGGCGGACGGCCAGGCAGATCGGTCGAAAGCGACCCTCGAGCGGGAGTATGCCGCCCTGCAAGAGGCGTTGAGCGACGAAGGTCCGCGCCAGTCGTGGTGGTACTTCTACGACGAGTCGTTCTTTTGGAGCACCAGCGCGCAGAGGTCGCTGAAGTTCCACGATGCCGATCAGGTGCACGCGGCGACTGATAAGGCACTGAAACTCAGCGACCAGGGAAACCTGCACGAGCGGTCGTTCCGGCTGCTGTTTCGCGCGGAGGCGTACGCCCGACAGCACAGCATCGGTTTGGCCTGTCAGACGATGATCGAGGTCGTGGAGCTGACCTCGGTGAACTCGACGCGCCGGATCGAGCAACGGGTGCATGATCTGCGCCGAGGTCTTGATAAGTGGAAGCGGACGCGGGCCGTCAAGGAACTCGACCAGGCGATCCATGCCTACCGATCAGCTTCGATCGGCTAGCGGAAGCGGGCGAACGAACATGGCGTACTCGCGGTAGTAGGCACCGGGCCGTCCGGGGATGGTGCCCACTCGCTGCCAGCCCCATCCTTCATAGAGTGCGTGGGTCGCGGTCGCGGCCGGGTTGGCCGTCAGCGTGGCGCGCTCCTCACGGCGGCCACCGAGGAACCTGTCGTGCAGGCCCCGCCCTATACCTCTGCCTTGCCAGGATTTGCGCACTTCGATCTCGGCCAGGACCACGGTCCGCTCGCCGCCACGCTCGTCGGTGAACCCAGGCTCCGGAGCCGGGTCGAGCCCGGCAAACCAGTCGCGCTCCTGCCGCAGGCTGTAGCCGAAGACGAATCCGACCATTTCTTCACCGACCCGAGCCGTGACCAGTTCGTAGTTTCGGGCACCCAGCGCACCCGTGGCCCGGTCGCGGAAGGCGTCGCTCTTGACGTTGGTGTCCTCGCCGGGAACCTCGCCATAAGCGTCGGCGTAAACCTCGCACAGTTGATCCATCAAGGTAGCAGCGGCGTCGGCATCGAGGCGTGTGTACGTCACGTCGGTCACGCCATCACCATACGTGCGTGCAATTCTCCACCACTCCCCGTGCCGCTGGGAAATACGCTCAGCAGCCGCTTTCCGGCAAGAAACGCACCGCGCAGCGGGTTAGAGTCCGCAGGTCATCGACGGATGATGATCACATCGGGAAGGTTGACAGGCTGTTGAAGATCACCGTTATTGGGTCCGGGCACCTGGGCGCGACCCACGCCGCCGGTATGGCGGACATCGGGCACGAGGTCATCGGCGTCGACATCGACCCCGCCAAGATCGAGACGTTGAACTCCGGACAGGGCTGGTTCCACGAGCCCGAGCTGAACGTGCTGCTGGCCCGCAATATCAGCACCGGAAGGCTCCGCTTTACCACCGACTTCGCCGACGCGGCTGAGTTCGGTGACGTGCACTTCCTCGCGGTCGGCACCCCCTCCGGTCCGGACGGCGCCTACGATCTGGCCCAGATCACCAACGCGATCGAGCGGCTTTCCCCTCACCTCAAACGTCCCTGCTTGATCGTCGGCAAGTCCACCGTCACTCCGGGAACCGCCGAGGCGATCGAAGCGTTAGCTCGCAAGCTCGCTCCCGCCGGCGACGGCGTAGAGGTCGCCTGGAACCCCGAGTTCCTGCGCGAAGGTACCGCGGTGGCCGATACGCTGACTCCTGACCGCATCGTGCTGGGCGTGGCTTCGACCGAGGCGGAGAAGACGTTGCAGCTTCTGTACGAGCCGATCACCAGCGGCCATGGCTGCCCGATCGTAGTGACCGACCGGATCACCGCCGAGATGGTCAAGGCCACCGCGAACGCCTATCTGGCTACCCGGATCTCGTTCGTCAACGCCATCGCCGAAATGTGCGCCGCCGCCGGAGCCAACGTCGCTGAGTTGGCCGATGCGATCGGCCACGACGCGCGCATCGGGCACCACTACTTCCATCCCGGCCTCGGCTTCGGCGGTGGCTGCCTGCCCAAGGATCTGCACGCCTTCACCCAGCAGGCCGAGCGCAGCGGCGTCACCGCCGCCGCCGACTTGTTGCGCAGCGTGGACGGGCTCAATCTCCACATGCGCTGCCGCGCCGTCGAGATAGCCACCATCGCACTCGGCGGTGACCTGCGAGGGCGGCGGATCGCCATGTGGGGGGCGGCGTTTAAGCCCGGCATCGATGACGTACGTGATTCCCCGGCGCTCGACGTCGCGGCGCGGCTGCACGAGGTGGGCGCTCTCGTGACGATCTATGACCCGCAAGGGCTGGCGATGGCCCGCCAGACTGCGCCGCAGCTCACCTATGCTGCCACAGCGGCCGACGCCGCCGCCGACGCCGAGCTGGTCGTGGTCGGCACTGGTTGGCCGGAGTTCGGCGCACTCGACCCCTACGCCATCGCCGACAGCGTCGCTGCGCGGAACCTGCTCGACACCCGTGGTGTGATCTCCGGTCAGCGTTGGCGTGCCGCTGGATGGACGGTTCACGGCCTGGGCTACCAGTCCTGACACAGCGCTTCCCAGATGCGAAGCGGCGGCCCGATCGGGCCGCCCCTCGCCCATGTCTCGGCTCAGAGTAGCCGCACCGACCAGCCCGCCGCCCGCCATTCGGCGTGCCGCAGCAGCCCCGGCCGGGCGTCGATCAGCGTGGGCGCCTTGCCGGGCGCGAGCTGCGCGGGAACGACGCGCCCGAACTCGGGCCAGTTGGTTAGGTGCAGCAACACCGACGCACCCTCGGCGACGGCAGCCGGATCGGCGACGTATGCCAGCTCGGGGAACTCGGCACGCGCGCTATCCATCGCCTGCGGGTCGTACACGGCGACCCGCGCCCCGGCGCGGCGCAGTCGGGCGGCTACGTCGAGGGCTGGGGAGTCGCGGATGTCATCGATCCCGGCCTTGAACGACGCTCCCCAGATCCCGACCCGGAAGCCGGACACGTCACCATCGGCCGCCTTCATGGCAAGCTCAACCGCCCGCTGACGGCGCCGCTGGTTGATCTCGTCCACGTGGGTCAGGAACGCCAGCGAGTGTCCAACCCCCAGCGACTCTGCCAGCGCCACGAAACCCCGCGTGTCCTTGGTCAGACACGAGCCGCCGTAGCCAAGACCGGGCTGCAGGTAGGTTCTGCCGATGCGCGAGTCGTGGCCCATCACCGCAGCCAGGTCCTCGACATTGGCGCCGGCCGCGTCGCAGAACTCGGCCAAGGCGTTGACGAACGACACCCGCGTGGCCAGGAACGCGTTTGCCGCCAGCTTGCACAGCTCTGCCGTGATCAGGTCGGTGACCACAAGCGGAACTCCGTCCGCCAGGCACTCAGCCCACACTCGCCGCAGCGTCGTCTCGGCCCTGCCGCCAGGCTCCACGCCGAGCACGATCCGCGTCGGCCGGCGCACGTCAGCGATCGAGTGCGCCTCGCGCATGAAGTCCGGCGAGGCGGCGACCTCTACCGTGACGGCCGCCGGAACCAGTTCCATCATCCGGGCCTTCACCTTGCCGGTGGTGCCCGCCGGAACCGACGACTTGACCACCACCAGCGTGTCGCGGGTGATCTCGCGGGCCAGCGACTCGGCCGCGGAGAACACATCACCGAGATCGTGATGTGCCGAACCGGCCGCCTGCGGTGTCGGGACCGCGATGAAGTGAATGTCCGCATGGGCCGCCGCGTCGAAGTACGACGAGGTGAACCTTAGCCGCCCCGTCCCCGCGCCGTCCGTGATCGCCTCGGCCAAGCCTGGCTCGGCGAACGGCGGCTTACCTGCGTGCAGCAGCGCGGCGGTCTCGGTGTTTGTGTCCACCCCCAGCACCTCGTGGCCCAGAGCGGCCAGCCCGGCGGCGTACGGCGCTCCCAGCCGTCCGCACCCGATGACCGTAATCCTCATTCAGTCCTCCCCGCGTCTCGCGACGATCAATCCTGGCCGGATCGTGGCGGTGAACATGCCGCTGGGCTCAGCCGCCAACAGCAGACGGCGAAGGCCACCATCGAACTCGGGCAGCCGCTCGCCCAGCACGGCTGGCGAGCTGAATGCCTGCGTGTACTGCAAACCCATGACCTGATCAAGACTCATCGACAGCCTCATATCAGTGCGCATCACCGTCAGAACGTTGAACGCCGATGTCCGTAGGACGGACTCGTGATCGCCCCCGGGCTGCTCGTGATGCAAGGCGGCTGGGCCAGCGCGACGAGCTGTGCCGAGGTAGCGATGGATAACCCGGTCGGCCAGCGGATACCACCACGGCTTCGCCGTGCCCGCCGCGTACGACATCATGACCGCCACGAAACCGCCTGACACCACCAGAGCGTCGAGCCGGCACAGGACGCTCGCGCGGTCGAACCAATGGAACGCATCGCCGATCACGACGCCCCCGACCTTCGGCAGCCCGGTCAGATCGTGCGCGTCACCGACATGGAAGTCGACCGCACCGTCTAACCCCTCCTCTGCCGCCCGCTTTCGAGCTACCTCGACCATCTTCGGGCTGACGTCAACGCCGATCGCGCGGCGACCCCGCGACGCCAGGCCCAGCGCGAACGACCCCGGACCCGTCCCCAGGTCCAACACCGGGTCGCCCGGATCGAGACCGGCGACGTAATCGACGAAAACCGCAGGATGCGGCGGACGGTAAACCGAGTAGGACTCTTCCGTGCCCGCGAACAAAGTCGCGGGCGTCTCATAACGCATGGCTCGCTCCTCGGACCAAGACGGACAGATGCACCGGTGCGGCCGTAAGGGCTCCGACGCCCGTCTCCGATGGGAACGACTCACGGGCATGGCACCACATTTACGGTCATCTAAACCAGGCGCTACCGCACACCCGGCACGCCCAGGAAGTGCCAAAGCGCATGATTCCCCGTGCCACGTGGAAAGATCGAGGTATGCAGGCCGCAGGAATCTTGCTCGTCCGCCCGGACGGCTCCGTACTGTTGCAGCTACGCGACCGCCACGCGCCTACCGACGTTAACCGCTGGGGCATTCCGGGCGGCCTCGTCAACCCCGGTGAGACACCAGAAGACGCCGCACGCCGGGAACTGCGCGAAGAAACCGGCCTAGCCATCGAGACAGAACTAGACCTCTTCTGGTCTGGCACCACTGCCGACCGAAGGCTCACCGCATTCGTCTACTGCGCCGCCACCAACGCCACTCCAGAAGACATCGTGGTCGGTGAGGGGCAGGCCATGGAATTCGTGCCCGCCGACAAGGTGCCTGGCCTCGACCTGGCCGACAACGCCGCGCCCGTCGTGCGCGACTTCATCTCCTCCGACCACCTCAGGCGACTCGCGCCCACCGCAATGATCTAAGAAGCAGCGGCGGCAGCCCCGATCTCGTCGAGTCGCACATATGCGCCAGAATCCCATTTCCGGTTGCCGTGGTTGGGCATGTCGTCGACTCGATGCCATGCGGCGTCACGCGACGGTGCTCCTGACCGGCCTGTCTTGTGGTCGGACCTTGGAGACAGGCTCGTATGCCGCGATCGGTTCGCCGGTCGGCGCCGGCAGCCATAACGTGAGGTCCCGCGTTCGGGCCAGGGCGCCTCTTCCGTGAACCGTGAGGTCGACCGTACGTGCCTTCACCCGGCCGCAGCCCTGGCCGAGGCCGTACCAACTCTGGCCAGAGACCCGCAGCGTGACATCCGCCCCGTCCCATGGCGCGGTCGCCAGGAGCAACGTGCCGCGCTGCCGCACCCGCGCAGCCAAGCGCTGCCGATCGGCGGGCGCAACCGGCGACGGGGGGCGAACCGCCAAGATGTCGACCCCATCCGCCAAGGCAGCTACTACGCGCAACCATTGTGGCCCCGGCTCCGGAACCACTGCGAACCGTTCCAACGCGATACCAACGTCGGCGGCGGCGACCATGCCAAGATCGTTCATCCCGACCACCGCAGACCATGCCTTGCCGCCGGAGGCGGCGGCGATCACCGCGAACAGCAGGAAGGTCGAGCCCGGACCCAGCACCTCGACAGTCGAACCCCGGCCGAACACACCGCCGGGGAGGACCTCGCGCAACGCATGTGGGGCGGGGAACGCCCGGTCGGTGCCAGCCCAGGTCGCTACCTCACCGGCGTGGGTCACCGACGCCGGCAGGTCCGGAGCACGTAGCGGCCGTTGGCGCTGCGCCAGCGGCCGTGCATCCCGCGCTGCCGCCTGCCCTGACCGCCCTACCCCGTCTCGACGCTGCGCGCCGACTGGACCGGAGTCCGGGCGACTGGCGGCGGTCATGGGACTTCCTTGGGCTCGGCTTCTCAGCGCGTGCGCCACGGGGAAGAGTTGGCGTACAGATGTTCGAACCATATGCCTATCTAGCTGGCCGCGCAACTAGAATCACGGCGTTGACCTGGGCAAATACGGCCACGCAAGGAGCGATCGAGTGGCGATCATGAGATATGGGACAGCAGCTTCCACGGCTCATCCGCCCTATACTCACCACGCTCGGACCGCTTCCCACCGGACCCGGCTGGGCGTTCGAGGCCAAGTATGACGGTTCTCCAGACAGGTTGTGATGTCTCATAGTGGGGGCGTTCGCGCGCTCGGCGACGGGGAGCAGCCTTCCACATCTGTGCATACATCAAGCCTCGCGCATATCGCCTGCCGGAAGTCGTTACACCATGCCTCTGTCGGCTCGTTGCTAATGGATGATCGACTGCTTTCAGTACGGAGTGTGGGTGGTTCGTCGCGCGTGGCATCGTCTGTGGTGGCGGTTGGCGTGGTTCGTGTCTGTGGCGGCCGTTGCTGGTGGTGTGGCGTGGGCGGCGCTCGCGGATGGCAAGAAGGGTTGGACGGCGGTGGCGGCGTCCGTCGCCGGGGGTGGTGGGCGCGTTCGCGCCGACGTTTGTTGACTGGGGCGGCTGGCCGCGTCGGCCGCGCTGGCCGATCTCCCTCCAACGCTGTCGGCAGGTTCGACGAGCCACGCCAGGTGCCTCGTGCGGTCCCGACGTCCACCAGCCCGATTCACCTCGTCCAGCAGCCGCGGCAGCTGCCCTCAGCGGAGCACCGGCAGGTGGGCCCGGTACCGAGTGGGCAGGCAGGGACACCGTGGTTCCCCTTCGCCTGACCGTGCGCGCTTGCAGAGGAGGAGCACAGCCCGTGCGTACATACGTTCGATAGCGACGATACGGCTCCCGGTGCGACGAGGGCAACCGACGAAATGCCGGTGACCTGTGTCAACGTGCCCGTCTGGGCGATTACCCGAGGGCCTATTCGTCAACCAGAAGCGGCACGTCATAGACCGACAGATCGAGTCGTAGGCGAACGTAGTGGACAGGATGGCGCCACCGGTGCCGGTCGAGCGCCGCGTCGGTATCGACCTCGGCCACGGTGGTCGGCTCCACCTGGACGTACTCCAGCGGCTCGGCCTTCTGAAAATGGCCGGACCAGCCGGCCGGCAACGGTTGCGGCCAGGGATGGTCGACGCCGCCACGGCGGCGTCGCGGCGACCGGGACAACACGACCGCGAGCTCGCGCCGCTGGCGCGGGGAGAGCGGGTGGCTGCGGCCGACATGCCGCAGCCGGCCGGCCGCATCGAAGCGGCCGAGCAGGACAGTTTCCGGCCGGCTGATCGAGCCCGTGACCCCACCGATGATCGTTTCGACGCCGACCCTGGTCTTGATCTTTAGCCAGCCACGTCGCCCCGGCGTATATCGGCCCCTCGGATTCTTGGCGATGATCCCCTCCACACCCGCCGCGGTCCATGCGGTCACCCACTCGGCGGCCTCCTCCCGGTCAGTAGTCTGCGGGCAGAGCGTCAGGGTGCTCGGCACGTCCACCAGGAGCTGGGCCAGACCTGCGCGGCGTCGAGTCAGCGGCTCTGGCATGAGGTTGTCGCCGTCCGGGCTTTGTAGCAGGTCGAAGGCGACGAGCGTGGCCGGATACTCTGCGGCGAGCTGGCGCACGGCCGCGCCGGCGGTGAAGCGGCGCTGGAGCTGAGCGAAACTGGTCCGATGCCGGTCCGGCTCCCATACAACCAGTTCGCCGTTTATCTGCAGTGTGACGTCCTCGCAGGCCGGGGTGTGGCTACGCCTCCGTCGTGGACATGTCGGATACAGGATGTCGGGCCGGGGCGCCGTAGTGACACGGCTATGGACCCCCAGCACGGCGGATCCAGGGCGCTGCCAACGACTGGGTGGCGTCACAGACGGTTACACGCGCGCCGACGGACGGCGCGCACTGTCGGCGGCAGATCCGAGCGCCTGACCTTGTCGGTCACGGCCACTTTCGCGGTGTACCCCGTAGGGCCGACATAGCGTACTCGCGGCCTTGGCGGGCGGCCGTCGTAGACGGATTGGTTGTCGGGTCAGCTCAGGCCGGCGAAGCGAGGCGCTGGTAGCGGGTGTCAGCTCCGCCCCGCGGCCGTGTGCCCGGGTGGGGTGTCTGCGCCGGTCGGGAGTTCGGTGCTCGGGAAGGCCACGGTGATCTCCATGCCGCCTTCGGGGTGCGGGTGGGCCGTGATGGTGGCGTTGTGCGCGGTGGCGATGGCCTGCACGATGGACAGCCCGAGGCCGAGGCCGCCGTCGCGGTGGGTACGGTCGGGGTCCAGGCGCTGGAATGGCTGGAACAACCGGGAGACCTGATCTGCGGGTACCACTGGACCGGTGTTCGTTATCGTGAGGACCGCGGCGCCGGCTGTGGTCGTGGTCGATACCTCGAGCCGGCCGGCGGCCACGTTGTACCGCAGCGCGTTGTCGACGAGGTTGATGACGAGGCGTTCGATCAGGTGTGGATCGCCGAGGATGTGCGCCTGTTCGAGCTGGTTGGTGAGGCGCAGTCCGCGCCGGCCGGTCTCGGTGTCGCGAGTGAGGAGAACGTCGGTGGCCACGTCGGCCAGATCGACCGGCCGTCGGCGGTCGAGCCCGCGCTCTCCGCGGGCCAGCGTGAGCAACGCGTCGATCAGCCGTTGCTGTTCGTGGGTCGCGTCGAGTACCCGTTCGTGGGCGGTGCGCAGCGATTCGACGGTGGCGTCGGGGTCGGCTAGAGCGACCTCGACCACCGTGCGCTGGCGGGCGAGTGGGGTGCGCAGTTCGTGTGAGGCGTTGGCTACGAACCGGCGCTGGGACCGGAACGACGCTTCCAGGCGGGTGAGCAGGTCGTCGATGGTGTCGCCGAGTTCTTTCAGTTCGTCGTCGGGGCCCTGCAGGGCGAGTCGCTGATGGAGGTTGGTGGCGGAGATCCGGCGTGCCGAGGTGGTGATCGTGCGTACTGGGCGCAGGACCCTGCCGGCCACCAGCCAGCCGAGTCCCAGGGACACGGCGGACATGACAGCCAACGCGATCCCGGACCGGGTGAGGAACGCGTGTCTCTGGGCCGCCAGTTGGCTGGTCGCGCGTTCGACGAGTTGGTCGTGCGCGGCCTTCACCTGTTGCGGATTCAGGGCGTCGTTGGAGCGGGGGTTCGGGCCGGAGATGGAGCCGGCGTCTTTCGGAGTGCCGGCGTCCTCAGGCAGAGGCTGGGCACCGCCGTCCGGGCTGAGCATCCACGCGCCGCCGTCCGGGCTGACCACGATGATGCCCTCCTGGCTGCGCTGAACGATGCCGGTGTTCGCGTGCTGCACCACGAGATAGGTGGCCGCCAGTAGCCCGGTGCCGCAGAGCAGGAACAGGCCGCCGTAGAGCAGGGTCAGTTGAATCCGCACCGTGCGCCGGGGCCGCCGGGGGAGCCATGGGAGTCGGTTCAACCTGGGTGGGATGCGCATGCGTCACCTCAGATCCGGTAGCCGGACTTGGCCACGGTCTCGATGACCGGCGGATCACCGAGCTTGCCACGGAGCCGGCTCATCGTGATCCTGACGGCGCTCGTGAACGGGTCGGCGAATTCGTCCCACACCCGTTCCAGGAGCTCTTCGGCGGAGACCGTACGGCCCTGCGCGGCCAGCAGCACTTCCAAAACCCCGAACTCCTTGGGCGTCAGCTCCACCCGCCGTTCCCCCCGGTAGGCGCGGCGGCCCGCCGTGTCGAGGACCACGTCGCCGTGGCGGAGAACCGGAGGTACGGCGGGGTGGGCGCGTCGCGCGAGCGCGCCGATCCGGGCGACGAGCACCGCGAAGCCGAACGGCTTGGCCAGGTAGTCGTCAGCGCCGAGCCCGAGCCCGTCGACCAGGTCGTCGTTCGAATCCGCGGCGGTGAGCATGAGGATACGGCTACGGCATCCGTCTGCGACCAACTTCTGGCAGATCGTGTCGCCGTGGACGCCGGGAAGGTCCCGGTCGAGCACGATCACGTCGTAGTCGTTGTCGACCGCGCGGACGAGGCCGGCCCGGCCGTCCAGCGCGACATCCACGGCCATCTGTTCCCGGCGCAGCCCGGCGGCGACGGCCTCGGCCATCACCGCATCGTCCTCGATCACCAGTACCCGCACTACCCAACCCCTTTTTCCGCTGCGCACCTTCCCGCGGTGCCGCCGGACGGTAGGCATCCGGCTCCCCCAGCATGCCCCGGACCCGCTTTCGGCGTTGTTTCGTCGCTTCGACCGGCTCGCCGCTCGGTCGTGAAACACTCCCGCAACAGCGTCGGCGATACACCTCTACGAGTCGTGCCGGGCGGTTCCGGTCGACCGACCTGAGGAGTGAACCGATGAGAACGAGATTAGGTCTGGCGGTGGTCATCCCCGTGTTGGTGCTCGCGGTGGCTGCTTGCGGCGCGGAGAAGGGCAGCGACATCCCGACCGCGGGCGGCGGGAGCGGGGGTGCGACGCCGGCGGCGACGGCGAGCCTGTCCAGCGATCAGCGGGCGCTCAAGTTCGCCCAGTGCATGCGCGAGCACGGCATCGACATGCCCGACCCGGGCCCGGACGGCGGAGGCTTCCTCGGCGAGGGCGACGCCGCCAACACGGACAAGGTGAAGGCCGCGACCACGGCGTGCCGGCAGTACATGCCCGATGGTGGCGAACTGCGGCAGCCGAGCGCGGAGGAGATCGCGCAGTTGCGGAAGTTCGCGCAGTGTATGCGTGAGCACGGCGTCGCCAATTTCCCGGACCCGGAGGCAGACGGCTTCATGGACACCCGCAAAGCCGGCATTGATCCCGAGGACGCCGCCTACCAGGCGGCCGAGGAGGCGTGCAAGGACCTGCGGCCGGGGCAGGGCTCATGAGTGAGGGTACGGTCGGCGTCCGGCGGCGCCGTCGCCGGATGCGCACGCTGCTCGTGTCGGCGGTGGTCCTGCTGACCATCGGCGGTGGGACCGCGGCGGCGCTCGGGTTCGGCGGCGGCACACCCGCCACACCGGCGCGCAGCACCCAGCCTCCGGCCACGGCCAAGGTCACCAGGATGACGCTCACCGAGACCGCGGACGTGGACGGGATGCTGGGATACGGCTCCGTCACGTCGGTCGACGCCCAGGGCGCCGGTCGGATCACCTGGCTGCCGGCGCCCGGATCAGTGGTGGAGCGCGGCAAGGCGGTATACAAGGTGGACCAGACGTCGGTGGTGCTGCTGTACGGCTCGATCCCGATGTACCGGACCCTCGCACCGGGCGTGACCGGCAGCGACGTCAAACAGTTCGAGCAGAATCTTGCCGCGTTGGGTTATCAGGGCTTCACGGTGGACCAGACGTTCAGCTCGGCGACCGCGACCGCGGTCAAGGCTTGGCAGGACGATCTCGGCCTGACCGAGACCGGGACCGTCACGCCGGAGGCGGTGGTCTACGCGTCCGGGGCGATCCGGGTCGCCGAGCGCAAGGCGGAGATCGGCGCTCGGGCCGGCGGGCCGGTGTTGACCTACACCGGCACCACCCGCCAGGTCTCGGTCGACCTGGACCTGGACAAACGCGCCCTGGCCAAAACCGGGGCGAAGGTGACGGTGAAGCTGCCCGACGGGTCCACCGTGGCCAGCATCGTGGCCAGCGTGGGTCGGGTCGCCAAGACCCAGGCGGGCACCAACGGTTCGGCGAGCACCACCACCGTCGAGGTCATCGTCGCCATCGCAGACCAGAAGAAGCTCGGCGCGCTGGACGAGAGCCCCGTCAAGGTCACGTTCGTGGCCAGCCAGCACAAGGACGTGCTGACCGTACCGATCCTGGCGTTGCTGGCGCTGGCCGAGGGCGGCTACGGCGTCCAGGTCGTCGAGGGCAGCAGCACGCGGACCGTGGCCGTCGAGACCGGGATGTTCGCCGGCGGGCGGGTGGAGGTCACCGGCGCCGGGATTACCGAGAACACTGTGGTGGGGGTGCCGAAGTGAGCGGGACGGTGGTCGCGCTCGACCGAGCGAGCCGGGTCTACCCGGGCGGGGTGGCCGCGCTGCGCGGGGTTTCGCTGCGCATCGGGTACGGCGACCTGGTCGCGGTAGTCGGCCCGTCCGGTTCCGGCAAGTCCACCATGCTGAACCTGATGGGCACGCTGGACCGGCCCTCCGCCGGCACCATCCACATCGACGGGTACGACGTGGCGAAACTGTCCGACCGCGAGGTGTCAGCCCTGCGGGCGACCCGGATCGGGTTCGTGTTCCAGCAGTTCCACCTCGCGCCCGGGGTCAGCGTGCTGGACAACGTCGCCGACGGGCTGCTCTACGCCGGGGTGCCGGCACGCCAGCGCCGCCGCCGTGCCGCGGCCGCCCTGGACCAGGTGGGCCTGGCGCACCGCCAGGACCACCTACCGCACGAGTTGTCCGGCGGCGAACGCCAACGGGTGGCCATCGCCCGGGCGGTCGTGGGTAAACCGGCGCTGCTACTGGCCGACGAGCCGACCGGAAACCTCGACACCACCACCGGGATCGCCGTGATGGCCCTGCTGCGGGACCTCGCCGCCGCGGGTACCACCGTCGTGATCATCACGCACGACCGAGACATCGCCGCGCAACTGCCGCGCCGGGTACAGATGCGCGACGGCCAGATCGTCACCGACGCGGAGGTGCCGGCCCGATGAGCGCGATGACGGAAGAACGGCCCGCCCTGCGGACCCGGCGCCTGCGGCCGGGCGACGTGCTCCGCGTCGGCAGCGCGGGACTACGAACCCGTTCGACGCGGGTGTTCCTGTCCGCCCTGGGCATAGCGATCGGCATCGCCGCCATGGTGGCGGTGGTGGGTATCTCCGCGTCCAGCCAGGCCGACCTGCAACGCACCCTGGACCGGCTGGGCACCAACCTGCTCACCGCAGGTCCCGGAAAAACGTTGTCCGGCGAGGCGGCGTACCTGCCCGACGAGGCGATCCAAATGATCAGCCGGATCCCGCCGGTAACCTCGGTCAGCGCGACCGGAGCCGTGACCGACGCCAAGGTCTACCGCAACGATCGTGTCCCCACAGCACAATCCGGCGGCCTGGCGGTGCTAGCCGCCCGCACCGACCTGCCCGCCACCGTAGGAGCCCGCGTAGCGGACGGGAACTGGCTCAACGACGCCACCGCCCGCTACCCCGGCGTCGTCCTGGGCAGCGTGGCGGCAGACCGGCTAGGCATCGGCGCCGCAGGCTCCGACGTACAGATCTGGCTCGGCGAGCACTGGTTCACCGTGCTAGGCATCCTCGACCCGGTGGACCTGGCGCCCGAACTGGACTCGGCCGCACTGATCGGCTGGCCCGTGGCGCAATCCCTGCTCGCCTTCGACGGTCACCCCACCACGGTCTACACCCGCACCCGCGAGAACGCCGTCGAAGACGTCCGATCGGTGCTCGCGGCCACTGCCAACCCGCAACACCCCAACGAGGTCCAGGTATCCCGACCCTCCGACGCACTCGCCGCGAAGCAGGCCACCGACCAGGCGTTCACCGGCCTGCTACTCGGTCTCGGTGCCGTAGCCCTGCTGGTCGGTGGCGTGGGCGTGGCCAACACGATGGTGATTTCGGTGCTGGAACGCCGGGCCGAGATCGGACTGCGCCGTGCCCTGGGCGCGACCCGGGGTCAGATCCGGCTGCAGTTCCTGGCCGAAGCACTACTGCTATGCGTACTCGGCGGCGCCGGTGGCGTCCTGCTCGGCATCGCCGTCACCACCGCCTACGCCCGCACCCAGCACTGGCCCACCGTCGTCCCGGCCTGGGTCCTGGCCGGAGGCTTCGCCGCCACCCTCGCCATCGGCGCTATCGCCGGCCTCTACCCGGCGATCCGGGCCTCCCGCCTGGCGCCAACCGAAGCACTCGCAATCCCATGACACCGTTTCGGCGGATCCGCTTCAGCGAACGGTCCCGATCCCGCCACCCGACGGCGAGATCCGCAAAGCGAACTCACCTGACCACGCTGCAAGCATTCGGCTCGTCTCGCGTAGCACCCAGAGTCGACGCCGAGCGCAACGTCCGCAGCACTTCCGCAAGTGCCGACGACCGCGCACCAGCGCCCACACCACGAGGTAGACACCGACGTACCTCCGTGTTGACATGATCACGTGTACGGACATCGGCAGATCCGCGCACTCCGGCCGTGGGGGCTGTCAAGTTAACGGTGGAAAGGTCTTTCGTGTCGTAGGTTGATGTTGTCGAGGGTCTTCTATGGACGGTGTGTGGACAGGCGCCCGTCGAAGGTGATCTCGAAAGCGTTCAACGCCTTCTTCCACCGGTTGGACCAGCGTTGCCGGCCGCGGCCGGTGGGGTCCAGGCTGATGACGGTCAGGTAGAGCACCTTGAGCGCGGCCTGTTCGTTGGGGAAGTGTCCGCGGGCGTTGACGGCGCGGCGGAACCGGGAGTTCAGGCTCTCGATGGCGTTGGTAGTGCAGATGATGGAGCGGATCTCGGTGTCGAAGGCCAGGAACGGCACCAGTTCGGCCCAGGCGTTGGTCCACAGCCGGACGATGGCCGGGTATCTGTTCTCCCAGGTGGTGGCGAACTCGGCGAACCTGTCGAGGGCTGCCTGTTCGGTCGCGGCGGTGTAGACGGGTTTGAGGTCGCGGGCGATGGCGGCCCAGTCTTTGCGGGAGGCGTAGCGGAAGCTGTTACGCAGCAGGTGCACGATGCAGGTCTGCACGACGGTCTTGGGCCACACGGTGGCTACTGCGTCGGGTAGCCCTTTGAGGCCGTCGCAGACGACGATGCACACGTCCTGGGTGCCCCGGTTCTTGATGTCGGTCAGTACACGGAGCCAGAACTTGGCGCCCTCCCCGTCGCCGTGTTCACCGGCCCACAGGCCGAGGATGTCGCGGTGACCGTCGACGGTGACCGCGAGGGCGACGTAGATGGGCCGGTTGGCCACCTGCCCGTCGCGGATCTTCACGTAGATGGCGTCGATGAACAGCACCGGGTAGACCC
>JBBEWH010000282.1:0-23863 GCA_037414955.1 Actinomycetes bacterium KLBMP 9797
GCTCGGCTTGTGCCGAGCCCGCCGCTTCAGGTTGATCTGTATCTGTGTCGTGCGGTTAGCGTTGCAGGGTGAGCAGGCCCGGCCGGTAGGGCAGGAGACCGTATTCCGTGCCGTCGGAGCGGGGGTCGCGGCCCTGGTAGAGCAGTCGCAGGTTGCAGGGGTCGACGGTCATGGTCTGGTCGGCGTTGCTGCGCAGCAGTTCGCCGTGGCTGATGTCGTTGGTCCAGGTGGCGCCGCTGTTGGCCTTGCCGGCGAAGGGGTTGCCTTCGGTCGCGGCCTGCGGTGTCCAGGTGCCGCCGAGGCTGGTGGCGGTGAACGAGCGGAAGTAGCGGCCCTGCGCGCCGATCGCTTCGACGAGCATCAGGTACCGGTTCTGGCCCTGCAGCTTGTAGACCTGAACGCCTTCGAACAGGTTGTTCGTCGTGTCGCTCATGATCGTCGTGTAGTTCGAGCCGAAGCTGCCCGGGAAGTTCCCGATCGGCATGCTGGCCCGGTAGATCCTGCCGTTGTCGCCGGCGAAGAACAGATACATGTTCGTGTCGTCACCGATGACCGCCTGGTCGATCGGCCCGGTGCCGGAGCCGGAGATACTTCCGGTGAACAGCGTCTGGTGCGCCGACCACGAGTTCACATTCGTCGGGTCGGTCGAGGTCCGGTAGGAGAAGGCCGGCCCGCCCCACTGGTAGGCCAACACCCAGATGTTGCGGGGGGCGAAGTAGAACAGTGAGGGCGCGACGGCGGAGAACGGCATCTGGTTCTGGCTGGCCGAGGCCATCTCCGACCAGTTCGTGAACAGGCCGAAGTTCATCGAGCCCCAGCTGGTTCCGAAGTCGTGCGTGGTCGCGTAGACCAGCTGCCGACCGTTGTAGGGGGCGTGGGTGAAGTCCTTGAGGGAGACCCAGCCCGACCTCGGGTTCGCCAGCGAACCCGTCGACGTCCACCGGTACGTCGAGGGCAGTGAGCACGTGCCAGGCGGCGTCGTGGGCGTGGTGGTCGGGGTCGTGGTCGTCGGCGCGACGGTCGGGGTCGTCGTCGGCTCCGCGCTACCGGTACACGCCACACCGTTGACGGCGAAACTCGTCGGCACTGGGTTGCTGCCCGTCCACGACCCGTTGAAGCCGAACGACACCGTACCGTTGGTCGCGACCGTACCGTTGTAGCTCATGTTCCTGGCGGTCACCGCCGAACCACTCTGCGTCAACGACGTGTTCCACGCCTGCGTCACCGTCTGTCCGGCGCTGAACGACCACGTCACCGTCCAACTGGTCAACGGGTCACCCAGGTTGGTGATCGCCACGTTGGCACCGAAGCCGCCCTGCCACTGCGACGACACGGCATAGTTGACGGAACAGCCCGCGGCTGCCGCGCCAGCCGGCAGCGCCACGACCACCGCCGCCGACGCCAGCAACGCGACGCCACCCGACGCTAGTACATTGGCCGTTCTAAATCTGGACATGAAGCACCCTCCTGCTGGGACGGCGGCCGCTACATTCGTGGATGTCGTTGACTAGTTCGCGTTAACAGCCGCGTTAGGTATGTTACGGGAGCGCTCCCAGGCCATCAATGCCGATCGATCAGAAGGGTTCGATTCCAGGGCTTCGTGAGGTAGGTATGCCTGGTCGCAGCTATATCACTTTTCTAGCGACCAACCAGAAGTGGCAAGCAGCAAAACATCTCCGACTTTTTGTTATGTCGACGGTTACCATTTGGTCGCGACGCCTACCGTGCCAGCGGCGGCCACAGCCGCGGCGTCCCACGCTGAAGGCTCGCCGCGTTGGCGACGCGTTCATAGAATCCGCTCGTGGCGTTGGATCCGGTCGTCGTTCGGCGACACCTGGCTCGGCTCGCCGAGCAGAACGTTCGGTCTCGGCACGGTGTCGACAAGCATGGCTACCAGCTACGGCCAGCCGTGGGCGAGGCGACGTTAGCTCGGGCGGAGAAGGCGATCGGCGGGCCGCTGCCGGCCGCGTACCGCCATTTCGTGACGGTGATCGGTAACGGCGGTGCCGGTCCGTACTACGGCGTCGTCCCGCTGGGTGAGGCACTGGATCGTCTCCAGGAATGGTTCGGCACCCTCGATCCGCTGGGACGGGACTGCCCACTCCGGACCGACATCGACTTCGGCGAGCTTGCCGGGCAACCGGACGTGTGGGATCAGCATGTCGCTCGGCTCGACTCCGATCCGGAGTATGCCGCGCACTACGATCGGCTGACCGAGACGTACTTGGATCACCCGTGGGTCGACGGCCGGCTGCCGATCGTCGATTACGGCTGTGGCGACTGGCTTTTCCTCGTCGTACGCGGCCCCCGGCGGGGCACCGTGTGGGTCGACAGCGTTGCGGGCGGCACCGGGCTGTACTGCCTGGAGGTTGATTTCGCGACGTTCTACCGGCGCTGGCTGGATGCCGAGTCGGCGCGGGCAGCTAGCGGCGAGCCGACTCCGAACGCCTACTATTCGTTCCTCCAGTACGGCGACAACCCCCGCTACCAACCGATCTAGCGATGTGGTCCCCCGTGCAGCCCCTGTGTAGTTGGTCTCTCGTCGATCTCCCGCCGTGGACCAACGGTCCGCGCGGGTCGCTCTCGGCGACCAGGCCGGAGGGCAGCGGACGCCGTCGCCGTCGCTCATGCCCTTCTCCTGGTGTGCGAGGGCGACCATATCGCACGTTCACGCCGGGTCCTCTCGTTAACATCACGTTCGCAGCCCCGCTCCTACGCTCGCGGCATGAGAACGCCTGTGCAGCGCCCTCGGCAATGGCTACCTCCGCTAGGGCTGCCCCGCCGCCGAAGAAGCGGCGCCACACGGACGGCGACGGTAGCGCTGGTGCTCGGCGTGATGCTGGCCGCGATGGCGGCCTGTACCGCCGACGACCCGGCGCCGGGCCGTCCGACCGGCGCGGCGAACCCGCAGTGTGACGGGAAGCTGGACGCGGCTTTCGCCGCATGGGCGCGGGCCGGGTTCAGCGGCGCCGTCGCCGTGTCGACCGGTGGCCGGTTCGAGTGCCTCGCCGGCTACGGTACGGCCGACGACGCCACCGGCGCCCGGAACACCGCCGACACGGTGTACTACATCGGATCGGTCACCAAGGCATTCACCGCCACCGCGATCCTCAAGCTCGCCGAGGGCGGGAAGCTGTCCCTCGACGACCCGGTCGGCACACTGGTGCCGGCGATCGTCGGGCCGGTGGCCAAGGCGACGGTACGCCAGGTGCTGCTGCACACCAGCGGGATCGGCGGCTCGATCGGCGCCGACGACCAGCCGCTCGACCGGGCCGGCGCGATCGCCGCGATCAACAAGCTGGAGCTCGCGTTCGCACCCGGCACGAACAACGCCTACTCCAACGCCGGGTACACGCTGTTGGCGGTCGTCATCGACACCGTGTCCGGTATGTCGTACCGCGACTACACCCGCACGCACGTCCTCACCCTGCCCGGCGGTGCGGTCACCGGCGGTTTCGGGAGCGGCCAGCCGGCCGCCGCCGGACCCCGCGCCGTCGGGTACCTCGAAGACGGCAAGCCCGGCCGATCGGGCGACCTCCCCGGTCCACACTGGGCGACGGAGGGCGACGGCGCGCTGGCGATGACCACCAGGGAACTGGCCACCTGGACCCACGCGCTGTTCCGCGGCACGCTGGTCGCGCCGGCGACGGCCAAGCTCGCCAGCGATCCGGGGTTCCCGGTGGGCGATGGCCGGTCACACACGCTGGGCGGCTGGGTGGCATTCGACGCCCCGGTGTACGGCAAGCCGATCGTGGGCATCGCCGGCGGTGGCGGCGACACCGGCCACAACGTGACGGTCGTGTGGATTCCCGAGCGGGACCAGGTGATCGTCATGTCGTCCAACCGATCGGTGCTCACGGCCGAGAAGCTGCTGGCCGCGACGGTACCGTCGCTCGTGGCCGGCAATCCGCTGCCGACGCCGACCGCGCCCGCCGGCGGTGGCGACCCGGCCGCGAACGTCGGGAAGTACCGGCTGGGCACTGGAGGGTCGTTCGAGGTGACCGTTGCCGACAACCGGCCGAGGATCTCGGCCATCGGTGCCGACGCGGTGGGCGCGCTGTTCCCGCCGCGCGGCCGCTTCTCCGCCGACGACCTGCGCGCGCACGAGAAGCGCGTACTCGCCATGCTCGCCGGCCAGACCCGGGAGGGCCGCGAGGAGCGCAAGGCATTGGAAGCCGAGCACGGGCCGATCTCCGCGGTGGCCGCCGGCGGCTCCATCGTCGCCGACGGCGAGGTGCGTACGTACGTCACCGTCACCACCCGCGACGGTCCGCGGCTCGGCTGGTACGCGGTCGACGAGCACAGCAACATCGCGGCGGTCGAGCTGCCTACCGGGCCGCCGGCCCTGACGTTGGTACCGGTCGGGACGAACAGCTACCGCCCGGACGACCCGACCGGAACCGGCCCGGACGTGACCCTCGACTTCGCCGGCGGCACATTGACCGTCTCCGGGCCGGCCGGATCGACGACCGCCCGGCGGCCCGGTTGAGAACCGTCTGCCGGACCAGTCCGATGCCCTAGAGCGGCAGATAAAGGAACCGCGGGTAATAGTCGGCCTCATTGCCATTGACGTTGTAGGACACCAGGACCTGCCCGCTGTTCGCGGCCTGCTCGGGATGCACCGCCACGGCATACGTGATCGCGCCCGCCGGGCTGGGCGCGTCCCACATGCCGGTGATCGTCCAGGTGCCGGTGACGCTCGTGGCGGTCAACCGCTCGATCTGGGTGCCGCCGTACGCGTCTCCCCGCTTGGTGAAGATGGCCCAGCCAGTCGCGGCCTTCCGGAGCGCCAGGACCACGCCGATGTTCGTGGTTTCCGGGATGACGTTGCCGTACACGGTCCACCTCGCCGCGTCGGCCAGGCCCCCGAACGGGACGAACGCCATGTCAGCCACCGAGCAGTTGGTGGAGTAGCTGCACTTCACGGGGTGCGTGCCGGTGATCCACCAGCCGTTGCTCGTCCCGGCGACGCCGCCCCACATCGTCGTGCCGGTCGCGCCGGACGGAAGCGGCACGATTCGCTGGAAGGCCAGCGTCGAAGCGTTGAATACGGCAACGTACGGGCCGACGACCGTGAACGGGCTCACGCCTCGAATCCGCTGGCCCAGTACGTACAGGCTGCCGCTGTCGACGATCGGCGTGGACATCCAGAAATAGGTGCCGTCGGACCAGTTGGGCACCTGCTGCCAGCCGTACCCGTAGGGTCCCGGTACGGCTTCGAAGGTCAGTGTTCCGGCGGTCTGTATGGCGAACGCGCTGTGCGGATAACCGTACGGGCCGACGGTCGACACCCCGTTGACCCGGGTGGTGTCGCCGAAGACCCACAGAATGTCCCCGCCGGGAAGGGTGACCGACTGCGTCACGTCGGCATGAATGACCTTCTCGAGCGCCGCGGTCCAGTTGCTCGCCGGATAGACCGGGCCGAGCGCGGCTCTCGCCGGCGCCGCCCAACCGGCCAGCAGCAGCGCTGTCACGGCCAAGGCGCGCAGTAGGGGTTTGGCGATCATCTGGTCCCCATTTCACCGGATGGCGGATGGTGCCGGTGATCCACGCTATCGAGGTAACCTTCTGCCGGATAGAGGCCATTCGCTATCCGAACACGCGATCGCCACACTCAAGACCGGCAACAAGCGGAGAAGATGCGCAACGTTGCTACGATGCGCGCGTGCGCGCCCTCCTCGTCGCGACTGCGCTCGAACAGCCTGGCTTATCGCTTATGCGGCAACGCTTTTGCTCACCTGGCCGGTCTGGATTCTCTACGTGGCCGCGATCCTGTGGACCGCCGGCCTGCTCGGCGTCGTGTCCACCTCGGACAGCACGCACCCCCATGGAGTCGCCGTGCGCAAGTTCACGACACTTACTCTGTCAGCGGTGCCGATGGCAGTGACGAGCACACGGACCACCACGTCGCCGTCTACAGTGGAGTAGGTGATGTGGCCCGGGATTTCATCGTCGGCGAGCGGGTTTACGAGACTGTCCAGGAGGGACAGACGCGGGTGCGGGCGCTGCCCGGGTGGCAGAGCCGCGAGCCGGATCAGTTTGAATTGCTGCTCTAGCCTTGGTAATTCGCGTTACCACGCAGAGGTCCGCGAGGATCCGTGGTCGGGGATCGAGCCGTAGCTTTCGAGCGCCTCGGCACGGCGCCGAGACACGCGCTCCCCGCATATCGGTGCTGCGCCCGCCGATCAGGGGCGTGGACCCTGCACAGAGCGTCAGCCCACCCGTGGACGTGTAGCCGGGGCAGGGTCGGGCTGAGCGGGTCGACGCGCTGGCTCGTTGGTGGACGCGGTTGAGGTGGCGGCGAGGTGGTTGCCGGCCCGACCGATCTGGAACCTGAGGCGCGCTCACACGAGGGCTGTCACTGGCCGTACGTCCTCACCGGGCGGCTCCGCCTCGTCCCCCGGTGACGAGGACCTCGTCCTCACCACCGCCGTGGGCGCCGAGTCCGACACCCGTACGGCGAAGGGGTGAGTCGATGCACGAACCCCAAAACCGCAGGTCACAGCCTTGCTGTCGCCGAATAGGCGCGCGGGGTAGACCGTTCACCCGCGTGGTGGTGCCCCCGGCAAGATTCGAACTTGCGACACACGGTTTAGGAAACCGTTGCTCTATCCCCTGAGCTACGAGGGCGCGGCTCCCTAGGTTACCTGCCAGCGGTTGCCGAGGGTCGCCGGGGAGCGCCAACCGTTGCCGACCGTTCCACCGCCGACCGGAGGAGCACAACCCGACCACACGACCCAAACGTGATCTTGCAGCCGTACGGTTGCCGCCGATCGTCGCCAACCCTTGCCACATGCTGCCGACGGTTGCTGATCTCCATCGCGGCCACATCCGAGCACAATGGAAAACCGTTGCCCTCGGCAGTCGGCACCCACCCCCTCCGCCAACCGAGCCGACCAGCGGACCCTGCCGGACCCGCATGATCAGGTCGGCGGCCGTCATCACTTTCCGTTACCAGCGACACGGCATCAAACCTTGTGGCGCATCCGCTTCCGAATACAGTGCACCGATCTTCTGGTGTTTGTTGCGATCGGCAATGGCGGGAGGCGCTACGCCGGCGCGTCGCGACGCGGAGTTCACCCGACGTCTCGTGCTGGTGTGCTACCCGGCGTGCTGGAGTGGTGTCGACGCTTCGCGTGCGTCGAGGAGTTCCTCCCAGTGGTCCTGGGCCCAGGCGCACATGGCGGCCATTGGTTGGAGCATGCTGCGGCCGAGTGGGGTCAGGTCGTACTCGACGCGGCGTGCTCGATCGAGGTGGGTGATGCGCTGGATCAGGCCGTCTCGTTCGAGTGCCCGCAATGACTTGGTGAGTGCCTTCGCGGTGATGCCACGCAGCGGGATGCGAAGCTCCGAGAACCTTCGGGGCCCGTGTTCCAGGCAGCGGATGATCATGCCGGCCCATTTGTCGCCGACGCGGATCGGTGACAGGTCGGATGGGCAGATCGGGTCGAACATGTCCGGGTCCAGGGGCGCGTTCACGGCGTCTACCGTAGTTGGTATCCGATCGGAAACCACGCCGCTGGCTACGGTCACCGTCGGTGGTCGGCGATCCGGGCCGACCGAGAGAGGCGTGGTGTTGGTATGGGCAAGATTGTGGTTTTTGGCGCGGGTGGTCGGGCCGGGCGGGCGGCCGTTGCCGAGGCGCGCCAGCGTGGTCACCAGGTCACCGCCGTGGTGCGTGACCCGGGCAAGCACGGCAGCCTCGCGGGCGACGACAGGACGCACCTGGGCGTCGAGGCCGGCTGATGGCCGAGGAGATTTTCGACAGCCCGAACACCTGGGTGGCCGAGCACATCCGTCGCTTCGTCGAGAGCAACGGCAATGCCAGACCAGGCATGAACGACCTGTTGTTGACCACTCGGGGCCGCAGATCGGGAAAGCTGCGCCGCACCGCGCTGGTCTACGCCCGAGACGGTGAACGCTACGTGCTGGCCGCCTCCAACGCCGGAGCCGACCGGCATCCCGCCTGGTACCTCAACCTGGTCGCCGATCCCAACGTCACCGTGCAGATCGGTGCACACGCCTTTACCGCGAAGGCACGAACCGCGACGGCGGAGGAGAAACCCAGACTGTGGGAGTTGATAGTCACCACGATGCCGCCCTACCAGGGCTACCAGGAGGCAACCAGCAGGGACATTCCCGTAGTCATCATCGAACGTGAAGGATGATCAACCTGACACACGGGCGTCCGGGACGGATTGGGTAAGTGCGGCTGAGCGCGCTGCAGCCGCGATGTCGGCCGGAAGCTCACCGTGACGACCATCGACTGCCGTCCACATAACGATCCCGGCCCTGCCGTACTAATCAGTCAAACCAGCGTTCCCAATGGGTAATCGGTGCCCGGCCGTACCGCCATCCGCTGTCGAGCAGTTGCTCCACGGCTGGATGGCGTCGCACGTAGCGGCGATTGTGCGGAAACCAACGACGCAGACCGAACCACCCGCGTCGAAGGGCCAGCCAGGCGAGGAATGGTAAAAGCCACACTCCCATGAGCAACGTCGAGTGCCAAAGCGGGGCCGAAGTGTTGGCGGACGCCATGTCGAAAGGAACGCTAATCCCAAACGCCAGGGCAGCGAGCCAAGCCAGACACAGCAGTACCTCGAAATAGTGACCAACGCAGCATCGACGACACCGTGGTACGTCGAAACTGATCGACTCCCATTTCTCGGATATTGCCACGACTAAGAACGTCGCTCTGTACCCCTGGTGGAACCCAACTCGGTACCCATAGCGCTCAGGCTGAGGCGCCGGGCGGCCGCAAAACCAACACTGCCCATCCGGCCAGTGCTCGGTCCACCACGTCTCGGGGAGGTCGACGCTCGACATTCCAGCATATTAGCGTCGGTCTTTCTACTGACGGTCGTCGACGCTTGGTTGATCTTCTGCAGCGCGGGAAGAGCCGCGTCGGTTGCGTAGCGAGGTCGCTGACGGATGGGCCGGCCGACGGGTGCTCGACCAGCCCGCCGGCCGGTACCCTCTTCGTCACAGGAGGCTCACCGAGCGCTGCCTATCGCCGGGCAGGTCGCCGAGGCGAACCACCCCAACCACCCGGTGCTGGCCCGAAACTGCACGCCCACCTGCGGTGGCGCAACGCCAACACCCGCCACCCCGACGTCCTGGCCGCGTTTCTGGTCAGAGCACTAAACGTCAGGGTGTCCACTGCGTGCTGGTGCCACTACTGGAGGGCTGCGCCTACTTTCGCACGCGGAAGCGGAGCATTGTGACGGCGCCCGACTGGATGTTGCTGAAAGGTTCCAGGTCGATCCTGTCGAGGCTTGGGGGCGAGAAGCGGACACCGTCGCCGAGCAGCACCGGTAGGACATACACCAGGATCTCGTCGACGAGCCCGCGCTGCAGGCACTGGGCGGCCACGTCAGCACCGAGGATCTCCAGGTTCTTGCCGCCCGCGGCGCTGCGTGCCGTAGCAACGGCTTCCTCGATGTCACAGGTGAGGAACGTGACGGCAGGGTCCGGCTCGTCGGGAGGCTGGTGGGTGAGGACGAACTGTGCTCCCCCTTCGTAGGGGGTGTCCTGGTCGGCCATACGCTTGGCGACCTCGTACGTGCCCCGGCCGATGAGCATGGCACCTGTGGCCGCCATAACGTCCGGGAACGTATCCGCAGTCAGGTACTCGAAGATCCAGTCCATCGCGTGGCCAGGACCGGCGATGAACCCGTCCAGCGACATCGCCCTGTTCACGACCACTTTGCCGGTGTCGATGCTCACATCGCTCATGCGTCTTCTCCAAAGATTTGGGGGCCCGGGGCCGAATCATAGTTCGGCCGGTGGGGAGGGCGACGGCGACTTCTGGTGGGCAGCCCAGCCGCTGATCCGCCCGCCCCGTCGATCAAGGGCAAAGGCACATGCTTTGATCTTCAAACCATGTGCCTTTGCCCTTGATCGGCACGATCTTCCTTGATCGAAACCAATATGCTTAGGAAAAGAGGCTGGAGATGCTCTCGCGATTCGCGATGCGTCGGATCGCCTCGCCCAGGAGGCTGGCGACCGAGACAACCTCCACCTTGGCGGGAAATTCCGTCGGTTGGGTCTCCACGCTGTCAGTGATGAAGAGCTGTGTGATGGGGCTGCTTTCCAGCCTTTCCTTGGACTTTGGCGTGAGTAGCCCGTGGGTGACGGCCGCGTACACCGCCGTCGCTCCTCGCTCCAGCAGCACCTCGGCGGCTGCGGCAAGGGTCCCGCCGGAGAGGGCGAAGTCGTCCACCAGTAGGGCCGGTCGGCCTTCGACGGACCCGATCAGCTCCACGATCTCCGCGGACTCTGTATGGTCAGCGCGGCGCTTGTCGGCGATGGCCGTCGGAGCGTTCAACCGCTGCGCCCAGCGCCGTGCTCGCTTGACGGCGCCAGCGTCGGGCGCAACGACTACGAGATCTCCTAAACCCTTCGCCGCGATCGCATCACACAGCAGCGGCATCGCGTACAGGTCATCGACCGGGACGTGGAAGAAACCCTGCACCTGAGGAGCGTGCAGGTCGACCGTCATCACCCGGTCTGCCCCAGCGGCTTGGATCGCGTCCGCGCATACACGGCCTCGGATCGATACCCGAGGCTCGTCCTTCTTGTCGCCCTTGGCATAGCTAAAATAGGGAATCACCGCCGTCACCGAGGCGGCACTCGACCGCTTGAAAGCGTCTATCCAGAACAACAATTCAACGAAATTGTCGTTCGCCGGAAATCCTGTGCCTTGAACGATGAACACGTCCCGACCGCGGACGTTCTGCAGAATTCTGACGAATAGATTTCCCTCGGAAAAGCGCAATACCTCCGACTGGCCAAGCTCGCAACCTAAGTATTTGGTGATCGCGCGGCCCAGCTTTTGGTTTCCAGAACCAGCAAATAGGAGGAAGTCGAAGTCCACGATAATGGATCGTAGCAAATCCTACCCCCGTCACGTCCGGGAGGAGTGTGTGTGACCGTCTTGCTGACGCCGCCCTCACGAACCGTGGTCAGAACGTGGCGATCGGGTTGACCGGACTGCCGGACGTACCGGCGAAGCGGACCGGCGCGACTGCGAGGTGGAAATCCCACTGGCCGAGCTCGGCAGCCGTCGTCGCGCACACCTCCAGGTCGCAGTTGTCGAGCAGCCACAGACCCATCGCGACAAGGCCCACGGCGTGAACCGGCATCAACACGTCTTCGTACCCCGACGGCTGAACGTCCTGGGGGGTGTCCGCGCCGATCAGTGCGACCTCCCGTTCGCGCAGCCACGGCAGGCAGGACGCGTGCCAGCCGGCCTGCGTGAAACCGCTGGCCTGACCGGCCTCGTGCCGGACGCGGCCGTAGCCGGTCCGCAGGAGTACCGCATCGCCGGATCGCACCCGCACACCCTGGCGACGCTCGGCCTCCTCGAGATCGTCGGGAAACACGCCCTCCCCCGGTTCCAACCACGGCACATCGCGGACCCTCGCAATGTCCAGCAGAACCCCACGGGTGATGATCCCGTTCCCCGCCGCCGTGACGGCCGCCCACGTCGATCCCGTTGCGGCGTCGACCAACGAGTGCGACCGCCCGTTGTACATCGTGCCGTCCCAGAAAATGTGGCACGGCGAGTCGACGTGGGTGATGGTGTTGCCGTGGAACGTGATGCCCAGCCGCTCGGACGAAAAACCCCAGCGCCGGTCGGCGTGGAAGCCGGGCACCGGCATGTTCTCGGCACCCGGCATGTCGGCGGCGCACGGGCACATCGTCGTCGACCGCTCCATGTCTTCCGGTGCCGCGACCTCCCATGCGCACGACACGCTCCTGCCGTGGCGCACGGCCCGCGCCGCCGCCAGCCGGACGTCGTCGGTGATGTGGTTCAGAGTCCCGAGCTCGTCGTCGTCGCCCCACCGTCCCCAGTTCGACAGCGTGTCGAAGTATCCGAGCACGTCGTCCTGTGTGGGCATCGGTCGCTCAGTCGTCATCCCAGCATCGACTCCTCCGGTCACGCGGTCCAAGGCACCGCAGGCAGGATATCCCGCGCGCCACGCGCTCTAACGTAGCCGAGATGAGCGCACCCGATCACGCCGAAGATAGCGCATCCGCCGCCCCGTCGATCAAGGACAAAGGCACATGCTTTGATCTCTGATCCGCGTGCTATTGCCCTTGATCGGCACGCTTTCCCTTGATCGACCGGCCTAACATGCCGAGTTGAGTACGTCGCTGCTGCGATGGCGGCATGATGATGTGGCCTCGGTTGCTCAGCGAGCTGTCGCCCGCGATGCGTCTTCGTACTGGAGACGATCGAAGGTGATGTCACGCAGCTCGCGGTAATCCCCATCGCGATGACCGGTGCGGTAGCCAGACCAGGTGACCGTGTCCTCAGCCACCGTAACGATCGCGGTGAAAGGCCCGCAGCGGAACCGAAGCGGTGCACGCTGGTGGCGGCCGACCTTGGTAACTGAGCGCTCGGTTCGGGCGACGGCGGTCACCAGACCGATCCGGGCTGTGGCGGTACCGAACGGTGTGTCCAGCTTCATTGGTGCTGCGGTGAGCTGGCCGGCTAGGGCGCGGAAGACGGCGAAGCGGGCGAACGGGTCGGCCAGGTCCGCCTCCGCGTCCACGGCGGTCTGCGCGGTGACCGTGTATGTGCGCGGAGATCGGGCGCGTTCGGCGGGAGCGGGCAGGGTTGGGTCCATGCGTAGTCCTCCTATCGGAACGCGCTGTCGACGCCCACTCGCAGGGTTGTATGCGTTTCGCATATAATGGCGAGCATGGAGTCGAAGCTGGCAGAAGCCATCAACGAATGGCACGCGAGTGTGAACGCTGGCGATCTGCAGCGGTCTGCGGACGCGGTGGGTGATCCGGTCATCGTTCTAGGCCCGAAGGGTGCGGGGCCGATCACGCCCGAGCAGTTCGCTGACTGGGTGCAGCGTTCGGGGATCCGGTTGGTGCCGCGGTCCTGGCATCCGGTCAGCGAGCGGCTGATGGTCGTTGAGGAGGATGCGACCTGGCCCAACAGCCAGACGCGCACGCGTGTGGCGACGGTCTTCCGCGTTGCAGGGACCAAGGTGACGGCCGCGCTACGACTGCCGGATCTCAAGTCGGCGCTTGAGTTGGCTTACATCTGCCGAGAGATGGCCGCGTCCGAATGAGTGCCCAAGGGCCGGGACAGCTGCTGTTCAGTTTCGTCCGGCACTGGTCGCGTCGCGCTGCGACAGGGGACGCCACGATTGCGGAGCAGGGCCGGCTCGTGCAGGTGACCGAGGCGGTGAACGCGTTGGTCGATCGCGACGAACCGACAACCGTAAACGCGGTTGCGCACGAGCTCGGCATTGACCAGAGTGGAGCGTCACGGCTCGTCAAGAGTGCTGCTGACGCAGGCTATCTGACGATGGTGAAGAGTGCGTCCGACGGGCGCCGGCGAGAGGTGTCCATTACCGCCGTCGGGCAAGCCGCATTGGAGCATGCTCATGGGTGGCAAGAGCAGGTCTTCGACGACCTGACCACGGGTTGGAGTCGACAACGACGCGATGACTTCCAGCGGGCGATGGCCGATCTCATCGCCAGGTCGCATGCGATGGGAGTGTGAGCCACGCCGACACGTCCTTGATTGAAGGACGAGGCAGGCTGATCGAACGCTGCTAGTCGATGTCGTTGGGCACACTGAGGCGCTGCACGAGATGCGGCGCCTGCGGGTGCGGACGTCGGCCGCGTGCGCGGCGTGGAGGTCCGTCACTACCTCGACGAACTCACCGACCTTGACCGCCTGCCCGCGCCGTGGGCGGCCGCCTCGTGGCGGGCCTCAGCTCGGCCCGCGCCTCGCCAGCACCGCCGCCGCGTATCCGGCAGGCATCGGAACCTCGCGCAGCAGCAACGCTGCGGCGCCGACCGCGACCCCACGACGGCGGCTGACCCGTCGACCAGCGGCGGCAGCCTCGGCTTCCTCAGGTGCGATCACCCGCCTTCGCGATGGCTCGGCATTGCGGTAGCCTTCGGGTGCTGCCAATACATAAAGCAGTGCTGCTCCGTCATAAGGAAGATGAAGGAGGCAGTCCAGATGGATGTTCCGCGGGTCGTTTCGCGGGAGGACTGGCTGGTCAACCGCAGGGAGCTGCTCACTGCGGAGCGGGATGCGGCAAAGGAGCGGATGGCGCTTTCTGCCGAGCGCGCCGCACTGCCGATGGTAAAAACCGATAAGGAGTACGACACAACGATGGCCCTGGTCTCCCGAGCGCCGCTGGCGAAGATCGAGCCGTTCCAGGCGCGGATGGGCTGGACCGTGCCGTGGTATTCGTCGTACGGGTCGGATTTCAACGACGACTTCCACGTTACTCTGGACGAGACCATCACTCCGATCGAATACGACTATCGGGACAAGGCAACACTCCTGGCAGCCGACGAACCGTATTGCATCGCCGGTGAACAGGATGGGCTCGGCGTCTTCCTGACCGACGGCGAATCCGTCTATCACACGTACTCGACATTCGCCGACGGCACCGGTCTGCCGCACGGCACCATGATGTATGACCTCATTCCGCTCGGCCGGCAGGACGACGGTGTGCTGCGCCACCACGACCGGTGCGGCGGCTGATCGCGATGCCGAACGCATTTCGCTGCAGCGTGGTGATCCCGACGTACAACCGGGCCGGGCTGCTCCGGTACACACTGCACTCGATGACCCGGCAAACCCTGCCGCGCGCGGAGTTCGAGGTGCTGGTCGTGGACGACGGTTCGAGCGATGACACGGCCGAGGTCGTGAAGGACTTCGAGGACCGGTTGAACCTGCGCTACCTCTTCCAGGAGGACGAGGGCTACCGGGTCGCGGGGGCCCGCAACCTGGGCATCTCCCGCGCAGAGTCCGACGTGTGCGTGTTCATCGACTCCGGCGTGCTGGCGCACTCGGAATGCCTGGCGGCGCACGTGATCAGCCATGACCAGGCGGCCGGGCCGGTCGCCGTGGTGGGTTACGTCTACTGCTTCAACTTCAACAACGAGGACGCGATCCTGATCAACCAGTCCATCGACTTCGACGACCCCGACGGCACCATCCGGCGGCTCGCCGACGAGCGGCGGTGGCTCGACGTCCGGGAGCGGTTCTACGCGAAGTACACCGAAGACTTCGGCGGCCAGCCCGCGCCGTGGGTGGTCTTCTGGACGTGCAACGTATCCGCGAGCACCGCGCAGCTTCGGTCGGTCGGCATGTTCGACGAGGAGTTCCGCACGTGGGGCGGTGAGGACCTCGACCTCGGGTACCGGCTGCACCGCGCCGGGGCCCGCTTCGTCCTGAACCGGGCGGCGGCGGCGATCCACGCCCCGCATGACAAGAGGTACGCGCGGAACGCGGACGGCACGCTGGCGAACTACCGGTACATGGTCGAGAAGTACGACGGGACGCCCATCATCAAGCTGCTGCTGGAGTTCCCCAATGGTGACCCGGGCAATACGGAGCAGTCGGTCGATCCGTTCACGATGAACGACATCATCCGCGCGCGCGGGCTGCCGAGCTGCGCCGACTTCCTCGCCGCGAAGGCGGCACACAGCTGACGGGGGCTGTGGGCAACGCGTCGGCTAGCACGCGCCTGACTGCGCACCTGGTCGCCACGCCCTGCCGCTCGTCGCGATCATGGCCCTGCGCGCCTCGGACCTTCAATCAGTGGGGAACTCGTAGTCCCAGTCGATCTCCCACAGCAGCACGGACCCGTCCGACATTCCGGAGATAGCGTGGTGGGCGCTCGGGGTCATCGCAGCACTCGCAGGCACTCGCCCGTGGCCAGGTCCCACCAGCGCAGGATGTGGTCGGCACCGGCGGACACCGCGGTACTCCCGTCCCACTCGACGGCCACCGACACCCGCGCGGGCGTGGCTTCGTCGATGTGGCGACGGAGCTCGGCCCGCGCGGGTTCGGCACGGTCAGGCGGTAGTGCGTTGTTCGCGCGTCATCCGCCGAGGCAGGCTCGGACGGCGTTGGCCAGGTTCGTCGCCCGTGGGTCGTCGGGTCGGAAGTTCCAGAGGTTGGTGGCGTAGCCGAAGCCGACGCCGGCGTCGGGGTCGGCGAAGCCGACCGAGCCGCCGGAGCCCGGGTGGCCGAACGATCCCGGGCCGACCATCGGGTACGGCGGGCAGGCCCGCCAGAACCCGAGTGACATGTTGAAGGAGCGGTTCGCGGGGAGGTTCAGTCCTGGTGGCAGCCCGTGCATCGTTGTCTTGTCGGTGTGGATTTCTGTCGCTGTCTCGACGGTTGCCGGGTTCAGCAGCCGTATCCCGTCGACGCGGCTGACGGTGGCGGCGTACATGCGGGCGATCGAGTGCGCGTCGGCGACCATGTTCGCGGCCGGGTGCTCGGATGCGCGCCAGGCGCGCGTGGTGAAGTAGTCGGACGAGGAGGGGAAGGCGCCGCCGAGTTCGGCGGCGCGGGTCAGGACGGAGCCCGGACCGTACAGGGCGTTGATCCAGGCGGTGACCGTCTCCGCGTCGAGCCCGGTCACCTTGATCATCCCGGCGAGCAGCTCCTCCATGCTGAACGGAGCAGCGTTGTGGATCTTGGCTACTCGTGGCTCGTGTCTGGCGGGCATCCCGATCCAGGCGCTCAAGCCGAGAGGGCGGGCCACCTCTTCGGCGAAGAACGTGCCGAGCGTTTTGCCGGTGATCCGACGCACGACCTCGCCGACCAGGTATCCGTAGGTGTTGGCGTGGTAGATGTGCTGAGTGCCCGGCTCCCACAGCGGCGGCTGCGTCTCCAACGCCCGGATGACCGGGTCCCAGGCGCACGCCTGCTCGAAGGTCAGCGGTCCGTCGACGATCGGCAGGCCCGCCTGGTGCGACAGCAGCCAGCGCACCGGAATGTGTTCCTTGCCGTTCGCGCCGAACTCCGGCCAGTACCTGACCACCGGGGCGTCCAGATCCAGCAAACCGCGCTGCACCAGCAGGTGGGCACAGATCGCGGTGGCGCCCTTCGTCGTGGACGCGACCTGCATGATCGTGTTTCTGCGCCATGGTCGGTTCGCCTCGCGGTCGGCGAGGCCGTCCCACAGGTTCACCACGAGGCGGCCACCCACGTAGACACTGCACGCCGCACCGACCTCGCCGGGGCCCTCGAAGTTCGCACGGAACGCGTCGGCCACCCTTCCCCAACCGCGCGCGACACCGCACTCACCACCGTCACCACCACCGCTCCCGGAAACGGCTGCGGCGGCGCTGCCCTGGCCGGCGAGGCTGGTGAGGCCGGTGAGCGCGCCGGCAGCCACCGTTGCCTTCAACACGGTCCGGCGCCCCACGTGCCCCCGCTCGGGTGTTCCGCTTGTCGTGCTCATCACCTGGTGGTCCTTTCTGAAAGCTGAAACTGAGGGGCTCAGGCCGCCGCGCGGTGGATGACGATGTCGTCCAGCCGGGTGCGGGCGTGGACGGTGACCTTGTCGGTGAACTCGCCCAGGTTGTCCTGTGTGGGCAGGGAGTTGCGCACCGCGCCCTTGGTGCTCTTGGCGTCGACCGTGGCGGCGGCGCCTTCGCTGATGCCGATCTCGATGCCGCCGGAGGCGTTCGCCAGTTCCGCCTGGCCGCGGGTCATCCGGCCGATCCTGATCGGACAGTCGCCTGCCTTGACGGTGACGCTGCCGTCGGCACGGTCGATGTCGAAACTGCCGCTGGAGCCGCTGAGATCGATGTCGGACAGGGCGTGGCCGATCCAGACCTTCCCGGTCGAGCCCTGATAGCGGACGACACCCGTTGCTTCGCCGATCCGCACCGCGGCCGCGCCGCCCCCGATGGTGGCGGTCCCGGCGATGTGGCCGACCTGGACCGAACCGGCCGCGAGCTCGGCCTTCAGCCCGGCGATGTGGTCGAGCTGGACCTGCCCTGATGCGATGTTCAGCTCGCAGTCGCCGAGCAGGCCCTCGACCTCCACATCGGTCCATGCGGTGTTCAGCACCAGCCGGGAGCCGACCGGCAACTCGATGGTGATGGCGACCGAGCCGTTCTTGTCTCCCGACTTGGTCGTCTTGATCGACAGTGCGCCGCCAGTGAAGTCGACCTTGGTGTTCTCGGCCACCTTCACATCCGACTTGCTCGCGCTGTTGACGGGCTCGACCAGCACCACCGTGTCCGACCGCTCACTCGCGGCAACCCGCACCCGGGCGCCCGCAGTGGTCACCGAGGCCGTGATCGGCTCTGGCGCGGCGAAAGTAGGCATGACATTCCCCTTGTCGTGTCCGGGTTTCGGAAGTTGATGTGTTCACAGTCGCCGACCGACCAGACACACCGCTGACACCGCACTGACACCGACCACGCCCGACGACATCGCCCGTGTCAGACCCGTTCTGAGACGCCCCAAGACTCCCTTGCCCACCCGGCGGCAAACAACGGCGAACATCGCAACGACCGATAACACGACGGTTATCAACACTTCGACTGTCAGCGGTGGCGCGGACGCGCTGTTCAAGCGTGGGCAGTTGCTCCAGCGATGTGAGGGACGCCTTGATTATGGGGTGGGGTGGGCGGGGTTGCCGTGCCAGTGGGTGCCGGGCGGTACTTCCTCGCCTTTCATGAGGAAGGCGTCGGCGTCGAGCACTGAGCCGTCGCCCATTGTCACGCCATAGTGGACGAACGACTCCACGCCGAGGGTGCAGCCGGCGCCGATCCGGGTGTGGTCGGACTTGAAGGTACCGTCTTCCAGCGAGTGGCACTGGATGGTGGTGCCGGCGTTGAGCACGCAGTCGTCACCGATGGTGACGAGCGTCTTTTCAGGCATGTCACAGCCGTCGTCGAAGACCCGGTGGCCGATCCGGACGCCGAGCAGCCGCAACATGACGGGCTTGAACGGGGTGCCGGTGAACGGGGCGGCGCCGAGCATCTTCCAGAGCCGTTCGTGCCACCAGAAGTACCGGTCGTAGATGGAGCAGAACCGGGGCGTCAAGGGCCGGAACCCGGCCGCGAGGCGTTCCAGCAGGACCATGTAGGCGAGGCCGTACACCAGCGTGGCGAGGGACCACCCGATCACCGCGAGCGCGCCGGCGCTGTCGAGGTGCGGCACGAAGACGAGGCTGATGGCGGCGACGCCGAGGAAGCGCACCCAGCCCGCGAGCAGGAACAGCGCCAGCGTGACGAGGTTGTGCCGGTTCTTGGCGGCGAGGCGGCGGCGGAACTCGTCACCGCGCTTCAGGTGGTCGAAGTCGCTGTCGCGGGCGACTGAGCGCGGGATCTCGAACGCGGGCGAGCCGAGCAGCCCCACCCCTTCCCGGAGTGGCCCGTCGCTCGGGATCAGCACCTTGGTCGCGAGCAGGCAGTTGTCGCCGACGCGCGCGTCGGGCGGGAACGTGATGTCGTTGCCGAAGAAGTTGTCGGCACCGATGCGCACCCGCGTCAGGCGGGACGACGTGCTGGAGTACTGGACGTTCATCATGGACAGCGCGTCGGAGACCATCGTGCCGGAGCCGACCGAGCTGAGGTACGGCGACTCGTAGCTCAGTTCGGTGCCGAAGTTCGAGCCGGTCTGGACCACCCGGCCGAGGTCCCACCCGAGCCACTGGAGGAAGCCGACGATGTAGGAGCTGTCCCCGAACAGGCGAAGGTAGAACTTCGCTCGGGTGACGCGGGCGACCGTGCGGTGAAGGGCGTAGTGCAGCCCGTAGAGCGGATAGACCCGGTCCGGCTTAAGGGCCAGGTTGAGCAGGCGGGGCAGGGTACCGACAGCGAGCAGGCCGAGCAGCATCGGGCCGAAGTAAAGGACGACGCTGAAGAGGAGCGCGGTCTGCCAGAACGACAGGCTCCCGAAGTGCTGCTCGTCCATGCCCAGGAGGTGTTCGATCAGCCAGGCGGCGATGCCGAGGCCAACCGGGATGGCCAGGAGCGTGAGGAGCAGCTGCGCGCCGGCGTACCCCACCCGGCGCGCGACGCCGCACCGGGCGGGCGGGATGGTGCGGCGGGGGTGGCTCGCCGGCTCCGCCGGCGAGCCGTGCCAGACCTCGCCGGCGGGCACGGATTGCCCGGGAAGGAGCGCCGAGGCGTGCATGAGCGTGGCGCCGTCGCCGAGTGACGTGTCGATGTCGAGGATGCCCCGCTCGCCGACGTGGACGTCCCGGCCGATCGTGACCCGACCCAGCTGGATGCGCCCGGTGTGCGCCCGGTAGCAGGTGAACGACGCGCCCTTGTTGACGACCGTGCCCGCGCCGATGATGAGCAAGTCAGTGCAAACGGGTACTGTATGCGACAGGATGGTGACGCCGGGGCCGATGCGGGCGCCGAGCGCGCGCAGATACCAGCAGTAGAGCGGCGACCCCACGAAGAGCCGCAGCGGATTCGACCGCACCAGCGTCTTGACGCACCAGAAACGGACGTACGTGGCCCCCCAGAGGGGGATCTCACCGCGTTGCCACCGTCCGATCAGGATCCACTTCGCCGCGATCGGCACGACGCACAGAAAGACGAAGCCGACGACGCCGACCACGACGGCTCGAGTGTACGTCGCAGGCCCGCCGCTGGCCGCGGTGACCCACCACAAAACCTCGACGAGGATCGTCGCGTTTACATACAGGTACGCCAGAAACACCAGCAGCTGCCCGGCGCCGCACAGCCGGTACCGCGCCGTGCCGGCCCGCATGGGTGGCGGCTCGTCGAGAGCCACCTGTGGGGAGTGGGTGGTGCCGAGCGCCCGGGCGAGCTCGCGGATGGTCGGGTGGAGGTAGACGTCCCGCATGGCCACCGGCGGCAGCCCGTCCTGGCGGCGGACCCGGGCGCAGAACTGGGCCATCAGCAGCGAGTTGGCGGCGAGGTCGTCGAAGAAGTGGCTGTCGACCGAGACCTGGTCGAGGTCCAGCACGCCGGCGAGCGCGTCGGCGAGGCCCCGTTCCGTTTCGGTCGCCGGTGCGGCGTACCCGGATCGTCCGGCCGGCACCCGCCGGCGGGTGGGTGGTGGCAGGCTCTTGCGGTCCGCCTTGTCGCACGGGAGCATCGGGATGGCGGCCAGCCGGTCCAGATAGGACGGCACCATGTAGGACGGCAGCCGGTCGCGTAGGTGCGCGAAGACGCCGTCCTCGTCGACGGCGCCGTTGCGGGTGGTGTAGTAGGCGGCCAGTTCGGCGGTGCCCGGTGCCGGCTCGTGTGTGGATACCACGGCCTGCGCGATGCCGGGTACTTCCAGGAGCACCGACTCGATCTCGGACAGCTCGATCCGGTACCCGCGGATCTTGACCTGGGTGTCGACCCGGCCGTGGTACTCGATCTCGCCGTCGGTGTTGATGCGGCCCAGGTCGCCGGTGCGGTAGATGCGGCCCGAGGGGTTGTTCGCGATGCCGACGAAGTCGGGGACGAAGGCCCGGTCGGTGAGGTCGGCGCGGTTGAGGTAGCCGCGTGCCAGGCCGATGCCGGCGACGCCGATCTCGCCGATCTCGCCGCGGCCCAGAGCGCGCGGCCCGTCCAGGGCGAGGATGACCACCGAGTACGTGGGCAGCGGCACGCCGATCGTCACCGGCCGTTCCGGGTGCACGGCCGTCCAGGTCGAGGTGACCGTGGCCTCGGTCGGGCCGTAGACGTTGAGGAACCGGCGATCCGGCCGGTGCCAGCGCGCGACCAGGTGCTGCGGGCAGGCCTCACCGGAGACCAGCAGGAAACGCAGCCGCGGCAGGTCGGCCTCCAGTGTGGCCAGTAGGGTGGGCACGCAGCACAGGGCGGTGACGCGGTTCGCGTCCAGGAACTCCCACAACTCCTCGCCGACCAGGCTGACCGCGCCGCGCTTGGGGACCAGGGTGGCGCCGGCCAGCCACGGCACCCAGATCTCCTCGACGGCGAAGTCGAACGCGATCGTCATCCCCTGGTAGACCCGGTCGTGCGGGGTGAGGCCGTAAACCTCGGCCGCGACCCGGACGAAGTTGCAGATGCTGGCATGCTCGACCGCCACGCCCTTCGGGCGGCCGGTCGAGCCGGAGGTGTAGATGACGTAGCACAGGTCGTCGACCGGCGCCGTGCCGAGCCGCTCCACACTCTGCGCGCCGATCGCCGCCGTCTCGTCGACCAGCACGACCCGCGGCACGTCCGGCAGCCGGCCGGCCAGGTGCGCCTGGGTCAGCAGCGTGGCCGCCCCGGAGTCGTCCACAATGTAGGCCAGCCGGTCCGCCGGGTAGCCGGCGTCGAGCGGCACATAGGCGGCGCCGGCCTTCAGCACGGCCAGCATCCCGACGTACGCGTACCGGGCGTCGTCGAACAGCAGCGCCACCCGGTCGCCGGGCCGCACGCCGCCGGCGAGCAGGTGCCGGGCGAGCTGGTTCGCCCGCGCGTCCAACTGGCGGTACGTCACAGTGGTGTCGCCCGCGTCGACGGCGACCTGGTCCGGCGTACGGTCGCAGCGCTCCTCGAACAGCTGATGCAGGCGCTCACCCGGCTGCCAGCGCGTTTCCTGCCGGTATCCGGGACAGGTGAGCACCGGCACGCCCGCGACCGGGCCGGCGCCTACGCGGGGTCGCTGGGCACGCTGGACGGAAAGCATTCCTCGATAGCCTTCGTGAGGATCCCACAGGCGCACTCGACGACCTCGGCGGTCACGTTCAGCGGCGGCAGCATCCGCACGACGCAGTCGTCCCGCCCACCGAGTTCGACGATCAAACCCTCCCGCAACGCGCTAGCCTGCACGGTGCGGGCCAGCGCGCCGCCGTACCGTCCGGTACGCGGATCCACAAGCTCAACCCCCCACATGAGACCCCGGCCGCGGACCTGCAACACCCACGGCAGCCGACGCAACGGCTCCAACCGCGCCGCGATCTGCTCGCCACGCCGCCGCACGTTCTCCAGCACACCGTCACGGCGGATGACCCGGATCGCGGCCACCCCGGCGGCGAACGCGAGCTGGTTACCCCGGAACGTGCCGGTGTGCGCACCCGGCCGCCACACATCCAACCGCTCGTCATACATGATCAGCGCCACCGGCGCCCCCACACCGCTGAGCGCCTTCGAAGCGATGATCACGTCAGGCTCGATACCGTACTGCTCGAACGCGAACCACGTGCCGGTGCGCCCACAGCCGGTCTGCACCTCATCCACCACCAGCGGGATGTCCAGCGCCCGGGTCAACGCCCGCAGACGCTGCACGAACTCCTCGGTGGCCGGCACCACACCCCCCTCGCCCTGCACCAACTCCAGGATCACGGCCGCGGGCAGCGGAACGCCGCCGTTCGGATCACGCAACGACCGTTCCAGATACGCCACGCAGTTGGTCTCGCAGCTGTCCGGCCGCAGACCCAGCGGACAGCGCGCGCAGTACGAGTACGGGAAGAAATGAACACCAGGCATACCGTTCGGGACCGGCCGCTTCTGCGCCAACTGGCCGGTCACGGCCATCGCGCCGTGACTACACCCCTGATAACTGCCCTGGAACGAAACGATGTCGCCGCGCCCGGTCGCGATCTTACACAGCTTGATCGCCGCCTCGACCGCGTTCGCCCCGGTCGGCCCGCAGAAATGCAGCCGCATCCGGCTACGCAGGTGCGGCGGCAGCATAGCGAGCTGAGCCTCGACGAACTCGTCCTTGGCCTCGGTAGGGAAGTCGAGACCGTGGGTCAACCGGCCCAGCTGATCGGCCATCGCCTCCACCAACTCCGGATGATTGTGCCCCAGAGAGAGCACACCGGCACCGGCGAGGAAGTCGATGAAAACATTGTCGTCCAGATCACGGACGAAGCTGCCAAAACCCTCCGCGATCGCGATCGGGATGTTACGCGGATAGGTACGGGCGTTCGACTCCCGCCGCTGCTGCCGGGCGAGAAACTCCGCCGAACGCGGGCCGGGCAACTCGCCCAGAACACGCGGTCCGGCGAGCGGGGCTGGCTGAATGAGCATGGTCATGCGGGTACTCCCAGGTATGCGCGCAGGGTCCGACCGACGGGTACTCCTCGCCTCCCTTGACGCTGCGTCATCACAAAACCCTCAATGTCGTACTAAGTCC
>JBBEWH010000283.1:0-23484 GCA_037414955.1 Actinomycetes bacterium KLBMP 9797
ATAACGACTTGAAGGACGCCTTGATCATGAAAGGGACAGCCATACGGCGGCGTAGGGGCCGATGTGGACCTCGGCGGAGTGGGGGTGGCCGTGGGACGGTGGGCCGTCGGCCAGTACCGCGCCGTAGTTGCCGGTGCCCGTGCCGCCGTAACACTCCGCGTCCGTGTTCAGGATCTCCGCCCACTGGCCGGCCGCCGGCAGCCCGATCCGGTATCCGATCCGCGGCACGCCGGAGAAGTTGACCACGCAGGCCACCGGCGGGGCGCCAGGGGCGAGGCGGATGAACGACACCACGTTCTGCTGCCAGTCGTCCCAGGCGATCCAGCGGAACCCGTCCGGCGCCGTGTCGCGCGCCCACAGCGCCGGGTGCGACCGGTAGAGCCGGTTCAGCTCGCGCAGCAGCGCCGGGATCGACCAGGAGGAGAGCAGCGACCAGTCGAGCCCGGCCGCCTCGCTCCACTCCCGCTCGTCGGCCAGCTCGCAGCCCATGAAGAGCAGCTGCTTGCCGGGGAACGCCCACATGTACGCCAGGAACCCGCGCAGGCCGGCCTGCTTCTGCCACCAGTCGCCGGGCATCTTCCCGATCAGCGAGCCCTTGCCGTGCACGACCTCGTCGTGGCTGATCGGCAGCAGGAACTGCTCGTCGAACGCGTACACGGTGGGCCACGTCAGCTCGTCGTGGTGATGGGACCGGTAGATCGGGTCGCGCGAGATGTAGGACAGGGTGTCGTGCATCCAGCCCATGTTCCACTTGAGACCGAAGCCGAGCCCGCCCCAGTCGACCGGCCGGGACACGCCCGGCCACGCCGTCGACTCCTCCGCGATCATGATCACGTCGGGAAACGACCGGTACACGGTGGCGTTCAACAGGCGGAGGAAGTCGATCGCCTCGAGGTGCTCGTTGCCGCCGTAGGCGTTCGGCGCCCACTCGCCGTCACGGCGGGAGTAGTCGAGGTAGAGCATCGAGGCCACCGCGTCGACGCGCAGGCCGTCGATGTGGAACTCCTCCAGCCAGTACAGCGCGTTGGCGATGAGGAAGTTGCGCACCTCCCACCGGCCGTAGTTGAAGACGAGGCTGCCCCAGTCGGGGTGCTCTCCGGCGAACGGGTGCTCGTAGAGCGCGGTGCCGTCGAACATGGCCAGGGCCCACTCGTCTTTGGGGAAGTGGGCCGGCACCCAGTCCAGCAGCACCCCGATGCCGGCCTGGTGCAGCCGGTCGACGAGGTAGCGGAAGTCGTCCGGGGTGCCGAACCGGGAGGTGGGCGCGTAGTAGCCGGTGACCTGATAGCCCCAGGACGGCCCGTACGGGTGTTCCATCACGGGCATCAGCTCGACGTGCGTGAAGCCGAGATCGAGCACGTGCGCCACGAGCTGGTCGGCCAGCTCCCGGTAGGACAGCCCGGCTCGCCAGGAGCCCAGATGGACCTCGTAGACGGACATCGGCCGGGCATGATGGTCATTTCGGCGGCGGGCCAGCCACGCGTGGTCACCCCAGGTGTACGACGGCTCGTAGATGACCGACGCGGTGTGTGGCGGGCGTTCGGCGTACCGGGCCATGGGGTCGGCGCGGTCGACCCACCGGCCGTCGGCGCCGTGCACGCGGTACTTGTAGCGCTGGCCGCGCTCCGCGCCGGGCACGAAGCCGGCCCGGATGCCGCTGTCGCCGACCGGGTCGAGCACCACGCCGTCGTACGGGCCCCAGCCGGTGAAGTCGCCGACCACCCGCACCTCGCGGGCGTTCGGCGCCCACACCGCGAACCGGCACCCGCCGGGCCGCGGCTGGGCGCCCAGCATCTCCCACAGCCGCTCGTGGTGGCCCTGACGGAACAGGAAGAGATCCAACTCGCCCAGCAGGGGCGTGGCGAGGGCAACGCTCATGAGGCGGCCCCATCGAGCGCGAGCAGGTTGCCGTCGGGGACGACCACCTTGGAGCGCCCGTCGCTGAGCAGGGCGGCGGCCTGGCGGGTGTTGAACGACGACGACTCGCGCTCGGCGGCGGCGTACGCGGCGGCGGTGCGGGCGGCGATGGTGGCCCAGCCGTACCGCTCGGCGACCATCGTGCGCGCCTTGCGGGCCACCTTGCGCGCGAACTTCTGGTCGGCCAGCAGCGAGTCGACGGCGCCCGCGAGCGCGTCGGGGTCGCTGTGCGGGAACGTCACGCCGGTGACGCCCGGCTCGACGATCTCGGCGAGCCCGCCGGTGGCGGACACGGCGAGCGGCGCGCCGGCTGCGGCGGCCTCCAGAGCCACCATGCCGAACGGCTCGTACAGGCTCGGCACGACGGTGGCGTTGGTGGCGGCGAGCACGGCGGGCAGCTGCCGCTCGTTCATGAACCCGGCGAAGCTGACCGTGTGGTGCAGGTCGAGCTGGTGGGCGGCCTGCTGGAGCTCTTCCCGGTACGGCCCGTCGCCGGCGATGACCACGCGCAGCCCGGGGTGCCGGTGGCGCAGCTGCGGGATCGCGTGCATCAGGTGCTGCACGCCCTTCTCGTAGACCAGGCGTCCGGCGAACCCGACGAGCGGCCCTTCCCCGCCGAAGCGGGACCGGGCGGCGGCGACCGCGCGCGGCTGGGCCTGCCAGGCCCGGTCGTTGACGCCGTTCGGGATGACCTCGATCCGGTCGTGGGGCAGCTCGAGGAGGCGGCTCGCCTCCCACTTCATGTACTCCGAGCAGACCAGGACCCGGCACGCCTCCTGCCCGAGCCACCACTCCACGGAGTGGATGCACTTGTTCATCTCGTCGGGCAGCCAGCCCTGGTGCCGGCCGGCCTCGGTGGCGTGGATGGTGGCGACCAAGGGGAGGTCGAGGTGTTCCTTGAGCGTGACGGCCGTGTGCGTGACGAGCCAGTCGTGCGAGTGGATGACGTCGTACTCGCCGGACTCGGCGGCCCGCAGGGCGGCGCGGGTGAGCGTGTGGTTGAAGGCCATCGTCCACGCGAGGAGCGTGGGCGTGGCGAGCGGGAAGAGTGGAGGGTCCTCGGGAGCGCGCACGATGCGCACGCCCTCGGCGTACTCCTCCAGCGGCGCGCCGGGCGCGTGCCGGGTGACGACGGTGACTTCGTGGCCGGCGGCGGCGAGCGCGGTGGAAAGCGCGTGCACGTGCCGGCCGAGACCGCCGACCATAACCGGCGGATATTCCCAGGAAAGCATCAACACCCGTTGCCGCCCGGGTGGTCTTACTTCGATCATGTCAGCGTTCAACGACATCAGGCCCGCCCCCTTGTGATCATCCACGCACGCGCCATCGCCCGGACCAGCACCAATGGTGGGTGGCTGCGCGCTCACTGGGTTCGGGACAATCCTGCCCGCCCCGAGAAAACCAGTGAAGACACCACTATTGCCGGCCTGTAACGCGTACCGATCAAAACCGGCGGGCGCGCAGCACCTCCGCGACGGACCAGGCTTGAAAAGGGCAGCCGGTCGCGGCGTGGGGGGCCAACCCATCCGCGGTTTCGCTTACGGATGCTAGGCCAAACTCCGGCAAATGCGACTCAATACCGGCTAACAATTCGTGAATTGGCCAGTTCACGCGCGTGGCCGCCGCGGCGAAGGGCCCGATCAGCCACGGCCAGACCGTGCCCTGGTGGTAGGCGCCGTCGCGCTGGGCCGGCCCGCCGGAGTGTCGCTCGGTGTACCCGGCGGAGCCGGCCGCGAGGCTGCGCGGCCCGAGCGGGGTCAGCAGCGCCGCGCCGACCGTGCTCAGCACGGCCGGGTCGGGCGCCAGCGGGGCGTGCGGGAGCGACCACGCGAGTAGCTGGTTGGGGCGCAGCGCGAGGTCGTTGCCGCCCGGCCCGTCGAGCACGTCGTAGAGCCAGCCGGTGGGCGCCGGGTACCGGTCGGCGAACGAGCGCAGGGCGCGCGCGTGGGCCGACGCGGCGGCGCCGGGGGACAGACCCGTCCGCTCGGCCAGCGAGACCACCGTGGCCAGCCCGTTGACCCAGAGCGCGTTGACCTCCACCGGCTTGCCCATCCGCGCGGTCACCGGTACCCCGTAGACCCGGGCGTCCATCCAGGTGAGCGCCTCGCCGGTGGCGCCCTGGGTGACCAGCCCGTCGGCCGGGTCGACGCGGATGCCGTACCGTGTGCCCCGCACATGATGGTCGACCACGCCGCGCAGCGCGGGCAGCAGTTCGGCGGCGAGGTCGGTGTCGCCGCTCGCGGCGACGTGCCGGCCGACCGCGTGCAGGAACCACAGCGTGGCGTCGCAGGTGTTGTATTCGACGGCGCCGGTGTCGGCCGTGTTGGCCAGCATGCCCTCGGACAGCGTCGCCGCGTATGCCCGCAGCAGCTCCCGGCCCTCCGCGACCCGCCCGGTGCTGAGGAAGAGCCCTTCGTAGGCGGTCATCGTGTCCCGCGACCACGCGCCGAACCACGGGTAGCCGGCGACCACGTCCGGCCCGGCGGGCGTGCGCACGATGAACTGGTCGGCCGCGAACGCGAGCGTCGCGTCGACCGCGTCCGCCGGCTGGGCCGCGGCCATCACCTCGCGATGGCGCCGCCGGGCGGCCGCCACCACGTCGGTGGCGGGTGCCGGACGCTCGTCGAGGTCCCGCGCCCACGCGAGTACGCCGAGCGTGGCGCCCGGCCGGTCGAGCGTGGCGCCGAACCGGCCGGCGTGCCACAGGTCCTCTTCCGGCTGGAGCCCGCGGGCGGCCTCCTCGCGGTGGTGCGCGCCGCGCCACCACTCGCCGGTCGGCATCCAGCCCGGCCCGGCCATCCGGTACGCCTGTTCGACCGTCGCCCCGTCGGCGGTCGGGATGACCCGGGGCGGCGGCCCGTCGGCGTACCGCTCGCCGTGCGCGTCCCGCCAGGTGCAGACCGCGTCCAGCGCCAGCCCGATCGGCCCGCCGGACAGCAGCCGGTGCACGACCGCCACGCCGGGCCGGCCGTGCGTCATCGCGATCTCGCGCTCCAGCACGACGTCGCCGATCCGCCACCGCCAGCGCGGCAGCCCGTCCGCGAGGTCGAAGCGCTCCAGCAGCTCGTGCCCGCGCGGGTCGACCGCGCCGGACGCCCATTCGTGGGTGGCCAGCCGCACCCGCGCGCCGGACGGCAGCGTCACCACCGGGTCCAGCGCCACCAGGCCGGCGTGTCGCGCGGCCGGCGTGTCGCCCGCGACGACCAGCAGCGCGTGGTACCGCCGGGTGCGCAGCCCGCTCACCGTGCCCATGGCGTATCCGCCGCGCCCGTCGGTCAGCAGCCACTCGCGCGTACCACCTACGGTGAGATCTCCGCAGACCTGGGTGCCGAAAGCGATCTCGATCATTAAGCTCCCCACGATAAGCGGCTGTAACACGTCGTCCGGGACAATGGTCTCGTGTGGTCGCGACGGAAGAAGAGGCAGGTGATCGAGTCCGTGCCGGTTGCCGAGGATGGCGAGCTACGGCGACTCGCGCAGGCGGACTCGGGAGAGCAACCGTGGCGGTCCTGGGGTCCCTACCTTTCCGAGCGGGCCTGGGGCACCGTGCGCGAAGACTACAGCGAGCACGGTACGGCGTGGGACTACTTCCCGCACGACCACGCGCGGTCCCGGACGTACCGGTGGAACGACGACGGCATGGCCGGCGTCTGTGACGACCGGCAGACGTTCTGCTTCGCGCTCGGCCTGTGGAACGGCAAGGACCCGATCCTGAAGGAACGCATGTTCGGATTGGGCGGCGACGGCGGCAACCACGGTGAGGACGTCAAGGAGTACTGGTGGTACCTGGACTCCACGCCCACCCACTCCTGGATGCGCTGGCGCTACCACTACCCGCAAGAGCGCTTCCCGTACGACGAGCTCGTGTCGGTGAACGCGGCGCGCGGCCGCGACGAGACCGAATATGAGCTGGTCGACACCGGCGTGTTCGACGACGACCGGTTCTGGGCGGTGACCGTCGACTACGCCAAGGCGTCGCCGACCGACATGTGCATCGTGGTCACCGTGGCCAACCGCGGCCCGGAGACCGCGACCCTGCACGTGCTGCCCCACCTGTGGTTCCGCAACACGTGGTCGTGGGGCCAGCCCGGCCGCGACCAGGTGCCGGTGCTGTCCGGCGAGGACGGCCGGCTCGTCGGCGAGCACTGGGTGCTCGGCCAGGTCGTCCTGCAGGGCGAGGGCGACCCGACCGTGCTGTGCTGCGACAACGAGACCAACACGCAGCGGTTGTGGGGGCTGCCGGGGCGCAGCGCGTACCCGAAGGACGGCATCAACGACCACGTGGTGTCCGGCGCTCCCACGGTGAACCCGGCGCTGACGGGCACCAAGGGCGCGCTGCACTACGTGCTGACCGTGCCCGCGCGCGGCGAGATGCGGATCCGGCTGCGGCTCACGCTCACCGCGGCGCCGCCGGCCGGCGAGGCCGCGCCGATCCTCGACCTGGGGGAGGGCTTCGACCGGGTGATCGCGGCGCGGCGCACCGAGGCCGACGCGTACTTCACCTCATTGATTCCGCGCGGCGCGTCGCGCGCGGAGGCCGCCGTGGCCCGGCAGGCCATCGCGGGCCTGCTGTGGGGCAAGCAGTTCTACCACTTCGACGTCGCGCAGTGGCTGCACGGCGACCCGGGCAGCCCGCCGCCGCCCGCCGGGCGCACCCACGGGCGCAACAGCGCCTGGTGGCACATGAACAGCTTCGACGTCATCTCGATGCCCGACCCCTGGGAGTACCCGTGGTACGCGGCGTGGGACCTGGCGTTCCACTGCGTGTCGCTGGCCCGGGTCGACCCGGGGTTCGCCAAGCAGCAGGTGCTCCTGCTGCTCCGCGAGTGGTACATGCATCCCAACGGGCAGGTCCCGGCGTACGAGTGGGCGTTCGGCGACGTCAACCCGCCCGTGCACGCGTGGGCGGCGCTGCGCGTCTTCGAGATCGACGGCGGCCGCGACTACGACTTCCTCGCCCGGGTGCTGCACAAGCTGCTGCTCAACTTCACCTGGTGGGTCAACCGCAAGGACCTGAACAACAACAACGTCTTCGAGGGCGGCTTCCTCGGGCTCGACAACGTCGGCCCGTTCGACCGGTCCGCCGCGCTGCCGGTGGCCGGCGCGCTGGAGCAGTCCGACGGCACCGGCTGGATGGCCATGTACGCGCTGAACCTGCTCGACATGGCCGTGCGGCTGGCGGTGCACGACCGGGCGTACGAGGACGTGGCCACCAAGTTCCTCGAACACTTCGCCTACATCGCCGCGGCCGCCTACCAGCAGGGCTTGTGGGACGACGAGGACTGCTTCTTCTACGACCAGCTCCGGCTGCCCGACGGCGGCACCGTGCCGCTGAAGGTGCGGTCGGTGGTCGGCCTGCTGCCGCTCGCCGCGACCACCACGATCACCTCGCGCACGCTTGCCGAGCTTCCCGAGCTCGCGGCGCGGTTACGGTGGTTCCTCACCAACAAGCCGGAGTACGCCGATGTGCTCGGCGCCCGGCGGATGGCCGGCGGGCGGCAGCGGCGGCTGCTGTCCATGGTCGGGCCCGAGCAGATCGTCCGGATCCTCGCGCGCATGCTCGACGAGGACGAGTTCCTGTCGCCGTACGGCTTGCGCACCCTGTCCCGGTGCCACCTCGACAAGCCGTTCACGATCTCGTTGGGCGGGCAGGATTTCACCGTCGGATACGAGCCGGCCGAATCGACCAGCGGCCTCTTCGGCGGTAACTCCAACTGGCGCGGTCCGATCTGGATGCCGACCAACTTCCTGTTGATCAGCGCGCTCCGGGATTACGCCGGCTTCTTCGGCGACGACCTGCTCGTCGAGCACCCCACCCGGTCCGGCAAGAAGCGCACGCTCAACGAGGTCGCCGACGACCTATCCGAGCGGCTGATCTCGCTGTTCGTGCCGGACGGATGGGGCCGCCGCCCGATCTACGGCGCGTGCGACCTCTTCCAGCACCATCCCGACTGGAAGGATCTCGTCGCGTTCCCGGAGTATTTCCACGGCGACAACGGCGCCGGCTTGGGCGCCTGGCACCAGACCGGCTGGACCGCCCTGGTGGCCGACCTGATCCTCACCACCCGCCGCTCTCCATGACTCCTTTCCCCATGATCAAGGCGTCCCTCAAGTAGTCCTAATGACTTGAGGGACGCTTTGATCATGGGGTGTAGCCTGCCGCCGTGATCAATGGGTGGTCCGACGAGGGGCGCGGCACCGTGCGCGCCACGAACGCCGACCGCGACGAGGTGCGGCGGCTGCTGGACATCGCGCACGACGAGGAGCGCCTGGACGGCGCCGAGCATGCCCGGCGCTCCGATGCCGTGCGAGCCGCCCGCACCCGCGGCGAGTTGGCGGCGCTCACCGCCGACCTGCCCAACCGGCGTGGCGTGCGGGACTGGATCGACGGGCTGCGGGTCCGCGGCGACGACCGCGAGCGGGCGCTCGGCTGGCTCGCGGAGGCGGCGGCGCGCGGCCGGCTGACCACAGTGGAGTACGAGGAACGCGTCGCGGCGGTGTCCGCGGGCGCCACCTACCTCGCCCTCGCGACGCTGCTGGATGGCGTGCCCGGCCCGACCGGCGCGTTCGCGACCGACCCGCGAGCCGGCACCGCGGACCGCGAAGCCGCGCTGGCCGGGCTCGCCGCGGCGGTCGCCGACGGTCGGGTACGCCCCGCCGAGCACCCGGAGATCGAGGCGGATATCCGCGCGGCGGAGCGCGTCGGCGACCTGCACGCCCTGGCCGCCCGGTTGGAGGGCGGCGCCAGCGACGAGGAGCGCGGTCGCGTCGTGCGCGAGTTGGCAGCGGCCCACCTGGCCGGCCAGCTCGACGCCGGCGAGCGGGCCGCGCGCCTCGCGCAGGCCGACGAGGCGCGGACTGACTTCGAGCTGGCATACCTGGTGCGCGACCTGACCGGCCCGACCCGGCGGCTGGGCCACGCCGACCGCGAGCAGGCGGTGGGCCGGCTCAGGCGGGCGCTCGACGAGGGCCGTCTCGACCTGTCCGAGTACGAGTCGCGGCTGCGCGACGCCGGCGCGGCGACCACCGTGGACGAGCTGGAGCCGCTGTACGCGGACCTGGTCGACCCGCCCCGCCCGCCCTGGCGGGGCCCGCTTGATGTCGCGTTCGACTTCGTGGTGTTCAACTCGGCGCTGTTGCCGGCGCCGCGCGGTTGGTGGCGCCGGATCTATCCGAAGCCGATCTGGAAGATCCTCACGGTCGGCACGCCGCTGGCCGGCGGCTGGCTGCTCGTCAGCGCCGCCCACCCCGTGCTCGCCATCTTCCTCGATCTGATCTTGATCTTCCCGCAGATCGCCGTTTACCGGGCGTTGGCGATTCCCGCCAAACGGTGGACCCGCCAGGGGTACGACGCGATGCTCGCGGACCTGAGGGCGGGCCTGCGTCGATACTGGCACGCCGACGTGCGGCGCCTGGACCTCAGAATCCACGAGCACAGCGGTGAGGTCTTCGGCGTCGAGGTGTACCTCGACCCGGATGCCACCGGCATCCCCGCGGAGGTCGTCGAGGAGGCCAAGCGCCTGCTGTGGCTCAGCCGGATATATCCGCTCCACCACGTCAGCGTCTATGACGGATCGAGCTGGGACCGGCAGATGTTCCCGGTCGACCGCGCGGAACGGGCCCGGCTGCGCCACCGGTACGGCCCACGACCGTACGGCCCAATCCCATGATCAAGGCGTCCCACAAGTAGTTATAACGACTTGAGGGACGCCTTGATCATGGAGGTTGGGGGGGTGGACGTGGATGTGGTCGTGGTGGGGGCGGGGGTGGTCGGGCTGACCACGGCCCTCCGGCTCGTGGACGCGGGCGCGCGGGTCCGCGTGCTGACCGCCGACGACCCGGCCGACACCGTCTCGGCGGTGGCCGCCGCCGTCTGGTACCCGACCCACGTCGCTGGCGACCCGCGGGTGCTGGCGTGGGGCGCGGAGACCTACGCGGAGCTGACCCGCCAGGCGGCCGCCGGGGTGCCGGGGGTCGCCCCGCGGCCGACCCGCATGCTGGTGCGCCACGAGGTGCGGGCGGCGCCGTGGTGGTCGGCCGCCGTCGCCGACTTCCGGCGCCTGCCGCCACCCACCTCGGAGTACACCGAGGAGTGGCGCTTCACCGTCCCATCGGTCCACATGGGACGGTACCTGGACTGGTTGCGGGACACGCTCGCGTCGCGCGGGATGGTGCTGGAGCGCCGGCGGGTGTCCCGCCTCGCCGCCGTGGACGCGCCCGTGGTGGTGAACGCGACCGGCCTGGCCGCGCGCGACCTCGCCGGCGACCCCGACGTCTACCCGGCGCGCGGGCGGGTCGTGCTGGTGCGCAACCCGGGCCTCGACACGTCGGTGCGCGATGAGGACCACCCCGAGGGCATGATGTACGCCCACCCGCGCGGCGACGACGTGGTGCTGGGCGGGACGTTCGAGGATGGCGAGCGGGACACCCGGCCGGATCCGCGAGCCGCTGCCGGGATCCTGGCGCGCTGCGCGTCCGTCGTACCCGAATTGGCTGGCGCGACGGTGTTGGCGCACCGGACCGGGCTGCGACCGGTGCGGCGCGGCGGGCCGCGAGTGGCCGCGGACCCCGCGCCGCTGTCCGGCGGTGGCCGGCTGCTGCACAACTACGGGCACGGCGGCGCCGGCGTCACCCTCTCCTGGGGCTGTGCCGACGCCATCACCGCCATGATCACAGCATCCTCATGATCAAGGCGTCCCTCACGTAGTCCTAACGACTTGAAGGACGCCTTGATCATGAGGCGTGGCAGAATGCGTCGATGGGACTTGACCTTTATGTCGGACCGCTGACCCGCTACCACCTGGGCGACTGGCAGACCATCATGCAGCAGATCGGCGCGCAGAACGGGTACGAGGTGCGGGTGGTCCGGCCGCACGAGGAGGAGGACGGCGAGACCAGCCCGGAGGTGGTGCAGAACGCCGTGCTGGGGTGGCAGCAGTGGCTCGGGGAGCAGCTCGGCAGCCCGGTGGACTGGCCGGAAAGCCCGACCCAGCCGTACTGGACCGACAAGCCGGACTGGGACGGATTCGGCGCCGTCGTGCTGCTGGCCGCGTACGACGAGCGTCCGGACCTGCGCCCGGGCCCCGGGGCGAAGGAAGATAGCCCGCGCGACTTCACCGACGCTCCCGCGTACCAGGCGGCCTCGGCGCAGCCCGAGCGCTACTACAGCCTGCTGTCCGGTGTGGAGTGGTGGTTGCCACTGGCGGAGGATCCGCTCGTGTTCGAGGCGCCCCGGCCGACGGGGGACCCGGCCCGGATGGGCACGGTCGACCGGCTGGCCGCCGAGCTGCGCCTGCTGGCCGAGCGCACCAACCTCCTCGCCGGGCACGACCTCGATGAGCTCCGGGCGGCGTCGCCGGGCGATGACGCGACGGTGGAGGATGTCGCGCGCTTCGGCTTCGCGGTGATGCTCGGTCTCACCGAGACCGCGATCGAGCACCGCCAGCCCTTCATCCTGGACTACTGAGTACGGCGCCCATGATCAGGGCGTCCCTCACGTAGTTCTAACGACTTGAGGGACGCCCTGATCATGGGAGAGGGCCGACTTGTTTGAGGGTGCGGAGGTTGGGGGCGCTCTCCACGCGCTCGACGCCGGGGAGGGCGCCGATCCGGTCGGTCAGGTAGCGGTACAGCGTCGGGGCGTCCGGGCAGACCACGGTGGCGACCAGGTTGCTCGGGCCGGTGATGGCGGCCGCGAACACCACCTCGGGGTGTTGGGCGAGTGCCTCGCCGGCCGCGGCCAGATGTCGGGGCTGGACGGACAGCCACAGCATCACCCGGGTGTGGAAGCCGAGCAGCGCCGGGTCGACCTCCACGTCGAAGTAGATAGTGGCGCTGCGGCGGAGCTGGTCGAGGCGGCGCCGGACGGTCGACTCCGACCAGCCGGTGGCGCGGGCCAACTCCGGGTAGCCGGACCGGCCGTCCTGGGCGAGCGCGGCGATCAGCGGCGTGTCCGCCTCGTCGAGCGCGGCCCGCTCCGCGGCCAGCTCCGGGTCTGGTTCTGGTGTCGACGGCGCGGCGAGCTGGGTGACCTGCTCGGGGCTGAGCGCGGCTGGCCGTGCGAACCGGTCGTGCGGGCCACCGGCGAACAGGTGCAGATGGAGGTGGGCGGTGACCGCGACCACCCGGGGCGTGCCGGGCAGCTTGCGCAGCAGCAGCGCGTCCCGGTCCTCGGTGCCGTCGACGGTGAGCATGCAGGCGATCTCGGTGCCGCCGGAGGTGAGGCTGATCCACGCGGTGTCCGGGCGCTTGGCGAGGGCGTTCGCGACCGCGGTGGCCGCGTCGGGCGTGCACCGCAGCCGCAGCAGCCAGACCTCGTGGCCGAGCCGCCATGGGTTGGGGCGCGCGACCACGCGCAGCCCGCCGGCGGCGCGGAGCCGGCGGTACCGCCGGGCGACGGTCTGGTCGGAGACGCCGAGCACGCGGGCGATCTGGTTGAACCCGGCGCGTCCATCCACCCGGAGGGCGTGGATGAGTTGCCGGTCGACGGTGTCGAGATCCACGATCCGAAGCCTACGTGATGTCGAAATCCGGTGAGAAGAGCGCGAGGAGTGTCGGCAACCCGCGCGGTGGCGGCATCGTCGGGGCATGCGTAAGTGGTTGCCGCTGATCGCGGTATGTCTCGGAACCTTCATGCTGCTCCTCGATGTGACGATCGTGGTGGTCGCGCTGCCCACGGTCGCCGACACCCTGCACACCGGGATCGACGAACTCCAGTGGGTGCTGGACGGGTACGCGCTCGCCCTGGCCGCGCTGCTGCTCGGCGCCGGCGCGGTGGCGGACCGGCTCGGCCGGCGCCGCACGTACCTGATCGGTTTGGTGGTGTTCGCGCTCGCCTCACTGGCGTGCGCGGCCGCCCCGAACGCCGAACTGCTGATCGCCGGCCGGATCGTGCAGGGCGCGGGCGGCGCGGCGATGTACGCCATGACCGTGACCCTGCTCAACCTGGCCTACGAGGGACGGGACCGCGGCGTGGCGTTCGGCGTGTGGGGCGCGGTGAGCGGGCTCGCCGCCGCGGCCGGTCCGCTGGCCGGCGGGCTGATCGCCGAGCACCTGAGCTGGCGGTGGATCTTCCTGGTCAACGTGCCGGTCAGCGTGCTCACGATCTGGCTCACCGCGCGCTCGGTGGCGGAGTCGCGGGGCGCCCGGGCGGCCCGGGTGGACGTGGCCGGCATCGCCACGTTCACGGCGGGCGCCGGCCTGCTGACGTACGCGCTCATCGGCGCCGACGCGCACGGTTGGACCTCCGCGCGGACCCTCGGCCTGCTGGCGCTGAGCGCCGCCGCGCTGCTGGCCTTCGTGCTGGTGGAACGCGCGGTGCCGGCGCCGATGCTGGACCTGGCGCTGTTCCGGATGCCCGCGTTCGGTGCCGTCATGATGGCGGCGCTGCTCTTCCAGGCGGCCGCGTTCGGATACCTGCCCTACACCATCCTCTGGCTGCAGGACGTGCTGGGCCACGGGCCGGTGGGCGCCGGCGCGCTCGGGTCGCTGCCGATGCCGGTGGCCGCGTTCGTCGTGTCGGCGATGTTCGGCCGGAGGCTGCACCACGCCTCGCCCCGGTGGACGATCGGCGTCGGGCTGCTGCTGGTGGGCGCCGGCGACCTGCTCCAGACGCTGGTCGGGCCCGGTTCCGGCGGGGTTGTCCTGATACCGGGGCTGGTGGTGGCCGGGCTCGGCGTGGGTGCCGCGACGCCGATGCTCGCCGCCGCCGCGCTCGCCGCGGTGCCGCCGCAGCGGGCCGGCATGGCCGGGGGTGCGGTGAACACGTTCCGGCAGATCGGGTTCACGCTGGGGGTGGCGGTGTTCGGCGCGGTCTTCCAGCACCGTCTCGGCGCGGCGCCGGACCGCGGGGCCTACGCGTCCGCCGTGGACGGTGCGCTGCTGTGGGCCGGCGTGGCCGCCCTGGCCGGCGCCGTCCTCGTATTCACCCTCCTCCGCACCCGCCAGCCCGCGCCCGTTTCATGATCAAGGCGTCCCTGTCGTTGTTCTAGCAACGACAGGGACGCCTTGATCATGGGAAACTGGGGGGATATGTCCGTAAAATCGGGCACAGGTTTGATCTCTGGAGCGCTGGGGGAGACAGGGGAGCACCATAACCACATAGGGAGGCGTGGTGGCCAGAGGCGGAAGGGCACTTGGCGCGGCGGCGGTCGCGTTAGCCGTCGGGTTACCGGCCGCGGCGTGCGGATCCGGTGAGGGTGGGATACCCACCATCAACTTCTATTACACGACCGAGCAAAACATTCAAAAGGTCGTCGACGACTGCAACACAGCCGCCGCCGGCCGGTATCGCATCGCCTACCAGGTCCTGCCGCGCAGCGCGGACGACCAGCGGGTACAGATGGTCCGGCGGCTCGCGGCCGAGGACGACGGCATGGACGTGCTGGGCCTCGACATCACCTGGACCCAGGAGTTCGCGAGCGCGGACTGGATTCTGGAGTGGACCGGCGCGCACAAGGCGGAAGCCGAGCGCGGCACGCTCGCCGGGCCGCTGGAGAGCGCGAGCTACGACGGCAAGCTCTACGCCGCGCCGAAGAACACCAACGTGCAACTGCTCTGGTACCGCACGGACCTGGTGCCGCAGCCGCCGCGGACCTGGGACGAGATGATCCAGCAGGCGCTGGACCTGAAGGCGCAGGGCAAGCCGTACCAGGTCATCACGATGGGCGCGCAGTACGAGGGGCTCGTCGTGCTCTACAACACGCTCGTCGCGAGCGCCGGCGGCCATATCATCGACGACGAGGGCACCAAGGCGGAGATGGACGCCGGCGCGGTGCGCGCGCTGGAGATCCTGCACCGCTTCGCCACCGCGGGCGTCACCAGCCCGTCGTTCACGAACACCATTGAGGACAACGCGCGGCTGGAGTTCCAGGCCGGCAACTCGGCCTTCGAGCTGAACTGGCCGTTCGTGTACCCGGCCATGCAGGGTGACGCGCCGGATCTGGCCGCGAAGGTGCGGTGGGCCCGCTACCCGGGCGTCGACGCGGCGACACCCAGCAAAGTCACCATCGGCGGCTTCAACCTCGCGGTGTCGAAGTACTCGAAGCACCCGGAGGAGTCGTTCGAGGCCGCGCTGTGCATCCGCGACGCGGAACACCAGAAGTTCTCGGCCATCAACGACGGCGTGCCGCCCACCATCGAGAGCGTCTACGCCGATCCGGAGATGACGAAGGCGTACCCGATGAAGGACGAGATCCTGGCCGAGCTGCGCGACGCGGCCAACCGGCCGCTCACGCCGGCGTACCAGAACGTCTCCACGGTGATGTCGGCGATCCTGTCGCCGCCGTCCGGGATCCGGCCGGAGCAGACGGCCAAGGAGCTGCGCACCGCGGTCCAGGACGCGCTCGAGTCCAAGGGGGTCCTGCCATGACGGCCGTTACCGGCCCGCGAACGGCGACCGCCGGCTCAGTGTCCAAAGCGGAGAAGGCCAGACTCAGCGAGGGCAAACGGGCCGAGAGACGGCTCGGCTGGCTGCTGTGCGCGCCGGCCGCGCTCGTCATGGTGGCCGTGACCGCCTACCCGATCCTCTACTCGGTGTGGCTGTCGTTGCAGCGCTTCGACCTGAAGTTCCCGGACCAGCGCGAGTTCGTCGGGCTGTCCAACTACGTCACCGTGCTCAGCAACGAGTATTGGTGGACCGCGTTCGGCGTGACCATGCTGATCACCGTCGTGTCGGTCGCGGTGGAACTGGTGCTGGGCATGGGCCTCGCCGTCGTCATGCACCGCACCCTGGTCGGGCGCGGCCTGGTGCGCACGGCGGCCCTGATCCCGTACGGCATCGTGACGGTGGTCGCGGCGTTCTCCTGGCGGTACGCGTGGACGCCCGGCACCGGATACCTGGCGAACCTCTTCACCGACGGCGCCCCGCTGACCGAGCGGGCCAGTTCGCTGGCCATCATCATCCTGGCCGAGATCTGGAAGACCACGCCGTTCATGGCCCTGCTGCTGATGGCCGGGCTCGCGCTGGTGCCGGAGGACCTGCTCAAGGCCGCCTCGATGGACGGCGCCACCGCGTGGCAGCGGTTCGTGAAGGTGACGCTGCCGGTGATGAAACCCGCCATCCTGGTGGCGCTGCTGTTCCGCACGCTCGACGCCTTCCGCGTGTTCGACAACATTTTCGTGCTGACCGCCGGCTCGAACGAGACGTCGTCGGTGTCCATGCTGGCCTACAACAATCTGCTGCGCGGGCTGAACCTCGGCATCGGATCCACCATGTCGGTGCTCATCTTCATCACGGTGGCGATCATGGCGTTCATCTTCGTGAAGCTGTTCGGCACGGCCGCTCCCGGCAGCCGCGACGAGGGGAGGCGTTGAGATGGAGACCCGCGGCTTGAAAATTCGCTGGGGCCTGATCGACGTGATCGTGGTGGTCTTCGCGCTGGTGCCGGTGCTGTGGATCGCGTCGCTGTCGTTCAAGACCACCGCGACCCTGACCGATGGCAACTTCATCCCGCGCGAGTGGACACTGGACAACTACCGCACCATCTTCCAGACCGACCAGTTCGTGCGGGCGCTCGTCAACTCGATCGGCATCGCGCTCATCTCCACGGTGATCGCGGTGGTGCTCGGCACGATGGCGGCCTACGCGGTGGCCCGGCTGGACTTCCCCGGCAAGGGCGCGCTGGTCGGCGTCTCGCTGCTGATCGCGATGTTCCCGCAGGTGTCGCTGGTGTCGCCGCTGTTCGACATCGAGCGCCAGCTGGGCATCTTCGACACCTGGCCGGGCCTGATCCTGCCGTACATCACGTTCTCGCTGCCGCTGGCCATCTACACGCTGTCGGCGTTCTTCAAGCAGATTCCGTGGGACCTGGAGAAAGCGGCCAAGATGGACGGTGCGACCCAGGCGCAGGCGTTCCGCCGGGTGATCGCGCCGCTGGCCGCGCCGGGCGTGTTCACCAGCGCCATCCTGGTGTTCATCTTCTGCTGGAACGACTTCCTCTTCGCGATTTCGCTCACCTCGACCGAGCGGTCCCGCACCGTGCCGGCCGCGCTGTCGTTCTTCACCGGCGCGTCGCAGTTCGAGGACCCGACGGGCGCCATCTCCGCGGCGGCCGTGGTCATCACCGTACCCATCATCCTGTTCGTGCTGTTCTTCCAGCGCCGGATCGTCTCGGGCCTGACGTCCGGCGCCGTTAAGGGGTGACTCATGGCCGACATCGTGCTGGAGAAAGTCAGCAAGCAGTACCCGGACGGCACCGTCGCGGTCCGGGACGTCGACCTGGAGATCGCCGACGGCGAGTTCGTCATCCTGGTCGGGCCGTCCGGGTGCGGCAAGTCCACGATCCTCAACATGATCGCGGGGCTGGAGGACATCTCCTCCGGCGAGCTGCGCATCGCCGGTGAACGGGTGAACGAGAAGGCGCCGCGGGACCGGGACATCGCGATGGTGTTCCAGTCCTACGCGCTCTACCCGAACATGACCGTCCGGGAGAACATGGCGTTCCCGCTGCGACTGGCCAAGATGGACAAGCAGACCATCGACCAGAAGGTCGACGAGGCGGCCAAGGTGCTGGAGCTGACCGCGCTGCTGGACCGCAAGCCGGCCAACCTCTCCGGCGGCCAGCGGCAGCGGGTCGCGATGGGGCGGGCGATCGTGCGCAACCCCAAGGCGTTCCTCATGGACGAGCCGCTGTCCAACCTGGACGCCAAGCTGCGCGTGCAGATGCGGGCCGTGGTGTCCCGCCTGCAGCGCCGCCTCGGCACGACCACCGTGTACGTGACGCACGACCAGACCGAGGCGATGACGCTCGGCGACCGGGTGGTCATCGTGCGGGCCGGCGCCGTGCAGCAGGTCGGCGAGCCGCAACAGCTGTATGACTACCCAGAGAATTTGTTCGTCGCCGGGTTCATTGGCTCGCCGTCGATGAACTTCCTGCAGGCGTCCGTCGCGGACGGCCGGCTGCGGACCGCCCTCGGCGACCTCCCGCTGGGTGACCTAATGCTGAACGAGCGGGTGCGCCGGGAGATCGCCGACGGCACCCAGGACCTGATCGTCGGCATCCGGCCGGAGCACTTCGAGGACGCGACCCTGGTCGACGACGCCACGAGGGCGCGGGGGGCCGAGTTCGAGGCGCCGGTCGAGCTGGTCGAGTCGATGGGCTCGGACAAGTACGTCTACTTCACGGTCGAGGGCGAGCGGGCCAGCTCGGCCGATCTGGAGGAGCTGGCCGCCGACGCGGGCGCCGCCGACCTGCCCACCGGCGGCGGCCCCAACCTGGTGACCCGGCTGTCGGCCGAGTCGACGGTCAAGGAGGGGGAGAACCGCCGGGTGTGGTTCAACCTGGAGAAGATCCACCTCTTCGACCCGTCGAGCGGCCGCAACCTCACGCTCCACGAAGGCCGGGCCGGCGGCGTCACCGCCACCTAACCCCTCCACGATCAGGGCGTCCCTGTCGTAGCTCTCACGACTACGGGGACGCCCTGATCATGGAGAGGACGGAACGATGCAGTTTCTGTGCAGCCACCCGCGACGCTGTCCGCATGAAGACACTCGCTTGGCGGCTGCTGGTGAGCGCCGCCGTCATCACCACTGGCGTGCTGGGCACCGCCACGGCCGCCCAGGCACTGCCGGCCGACTGCCAGCTGCAGGTCGGCACCCCCGCGGATGGCGCCACTGTGTGGTGCGCCCGCGGCACCGGAGAGTACCGGGCGGCGGTCGAATGCCTCGTCATGAAGCCCGGTGACCCATTCAGCACGTTCCGGTACGGCCAATGGGTCAACATCCAGGCATATTCGTCGATCGACTGCCCGGGCGGCCCCCAGCTCGTCGACGCTTGGTACGAGGTGCGCTGATCGTGCGACTCCTCACTTCGATCACCCGAGGGGCGCTGGCCGGCACGCTCGTCGCCGGTGTCCTCGCCGTCGCCGCCGCGCCCGCGTCGGCGTTCTGCACCAACGGTTTCACCACGTGGCGGGATCCGAGCGTCGCCCGGGTCCTGGGGGTCCCCACCACCTTCCCCACTGCCATGCGCAGCGGCCTGGAGGGCGGCATCTCCCAATGGAATCGCAGCCAATCCGTGCTGCACTACAACCCGCCCGACTATGTCGTCTCGTGGCCGCACTTCAAGTTCAGGGGCGAGCACCGGTACAGCTCGATCATGGGTAGCGCGCCCGGCTACGCGCTGCGCGAGGCCATCGTCGGCAACACCCACGACTTCGGCCACCTCTTCCTCTCCGACCGGTTCACCTGGGTCAACGGCAACCAGGACATCCTCGGCGGGAAGGCCGACACGAGGACCATCGTGGTGCACGAGATGGGGCACTTCACCGGCTTGAACCATCCCGATCCCACCGTCTGCCTCGACGGCACGCCGTACACGGAGGCCGAGACGTTCTCCGTGATGACGACCATCAACACGGGTACCCGCCGGTTCCTGACCACCGACGACATCGCCGGTGTGCAATCTCTCTACTAGGAGGCTGAGATGAGGAGCACCAGGTGGGCGTGCGCGGTCGTGCTCGGCGCCTTCGCGGTGGGTACCGCGGGCTGCGCCGGCGCGGCGGACGCCCCGGCGCCGGCGGCCGAACGCGTCGTCCAAGCCCACGCGTACGCCGTGGACAGCAGCCCCGAGAGCGCGATCCGGTTCTTCGACAACGTTTACGTCGTCGAGGGGACGGTGGCCGCCGTCGAGCCCGACCGCCGGGTGACCGAGACGCCGCCCGGCGGGCGGCCGCTGGAAGCGGTGTACACCCCGGTGACGCTGGTGGTGGAGCGCAGCTACCGGGGCGACGCGGCGGTCGGTTCGCGGCTCACCGTGCGCTCGATGGGCGGCACGGCCGACGGGCTGCGGTTCACGATCGGCGAGGCGCCGGCCAAGGACACGTTCGCGCCGGGCACCCGGCTGGTCGTCTTCGCCGGCCCGCGGTCCACCCTCGGCCTGGAGCCGGCGCCCGCGGTGACACCGCACTTCGTCTACCGGCAGGTCGGGGACCACTTCGTCGACGAGACCTACGCGGAGACCCCCGACGCCGCCCGGGCCACCATCACGGTGGCGGAGCTGCGCGCCAAGCTCTGACACCGTCATGATCAGGGCGTCCCGGTAGTAGCCATAACGACTACCGGGACGCCCTGATCATGAGGTTTGGCTGCACCGCACCTCAAAGGTGGCTCCGAGCATGCTTAGCGGGACCTTAAACATTCCAGATGCGGTGAACCGGTCGAAACGACCCCTCCGTACCAGTGCGTGTCATACGCCCATCTGAGGAGGACCCGTGCGTCACGGCAGCGTCGACCTGGGCTTGTTGCGGCAGGGTGCGCACAGCGCCTCATACTTCGCGCTCCAGCGGAGCATGGGCGACGGCGCGAAAATCGTGGATTTCTGCATCCCGTGTAACCCGTACTTCCCGACGCCGGAGATGTTCAACGTCCTCTCCGCGAACCTGGAGTCGATCCTCAAGTACTACCCGAGCGATTCCGGTTCGATCACCGCCAAGCTGTGCAGCGTGCTGGGTCTGCACCCGCAGACGGTCGCCATGGCCAACGGTTCGACCGAACTGATCACCTGGATCGACCACCTGCTGGTCAAGGAAAGCATCGCCATCCCGATCCCGACCTTCGGCCGCTGGACCGACCAGCCGCTGGAGACCGGCAAGCGGGTCGATATGTACCCGTTGCAGGAGTCCGAAGGGTACGCGCTGGACCTCGAGGAGTACGTCGCGTTCATCCGCTCCCGCGGCTCCCGCGTCGCGGTGATCTGCAACCCGAACAACCCCGACGGCGGGTTCCTGCCGCGCCGGGAGGTGCTGCGGTTCTGCGACGCGCTCGGCGACCTGGACCTGGTCGTCGTGGACGAGTCGTTCATCGACTTCGTGGAGGCCGAGCGGCAGCCGTCGATCGCGCCGGACGCGGCGATCCGCCCGAACGTGATCGTGCTCAAGAGCCTGGGCAAGAACTTCGGGCTGCACGGCATCCGGTTCGGTTACATGGTGGCGAACCCCGGCCTGGCTACCAAGATCGGCAAGATGCTGCCGAAGTGGAACCTCAACTCGCTCGCCGAGACCGTCGTGCACATGATCCAGGACTACGAGACCGAGTACCGCGAGAGCCTGCGCCTGCTGGCCCGTGACCGGTATCAGATGGCGGACGAACTGTCCCGGATCCCGGGATTGACGGTCTTCCCCTCGCAGGGCAACTTCCTGCTGGCGAAGCTGCCGATGGGCTGGAGCGGCGTGGCGCTGCGCGATCATCTGCTCACCCGATATGGGGTGTACGTGCGCGAGTGCGGCAACAAGCTGGGCATGACCAGCCAGTTCCTGCGGTTCGTGGTCCGGCCGGTCGAGGATGTGCGGGTCCTGGTGGACGGCATGCTCAGCTACGGCCGCTACCTGCTCGGAGACAACCTCCTCGGCGAGAGCGAGCAGACCAGCCCGGCCGACAACCTGATCCAGTACCCGTCGCGCCGCCTCGCCACCGCGACCGCCAATTGACGCGTTCCCAGTCGCGGGCGTCCCTTCGAGGGCGCCCGCGTCGTGGTAGGGTTCCGGCCATGCTCGCGCGATTGCACTCCTGGTGGCCCGCCACACCGGCGGCCCACCCCTCCCGCGCGTAGCACCCGAAACCACGCGGCCGCCCACCGAGGCGGCCGTTGTTGTTTCGACGCACACGGTGTCCGCCCGGAGCGGCCTCCAGCCCGGAGGAATGGACGCCATGGATCTGCTCACCCACCTGCTCACCGCCGAGGACCCGCCGCCGTTCGCGTTGCTGCGCCGCGAGGGCGCCGACCACCTGGAGGTGTACGCCGGTGAGCTGACCACAGTGGACCGGCTCGCCGACATCCCGCTGCCGTCCGGCACGAGCGGGCCGCAGACGCTCGCGCTGGTGCCGTACCGGCAGGTCATGGAGCGCGGCTTCGCGTGCGTGGACGACGGCGCCCCGCTGGAGTGCCTGCTGATTACCGCCCGCGCGACGGTGCCGCTGGCCGCGGCCCTGGCCGCGTTGCCGGATGTCCCGGTCCGCGCGGAGGGTGGTGGGTTCGACATCTCCGACGGCGAGTACGCCGAGACCGTCGGTGCCGTGCTGCGCGACGAGATCGGTCGGGGCGAGGGCGCGAACTTCGTCATCCACCGCACCTACACGGCGCGCGTGGCGGACCCGCTGCCGTCCGCCCTCGCGGCGCTGCGTCGCCTGCTGGTGGGGGAGAAGGGCGCGTACTGGACGTTCCTCACCCACACCGGCACCCGCACGCTGGTGGGCGCGACCCCTGAGCGGCACGTCAGCGTCGAGGACGGCCTCGTCATGATGAATCCGATCAGCGGGACGTTCCGCCACCCCGACGGCCCGCCGGACGTCGACGAGCTGCTGCGCTTCCTCGCCGACCCCAAGGAGGTCGACGAGCTCTACATGGTGCTCGACGAGGAGCTGAAAATGATGGCCACGGTCGCCGAACACGGCGGCCAGGTGGTGGGTCCATACCTCAAGGAGATGGCGTATCTGACCCACACCGAGTATCTGCTCGCCGGGCGCGGCTCGCTGGACGTACGCGACGTGTTGCGGGAGACCATGTTCGCGCCGACCGTCACCGGCAGCCCGATCGAGAACGCCTTCCGCGTCATCGCCCGGCACGAGCGGCGCGGCCGGCGGTACTACGCGGGAGTGCTGGCGTTGCTCGGCCACGACGAGGCCGGCCGGCAGACGCTCGACGCGCCGATCCTCATCCGCGCGGCCGAATTCACGCCCGACGGGATCGTCCGGGTGCCGGTGGGCGCCACGCTCGTGCGGCACTCCACCGCGGACGGCGAAGTCGCCGAGACCCACACCAAGGCCGCCGGGGTGCTGTCCGCGCTGGGTCTGCGGCCCGCGACCGGCCGGTCCGCCGCGGCGTCCGCGGGTCTGGCCCAAGATCCTCGGGTACGCGCCGCGCTGGCGGCCCGCAACACACAGCTGGCCCGGTTCTGGCTCGACGAGCGGCGGCCCGCCGTCCTTCCGGCGTCTTCGCGGCAGGTGCTCATTGTGGATGGTGAGGACACGTTCACCGGCATGCTGGCGCACATGCTGCGGGCGTTGGGGTTGGCGGTCACCGTGCGGCCGTGGTTCGTGCCCGGCTCGCTCGACGGGTACGACCTCGTGGTGGCCGGACCCGGACCGGGTGACCCGACCACAGTGGACGACCCGAAGATGGCCGTGCTCCGGTCGGTCATCACGCACCGACTCGACCGGGGTGAGCCGCTGCTCGCGGTGTGCCTGGGACACCAGCTGCTGTGCGGGCTGCTCGGGCTGCGGCTGCACCAGCGGGACGCGCCGTACCAAGGGTTGCAGCGCCAGGTCCCGCTGTTCGGCGCGGCCCGAACGGTGGGTTTCTACTCGACGTTCACCGCACTGTCCGACGCGTCCGTCGTGGAGTCCCCGTATGGAACGGTGGAACTGGCTCGCGACCCGGCGGACGGCGCGGTGCACGGGCTGCGCGGCCCGACCGTCGCCGGCCTCCAGTTCCACCCGGAGTCGGTGCTCAGCCAAGACGGCATGGCCGTCCTCGACGACCTCCTCACCCACCTCCTAACCCCCACCCTAGCCCCATGATCACGCCACCCCCTCCCTCCCCGCCCCCCGCCCCCTCGCTTCCCGCCCCCTCC
>JBBEWH010000284.1:0-23370 GCA_037414955.1 Actinomycetes bacterium KLBMP 9797
CGCAACAACATCGGGTATGTCGGCGGCCACCTGTACGACGCCGAGAACAGCGGAAACCTGTCCGCTTACCCGCTAGCGACCCAGTACGGCAAGAACCAGTGGATGACCGAGTGGAACCTGCACGCGGCCGACGGTAGTGGTTCGAACATCTGGGGGAACGCGAGCAACGCGGCGGTCTGGAACGAGACCCTGGACGACATCATGCGGACCGTGCACCGGTCGATGGAGGCCAGTTGGAGTGCGTACGTCTGGTGGTACGGCCGTCGCTTCTACTCCTTCATCGGTGACGGCGATGCGCAGTACGGCACCACGAAGGGTGCGGTCCTCCGGCGCGGCCAGGCGTTCTCGCAGTATTCGAAGTACGTCCGGCCGGGCGACAAGCGGGTCGCTTTCTCGAAGAGCTCGCGAGCTTCGTCCCTGGAGGTCACGGCCTACCAGGGTAGGGGCAAGATCACGCTGGTGATTCTCAACCGTTCGAGCAGTGCGGTCAACAATGCCGTCATCCAAACGCCGCAGGGTATTTCGAATGCCGAGTACACCGTCACCTCACAGAGCCTGGGCGCCGTGTCACAGCCGGTGAGTCTCAGCGACGGACAGGCGACCGTCAACGTCCCGGCGCGGAGCATCTCCACCATCACGGTCAGCGAGGGCCCTGCCCCCACCACCCCGCCGACGACTCCGCCGACGACTCCACCGACCACCCCGCCCACCGGCGGCGGAAGCTGCCAGGTGACCAACTCGGTCAATGCCTGGAACACCGGCCTCACCGACAACATCACCATTACCAACACCGGCACCAGCGCCCTCAACGGCTGGTCACTCAGATTCACCCTCGCCTCTGGGCAGACCATCACCTCCGGCTGGAACGCCAGCTACTCAACAAACAGTGGTCAGGTGACCGCGACGAACGTCAGCCATAACGCCTCGATACCGCCGGGAGGCTCAATCACCATCGGCTTCCAGGCCAGCCATAGCGGCAACAACGCCGCTCCGACTGGGTTCACCCTCAACGGCACCGCCTGTAGCTGAGCGAGTCCTCGCTCGCCGAGGCCCCAGCGTCCGCTGGGGCCTCGGCCCGCCCGCCCCGGCCGTCGCCGCGTGCCGTGGCGCGAGGACAATCTCAACATTGTGGCGAAGACGCTCAGGATCACGACGAGGAACGCGACGTTCCAGCAGTGGCACGCGATGTTAAGCAACCGCAACAAGCGCCAGCGGGCCAGCGAGTTCATCGTCCAAGGCGTACGGCCGATCAGCCTCGCCGTGGAACACGGCTGGCACGTCCGGGCACTCCTGTTCACCGAGGAACAACCGCTGTCCCGGTGGGCCCACGGCGTCCTGAGCCGAGCCAGTGACGCCGTCCGAGTCGCCCTGGCCACGGAACTCCTCCACGAGCTCGGCGGCAAGGACGAAGAGTCACCGGAACTACTCGCCGTCGTCGGGTTACCCGACGACGACCTCGCCCGCATCCCGGTCAGCCCCGACATGCTGATACTGGTCTTCGACCGGCCCACCACCCCCGGCAACATCGGGACATTGATTCGCTCCGCCGATGCCCTCGGCGCGTCCGGTGTGGTGATCACCGGGCACGCGGCCGACCCCTACGATCCCAAGGCGGTGCGCGCCAGCACCGGATCCCTGTTCGCCGTGCCGGTCGTGCGCGTGGCGAGCCATCGCGACGTCCTCGACTGGGTGACCTCGCTGCGCGCACGCGGTATCGCGCTTGAGGTCGTCGGCACCGACGAGCACGGCAGCCGCGACATCGCCGAGCACGACCTCACCGGCGCCAAGATCATCGCGGTCGGAAACGAAACGCAGGGCCTCAGCGCGGCCTGGCGGGATGCCTGCGACCAGATCCTCCACATCCCGATCGGTGGATCCGCCAGCTCCCTCAACGCGGCTGCCGCCGGCACGATCGTCCTCTATGAGGCGGCGCGGCAACGAGCTCGCGCCAGGTGACACCCATGATCAAGGCGGGGTGAAAAGAAATCCAGACGGGAATGTCCGGACCGCCCGCGGCACCTTGACAGACGACCCGAACCACAGGACGGTGGTCTAATACATTGACACCAAGCAATGTCCTGGTGGGGTGCGTCATGAGAAGGTCGCTGACGGCTGTCGTGTCTGCCGTTGTCGCCGTGGCCGCGGGGGCGGTCGCGTACGCCGGTGCGGCGAACGCGGCGGCCGGATGTCGGTTGAACTACGTCATCAACAGCCAATGGGCCGGCGGCTTCAACGCCGACCTCACCATCACCAATCTGGCCGACCCCATCAACGGGTGGACCCTGCGGTTCGCCTTCCCCGCTGCCGACCAGCAGCTTGCCCAGACGTGGAACGCCGACTGGACCCAGTCAGGCCAGCAGGTCAGCGCCAGCAGCCTGGACTGGAACGCGACCCTGGGTACCAACAGATCCTTGACCATCGGCTTCGTGGGTACCTGGTCGGGGAGCAACCCCGCGCCCGCCTCGTTCACGCTCAACGGCGTGCCCTGCACCGGCGGCATCGTGCCCACCGTGACACCGAGCCGGACGACATCCTCGCCGATCGCCGACTGGCCACCGGTCGTCACGCTGCTCAGCCCAACCGCCGCGGCGCGGTATGTCGCGCCGGTCACCATCCCACTGGCGGCCACGGCGACCGTGGGCGGCGGCCACTCCATCACCTCGGTGTCGTTCCGCGTCAACGGCGTCACGGTGGCCTCGGGGGTACGGACGACGGGCGACCGATACGAGGCGCAGTGGACACCGCCGACGGCGGAGCCTGGGACCAGTACCACATTTGTAGTTTCCGTCTCGGCCGGCACCAGCCAATCGCTGTCCGGTGGTGCGCCGTCCGCGCTGATCACGGTGGTCACGCCAGCACCCGTGGGCACCAACAACCCGCCCGCGGTCACGCTGAGCAATCCAGGTGGGCAGACGTTCTTCCTCGAGCCGACGACGGTCACGCTGGTGGTCGACGCCACCGACACCGATCCCGGCGACGTCATCAACCGCGCTGAGCTGTACCTCGGCACGACCCTGATCGCCACGACGGCGACCAACAGCGGACAGCACTACCTGTTCCCGGTGAACCTGGCGGCCGCCACGTCGTACACCTTCACCGTGCGGGTCTACGACTCCCATGGCGGCGTCGGCATCTCGAACCCGCTGAGCTTCACCGTCCGGTAGACCAGACATCGCCGATGATCCGGGTCGCGGCCGGTTGGCGGTGTGTGCCATCGTCGCGAGCATGAGCGTGGAACCGACGGCGTGGCGACGGCCCGGGCCGACCGCCGAGCAGCGGCGCAACGACATCGTCATCGGGGTGGCGGTCGCGGCGGTCGCCCAGTTCAACCTCGTGCTGTCGACGAGCGCCGGCATGTTCGTCGGAGACGACTCGCCGAGCCGGCCGGAGCAGATCCTGTGGACGCTCGCGGTCACGCTGCCGCTGGTGGTGCGCCGGCGGTGGCCGGCCGCTGTCGCGATCGTGATCTCCGCCGCCTTCATCGCCGCGCAGGTCCGCCAGTCACCGGAGCAGCAGGTCACCAACGGGGTCCTCTACGCCGCGCTCTACACGGTCGGCGCGTGGGACCCCGACCGGGCGCGGGCCCGGTGGGCGCGGGTCGGCATCGTCGCCGCGATGTTCGCCTGGCTCGGCATCGCGCTCGCCCAGGGCCTGGCCGACCTGCCCGCCGACGCCTTCGCCGACGCCGCCGGTCCGCTGGAGCCGCTGCTCGCGGTCGTCGTCAACGGGGTGCTGCTGAACGCGCTGTTCTTCGGGTTCGCCGTCTTCTTCGGCGAGACCGCGTGGATCTCCGCCCGCCGCCAGCACCTGCTGGAGGTGCAGGCGGAGGAGCTGCGGCGGTTGGCGGCGGAGGCCGGTGAACGGGCGGTCATGGGCGAACGGGTACGCATCGCCCGCGAGCTCCACGACGTGGTCGCCCACCACGTATCGGTGATGGGTGTGCAGGCCGCGGCCGCGCGCCGGGTGATGGACAAGGATCTGGCGAAGGCACGCACCGCGCTCGCCGCGGTCGAGCAGGGCGCCCGCACCGCCGTCGACGAGCTGCGCCGCATGCTCAACCTGTTGCGCATGAGCGGCGGCGCGCCGGACGAACGGCCCACGTCCGGCGTGGACCGCCTCGACGAGCTGGTGGCCAACGCCCGCGACGCCGGGCTCGCGGCGACCCTCGGGGTATTCGGTGAGCCGACCTCGCTGCCCGAGTCGCTGTCCCAGGCGGCGTACCGGATCGTGCAGGAAGCGGTCACGAACGCGCTCAAGCACGCGAACGCGTCCGCGCTCGACGTGCGCGTCCGATATCACGCCGCCGAGCTGGAGATCGACGTCACGGACGACGGTCGCGGCGCGCCGCCGGGCGCGACCGCCGGGGTGGGGTTGGGTCTCATCGGCATGCGGGAGCGCGTCGCCGCGCACGACGGCACCCTGGAGGCCGGATCCCGCCCCGACGGCGGCTACCGGGTACGGGCCCGCTTCCCGCTCACCCAGCCCCAGGCGGTGCCGGCGTGATCCGGGTACTCCTGGCCGATGACCACCATCTGGTGCGGACCGGGTTCCGGGTGATCCTCGAGGCCGAGGACGATGTCGAAGTGGTCGGTGAGGCGTCCGACGGGGCGCAGGCCGTCGACCTCGCCGCCCGCACTGGCCCCGACGTGGTGCTGATGGACGTGGAGATGCCGGTCGTCGACGGGCTGGAGGCGACCCGGCGGATCGTCGCCGCCGACGCCGGTCCCGCGGTGTTGATCCTCACCACGTTCGACCGCGACGACTACCTCTTCGCCGCGCTGCAGGCCGGCGCCAGCGGGTTCCTGCTGAAGAACGGCACGCCGGAGGCCCTCGTCGACGCCATCCGCGTGGTGGCCCGAGGCGACGCGCTGCTGGCCCCCGAGATCACCCGCCGGGTCATCGCGACGTTCACCAGACCGGGCGCGGCCACCCGGACCGACGGCGCGCGGCTGTCCGAGCTGACCCCGCGCGAGCACGAGGTGCTGGTGCTGCTGGCCAGCGGTGCGACCAACGCCGAGATCGCCGCCGCGCTCTTCCTCGGCGAGGCCACGGTCAAGACCCACGTCAGCCGGGTGCTCGCCAAACTGGGCCTGCGCGACCGCACACAGGCCGTCGTGTTCGCGTACGAGCACCGGGTGGTGACGCCCGGCGGATGACGCGGGTCCGTCGCGCGACGGACCCCGGCGATCCCCCCAGCGCCCGACGCGACCGCGCCTGGCCCTGCCTAGCGTCGAGTCATGACACAGTTGCTGCGTCTCGACGGGCTGAACCGGGCCTTCGGCGGGCGGCAGGCGCTCAAGGACGTCACGTTCGACGTGCCGCCCGGACGGCTGACCGGCTTCGTCGGCGCCAACGGCGCCGGCAAGACCACCACCATGCGGATCATCCTTGGCGTGCTCGCCGCCGACTCCGGTGCGGTGACCTGGGGCGGCGCCCAGCTGACCCGGGACCATCGACGGCGGTTCGGCTACATGCCGGAGGAGCGCGGCCTCTACCCCAAGATGACCGTCCGGGAACAGCTGACCTACCTCGGCCGGCTGCACGGCCTGACCGCCGGCGCGGTCGCGCGGAACATCGCCGGCCTGCTCGATCGGCTGGAGATCGGCGAGCGGGCCGACGAGCAACTCGAGAAGCTGTCGCTGGGCAACCAGCAACGGATCCAGATCGCGGCCGCGCTGGTGCACGAGCCGGAGGTGCTGGTCCTCGACGAGCCGTTCTCCGGCCTCGATCCGATCGCGGTGGACACCGTCATGGCCGTGTTGCGCGAGCAGACCGCCCGTGGCGTGCCGGTGCTGTTCTCCAGCCACCAGCTAGACCTGGTCGAGCGGCTCTGCGACGACCTGGTCGTCATCGGCGACGGCGCCATCCTCGCCGCCGGCCGTCGCGACCAGCTCCGCGCGGCGTTCGCCCTGCCGAGGTACGAGATCCGGGTCGACGGCGACGCCGGTTGGCTGCGCGACCAGCCCGGCGTGACCGTGGTGGACCTCGACGGACCGCGCGCGGTGTTCGACCTCGCCGCCGGAGCCGAGGACCAGGCCGTGTTGCGGGCGGCGCTCGCCCACGGGCCGGTACGCGCGTTCGGCCCGGTCGCCCCGTCCCTCGCTGAGATCTTCCGGGAGGTCGTCCGATGACCACGTTCGACGCCGTCCGCCTCGTCGCCGCCCGGGAGATCCGGGTCAAGCTGCGCGACAAGGCGTTCCTCTGGGGTACGGCCATCTTCCTGCTCGTCGCGGTCGGCGCGACCGTCCTGCCCGGCATCTTCGCCGGTGGGGCGTCGTCGGTGGCCACCGCCGCCGGCCCGGCCGCGACCGCGCTGGCCGACGCCGGCCTCGACGTCCGTACCGTCGCCGACGACGCCGCGGCCGAGCGACTCGTCCGCGACGGCGACGTCGACGCGGCCGTGGTCGCCGGCCCACGGGTGCTCGCGATGGACGACGCGCCCTCCGACGTCGTCAATGCGCTCAGCGCGCAGCCACCCGTCGAGCTGCTCGACCCGAGCGCCGTCGACGAGACGCTCGCGTTCCTGATCCCGTACGCGTTCGCGTTCGTCTTCTTCATGACCTCGCTCACGTTCGGTCTGCAGATCGCCCAGAGCGTCACCGAGGAGAAGCAGACCCGCGTCGTGGAGATCCTCGTCGCGACGATCCCGGTGCGCGTACTCCTGGCCGGCAAGGTGATCGGCGGCGCGGTACTCGCGTTCGGGCAGATCGCGCTGATCGCGGTCGTGGGCACGGTCGGCGCCCGGCTGGCCGACGCGCCGGACAGTGTCCTGTCGACGCTCGGTCCCGCGATCGGGTGGTTCATCCCGTTCTTCGTGCTCGGCTTCGTGATGCTGGCAGCACTGTGGGCGGCCATCGGCGCGCTGGCCAACCGCCAGGAGGACATCGCCGGCGCGTCGATGCCCCTCCAACTGGCGGTGATGCTGCCCTTCGTCGCGGTGATCATCCTGCAGGACAACCCGGTGGCGATGACGATCATGTCGTATGTGCCGCTGTCCTCGCCGACGGCGATGCCGGCGCGGCTGTTCGCCGGCGACGCCGCCGCCTGGGAGCCGTTGCTGTCGCTCGGGATCCTGGCGCTGACCGCGGTGGCGATGGTGTTCGTGGGGGCGCGGATCTACGAGGGCTCGCTGCTGCGGACCAACGGCCGCACGAAGATGGCGACCGCGTGGCGCGACCGCGAGGCGGCCCGGCTGGCCGGCTGACAGCGGCCAGCCCTCACCGGCCGTCCCGACATCTCACTGCTTCGCGGCGTCGATGAGTGCGTCTACCAGTGCGCGCGGTGCGGGCTGGGCCAGCTCAGCCTCCGGATCATCGCCGGCATGGTGGTCGTGCTCGTCGGGGTCGGCCTGACCCGTCAGCGGCGGCACCGTGCCGGCGCTCGCGCCCTCGTGAATCTTGACGCCGCAGCGTCGTGATAGCGACGCCAGAACGTCAAGATTCTCACCCCTCCGCGTACGGCGCGCGCGTCGACGTAGCCGGCCCGCGCGCCTGCGGGGCGAGCTCAATCCCCGCCTCCGTGGAAGAATGACCCGAGGCACATCCGAGTCCACACGACACTGATCACACTTACCTCCGAGTGCGATCGATCTTCTTTCTCGAAGGTTGCGTTATGCCAGTCGCCCCCCGGCCGGTCGGACGGCGTGAGCGAAACAAGCAGGAAAAACTCGACCGGATCACGGCCGCCGCTGGCGAACTGTTCGCCGAGCGCGGCGTCGACGAGGTCACCACCCAGCAGATCGCCGACAAGGCCGACATCGGCACCGGCACCCTGTTCCTCTACGCCAAGAACAAGGGCGAGCTGCTCCTGCTCGTGCAGAACTCCACTTACGCCGACGCGCTCATCCGAGGCAAGGCGGCCGCCGAGACCATCCCCGACGTGCTCGACGCGGTGCTGGCGCTCATTCGCCCGGTCGTGGAGTGCAACCGCAAGCAGATCGACAACGGTCGCACCTACCTGCGTGAAATGGTGTTCGGCGACCCCGAGGAGCCGCACCACCGCGAGGCACTGAGCCTCACCGTCCAGACCGAGGAAGCGATCGCCGACGTGCTGCGACGGGACCAGCGCATCGAGCCCCGTGTCGCTGCCACGCTCGCCCACATCGTCTCCGCGATCATGTTCCTCAGCATGGCGCCCACGATCAACGTCACCAGCACCGTCGACGACATACTCCGCGAGATCAGAGACCAGGTCCGCGTCCTCCTGCCGCGCTGACACGGGCGATCCCGCGCCCGAGCGCGGCGACGGGTGTGGCATCCTTTCCGCGTGTCTTTCGAGATCATCGATGAGATCCCCGTGGACCCCGAGATCGCGCGCGTCTACGAGGAGGGCTGGCAGTCCTGGTCGCCCACATCGACGTACTCGGTGGGGCGGCTACCGCCGCGGCCGGCGACCGAATGGCGACGCCGCGGCAACTACCGGCCGGAAATCGCCGCGCCGGTCGACGCCTTTCAGGGTGAAGGGCTGCTCGCGGTCGACCCGGGCGACGGCCGGCCACAGCGGATCTTCGCCGCGCCCGACCCGCTGACCGTGCCGTCGATCAGGGCGACGCTCGCCGGCGACCGCCTGATCGTCGCAGCGAACGGGCCGGTCACCGCCCGGACCGGCACACTCGGTGAGTGGGCCGGCGACTTCGCCGGCGGATACCGGCCGCGGCCCGCGCCAACCGCCTGGTGTTCCTGGTACCACTACTTCGAGCAGGTAACAGAGGCGGACATCGCCGAGAACATCGCAGCCATCCGGGAACGTGACCTTCCGGTCGACGTCATCCAGGTGGACGCCGGCTGGCAGGCGGCGGTCGGCGACTGGCTCACACTGTCCAACCGGTTCACGTCGCTGTCCGGGCTCGCCGCCCGGATCCGCGACGCCGGGTTCCGCGCCGGCATCTGGATCGCGCCGTTCTGGGTCGACGGCGGCAGCGAACTCTTCCGTGACCATCCGGAGTGGATGATCGCCGACCCGGACGGCCAGCCGGTCTCGACCGGCGAGCACTGGGGCTCCGGGTACGCCGCTCTGGACACCACGCGCCCGGAGGCAGCCGACTACCTGCGCCGGGTCTTCGGCGCCCTGGTCGACATGGGGTTCGACTACTTCAAGATTGACTTCGTATACACCGCGGCGTTGATGGGAACACGGCACACCGGCGCGCCGCCGCTCGTCGCGTACCGGGACGCGATCGGCCTCGTCCGGGACGCGATCGGTCCGGACGCCTACCTGCTCGGGTGTGGCGCGCCGATCCTGCCCAGCGTTGGCCTTTTCGACGCGATGCGGGTCTCCGGCGACACCGATCCCAAGTACGAGCCGGGTGACGGCGACCTCTCCCAGCCTTCCCAGCGAGGGGCGGCACTGTCCACGGTGGCGCGGTCGTGGCAGCACGGGCGATTCTGGGTGAACGACTCGGACTGCATCCTGGCCCGGCCGTCCGTCGAGCGGCGGGAAGAGTGGGCCGGCGTCGTGGAGAGGTACGGCGGGTTGCGGGCCACCTCGGACCGCGTCGCCGAGTTGGACGACTGGGGCCTGTCCACCACGCGCCGCCTGCTCACCGACGTGCCACCTCCTACTCCCTTCCCCTGATCGCTCACCCTCCGGTGGCCCGGAGGGTGAGCAGGGTGATGTCGGGATCGGCGCCGACCCGCACCGGCGGGCCCCAGAACCCGGCACCGTTGGTGACGTATACCGGCGTACCGTCCACCTCGCCCAGTCCGGACACCACGGGCTGCTGCAGTCCGACGAGGTAGTTGAAGGGGAACATCTGGCCGCCGTGGGTGTGGCCGGAGAGTTGCAGGTCGACCCCGTATGGCGCGGCGTCGTGCACGGCGACCGGCTGGTGGGCCATCAGCACCACCGGCCGGGACTGGTCCCGGCCGGTGAGCGTGGCTTCGTAGTCCGGTGGGTCCGCGTACTGCGCCCCGGTGATGTCGTTGACGCCGGCGAGGTCGATCACCCCGCCGCCGTGGACGATCTCGACCCGTTCGTTGCGCAGCACGCGCAGGTCCAACTCGGCGGCCGCCTCGGTCCAGTTCTCGGGGCCCACGTAATACTCGTGGTTGCCGGTGACGTAGTACACCCCGTGCCGGCCCCGCATCCGGGTCAGCGGCAGCAGGGACTGCCGTACCCGGCCGGGCTCGGAGGTGACGACGTCGCCGACCACCGCGACCAGGTCGGCGTCGAGGTCATTGACGATCTCCACCATCCGCTCGACCTGGCCGGTGCCGAGCAACGGTCCGACATGCAGGTCGGCCAGCACCGCCAGCCGCAGCCCGTCGGCCCGGCGGTCCAAGCGGGACATCGGGATGTCGTACCGTTTGATGGTCGGCGTCCGGTAGGCCCGGCTTACCCCGAAGCCGGTGAAGCCCACGGCGACCGCCCCGGCGGTGATGGCCGCCCCCCTGCGCAGCAGCAGCCGCCGGTCCGGAGCGTGATCGGGCTCCGGCTCGGGCGGACGCCGCGACGCTGGGGCCGGATCGGGGTCGGTTGTCGGCGGCGGCTCGACGGCGCCGCCGGAGCCGCCCGCGCCCACCGGCACCGAGACCGGCGCGGGATGCCGGACCGGGGCCGGCCGGCGTGTCGCGAGCCGCGCCGCCAGCATCGGCGCCTCGAGCAGCAGCAGCGTGAGGAGCAGGTAGAACATCAGCGCCAGCCACAGGTAACCGGGCAGGGTCAGCCAGCGCAGGCCGGAGGGCAGCTGGTCGCCGAGGGCCAGGGTGGCGATGAGGAGTACCAGCGCGACGGCGATCGCCGCCCCGCCCACCCGGCGCCACCGGCCGGGTCGGGTGGTGCCGCGCACCAGCCGGTACCACAGGTACAGGTGGATCAGACCGGCTATCCCGAACGCGATCGCGACAAATACGAGCACCCGGTCTCCTTCCAGCGGCAGCCGCTCAACGCTAGACAGCGCGGGCCGCGCCGACCACGCGACCACAGCCTGTTCTCAGATTCGCGACTTGCGGACGCCCTGATCATGGGGGAGGTGGCTCTACGTGGGGGTGCTGGAGGGAATCGGCGACACGGGTTCGAGCCAGAACACGTGGAGCCGAGACGGCTCGTCCCGGTCGGCGACGCATCGGAATTCGACCCCGGGCGCGCCGATCCGACCAGCCTCGACGGCGTTGATCTCGTCCCGGAAGTCCACTTCGTACGGTGATGCACCGTCCGCAGGACGCACCCGCAGCGTGAAGTCGAAAGTGTCGATGCCCTTACGGGAGGATCTTTCGGGATCGGAGACGGACAGCACGGTGGCGCCGCACGGCCGGCCGGCACCAATTTCGCTGTCTGTCAGCGGCTCCATGCCATCGGTCTCGACATCGAGTCCGATCATGATTCCGTACATTCCGCAGAAGAACAGCAGGACCAGGGGCACTGGAGCGAGGTTGAGCAACGGAGTCCTGCGGCTGCGCGGCAGTGCGTAGAGCCACCTGAAGTAGAACACAAGGCCCACGACGGTGCCGAGCACGACCGCGCCTAGCACGACGAAGTACGGGATCACTGGTGCCCTTTCGGTCGGCCATCAGCGTACTTCAGATGATCAAGGTGTCCTCCCGTCGTCCGCCCCTGTCCGAGTCGCGGCTGACCCGGTGTTTTCGCTTCATCTCTGCTTCATCCGTGCTTCAGCGTTAAATACTTCCAAGCGAGATGTACCTCATGTTTATATCTTTCATCGCTGGAAGGGAAGGGGCAGGGATGAGCGTCAGGAGAGTGGTGGCGTCGAGCGCCGCCGCCATCGTCGGCACCCTCGGGTTTCTCGGCCCGTCCGCCGCGTACGCGGCGGACGTATCGATTCAGTCGAGCCAGTGCACGACGCTGTACACGAAGGATGCCGCCCCGACCGGAGGCAGGCTGAGCGTGTGCAAGTCCTGGTTCGGCAGCGGCCCGTACTACGGGCGCGTTGAGGGCACGGTCGAGGACCTTGATGCCGACGGTCGCAGCGTCTATGTCAGAGGCTGGTTCGACGGCTACGGAAGCTAAAGCTGCCAGGAAATACGCACAAGTCGGTGACGGTCCGGGCCGGCGACACCCTGACCGCCATCAGCGAACAGCTGTCGAAGAATGTGACCAACCCGGCCGACAAGAAGAAGCTGTCCGTACCCGAACTCGGACGGATCAACAACATTAAGAATCTGAACCTGATCCATCCCGGCGAGACGATCGTCTACCCGAACGTGTCCGGCACGCCGTAACGCCGGTGCCGCCCAGTCGGGATGGCCGCTGCGGGCAAGCGCTTGACAATGACCTTCGTGCGAGCGGTTGCCCGCAGCGCACCCGGCCCAGCCAGCATAACCAGGAGGCCCCTCAGTCACATCGAGCCCACATCCGGCCGTCAGCAGGGGGTCCGCCATTGTGTGCCGCGGTCGAAGGCAACCAGCCCGAGTACAGTCATGGGCTGCGCCCGCCAGCCATCGTCACCCCGGCCTGGCGCGAATGCAGCCTGACCCGGATCGCGGAGCTGGAATCGCTGCTGCAATGGCTGCGCCAGCGGGATCCCGCCCAGTTGGACCATCCGTTGGCGACTGCCGCGGAGAGCCACCTGCGGGCGGCGTGGCTGGCCGCCGGTGGCAGGCACCGTTGGCGCGCGAGGATCACCGGATCGGTCACGGAAAGCGTGCGGAGCAACATCGACGCGGCGGAGGCGACCCTCCTACGGATGGCACCGACCGATTACCTGGTCGGCCAGCTGCCCAGCCTCCTCAACGGCGTCCGTCGACACCTGCCACCCACCGATCCGCGGCGACTGCAGTTCGAATCGCTCGCCCGGCGGCTCGGCGGCCGTCTGGAGGGACAACCGGCGGACAATCCCTCGGAACTGTCCGAAGAGGAACGTGGCACGATCATCTCTGCGGTGCGCGCCTCCACGTCTGAGGCGTTACGCGAACAGCGGCGGGTACGCAGCTTCCGTAACGTCCTCGCCGTCACGGCGGTGGCCATGACGCTGATCGCGATCGGCATCGCGCTCCTTGGGTTTTTCAGCCCGAGGACGATCCCGATGTGCTTTCAACCTGAGATCGACGGGAAGACTGTCGTCGTCTGTCCGACCGACCAGCGGGTGGTGCCGAAGTCAGAGCAGGAGGCGGGGGCGGCCAACGTCAACGACGTTGTCGAAAAGACCGCCGGACGACAGGACCTGTTCGTCATCGAAGTCATCGGCTTGGCCGCGGCCGCGGTCGCGGCGGCCACCGCGCTCCGCAATATCCGCGGTTCCTCCGAGCCCTACGGGCTGCCGGTTGTCCTGGCGCTCCTCAAGCTGCCGCTCGGTGCGATGACCGCTTTCCTCGGTCTGCTGCTCATGCGCGGTCAATTCGTGCCGGGACTGTCCAATCTAGATACCTCCGCGCAGATTCTCGCGTGGGCTCTGGTTTTCGGGTACGGGCAGGAGCTTTTTACGTGGATGGTCGACAGGCAGGCCCACACCGTCCTGAACGCGGTAGGCCGTGAGAACCAGGAGGAGCCACCAGTCGCACCCGTTGCGGACGCCGCCGCCGGTCCAGGACGTCGCAAGCGGGAATCTGCGGCGGACGGTCGCGTGCCCACCGCCGCCCCCTCGAGCCGGCGATCGGCGCCGCAGTGACCCTCCGCGCGAACCCCACCATGATCAAGGCGTCCCTCAAGTCGTTCTAACGACTACAGGGACGCCTTGATCATGGAGAGAGCGGGCCACGCAACCGTTGCCGGCTACGCCGCGAGCGTTGAGGTGGACGTGGTTGTCGTGTACCTCGTTGTAGACCATCTTCGGATCGCCGGCGTTGGTGTAGCTGCCGCCTTCCAGCGCGCCTCATTCAGAGGATGACCGTAATTTAATCTTCCAGTAGGTCTTGTCTCGGAGGCTGCTCTCGCCATATGGTAATACGAGCGTAATTTAAATCTTGAGGAGCCCGTGATGACAACAACTCGGCAGGTCGCGCTCGTAACAGGCGCGTCCTCAGGCATCGGCAAAGCGGCAGCGACCGCGTTCGCCGCCGCGGGTTTCGAAGTGATCGGAACCGGCCGCAACACCGCGCGGCTCACCGCACCCGCCGGGGTGACCTACCTCGACCTCGACGTGACCAGCGACGAATCGGTCGCCTCAGCGGTCAAGCGGGTGATCGACCGGTTCGGGCACATCGACGTCCTGGTCAACAACGCCGGTGTCGGCGCCACCGGCGCCGCCGAGGAGTTCTCCGTCGCCCGCACGCGGGACGTCTTCGACATCAACGTCTATGGCGTCATGCGGATGACCAAGGCGGTCCTGCCGCACATGCGCCGGCAACGGCGCGGACGCGTCATCAACGTCTCCTCCCTCAGCGGGTTCGTCCCCAGCCCGTTCATGTCCCTCTACGTCGCGACCAAGCACGCGGTCGAGGGCTACTCCGGGTCGCTGGATCACGAGGTCCGCGAGCACGGCGTCCGGGTCCTGCTCGTCGAGCCTGGCCCGATCAACACCCCGTTCGGGGACCACAGCGTGCAGGCCGACACCCCACTGCCGCTCTACGCGTCGGGACGGCGCACCTTCGACGAGGTGCTGGCGAAGAACACCAGCGGCGGCGATGACCCCGCCGTGGTGGCCAAAGTGATCGTCGCGGCGGCCACCGACCGCAACCCGAAACTGCGGCGCACCGCCGGCTCGACGGCCGCCACCATCAGCGCGCTGCACCGCGTCGTTCCGGCCCGGATCTTCGACCGCATCGTCCGCAGATTCAACCGGATGCCGAAATGACGCACCGCCCTCCGCAAGGCAGGAACACGGTGACTGAGCAACCCTGCAACCCCCAACTGCGGGCCGCGCGATTCCTGCCCCGCACCGTGATCACTTCGCGAACGCTGCCCGTACTCCGGTTCCTCACCGGGCTCGCCGGGATCGTTCCGATGTGGTGTTCGTGGCGCAGAACGGCTCCTCCTCGCAGAACGGTCCGGACAGGATCGTGGTGGTCTACCCGAACGGCGCCTACAAGGCCGTTCTGACCAGCGCGGACGGTCTCGCCTCGCCCTCGGCGACCGCGGTTCGCGGCTACCAGTTGTACATCACCAACGGCGGGGTCCCCCAGCCCCACGACGCGAAACTGCAGACCGGAAGGATCAACGTCGCGGCGCTCATCGCCAACGCGGCACACTGACTCGGCCAGGACGGTACTCGGAGCGCGACCCTCGCTGCCAAGAGAGGGTCGCGCTGGCTGCGATGGAGGAACGCATGGCGCGGTACGCGAAAGAACACAAGCAGCAGACAAGGCAGCGGATCATCGCGACGGCCGGTCGCCGGCTCAAGCGCGACGGCATCGACGGCTCCGGCGTCGCGACGCTCATGAAGGACGCGGGCCTGACCAACGGTGCCTTCTACGCCCATTTCGCATCCAAGGACGACCTCGTCGCCGGCGCGATCGCCGACCAACTGCACACACTGAACGCGAACATCGTCGCGCAGGCGGAGCCCGGCCCGGCCGGCCTCGAACAGATCGTGCGCTGGTATCTGTCGGCCCACCACCGGGACAACCTCGGTGACGGCTGCCCCAACGCCGCCCTGCTCGACGAGATCGGGCGCTGCGCGGACGCAACCAGGCAGGCGTACACCGACGGCGTGCTGGTTGTCATCGACGGCCTCGCCGCCCGGATGGCACCCGAAGATCCGCCCTCGGCCCGCGTGAAGGCGCTCAGCCTCCTCGGCCTGATGGCCGGGACGCTACAACTCTGCCGCGCTCTGACGGACCGGCAGCTCTCCGATCAACTCCTGGAGCAGGGCCTCCGCAATGCGTTGGCCCTGCTGGACGATGAGCAGCACATCTGAGACGCCATCCGCGTGGGCGTGCCGGCCCGGGGCGGCAGGGGCGTCATTTGACGCGGACGACGCTCGCGCCCAGATGTTTCACCAGTTGGATGGCGATGGTACCGACGCCGCCGGCACCGGCATGGATGAGGACTTTCTGGCCGGGCCGTAGGTTGGCGCGTCAGCCGGGCCGGTGCAGTGACCAGTGCGGGCGGCTCGAGCTGGCCGAACAGATGGCACGGTTTGGCCGCCGGTCCGGCCTGCTCTGGCGGTCCTGACCGCTAGGGGAGGAGCTGGGCGAGTCGGGTTTCGATCGGCTGGTGGAGGTTGGCGCGGACCGTGCGGGTGAGGTCGTCGGCCAGGACCTCCACGTCTCCCTTCTCGACACCGTCGAGGACCTGGCGGACCACGTCGGCGGGATCCGACTTGGCGGCGTCGATGCTGGCGGTCATGTCGGTGTCGACGTATCCGACGTGGACTCCGACGACCTGGACGCCTCGGGGTTGGAGCTCTAGGCGCATGGAGTCGGTGGCGCTCCACACGGCCGCCTTGGACACTCCGTAGGTGCCACCCAGGGGGAGCCAGGAGACGACCGAGGCGATGTTGATCAAAACGCCGGAACGCTGCGCCAGGCGGTCGGCGAAGGTCGAGGCCACGGCGAGGGTGCCGAAGAGGTTCGTCTCCAGTTCGCTGCGCAGGGTGGCGGTGTCGGCGTCGAGGACCGAAGCGGCGCGGGCGATGCCGGCGTTGTTCACCACGACGCTCACGTCCTGCGCGATCGCGGCGGCGTCGGCCACCGAGCCGGCGTCGGTGACGTCGAGCCGCAGCGGAACCACGCGCGGGTCGTCGGCGACGATCGTCTGCGGGTCGCGGGCGGCGGCGTAGACCTTCGCGACGCCGCGGTCGAGGAGTTGGCGGACGAATTCGCGGCCGATGCCGCGGTTGGCGCCGGTGACGAGGACGGTCTGGTTGACGAGCTGAGTCATGTCATTCTCCGTGAGTTGGTGCGCCCGGCCGGGCGCTGATGTGACGAGTACGGCGAGTTTTGTTTCGCCGGTAGGCGGTGGTGCGAGTTCTCAGGCGCCGAGGTGGCGGTGCAGCCAGTGGCCGATCTGCTGGATCGCCTGGTCTACCTCGGGTACGCGGCCAGCGGCGAGGATGAACGAGTGCTGTCCCGGCGGCCGCACGCTTTCCAGGAACTTCGTGTCTTGCGCCTGCGGACTGGGTCCCATGCTGACTCCCTGCCTGGCCTTTAGATTACGCTCATATGACCATATGGTGAGAGCGTGGCTGGAGGCAAGGCGTTGGGCAAAGTTAAATTATGACCGTAATCTCAATCTTGTCCGGGTTCGTCGGCGGCACGGTGACGTCGCGGCCGTGTGGTGGTCCTACGCCAACGACATGTCGACGACCGCCATCGCCTCCGCCGGGCACGCTCCTGTCGAGGAAGCGTCCGCAGCCACCGCCGCCGCGCTCGACCTGGCCCGACGCCTGCCGGACAGCGACATGGTGATCTATCCCGACGCCGGTCACGGCGGTATCTTCCAGTTTCACTGGCAGTTCGTCGCCAAGGCCCTCGAATTCCTCCAGCGGTAACGGAAGAACAGGCGGCTCGCCGTCGGACCGGCGGGTCGAGGGCCAGTCGCACAGAATCCGGGCCGCTACGCCCCGATGCTCAGCGAAGGATCCACGATCACCCCATCAGCCGCCACCACCGCCGAACGCAGCAGAGCAAGCACCACCCGACGAAGAGTTTGAGACCCTGGTTCGGGCCGGTGAGCGCAGTCACGCTACGCGGCCGTGTTCATGGGCGAGGAGTGCGTAGACGTACTCGCTGCCCCACCGATCGCCGTCGACGTCGTTCTCGACCAGATGCGCCTCGCGGCGCATCCCCAGCCGCTCGCACAGCCGGGCCGATGCGGCGTTGTCCGCGTCGAGGCGGGCGAAGAGCCGGTGGGCACCGAGCCGCTCGAAGGCCGCCGTGGCCAGTGCCCGGGCCGCCTCGGTGGCGTAGCCGCGGCCTTCGTGGGCCGGGTGGAGCAGCCAGCCGATCTCGGCCTGGCGTGCCCGGGCGCTGGCCAGCGTGAGTGACACCTGGCCGATGGCGCCCGGCTCGGCGTGGCGGCAGATGGCGAGCGTCACGGTGTCACCATCGGTGGCCCAGGAGGTCGCGGTCGCGATCTCCGCGATGATCTCCGCGCAGCGCTCGCGGCTGCGAGGCGGCCGGTAGAGGTACCTGGCGACGCTGGGCAGGCCCTGGTAGGCGTACATGTCGTCGGTGTCGTCGGTGGTGAACAGGCGCAGCACCAGTCGGGGTGTGGCGATCGGTAGGGCGAGGAGGTGTCCGGGGTTCCAGCCCGGCGCCCGGCCCAGGGCGGCGAGGGTGCGCTGGAGCGTGCCCGCGTCGCCGGCCACCGGCAGCGCTGGCCGGAACGCGCTGCCCGGCGCCAGTCGCCGCTCACCGTTGGGCACCGCCAGTGCCACCGGCAGGGCCGCGGCGACCAGGTCCGGATCCGGGTCGTACGTCGTGCCGAGCGCGGCGGCCACGTCCCAGCAGTGCACCACGTAGTCGAGGAAGTGGAAGGAGAGGGCGGTGGCCGCCGGGATCGTCCGGTCGGTGCTGATCTCGGGCAGCGCGAACTCGGCCCGGGTGGAGCTCGCGAAAGCTGTGATGACCGCGTCGGCCGCGCGCAGGTAGTCCGCGACCGGGTCGTCGCCGGGCGGGAGAACTGCCCAGTGCGTTGGATCGTGGCCGGCCCCGGCGGCGGCCGCCGCGAATCCCCGGTGCTGTGCGGTCATGTGGCCGAGCAGGTCACCGAGGGTCCATCCGGCGCACGGTGTCGGCCGGTCAAGGTCCGACCGACGCACCTGGCGGACCACGTCGGCGCTGTGCCGCACCGCCCGGGCGTCCAGGGCCACGATCGAAGGCAGATCCATATGCATCTGCTTATCGTCTGCGTATGCATATGGTCTGTCAATGTGTATCTTCTTCCCATGGCTGACCGGACCGCGTCCGTCCAGGCCCACCCGGCCCGCCCCGACCTGGCCGCGATGATCGTCCCGCTGGGACGCGCGCTGACCGGCGCCGAGCGGCCGGTCCTGCGCGACCACGGCCTGTCCATGTGGGCGTACGTGGTGCTGCTGCACCTCGACGATCGGCCGGTTCGCACCCAGGCGGCGCTGGCCGAGGCGGTCGGCGCGGACAAGACACGGATCATCGCGGTCCTGGATGATCTGGCGGAGCGTGGGCTCATCCACCGCCAGCCCGATCCCGCCGACCGCCGGGCCCGCCTGCTGTCGATCACCGAGGCCGGGCGCCGAACGCGCGACGCCGCCCAGGTCGCGATTCAGCAGCAGGAGGAGCGGCTGCTGGCCCGGCTGACCCCAGCCCAGCGGCGTGGCTTTCTCGACGCCTTGCAGATTCTGTACCGGGATCTCATCACTGATCCCGAGCCGTCGATCTAACACCGACTTGTCAGACACCACCGGCTAGACAGAGCCGCGGCGATGGCTGGCGACCTGGTCCTCGTGCAGGGCGACCCCACCCGGGACATCACCGCCAGCGGCAATGTCGTGGAGGTCATGGCGCCGCGGCAAGAGCATCGTCTGAGTCAGGTAGCAAGCCTGTCATCTGTGCGTCGAGGCGTCCGTGGTGTATTCGTCGAGCAGTAGCGCAGCGACCGCCTCCGGGTTTTCATGCATCGCGTCGTGGCCGGTTGGGAGGTCGTGGACCTGCCACAGGGCATCGGCCTGCAGCCGGGTGCGGAGTTCAGCGAACGGCGTGCGGTCTTCCCATCCCGAGCAGTAGACGAACTCCCGACGGGAGACCTGGGCGAGCGTGCCGGTGAGCCGGATCGTTTGCAAGAACGAGGCGAGGGGATGGGGACGGCGGCGAGGATCGCCGCCGTCCGGCGGTCGTACGGCGTAACCGGTGGTGGCGGCGCCGGCGGCGAACGCTTCCCGGTACCGCTCGGTCGTTGACGACCAGCACGACTCGCCATCGCGGGGTACGTAGGCGTCGAGATGCACCAGTCGTGAGATCCGGCCGTCAGCGCGGTCGGCGGCGGCGGCGATCACCATCCCGCCGTAGCTGTGGCCGACCAGCGTCGCGCTGGTGATGTGGGCGCGATCGAGGAGCCGCAATACGTCGTCGGCGTGCGTGTCGAGGTTGGCGGTCGCGACCGCCGCGTTGTCGTCGTCCGGCCGCAGACCGGTCAGGGTCAGGGCGTGAACGGCATGACCGGCACGCTCCAGCAGCGGAACCACCGCCTCAAACGACCAGGAGCCGTGCCAGCCGCCGGGCACGAGGACGAACGTCGCCATGGGTTTCTCCTTCTCCCTCAAGCCGCGGCGTCGAGGCACGCTGCCTCGATGACATGTGGTTCGGTCGGGCGCTTTGCGCGACTGAAGACCACTCCGCATGGGAGGCAATGTCATCAGATCAAGGTCTGGCTCGCTAACGATAGGATGCCAACTGATGCCTGTTCGCCGCCAACCTCGCCGGATCGCCGGTGTGACGTCGCATATGTGGCCGTCTGGCGGGCGCCACCTCTGGCCATCCGGCGAAACAAGCGCGGTGCAGTCGCACGCACGGGGACACCTGGTATACGCGGCCAGCGGTGTCTTGACAGTTCACACCGAGCGCGGCACGTCGATCGTTCCCGCCAACCGGGTCGCTTGGACCCCCGCAAAGTTCACGCACTACCACCGCGCCCATGGCGACACCGATATGCGGATCGTCTTTCTCGCGCCATCCCTCGCCCGGCTCATACCAGAGCATCCCGCCGTGTTCCTGGCCTCCGATCTCGCCCGTGAGGTCCTGCTCGCCCTGACCGGCCCCCGCAATTACGGCGACGTCGCGCCTGACTACAGCCGCTCCGCGCGCTCTCGCCTCCTTCGAGTCCTCGTCGATGAGCTGCGCGAAGCACACGAACAGCCACTGCACCTGCCGGAGCCACGGGACGACCGACTGCAAGCCATTGCCCGGATGCTGTACGAGAAGCCGGCGAACAACGCCACGCTGGCCGGACTCGGGAAGGCGATCGGAGCCAGCACCCGCACCCTCAGCCGACTGTTCCGCGACGAACTCGGCATGACCTTCTATGAGTGGCGCACGCAGCTACGCATCTACCACGCGCTCGTGCTCCTGGCCGACGGCCACGACACCACGCAGACTGCCTACGCCTGCGGATGGGCCAATCCCAGCAGCTTCATCGCAGCGTTCACCGACGTCATCGGAACGACCCCGGGCCGCTACCGAACCAGTCGCCAGACCATCCCCCGCGCATCGCACCTCCCGACGAGGGTCGAACCCTCAGGGTGATTCGCCATACGCGATTATGATCCATTCGTGCCGATACTCAGTCATAATCCCGATGGGTTGTTCCCGCCGTACCGCAACTACAGCCACGCCACGGAGATTCGCGGAGACGCTCGGTTACTGATCATCAGCGGCCTGAACGGCTATCTCGCCGACGGCCAGACGATGCCGGACTCCTTCGAAGAGCAGGGCGAGATCATCTGGCGGCATATGGGCACCATCTTGCACTCGGCCGGCATGGACTACGGAGACCTGGTTTCGCTGCGCACCTATCTGGCCGACCCGGCCTACGACGAACCCAACGTGCGTCTGCGGGTCAAGTTCCTCGGCGATCACCGTCCCTCCTCGACGGTCGTGTGTTGTCAACTGCTCGATCCGAAGTGGAAGTTGGAGATCGAGGCGATGGCCGCGCGGTAGCCACGGGCCCAGGCAACCACCCAGTGTCAGCCGTCCACGCTGGTGTGGCTGGCCGAGCCGCAGGACGAGCCGGTGGTGTCGCCGCTTCCGTCGACCAGGCAGATCTTCAGCTTCACCGTGTCGCCCGGCCGCACGTTGCCCTCGATGAACGGGTCCCAGACGACGTCCGCGCCCGCAACCCCGTTGCCGTTGTACTTCGACCCGAGGCTGTAGGTCAGATCGCCGGCCGAGGTGTGCTCGGTGACCCAGGCCCAGGCCCGGACCCCGTGGCTGTCGGAACAGTTGTCGCGGATCCGGACGTAGTCGTCGTTGTTGCCGCCGCCAGGAGCCCCCTCGCCGTAGTCGACAAAGATGGCCGACCCGCATGAGTTGGTAGTGGTCGCGGCGAAGCCGTCGTTGTGTGACGCGAACGCCGGGTTGGACAGCAGCAGGACCGTGCCGATGCTGGCGGCGGCGATCGTCGACACCCTGCGAGCGGGCCGTCCGAACTGGAGTTTCATGTGTACTCACCCTTGTTGGGAGACATTGAGCGGGGTACAGATCATGACGGACCTTCCCCCGTTGATCAAGAGCCACGGATTCGTGCACTGCTCCCACCTCGCCTCATGCCGGAGGGTCAGGGATCGCCGACCACGAGATGATCACTGAAAGCGATCACCTCGTGACGGTGTTTGTCCTGCTGGGGGACTGGTTGTCCGATTCGGTCGTTGGGTAGTCTGTTGCGCGGCCGACCACCCCGGGACCGTCGTTCGATGGCTCAAGGGGTGGCGCTGCCTAATCACCCGCTCATGTGGGTGAGCCGGGGAACCAGGCACGTGGGGTGAATCCGCGAACAGCGGTAGGGGCCTGTTCCGTCCCGAACCCGTCAGCTAACCCGGTCGGCACCGACGGGAGGAACTGGATGACGGCACCGCTACGCCGCTGGCGCATGCCCGCGATGGTTTTGATCGCCGCCGTGGCGATCCTTATCGCACCGGGCGACCCGGCACTCGCACAGCCGGGCGACAGCTCCGCAGCCCCGCAGGAAGGTGACGTCCCACTGCTGGGTGACGTGCTTGACCAGGCCGGCCAGGGTTATCTGAAGGCGAAGGCGGCGCTGCAGAAGTCGCAGCGTAAGCAGTTGCAGTTGCGGCTGGAGGCGACCAAGGCGCAGGCCCGGATCGACGAGTTGGCGCCGCAGGTCGGGCAGATCGCGGCGCAGTCGTACCGGACGGGTCGGATCAGCGCGGCCGGTGTGCTGCTCAACAGCGCCTCGCCGGAGACGTTCCTGCAGCGTATGAAGGCGCTGGACGAGCTGACCATGGTGAACAACCAGAAGCTGAGCGAGTTGGCGGCGGCGCGTGATCAGTTCAGCCGCGCCAATGCCGCCGCGGAGGCCGAGGTCAGGCAGCAGGAGAAGCAGGTCGCCGTGATGGCCAAGGAGAAGCGGGACGCGGAGAAGGCGCTCGCCCTGGTCGGTGGCAAGAGCCTGACCGGTGGTCTCGTGGACGCCACGTCGAAGGTGGCCAAGGCGGCTCCACGCACCGCGGACGGCGACTGGCCGAACGAATCGTGCTCCCAGAACGACCCCACCACGTCCGGCTGTATCACGCCGCGCACGCTCAACGCATACACCGAGGTCCGCAAGGCCGGGTTCACCCGGTTCGTCGGCTGCTACCGCCCCGGTGGGCCGTGGGAGCATCCGAAGGGTCGCGCCTGCGACTGGTCGCTGCTCAGCCGGGGGTTCGCGCCGGCCGCCAACGAGGACCAGAAGAAGTACGGGAACAACCTGACCGCCTTCCTGGTACGCAACGCCGACCGGCTCGGCATCCTGTACGTGATCTGGTACCGGCAGATCTGGTTCCCCGGCACCGGCTGGAGCGCCTACGACGGCCCGAGTAGCCACACCGACCACGTGCACATGTCC
>JBBEWH010000285.1:0-23213 GCA_037414955.1 Actinomycetes bacterium KLBMP 9797
ACCCAACCCCACCCCCACCAAACACCCCCGGCGCGCGGCGCCCCCCCCCCCCCCCCCCCCCGCCCGCGTCACGCACGGGGCCAGATGGTCCCGCCGTCCGAGGGTGCCACCGGCCCGGTCGAGGTCGTCGACGTGGCCACGGTTATCCACCGATCGGTGGAGGCCGACGCGTGTGCCGCCGCCTGTCCGGTAGAAAGGACCGTCTACTCACCGGAGGGCGGAACACGTGCGGGGTTGGGCCAACGACTTCCTTTCCCAACCCTGGCCGGCGTTGACGCTCGTCGCGCTGGCGGCGGTGGCCCTGGTGGCACACCGCCGGATCGCCACCCGGCTCGGCTGGTCGCGTTGGCCGACGCTGGGGGCGTTGGTGGGACTCGCGATCGTCCTGACGCTGACGCTCCCACCCGCACCGGGCGCGGCGATCGGCAGCCCGGAATGGTCGGCCGCCGGTCGCTGCGTCGAGTCGCTGTTCGACCCGGCCGTACTCTGGCGGGGCTTGATCTCCACCGCCAGCCGCGGCGAGCGGGTGGGTAACGTCCTGATGTTCGTGCCGCTGACGTTCTTCACCGTGCTGGCCACCCGGCGCTTGGCGTGGACCGTGGTGGTGGGCGTCGTGCTGCCGATCGGCATCGAGCTCACGCAGTCGATCACCGCTTTCGGCCGCGAGTGCGTGGGGTACGACTGGGTCAACAACGCGATCGGCGCCCTACTCGGCGCGGTCCTGGGCGCGCTCACGGTACGCGGACTGGTGCTGTTCGGGGCGCCCGGTGACAAGGGCACGGCCAACTGACGCACGCGCCCCCGCGATCCGCGTCGGTTATGGCAGCAGCGTGTCGAACAGTTTGACCAGCGGCCAGATCGTGCCCTCGCCGACGCCGAGCATGGCCAGCGTCACGCCGTTCCTGGGATAGTGCCGCAGCAGGGCGCTGACACCCACGTTCACGCCCTGCTTCTCGTAGTGCCGGATCCGGCCCTCGGCATCGAGCCGGAACTCCAGCCCGTACCCCTGCCGCCGGTAGCCCTCGGCCTTCGCGTACGGGATGAGCATCGCGGCGGTTGACTCCGGCCCGAGCAGCCGGCCCTCGACCAGCGCGCGGTGGAACGCGGTGAGGTCGCCGACCGTGGTGTACGCGCCGCCGGCCGGGTCGCCGACCGGCGGGTACGAGAAGATGTTGCGTCGCCAGCCGGTGACCCGGCCGTCGCCGTCGCGGATCGCCTCCACGCCTTCGGCGACGTCAGGCTCGACGACGTCCATGCGCAGGAAGGCCGACCTCGTCATGCCGGCGCGGGCGAAGACGTTGGCGTGCACGTACTCGCGGTACGGGCTACCGGCGGCGCGCTCCACCATGAGGCCGAGCAGGATGTACCCGGCGTTGCAGTACCGGCAGCCATCGCCCGGCGCGAACCTCGGCGGCTTCGTCGCGAAGTGCGGCAGGTGGTGCGCGGCTTCGGTGAACGCGTACGTCGGCTCGGCCACGAACAGGTCCTCGAACCGCTCGCCGTCCAACTCGTCCGCGTCGTCAGCGATCCCGGACGTGTGCGTGAGCAAGTGGTACGCGGTGACGTCCGGCGAGATCGTCGTACCGGTGAGCCCGAGGTATCCGATCGCCGAGGTATCGAGCGTGAAGGCGCCGCGCTCGACCTGCTGGAGCGCGGCGACCGCGGTGAACAGCTTCGTGACCGACGCGGTGTCGAACCTCGTGTCCAGCGCGCACGGCGTGCGGCAGGCGCGGTTGGCGTACCCGTACGCGGCGGCCAGCATCCGCTCGTCCCCGGCGGTGACGAGGACCGAGCCGGTGAACTCGTCCCGGGCGGCGAGCCTGTCGAGCGTGGCACGGAAGTCGGCGAGAGCGTGCACGCCGGGAGCGTCGCAGGCCCGCCGGCTTTTTGCCACCGATTTGCGCGGCGTCGGCCGGTCGCGCCCCGTGGCCCGGTTATGCGTGGCTGGTCGCCGCTGGCGAGGGCTGGATCTGGGCTACGACTCGCCGCGCTTGTTCCCGGTGGGATCTGGCCAGGTCGACGTCGCCCTGGCTCTGGTGGGCGCGAGCGCGCAGGAGGAGGGTGCGTGCCTGTGCCAGGCGCTGGCCAGCGCGTTGTTGCGTGGGCAGTGCCTGCTCGCAGTGTTTCAGGCATCCGGCCGGGTCGCGCAGGTCGAGGCTCGCCGTGGCCAGGTGGTTGTGGGCTTGGGCCGTCAGGAGGGTGTATCCGGACCGCTGCGCGATGTCCAGTGCGCGCGTGGCGTGGTCGTGCGCTCGGTCTGGCCGTTGCTTCGCCAGGTGGAGTTCGGAGGTGGCGAGCAGCGCCTCGACGATGGCGCGGTCGTGCTCGATGTGGTGGGCGAGGTCCGTCGCGGTGTCGAGTCGGGCTTCCGCGTCGGCGAGGTGGCCTCGTCTGACCTGTACGTTGCCCAGTCCGACGAGGGCGAAGATGGTCAGCCGTCGATCGGGCAGGCGTTGGGCGATCTCGCAGGCGGCGGTGAGTGCTTCGAACGCGGCGTTGTATCGTCCGGCGTCGCGGTGTACGAGGCCGAGCGTGGTGAGGCCGGCCGCCTCGTCGTGGCGGGCGCCGACGCTGCGGCAGATGGCCAGGGACGCGGTGATGGTGTCGAGTGCTTCGTCGAGGTGGCCCTGCTCCCGGCGTACGGTGGCGAGGTAGTTCATGGCGATGGCTTCGCCTTGGCGCTGGCCGGTTTCCCGGAGTGGCCGCAGGGCGTCCGCGCCGAATCGGGCCGCCGCGGGCAGGTCGCCGAGCTGTTCGTGCGCGGCGGCCAGGTTGATGAGGAGGGCGGCCTCGCCGGCCCGGTCGCCGATCTCTCGGTCGATGGCCAAGGACTGTGTGAACCGCTGGATGGCCTGCTGGGTCTGCCCGAGTTGGGCCAAAGCGATGCCGGAGTTGCACAGGGCGGCGGACTGTCCCTGCGGCCACCGGGCGCGGGCGGCGAGGTCCGCCGCGGCCTGACATTCGTCGATCATCGTGTGGAACTCGGCCACACGCCAGCACAGGACGCCCAGGCTGTGTCGCATCGCGGCCTCCCCCTGCAGGTCGCCGGCCTGTCGCGCGGCGTGCAACCCGGTCACGACGATGGACCGGTACTGCGGCGGAGCTTGAAGCTGCATGAAGTCGCGTACCGCGTCAGCGAGGTGCCAGGCCATCCGGTGCCGGCCGGTCGCGGCCGCGAAGTCCAGACCCGCGACGATGTTCGCCCATTCGTCACGCAGCCACCGCTGCGCGTGTGCCTCGCCGGCGAACTCGGCGATCGGCACACCGTCCGGGTGCGGATCGCGGGAGAGTTTGAGGCTGGAGCGTCCGTGGAGGAGGGCCGCGGCGCGGTCGGTGTTGTGCAGGTAGAAGTGCAGCAGGCGATCGGTGGCGGCATCCTGCTCGGCCGGTGGGTCCTGCTCGGCGGTGCGGTCGGCCGCGTATTGCAGCAACAGGTCGTGGCAGGCCAGGCGGGTGTTGTCGGCGACCTCCACCAGGTGGTACCGGGCCAGCTGGTCGATCATCGGTTCGACTGCCTCGACCGGCACCCCGGCCAATGCCGCAGCGGCGGTGATGGCCAGGCCCCCAGGCGCGGGCACGAGTCCGAGCAGCCGGAACAGCCGCTGCGTCGGGGAGGTGAGCGCCTGGTATGACAGGTCGAACGTGTTTCGTACGCTCGCGGTCTCGTCGCCATCCACCCGCAACTGGGCGATCGGGCCGAGGGCGGCCAACTGGTCGACATAACGGCGCACACCGAGGTCGGGCCGGTCCGCCAACCTGGCGCCCGCGATCCGGAGCGCCAACGGAAGGTGCCCGCACAGCTGAGCCAGGCGCGCCGCGGCCGCCTGGTCGGCGCCGATCCGCTCCACCCCGGCAACCTGGGCGAGCACGTCCACAGCGGCGGCGGGGGGCAGAGTGTCGACGGCGAGCCGGCGGGCGCCATCGACAGCGACCAGACCGCTGAGCCGGTCCCGGCTCGTCACCAGGGTCAGGCAGCCGGGATCGGTCGACAGCAGCGGTCGTACCTGGTCCGCCTGAGCCACGTTGTCCAGGATGATCAGGGCCTTGCGGCCGGCCAGGCGTGACTGGTACAGCGCGATCTGCGCGTCGATGCCGATGGGGATCTTCTCGGCGGCCACTCCCAGCGAGATCAGCAACAGCGGCAGCGCCTCGGCGGGCGTCATCCGCGATCCGGGATGGAAGCCGCGCATGTCCACAAGGTGCTGACCGTCCGGGAACCGGGAGGTGTTGCCGCGCGCCCACCGCACGGCGAGGCTGGTCTTGCCTACGCCGCCGTTTCCGGTGATGAGCACCAGCCGTTCCGATGCCGTGCGGAGCGCGTCGAGCTGGCTCAGTTCGCGTTCGCGCCCCACCAGGGGGAGCGGGGTCGCCGCTGTCTCGGAGGCGGTCGACTGCGGGCGCGGTGCGGCCACGGTGAGGGGACCGCCGGTAACGGCCAGGTCGAACGATGGTTCCCGGCCATCGAGTATCGCCTGGTGCATCCGGTGGAGTTCGCCGCTGGGCTCGATGCCGAGCTCGTCGACGAATCGCTTCCTCAGCTGGCGAAAGGTCGCCAACGCGTCCACCCGCCGCCCGCATCGATGCAGCGCGACGAGTTGCAGGCCCGCCAAGCGTTCCCGCAGCGGGAACTCTGCCGACATCGTCGACAGCTCCGCGGCGATCTCGTGATGGTGTCCGAGCACGAGATCCAGCGCCACGCGATGCTCCACGGCGGCCAGCCGTTCTCCTTCCAGCCCGGGGATCACATTGCCGGCCAGCCAGGATCCAGCGACGTCGGCCAGTGGCGCGCCGCGCCACAGCGCCAGCCCGGTCCGAAGCAGGGCATGGGCCTGGGCCGGCGGGCGCTGGCCCGCCGTACGCGCCGCGTGCCGGAACTGGTGGAGGTCCACGGTGGACACGTCAACGGCCAGCCGATAGCCACGCTGCGACGTGAGCAGTTCGGCGTCGGTGGGGGACAGGCCGGCCAGAGCCAGCACGCGGCGGATCCTGGATGCGCATACCTGTACGGCGTTGCGAGCCCGCGCCGGCGGCGTGTCCCACAAGGCCGTCACGAACCGCTCCACGGATACCACCGAGCCGGCATCCAACAACAACAAGGCCAGCACGGTCCGCTGCTGCGCCGTCGTGGGGCCGAGTCGATGACCCGCCTTCCAGATTCCCACCGCGCCCAGCAGGCGAAACTCCACACCGTGACCGGTCTCGTTCAGGCGGTACTCCCCGATTTAGGCGGGCCTGGGCAGTCAGAGCCGATGATTTCACGCCTAGCGACGCTTGATCAACGAAATCTCAACGCGCTTTCATCGGACTGCGGTTCCCTACAGCAGCCGTATTCATCGGACGGCGATCATCACCTACCACCGGGCCTTGACTGCGGCGTCGGCGCCCCGGCCACCGCCGCGCCCGTGTCGAGCTCGGTCGTGATCGCCGGTTGTCTTGGGCCGGTATCAAACTCATCCATGATGGACACGAAGGAGTCTCGATGAGCGGATCAAAGTGGTTCGTTGGGCGGCGGCTCGGGGGAGTACTCGCCGCGCTGGTTGTGGTGCTCAGTCTCTCGGCCGCCGGGGCGAATGCGTCGAGCCCGACGGCGCTGCGCAACCAGACGGTCGCCGCAGCCGAACCGCTGGCCTGCGCCGATGAGCGCAGTGCGACGGTCACCGGGGTCACGGTAACGATGCGGCCCTGCCTGACGACGGTGACGTACGAGGGAGTGGGGACCTACCTAACAATTACCGCGAACCTGACCTTCAGCACCGATCCGAACGAGCCGGTGGATCTCTGCCGGATCACCTTCCACCACAAGGTCGAGGGCCGGACACAGGTCGGAGGCCAGGAGCTGGACTGCATGGAGTTGGTCGAGGCGGGCACGGGTGCCCCTCCCGCGTTCGGTCACACCCTCCTGAATCCGGAGTCGCCGTTCCCCGCATATACCACTTGGGCGACGGTCGAGATCGTGAGCGTTGACGGTCCGGTGCAGGCGGCTTCACTCCGGTTCACATTCGACGGACCGTTCTGACGCGTACCCAAATGCACAGGGAGCCTAGGACAGCCCCGGCATGATCTTGGCGGTGATGGCGTGGAGGTGGGCGACGTCGTCGTCGGTGAGGTGGTCGAAGACCAGGCGGCGCACCTCGGCGGCGTGTCCGGGGGCGGCGTCCTCGACGATCGCCATGCCGGCCGGGGTGAGCGCGGCGATCTGGCCACGTTTGTCGGTGGGGCAGGCCCGGCGTTCGACCCAGCCACGCTGTTCGAGGCTGGCCACGGCGTGTGAGAGCCGGCTCGTGGTGGTCCCGGCGAGCCGGGCGAGGTCGGTCATCCGCATGGCACGGCCCGGGCTTTCGCTGAGCATGGCGAGGATCTGGTAGTAGACGTGGGTGAGTCCGGCGTCCTCGCGCAGCTGGCGGTCGAGGGCGCCGGGCAGCAGCACCAGCATGCGGGCGAGGTTCATCCACGCCGCGAGCTGGTCCGGGGTGAGCCAGCGGGGTTCGCTGGTCGGTTCCGTCACGTAAATCATCCTCGCTCATGGGTGCGGGCGGCGGGTCGTCGGTCCCGCGCTAGCGCGTGGTGGTGAGTCCGAGCAGATGGGCGTTGACCTCCCGGACCCGGTAACCCATATCGTCGATCTCCACGACCTCGACGCCGCGGCGGCGCAGCGCGCCCACGCCGTCGCAGTCGGCGAACAGCAGCGGCTCGCGCAGCGCGAGGACCACCCGGCCGATGCCGGCGGCGATGATCAGGTCGGTGCATGGTGTCGGCCGGGACCGGCGTACGGTGCACGGCTCCAGCGAGGTGTAGATGGTGGCCCGGGAGCGGACCGACCGGGGCACGCCGGCGAGTTTGGCCAGGGCGGCCTCCTCGGCGTGGTGGTGGGGGTCGGTCTCGCCGGTGTAGCCGGTGGCGAGCACAGCGCCGGTGTCGTCGACGACGACCGCGCCGACGGCGTAGTGGTCGGGCGAGGGCGGCGACAGCCGGGACAGGCCGATCGCCGAGCCGAGCCAGGAGCGGTCGGCGTCGGTGCCGCCGCCCGTGGCGGGCCGGAAAGCCGTGCGAGAGTTCATCGCGGCTAGGCGGCGACTGGGAGGGATGCCGCGCTCAGCGGCAGCAGCAGCTGATCGAGCCGTGGTCGCGGTCTTGATCGGGATGCTCATGGGGTGCTCCGGGTGGGTGTCAGGCGGCGAGCGACAGGTCGATGGTGTGCTGGGTGTGGGTGACCTTGGCGGTCAGGTAGCGGGCGTTGGCCGCGGAGAGGTGGACGCCGGTGGGGATCCGCTCGGTCACGGACAGGCCGAGCGCGTCGAGCTGCCGGGCCTTGTCGGGGTTGTTGCTCAGCAGCCGGATCCGGTCCACGTCGAGGGCGCGCAGCATCTGCGCGGCGACGGTGTAGTCGCGCTCGTCCTCGCCGTGGCCGAGCGCCAGGTTGGCCTGGTAGGTGTCGAGGCCGGTGTCCTGCAGGGCGTAGGCGTCGAGCTTGGCGTACAGGCCGATGCCGCGACCCTCCTGGCGCAGGTAGAGCAGGTAGCCACCGGCGTCGCTGATCCGCTCGGCCGCCTCGCGCAGCTGTGGGCCGCAGTCGCAGCGTCGGCTGCCGAACACGTCGCCGGTGAGGCATTCGCTGTGCGGGCGGACCAGCGGTCCGGCCGGTCCGGCCGCGCGCGGGTCACCGAGGCGCAGCGCCAGGTGCTCGCGGCCGTCGACCAGCCCGGTGAAGGTGAACACGTCGGCGGTGGTGGCGTAGCCGTCCGGGAACCGCAGCGGCACGGCGACCCGGGTGCGGACCCGCGCCGCGGCGATCGCGCTGATGACCGTCATGCCGACCTCCAGTTTGTTGAAGTTTCACCAACCAGGTTCGACCCTCATGGTTGAAACTTCAACCACCTGGAGCGTGATCTCGGTCATGCCCCCCGCTGGATCAGGCGCGCGGTGGCCGGCTGGCGCGCAGGGCGATTTCCAGTTCGAAGCGCAGGTCAGGGTCCCGGATCTGGTCGTCGAACAGGGGGATGAGCTGGCGCAGGCGCTGGCGTACGGTCTGCGGGTGCACGTGCAGGTGGGTGGCCACCTCGTTGGCGTTCATGTTGGCCTTCAGCCAGGCCAGCAGGGTGTCGGCGAGCACGTCGCGCTTGTCTTCGCGCAGCTGGGCGAGCGGTGCGAGGCGCCGTTCGGCGAGCGCGGCGAGCAGTGCGGAATCCTGGAAGACCGCGAGCGTGGCCAGATGATCCCCGCACCAGATAAGGCGCTGGCGGCGGATGACACCCTTCGCGGTGAGGTCGAGCGCGAGGCGGGCCCAGCGCAGTGATCGGGCGGCGTCCACTGGGGACACCGGCAATCCCGCCGCCGCGTAATGCCCTGCCAGGCCGTTGACGAGTACCCGTACCTGAGCGTGGCTCTCGGGATCCGGCACGACCAGGAACGGCTGGGGCCGGTCGAACCCGGCCAGGATCTCCGGCGGCAGCACCGGCGGCGTGGTGATCGGGCCCGGCGCGGCGATCGCCACGGCGGCGATCCGGCGCGGCAGCCGCCAGCCGGCCGCGGACGCCGCCGCGGCGACCGCCGCCGCCGACGGCGGCGGATCGGCGACGAGCAGGTCGAGCAACTGGCGGCGGCGTCGGTCGCGCTCGCCGGCCTCGGCCGCCCGCGCCTCCGCGTACCCTTCGGCGGAAGCCTGCGAGATGTCGTCGATGTTGTCGAAGATCGCCTCGCCGAGCCAGCCCACCGCGTCTGGCGGCAACCGGTGGCACTCGGCGAACGCCCGCAGGTGCCGGTTCGCCACCCGCGCGCAGATCCGCATGGCCGCGTGCAGGGCGTCGAGGCTGCGCCCGGCGCGCATCTCGGTCGCGCCGACCTCGCGGTAGAGCTGCCGCCAGTTGACGGCCGTCCCGTCAACCGGTGGCGCGGCGGTCGATCCGTTCCGGACGTACCGGTCGAGCAGGTCGACGTAGCGCCGCAACGCGAGGTCGACGCCGAGCCGCAGCGTGCGCGCCTGCCGCTCGTCACTCAGCCGGGCGTACTCGGGGACGTGCGTCCGGATCTCGCGCACCATCGCCGGAGCGGATCCGAGGATGCCCGTCCGCAGCGCCGCCACGGTCTCCGCCGGAACCTTCATCACCACCCCCGTCGCTCGTCAGATCGCGCGTACAAAAGGCACCACATCGCGCACTGGAGTGACAGTCTTCAACGTCGACACTGGCATTTCAATGAGTACCACCCGGATTGAGCGGTTCGCTAGCTTCGTACCGTCCAAACGCGTACCAACAGGGACAGAGGTGATCTGTATGCGTATCGGTGTCCTCCTCGCCTCCTCGCTGCTGGCCGTCGGTGGTACGGCGGTGGTGGCCACTCCCACGGCGTTCGCGGCGGCGTGCTCCGACGTCGAGGTGGTCGTGGCGCGTGGCACCAGCGAGCCCGGCCGGCTGGGGATCATCGTGGGTGACCCGGTGTTCGACGAGATCGGCGATCGGCTGATCGGCACGACCGTGACCAGCCACGCCGTCGACTACCCGGCCAGCGTCAGCCCCACGTCGCCGAGCCAGGGCAACCGGGCGCTCGTCGACCACGTGGCCAGCCAGGCACAGGCCTGTCCCGACCAGCGGTTCGTGCTGGTCGGCTACTCGCAGGGTGCGAACGTCGTGGGCAACTCGCTCGGCGTCAGCTCCGCGGGGGCCGCTGTCGGCGCCCCGGTCGTCGCGGTCATCCCCGCGGCGGTCCAGCCGCGGATCGCGGCGGTGCTGGTGTTCGGGTATCCGTTGCGGAAGCTGGGCCGTGGCATCGGCGGCGAGTTCGCCGCGCGGACGCTGGACATCTGCGCGAACAATGACGTGGTGTGCGACCCCACCGGCGCGAGCGTGCTGGCCCACTTGAGCTACGGTGACGACGCCGACGAGGCGGCCGAATTCGCCGCCGACCGCATCTGACCCCTATCGACGACGGAGGCGGCGCCCCGACGGGGCGCCGCCTCCGTCCATGGGTCAGGACCACCGCCAGGAGGCCGGCCGCCACGATTGTCCTGAAAGGACGCCGGGCCGGTGTCGCCTATCCGTCTCGGGGCACGGCAACGGCGCGGTGACGCCTTACCGTTACGTTGGTGACTACACGCGGGGGGGGAGTACGCCGTGTTGGAACTTGACGAAAACGTGGCGCTGACCGCCATGCTGCGCAAGCAGGTGGCATATGCGGCGGTTCTCGACCTGCGGATCGTGCGGCTCACGAAGGCGAGCACGGTCGCTCTGGCGGAGTGGACACCGGAGCGAACCACCACGGGGAATGTCCTGCACGGTGGTTACCTGATGGGTTGCGCCGATGCCATCGGAGCGGTGGTGGCCTTCTACAACCTCCTCGAGGACGCTGCCGGGACCACCACGATCGAATCGAAGACCAACTTCTTCCGGGCGGTCCGGTCGGGCACGATCCAGGTGCGGGCGGCGCCGGTCCATGTCGGGTCTACGACCATCGTCGTGCAGACGGACATCGTCGATGACCGTGACCGCCTCGTGTCCCGGACCATCCAGACTCAGCTCGTGCTGCGGCCGGACGCGAACGGGGGCACGCCGTGAAGTCCCCCGCGCTGGCCCAGCTTTCCGCGCACGCGACACCGGCGGAGGTCGCGGCGTACGCTGCCGCCGAGTTCACGGATTTCTTCGCCACCCAGGTGAATCCTCAAGCCGCGGACCGGGACGAGGCATGCGAGGTGGTCCCGCGCGCGGCGTTCGAGTATGCCGCCGCGACCGGCCTGCTCAGCTATCTGATCCCTCGCGAGGCCGGCGGGATCGGCGGTGACCGGCGGGTCTTCGGCCTGTTGCTGGAACAGATCGGTTACCTCTGCGAGGACATGGCCTTCCCCTCGATGCTGGCCATGTACGCCGACGTCCCCAACGTGATCCATCGGGCCGGCCGGTCCGGTCTGCTGGAGCGCTACGTCCGGCCGATGGCCGCGGGGGAGAAGCTCGGCACCTTCGCCTACACCGACTACGGGGACGCGTTCGACTTCCAGACCCGCGTGGTTCGCGAAGGCGACAAGTACGTCCTCAGTGGAACGAAGTGCCTTCAGACCGGAGGTGCGCTGGCGGACGTCTTCGTCACCTACGCTCGCGACGAGAACGACGACATGCGCGTCCTGCTGGTGGATCGCGACGATCCCGGCGTGACCACGGTGCCGGTCCGGACACTGGGCCTGCGCTCCGCCGGGCTGACCCAGCTCACGCTGCGGGACGTCGTTCTCGACGAGGAACGCGTACTGTCTGGTTCGGACGGGCTGGCCGACGCGCAGGCATTCCTCAACAGCCGGCGGCTGTTCGTGGTCTGCCCGCTGGTGGGGGCGATGGCACGGCTCATCGAGGTCTGCGTTCGGCATCTCGACACGGTTATCCGGGAAGGCCGTCCGCTCACCCAGGCGCAGACCGTACAGGCCCGGTTGGGAAACATGTACGCCAAGCAACTGACGTCACAAGCTCTTCTGCACGACGCGTTGGACCGCGTCGGGCGTGGCGACATCAACGACATGTTCGATCCGGCCATCTCCGCGGCCAAGTTCATCATCACCGAGAACATCGTCGACGTGGGCGAGCAGGCCATCCGGCTGACCGGCTGGCGCGGATACGGCAAGGAACTGCCTTTCGAGCGGATGTACCGGGCCGCGATGGCGGCACTGACCGGCCAGACCGCACAGGACGTGTTGGAGATCAACCTCGGCGTCGTCGCGACGTCTCACGTCCTGCTTCAGGATCAACATCGGAGAACCACATGAAGTTCATGTTTTCCGGACCGATGCTCCGGTTCGTCGATTTCGCCAAGGAGATCGAGGTCGCGGAGCCGAACCTGGAACTGGCGCTACAAGCGCTGTTGGCCGGCCGGCCACAGCTCAAGCCGGTGCTGCTGGACGGGGAGGGCAACCTGCGCCGCAGCCATCAGATGTTCCTCAACGGCGAGAACATGGCCGCGAACTACTACCGCGACCCGCGAGCGCGCAGCGAGATCGCCTTGGGCGATGGGGACTCCGTCTACTTTCTCACGGCGATCGCGGGGGGATGACGTGCCACGGGTCCATTGCGGAGAGTCCGGCCTCGACACCGGAATGTTCTCGGTGCACCAGATGCATCCCGAGGTCGCGCTGCGGCTCGCCGGCGCGGTGGCCCTGGGTGGGCTCGCCGCACAGGATATGAGCCTCCAGAGCATGATCACGAAGTTTGGGATGGGTCTCGTGATCATGAGGGCCGACATCGACTACCCGGCCCCGCTGACGTTCTTCTCGGCGCCCTCCATCGCCAGCGAAGCCGATGTGAGCCTCCGCGAGGACGGCAAGCTGTTGATCTTTCGTGTCCGGCACCGATTCGCCGCCACCGAGGCGATCGGGGTACGCATCGGCGCTCGTCCGATCAAGTTGACGGGCGGCCCGGCTCTGGACGCGATTCCGGCGCCGGTCGATGACCAGATCCGGGCACTGTTCGCCGCGGACGAGGTGGTGCCCAACGAGGCCATGCCCACCCGCGAGCTACGGGCCCGGCTCAATCGCTGGACGGCCGGCGCTGAGCAAATCGGGGCGGGGACCCAGCCGGTCTACATCGGACGAGCTGACTGCGAGTTCGCCGACCAGTGGTGGTACGGGCGGCTGCCGTCCCTCGTCGCGACGGCGCGGGAGCAGTTGGCGTTCAGCGGAGCCGGTGACCTGTCGGTGAGCCTGCGCAAGCCCCTCGCGGCGTTCAAGGCGGAGTTCTTCCGGCCGATGTTCTTCGGTGACCGCGGACAGATCGAGATCAGCGCGTACCGCAAGGGCGAGGAGACGTTCGTCGTCCACCGCGTCCTCGGCGCCGAGGTACCGGGCAGCGTGAGCGGCGACCGGCCACTGTGCGCACTGGCGGTCGAAGTCTTCTGACACCCGTCCGCCTGACCGGCGCGCGGCCTCCTCGGCGCTCCGGCGGCGCGGACGAGGCCGGCCCGGTGCGAGCCCGGGCCGGCCGCCACCGGCTAGCAGCGGTACCAGCCTGTCCAGCTGAGACCGGTCCAACCGTTGCAGTACCGCAGATTGTCGAAGCCGCCGATCACCGCGATGGTCGGGGCGCTGTTCCACAGGCCGACCCCGAGGATCGCGTAGCCGCCCAAGCTGTACCAGCCGCTCCAGAAAAGGTCGCCCGAATACCGCTGCCAGATGTGCCAGACCTGGTTGTCGGTACCGATCACGAAGACCTCCTGGCGCCCGTCGACCCACGTGAAGGTCCGCAGGGTGGTGGTTTCGCAGAGGTATGCCCCGGTGTAGAGCCCCCGAGTGATGGAGCAGGCTGCGGCGGCGGCGCGGGCGTCATCGCCCGCGGGCGGCGCGGCGGACGCGGTTGCTGGAGCGAAGACGATGGTCGCCAGCAGCGCCACCGGTAGGACGGCGCGGCGCACCACCCGAGAGAGCATTGGCATGTCGTACTCCTTTCGGTCGGATTTAGGACATTGATGTGGATCGGTCTGCTATATAGCGTCCTAAGGTGGGTTTAGCGGAAAGCTTGCGAAATCCTTGGGGTGTCCGACGTGATGGAGTTCCTGCTGCTAGGCCCGATGGAGCTGCGGGTCGACGGGCACCCGGTCGATCTCGGCCCACCGCGACAGCGCAGCGTGCTGGCCGCCCTCGCCGTGGAAGCCGGGCGCCCCGTGCAGGTGGACACCGTGATCGATCGGGTCTGGGACCAGGCGCCGCCGGCCCGGGCGCGCAAAACGCTGTACGTCTACATCTCCCGGATCCGGGAAGCGATCCGCCCGCTCCCGCTGGCATACCGCTCCCGCGGGTATGTCCTGGACATCGACCCTGATCTTGTCGACCTGTGCCGGTTCCGCCGGCTCATCGGCCAGGCCCGGGGGGCCGGCCAGCCGGACGCGCGGCGGCGGGCTTCGTTGCGCGAGGCGCTCGGCCTGTGGCGGGGTGATCCGCTGGCCGACCTGCCCGGAACCTGGGCGGCGCGGGTGCGCGAGGCGGCCGACCAGCAACGGCTGGCCGCGACGGTGCTGTGGGCCGAGATCGAGTCCCGGCTCGGCGATCCCGGCGCGGTCGTCGGTCCGCTGACCGACCTGCTCGGCGAGTACCCGATGGCCGAGCAGGTGGCCGCGGCCTTGATGCGCGCCCTCCGCGCGACCGGAAGCGACGCCGCCGCGCTGGCCTGTTACGCCGCCGTCCGTCGACGGCTGGTCGAGGAGTTGGGCGCCGATCCGGGCGCCGAACTACAGCAGTTGCATGGGGAGATCCTGCGCGGCCGGCCGCACCGGCCGGCGGCCCGGGTCGCGCCCGCGCAGCTGCCGCTGGAGGCGCCCGGCTTCGTCGGCCGCAGATCCGCGCTGGGCCAGCTCGACGCGGCGCTGGGCGGCGACCGCACCGCCGTGGTGACCATCGCGGGCATGGCCGGGATCGGCAAGACCGCCCTCGCGGTCCACTGGGCGCACCGGGTGGCTGACCGGTTCCCGGACGGGCAGCTCTACGTGAACCTGCGGGGCTTCGACCCGTGCGGCCCGGTACTGAGTCCGGCCGAAGCCGTCCGCGGCTTCCTGGACGCGCTCGGCGTCGCGCCCGATCGGGTACCGGCCGGCCTGCCCGACCAGTCCGCGCTCTTCCGCAGCCTGGTGACCGGCCGCCGGATGCTGGTCGTGCTGGACAACGCCCGGAATGCCGAGCAGGTGCGCCCGCTGCTGCCGGGCTCGGCCGGCTGCCTCACGGTGGTAACCAGCCGTGACGAACTGGCCGGGCTGGTCGCGGCGGAGGGGGCCAGGCCGATCCGGCTGGATCTGTTGACCGGCGGCGAGGCGGAGCAGCTACTGGTCCTGCGGCTGGGTGCGCCGAGGGTGGCCGCCGAGCCGGCGGCGGCCAGCGCGATCGTGGCGGGGTGCGCGCGGTTGCCGCTGGCCCTCGCGATGGTCGCCGCCCGTGCGGCGACCCGGCCGGATTTCCCGTTGTCGGCGCTGTCCGAGCATCTGCGGCGGGTCCGCAGCGGCCTGGACGTGTTGGCGAGCGGAGACGCGGTGACCGACCTGCGGGCCGTGTTCTCGTGGTCCTACCGCGCTTTGGGCGACAGCGCGGCGCGGCTGTTCCGCCTGTTGGGCCTGCCGCGCGGCCCCCACCTGGCCCTGGCGGCCGTGGCCAGCCTGGCCGGCGTGCCGGAACCGATCGCGCGCCCGGCGCTGGCCGAACTCACCCGGACCCACCTGGTGGCCGAACCGACACCCGGCCGCTTCACGTTCCACGACCTGCTGCGCGCCTACGCCGCCGAGCTAACCGCCACTGTGGACACCCGAACGGAACGGCGGGCCGCCCTGCTCCGGTTGCTCGACCACTACCTGCACACCGCGCACGCCGCCGCCCTGCGGCTGCACCCACACCGAAATCCGATCACCCTGGGCCCGGCCCATCCGGACGTGCACCCGGAAGCCGTTGCTGACCAGGCACACGCGCTGGCCTGGTTCACCGCCGAGCATTCCGCGCTGCTGGCCGCCATCGAACTGGCCACCGAACACGGCTTCGACCGGCACGTGTGCCAGCTGGCCTGGACCCTCGCCGACTTTCTCGATCTGCGCGGACACTGGCCCGACCAGGTGTCCACACAGGACGCCGCGCTAGCCGCAGCCGGGCGGCTCGACGACCACACCGAGCAGGCCCAGGCCCACCGCGGCCTCGGTGTGGCATACGCCCGGCTGGGCCGGTTCGCCGATGCCCAAGCCCAGCTCGAACAGGCGCTGGCGAAGTTCGGTGCGCAGTCCGATCAGATCGGCCTGGCCCAGACACACTGCAACCTCAGCTGGCTGCTCGGCCGCCAGCAACGCCAGCGGGAAGGGCTCGGCCACGACCAACACGCCCTTGCCCTGTACCGGGCCGCCGGCCACCGCGCCGGACAGGCCCGGGCACTCAACGCCATCGGCTGGAATCACGCCCAGTCGGGCGATTACCAGCAGGCCCTCGACTACTGTGGACAGGCGCTGGCGCTGCATCGCCAGATGGGCAACCGCCCCGGGCAGGCACACACCTGGGACAGCCTCGGCTACGCCCACTATCGTCTACGTGACCATCAGGAGGCCATCCGCTGCTACGGGGAGGCACTCGCACTGTTCCAGGACATCGGTGACCGCTACTACGAGGCGACGATCCTCGCCCACCTCGCCGACGCCCAGGCGGCCGCGGGTGCTGCCGACACCGCCCGGACCAGCTGGCAAGCCGCCCTGGAGATCTTCGACGAACTCGGCCATCCGGACGCCGACCAGATCCGCGACAAGCTCCGGCCCAAACTCCTATCGAACATGTAGGAGCCGCTGCCCGGCCCGTGCCGCGACGCGGCGCGGGGTGGCATTTCGGCCACCCCGCGCCGCCCGAGCACGTCGCCTCGACAGGGGCGCCGGACCGGTGATGAAGGCCCGCTAGCCAAGCACGATGGCGGTGGCGCCGACCCCGCTCATCCCGGCGAAAATGTCCTCGTAGAAGATCCGCCAGGCGCAGCTGCGGGTGGCGGTGTCCAGCACGTACCCGGTGCACGGCACCCGGGTGTTGGCGCGGTCGAACGCGGTGAAGGTGCCGGTGGCGAAGACCTGGGTGGTGTTCGCCGCGTTGACGATCTCCACCGCCCCGCCGCTGTCGCCGTTGCCGGCCGCGTTGGTCCGCGTGGTGTTCTCGGCCCGGACCTGGTTGCAGACGATGCCGACACCGGTGACGTTGATGCACTGGTTGATCGCGGCCACCTGGATCGAGCAGCGGGTGCCGGAGAACGAACCCGTGGCGCAGACGAAGTTGCCCACCTGGCTGGCCACCCGGCCGACCACCGGGTTGCTGAACTCACTGACCACGCCGCCGGCGGCGTTGGTGCTGTTGTTGAACACCCGGCCGGCGGAGTTGCCGGCGATGATCAGGGTATCGGTGCCGACGTTCTTGTTCATGACGGTGCCGATGACCTGGCCGGTCGGGTCGGTGGCCACGTTGCCGTTGACGGCGCAATGGCCGGCCGACAGCATCCGGTTGACGCCGCCGTGTACGACCGCGAAGCCGGTCGAGCAGGAGCTGCCGGCGGTCTGCCAGCGGGCACCGCCCCACCACGGCGGGCTGTCGTCCACCCGGCTCGCCGGCTCCGCCGACACGCCGGTCTCCACGGTCACCGGTACCCCCGCGTAGCTGGCCGCGCCGACCAACCCGTTCTGCGTACCGACGATCAGGCCGGCACCGTCCGCGCGCGGGCCGACCGACGTGATCTTGTCCCCGGCCTTCGCGAGTAGCCTCGCCGCCGCCGCGCTCAGCTCCTTCTGCGAGTACGCGGCGGGTTGCACGCGGACCGGGACGGTGGCCCGCGCCGCCGCGACCAGTCCGGCCGGCGCCTTGCCCTTCCAGTAGACCCGCAGCTGCCGGCTGGTCGGGTCGGCGACGACTCCGGCGAACCCGGCGCCGGCGCTGACCCGCTCGGCGGCGGCGTTCATATTCTCCTGAACCCGTAGCAACTCCGCCCAGGATGCGAAGCCACCCGGGACGGGCGTGCTGGCGATGACCGAGCCGGTCTGGCCGGCACTGCCCGGCGCCGCCCCAGCCGGCGCGGCACCGGTCAGGGCCGTGGCGAGCAGAGCGATGGCCACCCCGGCCACCGCCGTACGCCGCGGCGTGGTGTGTCTCATGTATGTCCTCCCCTATGAGCTGCGCGGGCGGAGGCCCGCACACCCGGACGATGGCAAAGCCACGGGGCGGACGCCGGAAATCCTGGACATCGCTGAACACCGGTGGACGGGCCTGCCGCGCATCGGCGCCCGTATCACTCGGCTGCCTCCCCGGCAATTGGGGCAGCCTCAGCAGCTAGCAGCGAACCGTGTGGGTGGTCCGTCCACGCACCACCCACACCAACGGGGAAGCCGCAGACCTTCCTCGTCACCGCCGCCGTAGCGTCGACTGCTCATCTGGGCCGGGCCTTCAGCCGCTCCGGTTGCGGTTTCTGGGGCGGACCCAGCTCCAGACGCAGTAGACCAGCCAGGTCACGGCGACAGCGGTGGCCAGGGCGCCTAGGTGTAGGGCATCGAGCAGCAGGACCACGGCCAGCACGGCCAGCCATGGGAGAAGCACCTTCACGCCGGCAACGGTACTGGCGATGTTGTGCTCCGCGGCTCCCGGCTAGCGGTGCGGCAGCGGTGCGGGGCGGTCGCCAAGAAACTCCGGTGGGCGGAACCTGACGAAGGCGGACGGGCCGAGCCCGAGCGAGTCGGCGAGAGCCCGCATCCGGTGCGGTTCGGCCAGTGCGTCCCAGCGTCCGGTCTCGATGCGCTTCTCCATGGTGACCACCGCCGCGACCAGTTCCGCGGTCGTGAAGGCGCAGTGCCCGGCGTGGTCGGCGTACGCCTGCCGGAGCAGCGCGGCGGCACCGGTGGCGTGGATGTCTTCGGCGTACTCCTCCTCGTGCTGCACCGGGACCAAGGCGTCGTCGGTGGTGTGCAGGGTGAGGACCGGCATGGCCAAGCGGCCCGTCAGGATGGCGGTTTGGCGCATCCAGCGGTACGCCGCGGGGTCCGCCGTCACGTTCGCCGTACGGGTCAGCAGAGTCAGGTCCGCGCGCAGGTCGACACCGGCTTGCCGGTACAACTGGGCCACCTGGAGAAGGCGTCCCGACGCGGCCAGCTGCCGCGCGTAGTCGACGCCCGTGTTCCCTGAGGGATTGCCGCCGGCGCTCTGCTCCATGTCGTAGCGGCCGAACACGATGAACGGCAGGATCGCGCGCAGGTTCTGATACTGGCCCGCCTGCTGCGCCTCGATGTCGCCGGGTGCCGGCTTCGGCTGCCCGGGCACCCACCCCGGCTCCTGGAACAGAGCGGTGATCAGGGCGGTCCGGGCGCGGCCCGCCGGGCTGGCCTGCGCCTGGTCCAGAGCGGTCACCATCCGATCCGCCGTGGCGAAGGCCTCGGCGGGATCGGTGAAGCGAACGAGCTTCACCTGCTGTCCCGCGAGCAGCAGTTGGGCGACCGCGTGCGACCCATCCAGCTGGTAGTTGTGCAGGTCGATCCCACCACCCATCAGGCCGCAGGTGGCGATGGCCCCGTCGAGCGACCGGCCGCCGCGCTCGGCGAGTTGGCCGGTGATCATGCCGCCGAACGACGTGCCGAGCGCGATGGCGCGGCGGGGCGGACCGATCAACGCGGTGACCGCCCGCAGCGTGTCGAGTTGGTCGCTGGCGGCGGTGTCGGTGACCCACCCCGAGCGGGAGTACGAGGAGCCGGCCAGCGCGTAGCCGCGGGCCAGCAGGGCCTCGGCGGTGGCCGGATCGGGGCTGTTGGCGGGCGGGTTGTTCGGCGTGGGGTTGTAGCCGTGGCTGTAGATGAGGAGCGTGCCGTTCCAGTTCGCCGGTACGTCGGCGATCCAGGTGGCGCCGTCGGGCAGGACTCCGTCGTACCGGGTCGCGGGTGCGGCCCGCGCCGCGGTGGGTGCCACGACCAGCGCGGCCAGCGAGACGATCGTCATGGTGGCGACCAGCCGTCGGACGGTCCTCATGATGCTCGGCCCTTCGTAGCAGGTGTGGCGAGCGGCCCTAGCGGAGTGTGTCGATGTCACGGAAGCTAGACAACTTCTCGACGTCCGTCAAGTGAAGCGGCGAATGTTGCCGGCCCGGTGCATATCGTCGGCATATCGAAAACCACATACGTGCTGGCAACGCCGCGCTGTTTTGACTGGGCGGCATGACCTACAGCGACCCAGTACGGACAGCGGTCCGCCGCCCCCGATCGCTGGCGTCCTCGTCCGCCTCGGCCGTCCCAAAAGTCGGAATTACGATCTATGGATGCGGGCCGGACGAGGCCGTTTTGTTCCGGGAGATGGCGCCTCGGTTCGGCGTTATGCCGACTATCACCGCGGCGGCGGTATCTGAAGCCAACATTGACCTGGCAGGTGGAAACCGCTGTGTCAGCGTCGGTCATAAAACCCAGATCACCAATTCCACGCTGCTGGCGCTCGGCCAAGCCGGCGTAACGTATATCTCGACCAGAAGTATTGGCTACAACCATATCGACGTGAAGTACGCGGCGAGCGTTGGCATTTCCGTGGAAAACGTCGCCTACTCACCCGACAGCGTGGCTGACTACACGCTGATGCTGATGCTCATGGCGGTGCGAAACGCCAAGACCATACTCCGCCGTGCCGACGTGCATGACTACCGACTGAACGAGGTGCGCGGGAGAGAACTACGCGATCTGACCGTCGGAGTAATTGGCACAGGACGCATCGGCGCGGCCGTCATGGACCGGTTGCGGGGGTTTGGCTGCCGTATATTGGCCTGTGACAACCGTCCCAAGACCGCTGCCGATTACGTGCCTCTCGATGAATTGCTACAGCTGAGCGACATTGTCACGCTTCATGCCCCGCTCAACGCGGATACCTACCACCTCCTGAATCGTCAACGTATCGAGCAGATGAAGCGTGGCGCGTTCATTGTCAATACCGGGCGCGGTTCACTTATCGATACCGAGGCACTGGTGGCGGCATTGGAAAGCGGCAGACTGGGCGGTGCGGCGTTGGACGTCCTCGAAGGAGAGGAGGGAATATTCTACGCCGACTGCCGGGACAAGCCCATTGACAGCAAATCGCTGGTGCGGCTGCAAGAACTGCCGAATGTGGTTATCAGTCCGCACACCGCCTACTACACAGACCACGCCCTGCGCGACACTGTTGAAAATTCCATCATCAACTGCCTGAAATTTGAAAGCAGGAACTCGCATGGATAGGTTGAGAATCGCAATCATCTTCGGGGGCTGTTCCGAAGAACACCCCGTCTCCGTCAAATCCGCGCGAGAGGTCGCCAGAAATCTCGATACCGAAAAGTACGAACCGATCTATATCGGGATCACGCGGAGCGGTGCCTGGAAGCTCTGTGACGGCCCCGACGAAGATTGGGAAAACAGCAGTTGCCGTCCGGCTGTGCTGTCACCGGATCGAAGCGTGCCCGGATTGCTCGTCCTGGAGAAGGGCGAGTACGAAACGATTGGTCTGGACCTGGTGTTCCCCGTCCTGCACGGCAGACTCGGCGAGGACGGTGCGCTGCAAGGTTTGTTGGAGCTCGCCGGCATCCCCTACGTAGGCTGCGATGTCCAAAGTTCCGCGCTGTGTATGGACAAGTCCCTCGCATACCTCGTCGCGAGAAGCGCGGGCATCGCTACGCCGAATTTCTGGACCGTCCCGGTGAACGAGGATATTGATCCGGACCGACTTTCCTATCCCGTCTTTGTGAAGCCGGCCCGTTCGGGGTCATCTTTCGGCGTCAGCAAGGTGTCTCGAAAAGAAGAACTGCAGAGCGCGGTGGAAACCGCGAGGCAGTACGACCCGAAGGTGTTGATCGAGGAGGCGGTCGTCGGCAGCGAGGTCGGATGTGCCATCTTGGGGAACGATCAGGATCTGGTCGCCGGCGAGGTAGATCGAATCGCGCTGTCCCATGGCTTTTTCAGAATCCATCAGGAGAGTGCGCCGGAAAGCGGTTCCGAGAACTCGACGGCGATCGTGCCCGCTGACATCTCGGCGGAGTCACGCTCGCTCGTTCAGCAGACAGCCAAGGCCGTATATCGCGCCCTGGGATGCCGGGGACTAGCGCGGGTGGACATGTTCCTCACGGAAGACGGGACGGTAGTCCTGAACGAGGTCAATACGTTGCCCGGCATGACCTCATACAGCCGGTATCCGAGAATGATGGCGGCCGCGGGATTGCCGCTTGCCGAAGTGATCGACCGGCTGGTGTCGCTGGCGCTGACAGGAAACACCTGATGAGGAGTGACTTTGTCTTTGTGGACGAGTTCGTATCCGGAATACGTTGGGATGCCAAGTACGCCACCTGGGACAACTTTACCGGCAAACCGGTGGACGGATATCTGGCAAATCGAATCGTCGGTACGCGGGCTTTGTGCGCAGCCTTGGAAAGAGCGCGAGATGAGGCCGCCGCCCTCGGCTTCGGCCTGCTCCTGTGGGACGGTTATCGGCCGCAACGCGCCGTAGATTGTTTTCTGCGCTGGTCACAACAGCCGGAGGATGGCCGGACGAAGCAGCGACACTATCCCAATATTGACAGAGCCGAGATGTTCGAAAAGGGATATGTGGCCGCCAAGTCCGGCCACAGTCGGGGCAGCACCGTGGACCTGACGCTCTACCACCTGGCTACCGGTGACCTCGCTCCCATGGGCGGTGACCATGACCTGATGGATCCAATATCGCACCATGGAGCAAAAGAAATCACCCAGGTCGAAGCGCGAAATCGTCAACACCTTCGTTCTATCATGGCGGCCTGCGGTTTTAGCTCATACGATTGCGAGTGGTGGCATTACACACTGAAGGACGAACCCTACCCGGAGACCTATTTTGATTTCCCCATAGTCGAGCCGGCCAGGGAATTGGCGAAGCGTTGACGGCAACGGTGCCATTCACGCCGGTAGTTGCACCGTGACGCGGAGTCCGCCGTCGGGGCGGGGGGTGAGGGTGAGGGTTCCGTCGTGGGCTTGGGTGATGCTTTTGACGATGGCGAGGCCGAGGCCGACGCCGGCGTGGTCGGTGCGTATGCGTTGGGTGCCGCGTTGGAATGGCTCGACTAGTGAGGAGAGTAGTTGTGGGGTGAGTTTCTTGCCGGTGTTCTCGACGGTGAGGGTCGCGGTTTTGGGGTGGGTGTGGGTGGTGACCCAGACGGTGCCGTGGTGGGGCAGGTTGTGGACGATCGCGTTGTGTACGAGGTTGGTGGTGAGTTGTAGTAGGAGTGTGTGTGAGCCGGTGGTGGGGGTGATGTCGCCGGCGGTTTCGATGGTGAGGCCGTGTTTTTCGGCGAGGGGGAGGAGGGTTTCGGTGGCCTCTTCGGCGATGAGGGACAGGTCGACGTGTTCTCGGGTGAAGGTTCGTTGGTCGGCGCGGCTGAGCAGGAGTAGTGCTTCGGTGAGGTCGATCGCTCGGGTGTTGACGAAGTGGAGGCGGTCGACGAGTTCGCTGGTGTGCTGTTTCGGGTCGTTGCGGGCTACGTCGAGGAGTGTCTGGGTGATCGCTAGTGGGGTGCGTAGTTCGTGGGAGGCGTTGGCGGCGAATCTTTGTTGTTCGGCGACGTGTGTTTCGAGCCGGGTGAGCATGGTGTCGAAGGCGTCGGCGAGTTCGCGGAACTCGTCTTCGCGGCCTTCCAGTTGGACCCGGTGGGAGAGGGATCCGTTCGCGGCCAGGCGGGTGGCGTGTGTGATGCGGGTCAGCGGCGCGAGCATGCGACCGGCGAGGATCCATCCGCCCACGAGGCCGAACA
>JBBEWH010000286.1:0-23166 GCA_037414955.1 Actinomycetes bacterium KLBMP 9797
GTCACACGACGGAAACGCGCAGCCACGGTCACGCACGATGATCGCCCGGCGCAGCGGTCCGTCGAACAACCGGCGGGAGCGGCCGGCGTCCAACACCTGACTCTGCCCACCGAGCACGAACGGGATCAGACGGGCGTCGCACGCCCACCGGCGCACCTGCTCGGGGCTCAGCCGTTCACCGGTGTCGAGTTGCCCGATGCCGACCTGGCGGCGCAGGAGGTCCCAGTCGACGACGATCGCCACGTGTGCGTGTTCGCCGCCCTGTTCGGGTAGGTCGCCGGCGTCCATCGCCCGCTGGCACACATCGGTCAACGCGTCCGCCCGCCGCTGCGTCGCGGTCCGGTCGTCCTCCGGCAGCGGCTTGCACAGCGGGTCGAGGGCGTTGTTGACGATCGCGGCCGCTCCGGCCGGCAACCACCCGCTAACCCGGTAGCGACCATCACCGTTGTTGGAGAGGTTGAACGCCTTCGTCTGCTCGGCCCGCTTCTCCTCCCGCCGTAGCGCCTCCTCATCCACCCTGTCGGCGATGTCGGGGGCGATGCGGTGCAGGATCGTGGGTGCCATCTCCCGCAACGCTTTGGGGTCGAAGCCGGCCTCATCCGCCCAGCCGATCATGATCTGCTCGGCGAGGTCGGCCAGGTCGGGGTCGAGGTCGTCGGGCAGCTGCCGCAGCCGCTGGGCGATCACCTGCGCCTGCTCGCTGTTGACGGCGCCTTTGGACAGGGCGGCGTCCAGACCGGGGTGTTGGTCTAGTTCTTTGGCGAGGGTGACCCAGCGGGGGCCGGTCTGCGCCGACACGTGATACCGATGCCGCAACCACGCCGCCGTCGAGGTCAGATGCTCACTGTTGAGGAAGGAGCGGCCGTCGATCTCCCGGATCAGGTGCAGCCGGGTCGCGGCCAACTGCTGCTCCAACCGGTGCACCTCGTCCAACGACGTCACCAGGTCGTCATCGGACAGCGGCCATACGGGGGCGTCGACGACTCCGGTGGCCAGGCCACCGAGCTGCGTCAACGTCTCCAACATGCGCTCTATTCTCGTACAGCTGTACCCCCGCCCGCTGCCCCAAGCTATCGACCGACGGCGATGGACTCATGATCAGGGCGTCCCTCAAGTAGCTCTAACGACTTGAAGGACGCCCTGATCATGGAGAAGATTTTTGAGTGGTGGGGAGCCATTGGGCCACGGTGTCCTGGCGGACGGCCTGGTAGAGCGCCTTCGCCGCGGTCGCGTCCGGCTCGACGACGCTCTGGCCGTCGATCGTCGCCGTGCCCGTGCTGGGGCTGGTGAGGAACGTGACGTCGTCGGCGCGCAGGTCGCGCAGGGCGAGGGCGGTGTCGACCAGGTCGAAGCTCTCGTCCACAGTGACCGATGCGGTCACCGCCCGTAGGAACGCGTTGAGCTTGGCCGGGTCGGCGAGCGTGCCGGTGCTGGCCGCCTTCTCCATCAGCGCGGTCAGGAACTGCTGCTGGTGCTTTGCTCGGGTGAAGTCGCCGTCGCTGAACTGGTAACGCTGCCGCACGTAGTCCAGCGCCTCCGCGCCGGTGAAGTGGTGCGCGCCCTTGGTGAACGTGCGGTACGGCGGATGGATCGACGTGATCGTCTGGTCCACGGTCATGTCGACGCCGCCGAGCGCGTCGGTGATCCGCGCGAAACCGGCGAAGTCGATCAGGACGACGTGGTCGATGCGTACCCCGGTGAACTTCTCCACGGTCTGCACGACCAGCGGCGTGCCGCCCCAGGCGTACGCGGCATTGATCTTCGCCTTGGAGCCGCCCTGCGTGCCGTCGGCGGATCGCGGCACGGACACCCAGGTGTCGCGGGGAATGGAGATCGAGTACGCGTGCTGGTGGTCCGCGTCGACGTGCATCATCATGATCGTGTCGGTCCGCGAGTCGGTGGTGTTGTCCGGGTCGCGCGAGTCGCTGCCGAGCACGAGGATGTTCAACGCCCCGGTGATGGTCGGCGTGGGCCGGTCGCTGGGCAGGCCGGCGAACGCGTTGGTGCGGGCGAGGTCGTGGTTCAGCGACCGTGCGTAGGCCCAGGCCGCGCCGACTCCGCTGCCAGCCAGCAGCAGCACCGCCGCGACCACGATGACCACGGTCCGGCGCAGGCTGCGCCGGCGGCGGTGCCTTCGAGGAGCATCACCCTGCGTCATGTTCCGGACGGTAGGTCGGATTCCTGGTAGTCGGCTGAACGCCCAGCGGCGGGGGAGAGGAAGACCACAAGGTCGGTGCCGTGACCGGGTACGGGCGCGGGTTCGCGCCAGCCGAGCCGGCGGTAGAACGCGAGCGTGTCGTGCGCCTGGTCCCAGGTCAGCAGCCAGGCCCGGCCGTCCGGCGCGGCATCGGTGAGAGTGGACAGCAGCCGCCGGCCCAACCCGGTGCCGCGCGCCTGCGGGCGTACTCCCAACTCGTCGATCTCGAACGCGCCCACCAGCAGCCGATCGACCCGGTCGGCGCCCAGCAGGTCCCGGACCTTGCCGTACGCGCGGTCGGTGCGAAACGGGGCCTCGGTGGTCCAACCGGTCACGAAACCCGCGACCTCGCCGCCGTCGCCGACGGCGAGGATGGCCCGGAACCCGGGCCGGTGCGCGTCGGTCTCCAGCCGCGCGCGGAACGCGGCGCGGGTCTCGGCCGGGTCCCGGTGGTGCCAGGGCGGGGCGGTGAAGACCTCGACGTACGCGTCGGTGAGCTGGTCGGCAACGGTGAGGACATCGGAGCTGTAGGACCGCATGATGATCAACTATAGGGACCGCCGGTAGGCGCCGGCGCGCGCCGCGGCGACGGTGGCCGTGGCGGCCCGATCGGCGGCGGCCTCGTCGAGCGGCTCGCCGCTGATCAGCAGGCGGTAGTAGAGGGGTGCGGAGACCGCCCGGACCACCTCGCGAGGGTCGGTGTCCGGCGGCACCTCGCCGCGGTCGATGGCCTGCTCCACGCAGGGCGCCCACTCGTCGATGCGGACGTCGTAGAACTGGCGCAGCGCCCGCTCGGTCCGCGGGTCCCAGGTGGCCGCCGCGATCACCGCCGTGAACAGCGGGCCCTGGCGGGGGTCGCGCAGGGTGCGCTGCACCAGTCGCGCGTTGGCCGTCAGGTCGCCGAGCAGGGTACCGGTCTCGCTGCGCGGCAGCGACTGCTCGGCCATGTCGACCAGCAGGTCGGCGACCAGCTTGGTGACCGTGCCCCAGCGGCGGTAGACGGTGGTCTTGCCCACGTTGGCGCGGCGGGCCACGTCGGCGAGGTCGAGGCGGGCGAAGCCGTGCTCGGCGAGTGCGTCGCCGGCGGCGTCGAGCACCGCCGCCCGTACCCGCGCCGTCCGCCCACCCGGTCGTACGCTGCCGGGCCCAGCCGCCGGCGCGGGAGTGTCGGACGTCATAACGGGTCTCCAGTTCCATTAGTCGCCACCAGCCTGCTAGCGTCCAGCTTAACGGGACAACCGAACCGTTAGAGGGGGAGTCATGGAGTACAGGCGTCTCGGGGCCTCGGGCCTTCACGTCCCGGCGTTGAGCTTCGGCGCGGGGACCTTCGCCGGTAAGGGGCCGCTGTTCGGGGCCTGGGGCGACACCGACGCGCGGGCGGCGCGTCGCCTCGTGGACATCTGCCTGGAGGCGGGCGTCACCCTGTTCGACACCGCGGACGTCTACTCGGACGGCGCGTCCGAGGAGGTCCTGGGTGCGGCGGTCAAGGGCCGGCGCGACCAGGTGTTGCTGTCCACCAAGACCGGGCTGCCCACGGGCGACGGGCCCAACGACGCGGGCACCTCCCGCGCCCGCCTGGTCAGGTCCATTGAGGACGCGCTGCGCCGGCTCGGCACCGACTACCTCGATCTGGTGCAGCTGCACGCCTTCGACGCCGGCACGCCCGTCGAGGAAACGCTGTCCACGTTGGACGACCTGGTGCGGGCCGGGAAGATCCGGTACGTCGGGGTGTCCAACTTCTCCGGGTGGCAGCTGATGAAGTCGCTGGCCGCCGCGGACCGGTACGGCTATCCGCGTTACGTCGCCCACCAGGTCTACTACTCGCTGGTCGGGCGGGACTACGAGTGGGAGCTGATGCCGCTCGGGCTCGACCAAGGGGTCGGGGCGCTGGTGTGGAGCCCGCTCGGGTGGGGACGGCTCACCGGCAAGGTGCGGCGCGGCCAGCCGTTGCCCGCCGGGAGCCGGCTGCATCAGACCGCCGAGTTCGGCCCGCCGGTGGATGACGAGCACCTGTTCGACATCGTGGACGTGCTCGACGACGTGGCGAAGGAGACCGGCAGGACCGTGCCGCAGGTGGCGCTCAACTGGCTGCTCCAGCAGCCGACGGTCGCGTCCGTCATCATCGGTGCGCGCGATGAGGAGCAACTGCGCCAGAACCTCGACGCCGTGGGCTGGACGCTGGCGCCGGAACACCTGGCGCGGCTCGACGACGTGAGCGCGCGCACCGCGCCGTACCCCTACTTCCCCTACTACCGGCAGGCCGGCTTCGCCCGCCTCAGCCGGCCGGTGAAGTAACCGCGTGACGGAGCAGGGCGACCGCGGGTGGGATCTCGGCGGCGGAGATGTTGCCGTACCCGATGACGAGTGCCGGCGTACCCGACCTTCCCGACCGGTACCCCGCAAGGTCCATCAAGCGCAGCCCCGACGCGGCGGCGGCGGTGACCGCGGCGGCCGTGTCGGTGCCGTCCGGGAGGTGGAGCAGCAGGTGCAAGCCGGCGGCCGTGCCGGCGATCCGGCCTTCCGGAAGTTGGGCCGTGAGCGTCTCGACGAGCAGGTCGCGGCGGGCCCGGAAGCGTCGCCGCGCGGCCCGCAGGTGCGCGTCGTACCAACCGCGGTCGATGAACGAGGCCAGCGCCAGCTGGTCGAGGACCGGCGGCGCGGGCGCGACGGCGTTGGCGGACCGGACGGCGGAGGCCAGCGCGCCGGGGGCGACGAGCCAGCCGAGCCCCAGCGCGGGTGACAGCGTCTTGCTGACCGAGCCGAGCAGGAACACCCGCCCGGGGTCCATGCCCTGGACGACGGCGACCGGCCGCCGGTCGTAGCGGAACTCGGCGTCGTAGTCGTCCTCGACGACGAACCCGTCCACCGCGCGCGCCCAGCGCACCAGCTCCGTCCGGCGCGGCGGCGACAGGACCGTGCCGGTCGGGAACTGGTGGGCCGCGCCGACGACCACGGCGCGGACTCCGCCGCAGGCCGGCAGGTCGCCCACCCGCAGGCCGTCGTCATCCACCGGCATCGGGTGTACGCCGATGCCGGTGTTCGCCGCCGCCTGGTGCAACCGGGTCCAGCCGGGGTCCTCGACCGCCAACTGGGTGATCCCGGCGGACCGCAGCGCCCGGCACACCCGGACCAGGCCGTCGGTGATGCCGGCGCACACGGTCACCGTCGCGGACCGCAGGTCGGCGCCCCGGGACCGCCGCAGGTACCCGGAGAGCGTCCGGCGCAGGGCCGGGTGCCCGGCCGGGTCGGGCGGGCCGAGGTCGTCGTGGACCGCCGCGGCGATGGCGTCGCTCACCGCCCGCGCCCACCGGTGGCGGGGAAAGGCGCGCAGGTCGGGCAGGCCGGGCGCGAGGTCGTACCGGACCGGGTGACGGTCCCGGACGGCGGGTCCGCGCTGCCGCGGGCCGTCGGTGCCGGGTATCCAGGCGACCCGGGTGGCGGAACCGACCCGACCGGCGAGGTAGCCCTCGGCGGTCAGCTGCCCGTACGCCTCCGTCACCACCCAGCGGGAGCAGCCCAACTCCTCGGCGAGCGCCCGGCTCGGCGGCACGGCGTCGCCCTCGACCAGCCGCCCGTCCCGGATGGCGGTCCGCAGCGCCGTGGCCAGGCGTTCGTGCGCCGGACCTGCCGTGGTGCCGGTGTCCAGCAGCGTGGCCCACGCGAAATTGGTCTGGGATTTCGTCACGATATTGGAGCGTAGAACCTATCCGAAGTCGTCATACCGTGATGTGCATGACCGACTCCCTGGTTTTGGGAGCGATGCTCTTCGGCACAGTCCAGGATGAGCGTCGCTCCTTCGAGCTCCTGGACCACTTCGTCGATGCCGGTGGCACCTGGATCGACACCGCCAACTGCTACGCGTTCTGGGAGCATCCGAGCGGCTTCGGCGGGCAGAGCGAGGAAGTACTGGGGCGCTGGCTCGCCCGCCGGCCCGGCGTCCGCGACCGGGTCCGGATCAGCACGAAGGTGGGCTGCGAACCCACCGAAGCCGGCCGGTTCCCGGAGACGGCGGAAGGCCTGTCCGGCGCGACCATCAAGAACGCGGTGGAGAGCAGCCTCCGCCGGCTCGGCACCGACCACATCGAGCTGTACTGGGCGCACAAGGAAGACCGGGCGACGCCCCTGGAGGAGACGGTCGCCGCCTTCGGCGAGCTGGTCGCGGCGGGCACGGTGGGCCGGCTCGGCGCCTCCAACCACGCCGTCTGGCGGCTGGAACGGGCCCGGCAGCTCGCAGCGACCGCCGGCGTGGCCGGATACACCGCCGTGCAGCAGCACCACACCTACGTGCAGCCGCGCCCCGGCACCCGCCCGACCGTCGTGCACCGCTTCGGTGCGCTCACCGACGAGGTCGTCGACTACGTGGAGAGCCACCCGGAGGTGGCGATCTGGGCGTACACGCCGCTGCTGTCCGGGCGGTACACCCGGGCGGACCGGCCGCTGCCGGAGGAGTACGACCATCCGGGCACCGCCCGCCGGCTGGCGGCGCTGGACGAGGTGGCCGCGGAGACCGGCACGAACCGCAACCAGGTGGTGCTGGCCTGGTTGTCCGGCATCGCCACCCCGATCGTGGGGGTGAGCACCGTCGCGCAGCTGGACGACGCCCTCGCCGGGACGTCGCTGGTCCTGACGGACGACCAGCGCGTCCGGCTCGACGCCGCCATCTGACCTCTCTCATGATCAAGGCGTCCCTCATGTCGTTCTGACGACTACAGGGACGCCTTGATCATGGGTTCAGCAGAGGATGTCGGCGACGGCCCGCTCCGCGCGCCGGTTCACGGCGAGGTACTCCTCGTCGCTGGCCAGCCGGGTGGTGAGCGCGAACACGACGACGCGGCGCCCGTCGCCGGTGGCGCCGTTGACGGTGCTGACGCCGGGGACGTCCCCACCGTGATTCCAGTACCCGCCACACGAGCTGGGTGTCCACATGATCCCCAAGCCGTACCGGAGGCCGGGCGCGAAGTCCTGGAACGTCACGGCGAGCACCGTGCGGCGCATCTCGGTGAGCTGGGCCGGGGCGAGCAGGCGTCCACTCTGGAGCGCCTGCCAGAACCGGGCCAGGTCGGTCGGGGTGGTGATCAGGTCGCCGGCCGCCCAGCCCCAGCTCACGTTCAGCAGCGTGGTGTCCACCAGCGGGCCGGCCGGCTCGAACTGCTGGTACGCCCGGGCGTACGGACGGGGCAGCCCGGGCCAGTCGCCCGGCGAGAACGTCTGCCGCATGCCGAGCGGCCGGGTGATGCGGTCGCGCACCTGGGCCGCCCAGGTGCTCCCCGTCACCTTCTCGATGATCATGCCGGCGAGGATGTAGTTGGTGTTGGAGTAGTCCCAGCTCGTGCCCGGCGCGAACACCGGCTCATGCCGCATGGCGATGGCCACCAGCTCCGCCGGGTCGAGATGCTCGAACCGGTGCTCCAGATACTCCTCCGGCGAGTTCAGCCCCGGCAGGTCGCGGGTGTAGTTGTAGAGGCCGCTGGTCTGCTGCAGCAACTGCCGCACGGTGATCCGCCGGCCGTCGTTGCCGTTGCCGGTGACCACGCCGGGCAGCCATCGCTCGACCGGGTCCTCGAGCGACAGTCGCCCCTCCGCCACCAGCTGGAGGACGATCACGGCGGCGAACGTCTTGCCGTTGCTGCCCATGCGGAAGTGCCCGTTGCGCGGGACGGGGGCGCCGGTGCGGAGGTCGGCAACCCCGGCGCGCGCCGCGCTGACGCGCCGACCGTCGCTGGCCACCGCCTGCACGCCGACGGTGCCGAGGGCGTGCAGGTCGTCGCTGGCTTCCCGCAGGATCTGCTGGTCGCCCGCCGCGGGCGCCGCCCCCGCGGCGGTGCCCGCGGCCGGCGTGACGACCAGGACGGCGGCGAGCGCCGCTGCTATCAGATGGGTACGCATGTGGCGACCCTATGATGCTGATCTATCCCTGAACATCCGTGTTGCCCCGGACGCGCTCCCGTAGGGGCCACCCATTCAATGTCTTGATCATGGGTGGGGACATGATTCCGGGCTGCCGCGGGTAAAGGCGTAGACATCTGACCGCGACTGGCAGACGAGGGGATGAACGATGAGAAGGATGATCGGCCGTTGGGCCGTGATAGCGGTGGCCGTTCCGTTGGCCGCGGCCGGCGCGCGCCGGCTCAGCCAGACCGTCGAAGCGCGACGCGGCTCCAGCCGGTTCACGCGACTGCTGCGGTCGGGCGCGGACACCCTGCAAGGACTGACCGGCCAGAAGCGAAAGCGCCGGTTCGGCTTCCGCTGACTGGCTGAGCTGCTGGCTGCCTGCTGGCACGACTGACTGACTGGCTGAGCTGCTGGTTAACGGTCGAGGTCGGCGGCGAGGTCTGCCGGGGCGCGCATGTGCCAGGCGTCGGTGACGAGCTCTTCGAGGCGGTCGACGTCGACCCGCGCCAGCCGCAGCATGACCAGCGGCAGGCCGTCGTAGGCGGGCGTGGTGAAGAACAGCTCCGGCTCGCCGAGCAGCAGCGCCTGCTTCTCGGCTTCGTCGCCGACGTAGAGCACGGCGATGTCGGTGCGGATGACGCGCGGCTGACCGGGTCGGCGCTCGGGGTAGGACCAGACGAACCCCTTGTTGCCGACCCGGAAGTCGAAGCCGTCGCTGTCGATCTCCACCACGTGCGGCAGGCTGAGCGCCAGGCGGCGGACGTCGCCGGCGTCAGCCATCGAGGCCGCTTCCTTCCCGCATGCGCACAGATTAACGGCGGCGCTGCGGCGCAACTCAACGGCGGCGCTGCGGCGCAACTCGGCGGCGCTTCGGCGAACTCAACGGCGGTGCTGGGCCCCACCGTTGGGGCGTGACAGCCTCACCGTTGGGGAGCGACAGCCTAACCGTTGGGGCGCGACGCGATCGCCTGCAGCGACCAGCTGTTGCCGTCGGGGTCGCGGAAGTAGACGAAGTTTCCCCACGGCTGCGGGTCGACGTCGCTCGCCTCCACGCCCGCGTCGAGCAGCTGCCGGCGCGCCGCCTCGGCGTCGGCCACCACGACCTGGATCTCCTGCGTGCCCGGCGTCTTCTCGGTGATGCCGTCACCGATCACGATGGAGCACGCGGAGCCGGGCGGCGTCAGCTGGACGAACCGCAAACCCTCGTGCACCTGGTGGTCGTGGTCGGCGTTGAAGCCCACCTTCTCGTAGAACGCCTTCGCCCGGTCGACATCCGTGACGGGCACCGGGATGAGCTCGATCTTCCAATCCATGCGCCCACCGTAAGCCGCCGGTCCGACAATCGGTGCCCCATTAGGGGAGGCGTTGCCGTTCACCTACGGGGCCACTTCGTCTCTGGGCAGGACTCGCATCGGCGTACCCGCCGGCATGCTCATCAATGTCAGTGGTCCATGCCGTGTGGGGAGCTGTGATGACGACACGTCGAACGATGCTGAGATCCGGTGCCGCCGCCGCGGTCACGCTGGCGGCGGGAGCGGCGACCGCCGCTCCGGCGGCGGCCGGGCCGCCGGTCCGTGGCCCGGACGCGGCCGCGCTGCAGGCCGCGCTGGACGCGCTGGCCGCCGGCGCGGCGTCCGGGGTCCTGGTCGAGGTACGGGATCCGGCCTGGACGTGGCGGGGCACCAGCGGCGTCGCCGAGCTGGGCACCACCCGTCCGGTGCCGCCGCGCGGCCGCTTCCGGGTCGGCAGCGTCACCAAGTCGTTCCTGGCCACCGTGGTGCTCCAGCTCGTGGCGGAGCGGCGGCTGGCGCTCACCGACCCGGTCGAGCGCTGGCTGCCCGGCGTCGTGCCGGGCGGCGACCGGATCACCCTGCGCCATCTGCTGCAGCACACCAGCGGCATCTACAACTACACCGACCGGTTGCCCGAGCTCTACCCGACCGTGCCGGACATCGTCGACGCGCGCTTCCGCAGCTGGACGCCGCAGGAGATCCTGGCCCTGATCGCCGGGCAACCGCCGCTGTTCGCGCCGGGCACGTCGTGGTCGTACTCCAACACCAACTACATCCTGCTGGGCCTCGTCGTGCGCCGGGTCACCGGCCGTGGCTGGGCGTCCGAGGTGCGCCGCCGGATCCTCGACCCGCTGCGGTTGCGCGACACCGAGACGCCGGGCACCAACCCGTACATCCGTGGCCCGCACTCCCACGGCTACCTTCCGCTGGAGCGCGACGGCGGTCTGGTGCCGGTCGACATCACCGTCTTCAACCCCTCGATCGCCGGCCCGGCCGGCGAGATGCTGTCCACCGCGGCCGACCTCAACCGCTTCTACGGCGCGCTGAACAGCGGGCAGCTGGTGCGCCCGGGGCTGCTCGCGCAGATGCGCACCTCCTATCCGGACGCCAACTACGGCCTCGGGTTGGAGACGATCGCCCTGCCGGGCGGCGTGACGCTGTGGGGACACACCGGCGGCATCTTCGGGTACGCGACGCTCGCGATGAGCACCCTCGACGGCCGGCGGCAGTTGACGCTGTCGGCCAACCCGTGGGGTGACGGCGACGGCCAGGGCCCGCTCAGCGACCTCCTGCTCGCCGCCTTCGCCGACCTCTCGCCCGCCCCCACGTCCCGCACCCCCGCCCGCCTCCACATCCCCTTCCCCTTCCCCGACCTCGTCCGATAACCCACCTCCATGATCAAGGCGTCCTTCAAGTCGTTATAGCTACTTGAGGGACGCCTTGATCATGGAGTGACCGCCGGCGCCGGCGGTTATGGCTTCGCTGTCGGTGCGGGTGTGTGCCGCCCGCGCGGACTTCGTCCCGCCATGTGCGGCACGACGCCGATCAAGGAAAAGCCCGCGGATCAAGGGCTGACGCACACGGACCGGAGATCAAAGCACCTGCCCAAGCCCTTGATCGGCGAGGGCCGTCCTTCCCGGCGTTGCTCGGTGGTTAGAGGTCGATGAGCTCGACGGTGACGGTGGTGGTGTCGCCCGCGTCGAGGGTCTCGGCCTTGCGGACCGGGCGCTTGATGGGCAGCACGTAGCAGCCGCGGGCGCTGTCCGGGAAGATCGAAGTCGTCCACGTGCTGCCGCCGACCGTGACGCGCACCCGCACCGCGCCGAAGCCGCGCCGCGGCCCGGCGGTCAGATCGCGGATCTCCTCGGAGACGTCAGCGGGCAGGCTGACGAACGTCCAGCTCTCGGTGCGCCGGGCATCCCATATCCATAGCTCGGCATCGAAGACGACGACCACAACGCCCAGCATCACACGAGGGTCCGACAAAACCGCGGATGCCGATGCGACCGGAGTGGCCCATCTGGATCTAGTCGAGTGCGGGCGGCTATGGCGCCCAAACTTGACTAGAGCTACCACGGAGCCGCAGCACGACGCACACCGTTCGACCGGCGCGCCGTCATGCCGGCGCCCCCGTCACCACGCCGACGCGCGTCGATCAAGGGCCACCCCGTCGATCAAGGGCAAAGGAACACGGATCGGAGATCGAACCACGTGCCTGAGCCCTTGATCGGCGGGCTCTTCCTTGATCGGCGGGCTCTTCCTTGATCGGCGGGGTGGCCCCTGATCGGCGGGCGCGGTCTTGATCGGTGGGCGCGGTCTTGAGCGGCGACGGTGGGGGAGGGGAGCGGCTGTGCTTATGGGTGGGTGCCGCCGCGCCACTCGTGTTCGAGGATCGCGTAGACGTATTCGCTGCGCCAGGCGCCTTCGCGGAGCGCGCTGTCGATGTGGTGCGCCTCGCGGCGCATGCCCAGCCGCTCCAGCACGCCCGCCGAAGCGGTGTTCCGCGCGTCGCACCGCCCGACGATCCGGTGCAGGTCGAACTCCTCGAAGCCCCACCGGAGCAGCGCGCGGGCAGCCTCGGTGGCGAGCCCTTTGCCCTGGTACGCCGGGTTGAAGACGTAGCCCAGCTCGCCCTGGCGGCTCTGCTCGCTGTGCCATACCAGCTCGATCTGACCGACGAGCCGACCAATGCCGGCGCCCGCTCCACCATCAACGCCGGCTTCGGGCCAGATGACGGCCAGGCTGAGGCAGTCGCCCTCCTGGCCCAGCCCGTTCTCGTTGACCATCTGGTGCACCGCTGCCTCGGACCGCTCCCGGCTCCGGGGTGCCCACGGCATGTAGCGGGCCACCTCCGGCTGCCGCTGGTAGGCCCAGACCTCGTCCACGTCCGCCGGGGTGAAGGGGCGCAGGAGGAGGCGGGCGGTGGTGACCGGGTAGTCGGGCCGCAACACCACTCGATGGTATGCGCCCAGGTAGGGGACTCCTAGAGCGGCGCGGTATTGATAGAGTCGCGCGGACTCGGAAATGTCAATCCGAATCCACAAAGGTAAATTTAAGCTGGCCGTAAAGATAAATTAATACGAGGACATAAATGGACGTAAATGAAAATCCGCAGCGGCGTACCCGGCGGCGGCGCATCGCGGTCGCGGCGGTCGCCGGCCTGGCCGCCGCCACGGCGCTCGCCACCGCGGCCGCCCTCGGTGCGGTCGGCTCGAAACCCGATGCGCAGGACCGCGCCGGGACGGACCGGGTCAGCAACGGCAACCTGTCCGCCGCCGACGCGACGTCGGCCGCCACTCCGGTCCCGGCGCCGAGCGGATCCGCTACGCCGGTGCCGACCGCGAGCCCGAAGCCGTCGCAGTCGCCGGCGGGAAAGTGCGGGCGGCCGGCCGCCGCCGCGCCGAAGGTGAAGACCACCGAGGTCAACGTGGGGGTGACGGTCACCGGGTACGGGCGGGAGGGCGACACCGATCCGCTGCCCATGGCGATCGCGGCCACCCCGTCGGGCGGTTCCTGGCTGGCGTGGTTGGGCACCGACAGCCGGGTGTACCTGGGCAAGCTCGGCTGCGACGACAAGCTCGTCGGGAAGCCGACCAGCTTCCCGGGCATCGACCTGCAGGACGTGCAGGCGGACAGCAACGGCGGCGTCGTGCTGCTCACCCGCCGCGGCACCTGCGGCGACGGACCGTTGTGCGGCGGCGCCTCCAGCCAGTGCAACACCATGCACATGGTGCGCTTCGACAATTCCGGGAAGAAGGTCTGGGAGCGGCAGGTCACGAACCTGAGCGGCAGCCGGGCGGGGTACGACGACGGTGCCCGGTTCATCTGGTGGTACCAGCATCATGGGCGGCTCGCGTCCGACGGCAAGACCTACGCGGCCTACTTCGGCGTCGCCATCACCGTCAAGAACGGCAGCTGCGTCGACATCCACGAGGGTGACCGGATGCAGGTGGTCAACGCGAACGGGTCGCTGGCCTCCGGCCACCGGGACAGCTTCGAGGTGGGATGCAGCCACAGCTGGGGCGCCCGGATCGTGTGGGACCCGCGGACCAAGCGCTACGCGATGGTCTGCGCGACCGACAACGCGTGTCGCATCGCGCAGCCGAATCCTTATCGGACGGTGGCGTCCGGCGCGTGCGACGGCAGCCTCTTCGGCGGCGACCTCGTGCTGGCCAAGTCCAAGGGCTACTGGACCGCGTGGAGCCAGGGCGGCAAGGTGCGGCTCGACCATTTCACCACCGGTCGGTCCGGCACCACCGTCAATACCCCGGCGAGAGCCGGTCATCCGCATCTGGTGAGTTACGGCGCCGGCCGGATGCTGCTGGCGTGGGAGTCGGGCTCGTCGATGGCCGCGCAGGTGTATGACGCCGGCAGCGGCAAGGCGGTGGGAAAGCAGTTCACCATCGGCGTGCGGGACCACAACTACCAGGCGTTCAAGGCGTACCCCGACGGCAGCGCCGCCTATCCGGCGGCGGGCGGCAACAGCCGGTCGATCCGCATCGCCCGGGTGCTTCCCCTCATCAACTAACGCATGATCAAGGCGTCCTTCACGTCGTTCTCACGACGTGAAGGACGCCTTGATCATGGAGAGGCAGCTAGCGGGCCGCGATGGTGACTTCCGGGTATCGGGCGGACGGCTCGTCCAGCAGCGGCTGTGGCCGATGCCGCAGGTGCAGGTCGAACAGCGCCCGGTTGTACCGGCGGGTGATCTCCATCGACCGCGCGCCCGTGGTGGTGGCGCCGAGGTCGATGCCGAGTTGGTCCGCGAACAGCGCCAAGTCGTGAGTGGACGCGTGCACCGTGCCGGCCATGACGAGCCACCGCTTCCAGCCGGTCAGGTGGCTCCAGTCGGTGTCCCAGGAGTCGTCCCGCCCGCCCGGCGCGTGCGCGGGCGTACCGAGGAACATGAACGGGCGGTTGAGCCCGCTGGCGGGGATGAGCTCGGACGTGGTGCCGTCCATGTTGATGCCCGCGTCGATACGCGGGTCGTTCAGCATGGCGGGGATCGCGCTCGCGCCGCCCGCGGAGTGCCCGGACATGCCGATCCGCGAGGCGTCGATCAGCCGGCTGCCGCGCCAGGCCGGGTTCGGGCCGGTCAGCCGGTCGATCACCAAGGACACGTCGGCCGCACGGCTCTGGTGCTGCCGGGCGCGGAACGTGGGTTCGTGGTCGAAGGCGCACACGCCGCAGGTGGCGATCCGGCCGTCGGGGAACGTGACCGCGTACGTCTCGTAGGTGTGGTCGATCGCGGCCACGACGTACCCGTGGCTGGCGAGGTCCTCGGCGAGGCCGGACAGCGTGCTGCGCGGCTGGGTGTGACCGGGGGAGAGGACGACCAGCGGGAGGCTGTGCGCGCGCCCGGCGGGCCGTGCGTCGACGTACGCGTGGGTCCGCACCGTGCTGAAGACGTCCGCCGGCAGGTCGGTCATCCCGCGGGCCGCCAACTGGAGCCCGGACTCCTCCGGCGTCATGTACTGCGTCCGGGTCCCGTGCCGCGCGTGGGTCGGGTACCAGACGGTGACCATCAGCTCCCGCGCGCCGACGCCGGGCATCCAGGGATCGGGGCGGGTGGTGTCCGTCAGGTGGAGGGTGGTGGCGCCGACCGGGTGCGCACCGGTGGGGCGGAGGAGCTCCAGCGTGGCCGCCGCGGTCGCCGGCGGCGGCAGCACACCGGCGGCGATGCCGGCGGCGAGACCGACGGCGACCGCGGCGCGGGACCGAGGTCCAGATAGGACGCGCAACATAGGTATCCATTCCTCTCGATCGGGGTCACCACGACCCTAGGAATGGCCATCGGTGGCGCGCGTCCATCGCCGTATCGACTTCGCCTACCTCCCCCGGCACGCCGTCATCCCTGCGATGTATGTCAGAGCGAGGTACGTCAGGAGGCCAGCGCGTACCGGCGGGCGGTGCGGAGCTGCCGGGTCGAGAGGTACCGGCGGCGGTCGGTGACCAGGATCGAGGCGAGCGTGCCGGCGGCGAGCCAGACGGCCAGCGCCCCGACGCCGGTGATCAGCCCGGGGCCGCCGGTCGCGGTCGCGCGCAAGGCTATGACGGCGCCGTGCGTGGGCAGGTAGTCGGCGATGGCGTAGAGCGGGCCAGGCAAAGTGGACAGGATGCCGGTCGCGGCGGCCAGCACGAGCACGGCGACCGACGCGAGCCGCCCCGCCCGGCCGAAGATCGCGGTGGCGGCCTGGTTGAGCGCGACGAACGCGCATGCGGCCAGCAGCGCGACGCCGAGGAAACCGACGGCACGGGCGGCGCCGAGGGACAGGACGGGTACCGCGATGGCGGTGATCACGAGCGCGGCCAGCGCGGCCGCGGTGGCGCCGGGCAGGGCGGCCCGGACGATGATGCGCCACGTGGGCTCGCGGGCGGTGAGCACCGCGTCCGGCACCGCGCGGGTGACGATGTAGGTGGCGAGCGCCAGCGCCCACAAGGCGAGCGCGGCGAAGAGGGTGAGCACCAGCGGACCGAATCGCGTGGTGTCCACAGTGGCCGTGATGGGATTCGCGGCGACGGTCTTGAGATGGGCGCGTTCCGCGTCGGTGTAGGCGGGTACCTGGTCGCGTCCCTCGTCGAGTCCGGTGGCCAGCTTCCGCGCGCCGCCGTCGACGCGCACGATGCCGGTGTTGAGCTGCCCGGCTCCGGTGGCCAGTTGCCGCCCGCCGCTGGCGAGCTGGCCGGCGCCGCTGGCCAGTTGCTGGGCGCCGTCGTCGGCCGCGACGATGCCGCTGGTGAGCCGCCGGGCGCCCGCCGCGGTGCCGGCGATCCCCTGGGCGAGCGCGCCGGCTTCGCGGGCGAGCAGGGCGTTGCCGTCGGCGACCTGGCGGGCGCCGGTGGCGAGCGCCTGGACCGACTCGCGGACCTGGACGGCGGCGGCGCGGATCCGGCCCGCGGCGGCGTCGATCCGCGCGGCGTTGGCGCTGAACTCGTCCGCGACGCGGACGAGATCCGCGCAGAACTCCGCGCTTCCGCCGCTCCCCGCGCACCGGTCCGCGAGCCGCCGGAACTCGGTGGCCGCGGCGCGCGCGGAGGGCAGCGCGTCGATCGCGGCGATGATGCGGTCCGCGAGCGGGACGACGGTGGCCGCGAGTTGCTCATTGCCCCGGGCGACCTGGTCGGCGCCGCTGGCGAGTAGGCGGGTCAGCGCGGGCAGCCGCGCGGTGTCCCGCTCGGCCTGGGTGAGCCCGGCGCTGAGCTGCCGGGAGCCGCTGGCCAGCTGGGCGGTGCCCGCCGCCAGCTCGCCGGCGCCGCCGGACAGCTGTGCGGCGGCGGTGCTGAGTTGGCCGGCGCCGGCGGCGACCTTCTGCCCGCCGGGCACCAGCCGGCCGGTGCCAGTGGCGAGCTGGCGCGCCCCTGCGGCGGCCTCGCCGATCTGTCGGTGGATGCGGTTGAATCCAACGTAGACGTTGTCCACATAGGTCTCGACCACCTGCTGGTCGAGGGCCTGCTGGGCGGCCAGCGCGACGTGCTCGGAGAGGCTGGGGTCGGCGACGCCGGCGGTGGACGAGGTGCGGATGTCGAGCACCGCCTGGGTGGCCGCCAGCGGCTTCGCGGTGGCGGTGGACGTGGCGCGGGCGGAGAAGTCGCTCGGGATGGTGACCACGGCGGCGTAGGAGCCGTCGTCCAGGCCGTCCGACGCGTCGTCCGCGTCGGTCAGGACCCAGGTGTACGCCGAGTCTGAGTTGTGGGTCAGGTTGCCCGCCAGCTCCCGGCCCAGCGGGATGGTCTGGCCGTTGACGGTGACGGGTTCGTCGTTGTTGACGACGGCGGCGGTCGCGGTGCCGTGGTCGCTCTCCGGCGACCACAGCGCCCACGTCGGCAGGCCCATGACGACGATCGGCACGACGATCAGACCGGTCCAGGTCTTCCAGGTCAGCGGGCCCGACGCCGGCGCGCGGGCGGAGTTGGTGAAGGGCGTGAACATCAGGCGACCTCGACGGGCTGAGCGGATGTCTTGACGGGCTGGTCGGGTACGGCGTACAGCTGGGTGGCCGGGGGTAACAGGTCCCGGATGCGGTCGGGATCCTGGCAGGTGAGCACATAGGACACCCTGCCTGCCTCCGCGAGCAGGCCGCGCAGCGCCTGCCGGGCGGCGGTGCGCAGCACCAGGTCCACGTCGTCGAGCAGGACCAGCGCGACGCCGTCGGCCAGCGCGGCGGTGACCTCGCCGGTCGGGTCCGGGACGTCCCGGCAACGGACGACGCTCACGTCGCGGCGCAGCGCGTGGCTGTGCTGGGGCAGCACCCGGCCGAGCACCTTCAGGTCGCCCCGGGCCTTGGTGACCCGCCCGGCGAGGGTGAACAGCAGGGCCGTCTTGCCGACCGCGCCGGCGCCGTGCAGCACGAGGACCTCGCCGCGGGGCAGGTGGATGTCCACGCCCGCGTAGACCGGGTGCCCGCGGTCGTCGTCCAGGCTCAGGTCGCGGGCGCTGACCGCCTCGTCGGCGCCGGGTGCCGGCCAGTCGGCCAGGCGCAGCTCGTGTACCAGTGCGGCACCCTCGGCGTCGAACACCGGGAGCGCGCGGTCCACCGCGGGCGGCAGGCCCCAGGCGTGGCGGCCGAGCAGCGCGAGCACGGCCGGCACCAGGGTCATCCGCACGATGAACGCGTCGACGAACACCCCGACGGCCAGGCTGAACGCGATGGGCTTGATGGTCGCGCTGCCCTCGGGCACGAACGCGGCGAAGACGGCGAACATGATGACGGCGGCCGCGACCACGACGCGGGAGGCGGAGACGAATCCGGACTCGATGGCGTGCCGCGGGTCGCCGCGGTGCACGAAGTCCTCGCGGATCCGGGAGACGAGGAACACCTCGTAGTCCATGGCGAGTCCGAACAGGACACCCATGAGGATGATGGGCAGGAAGCTGATGACGCTGCCGGTGTGGGCGACGTCCAGCGCCCCGGCGAAGTGGCCCTGCACGAAGACGTACGACGTGACGCCGAACGCCGCGCCGACGGACAGCAGGTAGCCGGCGGTGGCTTTGATCGGCACCCAGATCGAGCGGAACACCATGGCCAGCAGGATCAGCGACAGGCCGACGACCAGCAGTCCAAAGGGGAGCAGGGCCTTGCCGAGTTGGGCGGAGACGTCGATGCCGACGGCCGTGATGCCGGTGACGGCGATGCGCGTGCCGTAGGCGTCGAGGAAGTGCTGTTCCTGCCCGCGCAGCCGGGCCACCAGTTCCTCGGTCCGCGCCGAATCCGGGGCCGTCTCGGGAATGACCTGGATGATGCCGGTGTCGCCCTGGGGATTGGGCGTGGCCAGCGGCACGGCGGCCACGCCGGGCAGCGCGCGGATCTCGGCGGCGAGCGTGTTCACCAGCCCCACGGGATCGGTACTGGTGATGATGTCCGCGGTGACGATGAGCGGCCCGTTGTAACCCGGTCCAAAGTGCTCACTCACCACGTCGTAGGTGTCGCGCGCCGGCGTACCCTCCTCTTCGGTGCCGCTGTCCGGCAGCGCCAGCCGCAGGTCGGTCGCCGGGATGGCGCAGGCGCCCAGCGCCGCGACCACGACCACGACGGTCAGGAGCGGCGCCCGGGTCGCCGTGCGCACCCACCAGCGCGCCACCGGCGGCCTACCGCGCCGGCGCGGCACGCGCCGCGCGGGCGCGCGCTGCTCCGGGGCCGGCTGCTGGCGGACCTGTTCGGGGGCCTGGTTGAGGGCTTGGTCGCGGGTCTGGTTCGGGGCTTGGCCGCGGGTCTGGTTCGGGGCTTGGCGGCGGGCCGCCCGCGGCCGCAGCCGCCGTCCCGCGAAGGAGAGCAGCGCGGGTACCAGGGTGACCGCGATGCCGACCGCCAGCGCGACCGCGACCGCGGCGGCGACACCCATGGTGGTGAGGAAAGGTATGCCCGCCACCGACAGGCCCAGCAGGGCGATGACGACGGTGAGGCCGGCGAAGATGACCGCCGACCCGGCGGTGGCGGTGGTGCGGGCGATCGACTCCGCCACGTCGAGGCCTTCGGCGAGCTGGTCGCGATGCCGGGAGAGCAGGAACAGGGCATAGTCGATGCCGACCGCCAGGCCGAGCATCACCGCCAGCATGGGCGCGGTGGACGAGATCGGGGTGACGATCGTGGCCAGATAGATCAGGCCGATCGAGACGCCCACCCCGAGCACGGCGGTCAGCAACGGCATGAGCGCCGCGATGAGCGACCGGAACATCAGCAGCAGCACCAGCAGCGCGATCGCCAGGCCGACGCCCTCGGTGGGGCTGAGCCTTGGTACCCGGTGGGAGAACGCGTCACCGCCGGTGTACACCGTGGCGCCGGCACCGACCGACGACGCGAGGTCGGCGGCGATGGCCGACAGCGCGGTCCTGGTCGCGGGCTCGACCTGGGCGAGGTCGACCGCCATCGGCACGGCGATCAGCGCGGCCCGGCCGTCCGGTGACACCGCGCCGGAGACGTCCGCACCGAACGGGTCGACCACGGTGGCGACCTGGTCGACCTGCCCGATCCGCCCCACCGCCCGGGACACCGCGGTCCGGATGGCGGGCGTGTCCACCCGCTGCCCCGCCGGGACCAGCAGCACCAGCTGGGCCGAGGCGCCGCTGACCTCGGGAAAGACCCGCCCCAGGTAGTCCAGGGCGTCCTGGGACTCCGAACCGGGGATGGCGAACGTGTCGTCGGTGCCCTGGTTGAACAGCAGCGCCGCGCCGCCGGCCGCGACCAGCACGACCAGCCACAGCGCCACGACCACCACCCGGGCACGAGCCGCCCCTCGACCCAGCCTGTAGAGGAACGACGACAAGTCCAACCCTCCCCAGATCGTGAGCAGCGTTACTGAAGTGACCGTAGGTCGGTGCTGACGGCAGGGGTGACAAAATCCGCAAATCAGAGAAAATCCCACGAAGGCATGCGACGACCCGCAGCGCGCCCCCGCGCCGCCCAACCATGATCAAGGCGTCCCTGTAGTCGTTAGAACTGCATGAGGGACGCCTTGATCATGGGGTGGACGCCGCACCGGGCGGTCCTGGAGCGGCCGGTCATCGGCGGCGCCAGAAGTCGCAGTGGTGGTTTTCGGCGAAGGGGACCGGGGCGATGCCACCGTCGCCCGCGGCGAGTGACTGCACGGGGGCGTCCCCGGCGAGTTGGCTCCACGGGACGGATCCGGGAGCGTTGGGGTCGCCGGTGCGGGCGAAGGCGGTCCAGTACGCGATCAGCTGGCGGGACAGCGCCCGCTGCGCTTCGGTGGTCAGCTCCGGGTACCAGCCTCCGGTCGGGAGGTCCCACAGGAAGGGCAGATCCCAGTTGTGGTGGGCGCCCAGCGGGAAGCCGTTGTCGACGCGCCCGCTGTCCTCGGCCAGCTCGTAGGCGAACACGCGGGTGTGCTGGGCGGCGACCCGCGCGGTCCGCAGCATCGGGCAGGCACCCACCGTGCCGCCCCAATCGGTGAGCACCGTCGACAGCGCGACGGCCGGGCTGGGATAGCGCGGTACCGGGTACCGGGCGAGGACCGCCGCCGCGTCCGGGCCGAACGCCTGCCCGATCAGTGCCCGGTACTCCGGCTCGGTCATCGGGTTCCCGACCGCGTCGTATGCGAAGCCGACGAACGGCCGCATCTCCTCCCGGTTGGTGCCCATCAGCAGCGGGATGCCCGTCGCCGCTCCGCGGGCGAGGGCGTCCAGGGGCTGCGCCGGTAGGACTGGCGTGCCGACGACCGGCATCCAGGCCGCGTCCCGGTACTCGCCGAGGAAGCCGCCGCCCTGGTCCGGCAAGGTGGCGAGCACGTCGGCGAGCGGCCGACCGCGCAGGCACCGGGCGACGTCGCCGGGCCGCGCCGCGCCTCGTCCGGCGATGCCCCCGGAGGAGGCGCAGCCCAGCTGCGCGGTGGCGCGCGCGCCCCGCTCGTCGGCCACGGGCTTGGTCACGAGGGCGTTGGCGCACGGGCCGCTCTGCATGATGGCCTTGTGGAACAAGCCCCGGCTGGCCGGCGCCGCCAGGTGGGCACACACGCTCCTGGCTCCGGACGACTGGCCGAAGAGGGTCACATTGTGCGGGTCACCGCCGAAGCGGGCCGCGTTGCGTCGCACCCATCGCAGGGCGGCGGTCTGGTCCTGCAGTCCGTAGTTTCCCGACGGTTGGCCGTCGCGGTCGAGCACCGGCGTGGACAGGAACCCGAGCGGTCCGAGCCGGTAGTTGACGGTCACCACGACCACATCGGCGGCCGCGGCGAGTCGCCGGTAGTCGGTGGCGGTGCCGTTCACGAACCCTCCACCATGGACCCACAGCAGCACTGGCAGCCGCGCTCCGGGTGGCGCCTCGCGCGGGACGGTCACGTTCAGGTAGAGGCAGTCCTCGTCACCCACCACCATCACCGGCGGACCCGCCCCGGTGGGGTCCTGCGCGCAAGGGCTTGCCGGCACGGTGGCGTCGCGCACGCCGCGCCACGGTCGCGGAGGCGCGGGTGGCGTCCAGCGCCGCTCACCGACCGGCGGCGCGGCGTAGGGAATGCCGGAGAACGCCACGTCGTGTGCCGACACCTGTCCGCGTACCCAGCCCGTGTCGACGCGGACCAGGGCCTCGCTGTCGACGGTCGCCTTGGCAGGGGTGTGACCGATGACCATGGCCGCGCCGAGCGCCGCGCAGACGGCGAACAGGGCGGCGAGCTTCCGAAATGCCATGCATCGAGGCTGACAGCGCGACGCGGTCGACGCGTCCGCTCGACAACGACGTCCCGCCTACGCCCCCCAACGTACGCACCCTCCATGATCAAGGCGTCCCTCAAGTAGTTCTAACGACTTGAGGGACGCCTTGATCATGAGTCGGTCATTGCCGTCGATGGTTTGGGGCGGCGGGCGGGGTACAGCTGTATGCGTGGCCGTTGTCCGACGACGATCTGGTGACCTCGTCCCCCACCGTTGTGAATCTTGACGCCACAGCGTCGTGATAGCGACGCCTGAGCGCCAAGATCTCCCATGGCGCTCGCCCCTCCCGCCTTGGCCGTGTCCATGGGGGTGCCGATTTCCGGGAAGCGGCCGGCGAACTGGTCGCGGCGACAGTGGCGGCGCCGGGTCGGGCGACGATCGCGTGAACACGGCGGCGACTATGTCGGTGTGCGTCCTGGGCAGTGCGGGAACAAGTCGCGGGCGAAGTGAACCTGGCAGCGCCAGGCTTCGAGATCCGCAGGTCGATGTCGCCTGCCCGAGTTGCCCGTTCGCCGAAATCTGCCCCATCGCGGCCGCTGATCGCGACCCACCGGATCGGACTCGAAAATAATGAACCCTCTTTTTCCATGATCAGGGCGTCCTTCAAGTCGTTAGAGCTACTTGAGGGACGCCCTGATCATGAGTCCATCGCCGTCGGTCGATAGGCAGGGGCAGCGGGCGGGGGTACAGCTGTACGAGAATAGAGCGCATGTTGGAGACGTTGACGCAGCTCGGTGGCCTGGCCGCCGGGGTCGTCGACGCCCCCGCATGGCCGCTGTCCGACAACGACCTGGTCACCTCACTGGACGAGGTACACCGGCTGGAACAGCAGTTGGCCGCGACCCGGCTGCACCTGATCAGGGAGATCGACGGCCGCTCCTTCCTCAACAGTGAGCATCTGACCTCGACGGCGGCGTGGTTGCGGCATCGGTATCACGTGTCGGCGCAGACCGGCACCCGCTGGGTCACCCTCGCCAAAGAACTAGACCAACACCCCGGTCTGGACGCCGCCCTGTCCAAAGGCGCCGTCAACAGCGAGCAGGCGCAGGTGATCGCCCAGCAGTTGCGGCAGCTGCCCGACGACCTCGACCCCGACCTGGCCGACCTCGCCGAGCAGATCATGATCG
>JBBEWH010000287.1:0-2246 GCA_037414955.1 Actinomycetes bacterium KLBMP 9797
GGGAGGTGGGGAGGTGGGTGGGGAGGGAGGAGGGGGAGGGAGGGGTGGGGGTAGGGGTGGGGTGGGGGTAAGGTAGATGAAAACGGTTTTCAACAAGGTAAGGGTGTTTCATGGCTGTCGTTACGGTGTTGTCTGGGTTCTCGCCCGCCGCGACCTATGCGGCGGCCCGCGCGCTGCTCGCCGCCGACCCGCGCCTGCTGCTGATCCGGCACGACCTGACCGGGGTACGCGACGGCGTCGTCCACCGGATCGTCCGCAGCGGCACCGAGGTGCTGGAGGACGAGCGGGTGACGCTGGTGCACGGCTGCGTGTCCTGCACGCTCCGGGAAGACGTGCTCCCGACGCTGGTCCGGCTGGCGCGCGCCGACCCCCACCGCGACCTGCTGCTGATGCTCCCGGAGGCCGTCGAGCCGGAGTCGGTCGCCCGCGCCGTGAGCTGGTGCCGCGTCGACGGCGCGCCGGTGACCGACGCGGTGCGCTTCGACTCGTACGTCACCGTGGCCGACGCCGCCCGGCTGCTCGGCGACCTGACCAGCACCGACGACCTACGCGACCGCGCCCTGCACGCCGCCGACGACGATCACCGCATGGTGGCCGACGTGGTGGGCCGGCAGATCGAGTACGCCGACACCGTGCTGCTGTGGGGGGACGCGCCGGACGGGGCCTTCGACACCGCCCGCCTCGCCGTGCTGCTGCACCGGCTGGCGCCGTGGGCCGTCCACCTCACCTCCACCACGCCCTACGTGGACTGTGCGGAGCTGGCTGGCGCGCTGCGGGGTACCGGCCGCCACCGCCCCGACACGCCCGGCGTGCTCGCCCGCGGCCTGGAGGGTTACGCCGTCGGCGTTCACGAACCGGTCCCCGACTGCGGCGTGGTCTCCGCCGTCTTCCGGGCGCGGCGTCCCTTCCACCCGGAGCGGCTGAACACCGCGCTGCGAGCGGTCACGGCGAGCGCGCTGCGCAGCCGGGGCCACCTCTGGCTCGCCAGCCAGCCGGACACCGCGGTCGCCTGGGAGGCGGCTGGCGGCGGGCTGTCCATGGGCTCGCTGGGCCGCTGGCTCGCCGCGCTGCCCGAGGCCCAGTGGGGCGAGGCGAGCGACGGGCGGCGGCTGGCCGCGGCGGTGGACTGGGACCCGTACTACGGTGACCGCGGCAACCAGCTCGCCTTCGTCGGGCTGGGACTGGATCCGGCCGACCTGCATCGCCAGCTCACCGCCTGCCTGCTCACCGACGCCGAACTCGCCCTGGGCGAGGACGCGTGGCGCGCCTGGCCGAACCCCTTCGCCGCCGCCCTCGCCCAATCGCTCCCATGATCAGTGCTGTGAACAACTACGGGGACGCCCTGATCAAGGGGGCAGAATGGGGGCGTGACTGACGATCCGTACACGGTGGTGTGGTCGGCGCACACGGCGCACCTCGGCGTGGTCGCGCGGGAAGAGGCCGTGTGGTATGCGCAGGTGGCCGCCGCGCTGGTCCGCCCCCGCGACATGCTGGCGGTCGACATCGGCTGCGGCGGGGCCGGCATGACCCGCGCGCTCGCTGCCGTGCTCGGCGCGACCGGCCGCGCGGTCGGCGTCGATGCCGAGCCGGCCATCCTGGAAGCCGCGCGGGCGGCCGTGCCCGACGCCGAGTTCCTGCGCGCCGACCTGGACGGCGACCTCGCCGACCTGCGCGCCGCGCTCGGCGCGCCGGCCGACCTCGTCTGGGCGTCCGCGTCCGTGCACCACGCCGGCGACCAGCAGGCAGCGGTCGACGCGCTCGCGACGCTGCTCGGCCCTGGCGGCCGGCTGGCGCTGGCGGAGGGCGGGCTGCCGCCCCGACACCTGCCCTGGGACCTGGGTATCGGCGAGCCGGGCCTGGAGGTGCGGCTGGACGCCGCCCAGGACCGCTGGTTCGCCGGGATGCGGGCGGCACTGCCCGGGTCCCGCCCGATGCCGTACGGCTGGACCGAAGCGCTCCGGCGCGCCGGCCTCAGCGACGTGACCACGAGCACGACGTTGCTGGAGCGGCCGCCGCCACTGTCCGATGCGGACCGGGAGCGCCTGCTGGACCGGCTCGCGCACCGCGTGGAGCGGCTGCGCCCCGCCGGCCTGCTGGACCCCGCCGACGACGCGGTGTGCCAGAGACTGCTCGACCCGGAGGACGAGGCGTGGCTGGGTCACCGCACCGACCTCTGCTGGCTGGAGGCGCGCAGCGTCCACATCGGCGCGCACCCCTGACCCCCTCCTCCAAGATCAAGGCGTCCT
>JBBEWH010000288.1:0-19921 GCA_037414955.1 Actinomycetes bacterium KLBMP 9797
AGTCGTTAGAACGACTTGAAGGACGCCTTGATCAAGTTAGGAGGGGGTCAGGGGCGGGAGAAGGCGAGCCATTCGTGGGCGGCCACGTCGGCGCCCGGCGGCACCAGCAGCCGGTCGAGCGTGCCGGGCGTGGCGGCGACGAGATCCCACAGCGCACCGCCCGGCAGCCGCACCCGCGCCAGCGGCACCCCCGCCAGATATGCCTGGCCGGGCAGGACCAACCAGTGCAGCAGCCGCGCCGCGCCGCCCGGGATGGCGAACGACAGCGGTATGACCGGCTCCGGCGACGTGCGCGCGGCCACCCGGCGCGGCCCGCTGCTGGGCAGCCACCGCGCGGCGCCGAGCACGGTGGCCAGCTCCGGCGCGGCGACCGGCCGCAGCGGCGCACCGAGCGTGCTGAGCTTCTCGGCCACCGCCGGCATGCGGGCGGCGCCGCCGACCATCAGCACCGCGGCGAGGTCGTGCGCGGGCACGCCCAGCCGGGTCAGCAGCTCCGCGCAGCAGGTCACCGTGCGGTCCAGCAGCGGCGCGGCGAGCGCCGCGAGCTCCGCCCGGCTCAGCCGAGCCGGCGGCGCGTTCGGCATCAGGAAGTCTTCGACCGCCGGCACGTCACTGAGCTGGTGTTTGATCCGCCGGGCGAACTCGGTCACCGCCATGTCGAGCCGCTGGGCGGCCTCGGCGGTGGCCGGCGGCGGCAGCCACTGCTGGCTCTCCGCCCGGATGCGGCCGGCGAGCAGCGCGTCGATGTCGCGCCCGCCGCAGTCGTCGAGCGCGGCGTGGCCGAGCAACTCGTGCCAGCGCTCACCGATCCGCACCAGCCCGGCGTCGAACGTGCCGCCTCCCAAGTCGTACACCAGCACCTGGTCACCGGCCCGGAACGGTGGCCCGGTGAGGGGCGTGGACACCGCCGCCACCGGCTCCGGAAGGAGCTCGACGGCCAGGAAGCCGGCGGCCTCACCGGCGGCGACCAGGCGGGTGCGCCGGTGGTCGCCGGGCGGGTAGCTCGCCGGCACGGTGAGCACGATCCGGGGGATCGGGGCGCCGTGCAGCCGCTCGCCCTCGGCGCGCAGCGCGGACAGCATCGCGACGACCTGCTCCACCGGCCGGAACCGGCGCTGGCCGAGCAGTACGGACACGTCGGCGGCGAGCCCGGGCTTGAACTCCGCGGCGTAGGCGTCCGGCTCAGCCCGCCGGCGGCGCTCGGCCTGCGCACCGACCAGCAGCTGCTGGCCGTCCCAGAACACGGCGGACGGCCAGCTCGCCGCGCCGGTGACCGGGTCGGGCACCAGCGTCGACCGGTCGTCGGTCACCACGGCGGCCGATGACGACGCGGTGCCGAGGTCGCAGACCAGCGTGGACGCCGCGCTGGCGTCAGATGGCCCAGACATCCACCACGCTCCGGTCGCCGTGCTCCCACTCGGCCAGCAGGTGGCAGCCGTCCGCGCTGAACCCGACCCGTACCCGCTGACCCGGCTCGCCGCGGGCGCGGAAGACCTCGTCGTCGGTGGCGACGTCGTGGACCAGCAGCACCGCGGTGCCGTCGGTGGCCGCACCGGCGGCCGCGCGGAGCTGGCCGTCCGGGCTGGCGGCCGCGGCGACGAACCCGTCGGCGGCGCTGCGCCCGGTGAACCCGGGGTGCCGGCGTGCCCAGGAGTCGTCGTTGACCTTGTCGACGCGGGCGCCGGTGCGCAGGTCCCACACCGTGACCGTGGACCGCCGGTAGCGGCCCACCGCCACCTTGCCCCGTGCCTCGGCGGCCAGCCGCCACCCCGTCTCGTCGACCAGCACCTGGTCGGGCTCGGCGGGATCGCAGAACCGGGTCGCCAGCGTGCCGGTGTCGAGGTCCCACACCGAGAACCAGCCGGCGGCGTCCCACGCCACCAGGAACAGGACCCCGGCTGGTCCGACGAAGACCCGACCGCCGCGCGGGGCGACCTCCCCCGGCTCGGGTGCGAGCTCGCTGAGGACCGCGCCGCTCGCGGCGTCGTGGATCCGCACGTGCCGGCCGCTGCCGTCACACGCCACCAGGCGTTGGCGGTCGGGCGCGAGCAGCCAGGAACCCACCAGCTCCTGCCGCCAGCGGCGCGGCGGTGGCCGCTCGGCCAGTGCCTTCGGCGCCTTCGCGGCGGCCGCGACCAGCACCGGACCGACCCGGTCGCCAGCCGCCGCGCGGTGCGACAGCAAGGTGCCGGCCTGCGCCGCCACCAGGTCGAACACCCGCTCGTCCGAGCCGCGCACCTGGACCACCACCTCGCCCGGCTGGTAGGCGCCGCCCTCGGGCACGAGCCACCGGACTACGTCGCCGACGCCACCGGGGATCTCCCAGAAGAGCGGCTCCACCTGCCAACGGGGCGGCTCGGCCGGGATGACCCGGGTCGCCGCGCCCACCGACCAGCGGGCCGCGCCGCGCGCGACGGCCAGCTCCGGCTCGGCCGAGGCGCGGACCGGCAGGCCCAGTCCGGCGTGCAGCGCCGGCGCCACCATCGGCAGCCGGGCCGAGCCTCCGGCGAGGACGACCGCGGCGAGGTCGGCCGGCGCGGCGCCGGCCTGCTCCAGCACGGCGTGGCAGCTGGCCACCAGCCACCGCACGGCCGGCTCGGCGAAGGCGGCCAGCCATTCGCGGGTCAACCGGTACGGCGGGGCGAGCGGCGTCAGATGGTCGGTCACCTCCTCGGCGGCGGCGAGTTCGTGCTTGAGCCGGCGGGTGAACTCGATGGCCTCGTAATACGCCCGCAGGCCAGCGTCACCGGGCGCCGCGAGCAGCGGTTCCAGCCAGGCGCGGCCCTGCGAGCGGAGGTCGTCGACGAGCAGCGCGTCGAGGTCGAACCCGGCGCTGGCGGTCTGGTGCGCGAGCTGCGTGGTGTGGTTGCCCCCCACCTGGACGACGGCCGCGGTCCACATGGTGCCCAGATCGCAGACCAGCACCAGGCCGCCGGCTGGCAGGCCGCCGCCGGTCTCCGGGTCGAGCGCCGCGCACACCGCGTCGCTGACCAGCTCCACATCGGCGAAGCCGGCGGCGGTGCCGGCCGCCACCATCGCGTCGCGGCGCGGATCACCGGGCCCGTAGTCGGCGGGCACGGTGAGCGTCAACCGGTGCAGCGCCGCCCCGTACTGCTGCTCGGCCTCGCCGCGCACGGCCGTGAGGTAGACGGTGACCGCCTCGGTGCCGGTGACCTCGCGCTGCTCCAACCACATCGAGGCGCGCGCGTCGACGGCCCGGCGCGGGCCGTCGATGTAGCGCCGCGGGAGGGCGCGTTTGCGCCGCTCGGCGGCGGTGCCGATCAGATAGCCGGCGTCGTCGAGGCAGACCGACGAGGGCCAGACGTAGCTGGTGGCGCCGGGCTCGCGGATCAGCCCGGACCGGTCGCCGACGACCAGCGCGACGCGGGTGCCCGACGTGCCGACGTCGACCACCAGGATCGGCTCGGCCATGGGCTTCCTCTTTACAGGTATACAAGGAGTTCCGGCTTAGTCTCCGTGAGTCTTCCATGCGCGTCCAGCCTGGCGCTGCCCTCCACAATGATCAGAGCGTCCCGCACGTCGTCGTAACGACATGCGGGACGCCCTGATCACGAGAGCTAACTGGTGGGCTGGGCGGAATAGATGGCCTCGGCGAACTCGTGCAGCGAATGCTCATCGAGTCGCACCGCCAGATCCGCCTCGCTGATCATGCCAACCAGCCGGTGGTTGTTGTCCAGCACCGGCAGCCGGCGGATCTTGTTCTGCTGCATCAACCGCAGCACCTCGTTCTGGTCGGCGTCGGCCTCGACCCAGATGGGCGTGCCCTGCGCCATCTCCCGCGCGGTCACCGACTCCGGGTTACCGCCCTCGGCGATACAGCGCACGACGATGTCGCGGTCGGTAATGATGCCGCGCAACCGGTCATCGGCCCCGCAGATCGGCAAGGCGCCTACCTGCAGGTCGCGCATCATGCGCGCGGCGTCAGCGAGCGTCTGGTTCTCCCCGACGCACTGCGCGCCCTGGTGCATGATCTCGCGTGCGGTACTCATGACGTCTCCTCTCTCCAGCCGCGCGTCCTGGCCCGGCCGGTCATGGAGTCACTCACGCTCACCGTAACCGTGCCCACCGCCCCCGGCAGGGCAAACCTGTCGAAAGACAGGGCTCACCGGTGCCGTTCGTGCCCTGTGGCGGGCCTATCCCGACGCATAGCGTCCTGCGCCATGGCAATCACACTGACCGGACTCACCAAGCGGTACGGCGACAAGACGGCGGTGGATGGCGTCACGCTGCGTATCGCGCCGGGGAAGGTGACAGGTTTCCTCGGGCCGAACGGCTCCGGGAAGTCCACCACCATGCGGATGATCCTCGGGCTGGACCGGCCCACGGCCGGCACCGCGCTGATCGACGGCCGCGCCTACGTGGCCCTGCGCAATCCACTTCGGACAATCGGCGCGCTGCTGGACGCCCGGGCCGTGCACCCGGGCCGCACCGCCCGCGACCACCTGCGCGCCATGGCCGCCACCAACGGGATCCCCGATCGCCGCGTGACCGAGGTGCTGGAGACGGTCGGCCTGACCGCCGTCGCCGGCAAGCGGGCCGGCGCGTTCTCGCTGGGCATGAGCCAGCGGCTGGGCATCGCGGAGGCGCTGCTCGGCGACCCACCGGTGCTCATCTTCGACGAGCCGGTCAACGGGCTGGATCCCGACGGCGTGCGCTGGGTACGCCAGTTGATGCGCTCCCTCGCCGCCGAAGGGCGCACCGTCTTCGTCTCCAGCCACCTCATGAGCGAAATGCAGCTGACCGCTGACCACCTCGTCGTGATCGGCCAGGGCCGCATCATCCGGGACGCGCCGATCGACCAGGTCATCGCCGGCAGCGCGGCCACCGCCGTACGCGTCCGCAGCCCGCAGGCCGACGCCCTGCGCGGCCAGTTGGCCGCGCACGGCATCGCGGTCCGGCCGATCTCCGCCGGCGAGCTCGCGGTCGCCGGCGCCAGCCTCGAGAAGATCGGAGACATCGCGTACGCCGCGGGCGTGCGCCTGCACGAGTTGAGCCAGCAGGACGCGTCGCTGGAAGAGGCGTACCTGGAACTGACGGCGAACAGCGTCGAGTACGGAGTGGTGCGATGACCGCCCGCGCGGAGTGGATCAAGTTGTGGTCGGTGCGGTCCACCTGGTGGTGCCTGGTCAGCGGCCTGCTGCTGATGGCGGCGTGCGCGTGGACGCTCGGCAACGACTTCGTGCACGACCTGGAGAACCCCGCCGACCAGGCGGTACGGGACACCACCGCCACCACGATGGCGCTGCACGAACCGCTGGTCCTGGCGGCCCTACTCGCCCAGCTCGCCGTGGTGGCCCTCGCGATGCTGGCGATCACGACCGAGTTCTCGACCGGCTCGATCCGCTCGACGCTGCGCGCCGAACCGCGGCGCGGCCGGGTGCTGCTCGCGAAGACCGGCGTCGTCGGGGCCGTCACGTTCGGCGCGGGCCTGCTGCTCGGCGCGGCCGGGCTCGCCGCCGGGCGGCTCGGCCTGTCCGATTACGCGGTCGTGGACGCCGGCGACGCGATCGGCGCGGTCCTCCGGGTCGCGGTCCACCTGACGCTGGTGAGCGTGATCAGCGTGGGGATGGGCGCCGCCCTGCGCAGCGCGGTCGGCACCATGGGCGCGGTGCTCGTGCTGCTCCTCGGCCCGTTGATGCTGACCGGCCCGGTGGCCGAAGTCCTCCCCGGCTACGCGGCGGCGAACTTCCTCCGCGACGGCACCCTGTCCGACGCCGCGGTCCTCACGGCCTGGGCGCTAGCCTCTCTCACCCTCGGCTACACCGCTCTCCACCGCCGCGACCCCTAACCTCGCGCCCTACGCGCAGCGCGCTCCGCGCGCTCCAGCGCTGCGTTGATCAAGGGCCTTTTCCGCCGATCAAGGGCTCGGGCACGTGGTTTGATCTCCGATCCGCGTTCCTGAGCCCTTGATCGGCGAGGGGGTCCTTGATCGACGTCCGCCCGGCATGGTGGCGGGCCGGTCAGGCGGCGGACGTTGGGCTGCGGCGCGCGGAGGTGTGAATCGGCCGGAGCGGTCTCGCACGCGGACCCCATGGTGGATCTCGTCACATCGCTCCGGGATGCGGCATCGTCGGAGTCAGCAATGTCAGGGACATTGCTGACTCCGGTGTTGTTGAAGCAGCAATGTCCCCGACATTGCGGGCGAACGGCGTGAGGGACGCCCTGATCATGTGTGGGGGAGGGTGGATTTGGTGACGAGTTTGCCGTTCTGGAAGCAGAGGCGGTAGACGTCCACCTGGCTGGCGAAGATCTCGCCGTGTGAGCGGTAGTACCGGCAGGAGGCGCCCGGCGGCGCGGCCTCGCGGGGTGGGTCGAGCATCTCGCGGCGCGGCAGCACCTGTTCCACCGCCGCCTGATCCTGGCCGACCGTCAGCGACGCGTACGCGCTGGGTCTGAGCACCGAACTGGTCGTCGCGTACAGGTAGTAGCCGACCGCCACGGCGCCCAGCACCGCGCCGATGCCGCCGGGCACCGCGATGGCCGTGACCAGGCCGAGCCGGGCCCGGCGCTGTGCCAGCCGGCGCCGATCGGCGGAGCCGGTTTCGGCGGGCGCGGGCGCGGGCACGGCTGCGGCGCTGGAGGGCAGCCGGGCCACCACCGCGAAGCCGCCGTCCTCGGTGGGGCCCGCGGTAAGCGTCCCGCCGGTGAGGCGTACCCGTTCGCGCAGCCCCGGTAGGCCCTGCCCGCCACGCACCGTGCCGGGCAGCGGGCCCGCTGGCGGACGTGCGTTGCGGACCGAGACGATGACGTCGCCAGCCCCGGCGCCGCCGCTGTGAGATTCGCCGGCCATGGCGTGGCCGACGTCGGATGTGCCGGCTGCGGCGTGGTCGGCGTCGGGTAGGCCAGCCGTCTCGCGGCCAGGGCCGGGTGTGCCGGCTGTGGTGGGGCCGGCGCCGTGCGTGCCGGCTGCGGCGTGGTCGGCGTCGGATGGCCCCGCCGTGGCGTGGCCGGCGGCGGGTGACGGCGATGCGTCGCCGATGGTCGGCGGACCGGCCCCGGCCCCGGCCCCGGTGCTGGTGCTGGTGCTGGTGGTCAGGGAGACGGTGACCGGGGCGCCGGGGGCGTGTTTGTTGGCGTTGGTCAGCGCCTCCTGCACCACGCGGTGGGCGGCGCGGTCGACCATCGGCGGCAGCGAACCGGCGCGCGCGAGGCCGTCCGCGCCGACCAGCGAGACGGCCATGCCCGAGTCGCGGGCCCGGCGGACCAGCTCGGCGATGGTCTCGCCCACCGGCCAGGTCGGCGGCGAGGAGTCGCGCAGTACGCCGATGATCTCGCGGAGGCGTTCGGTGGCGACGCCCGCGCTCGCGCGCAGCTCGGCGGCACCGGCGCGGTGGTGGTCGGGCAGGTCGGGGGCCATCTCCAGGGCGCCGGCGCGGAGCGCGATGAGGCTCAGCTCGTGGCCGAGCGAGTCGTGCATGTCTTCGGCGATGCGGGTGCGTTCGCGCAGGCGCACCTGGTCGGCGACCATGCGCTGCTCGCGTTCCAGGTGTTCGGCGTGTTCCCAGCCGGCAGTGACGAGTTCGAGCTGCTGGCGGCGGTAGCGGCCGACCAGCCAGGGAAACAGCCCGGCGTAGACGAGAACGCCGGCCTGCGACGCCCAGGTGAGGAAGTCGCTGCGGACCAGGACGTACGGCGACGCCAGCACCACGATGGCCGCGAACGCGATCGCGGCGGGCCGGATGGTGGCCATCCGGCGGCCCACCAGGTAGCTGACCACCGGCAGCGCGAACGAGTAGTTGCCGTCGATCGCGATGATCGCGACGACGAGGAACAGGGACGCCAGCGGGTAGCGGCGGCTGAGCGCCACCGCCGCGCCGAGGCCGGTCAGGCCGACGATGAGCAGCCAGAAGGGGTACGCGTGGTGGCCGGGCCAGGCGATGGCGACCGGCACGGCGAACACCGTCCAGAGCAGCAGATCCTTGGCCACACGCACGCCCCGACGGTAACCCCTCCCATGATCAAGGCGTCCTTCAAGTAGTCCTAACGACTTGAAGGACGCCTTGATCATGGGGAAGACGTGACGAAAGTAAGGTGGAGGTCACCTCGATCGGGCGGGGTGGGCGGCGGGCGCGCGACCTAGCGTCGGGATCATGCTCGAAGTCAGCACTGGCCTCAGTGCCGCGGAGGTCGCCGAACGGATTGCGGCCGGCCAGGTCAACGACGTGCCGGCGCGGGCCAGCCGCAGCGTCGGCGAGATCATCCGCGCGAACCTCTTCACCCGGATCAACGCGATCGTCGGCATCCTGCTGCTCATGATCCTGGCCGTCGGGCCGGTCCAGGATGCCCTGTTCGGCGGCGTGATCATCGCGAACACCCTGATCGGCGTCGTGCAGGAGCTACGCGCGAAGCGCACGCTCGACCGGCTGGCGATCGTGGGCGCGGCCCGCCCGGTGGTGCGCCGCGACGGGTACGCCAGCGAGGTCGACGCGTCCGAGCTCGTCCTCGACGACCTGATCGAGCTGGGGCAGGGCGACAAGGTCGTGGTCGACGGGGTGGTCACCGAGGCGGACGGCCTGGAGGTCGACGAGTCGCTGCTCACCGGCGAGGCCGACCCGGTGTTCAAGCAGCCCGGCGACCAGGTGCTCTCCGGCAGCTTCGTGGTCGCCGGCGCCGGCGCGTTCACCGCCACGAAGGTGGGACGGGAGGCGTACGCCGCGCGGCTGGCCGACGAGGCGAGCCGCTTCACGCTCGTCAACTCCCAGCTCCGCAACGGGATCGACGCGATCCTGCGGTTCGTGACCTGGCTCATCATCCCGGCCGGGATCGCCCTGGTGGTCAGCCAGCTCCTGGTGAACGAGGACGACCTGCCCGAGGCGGTCCGCCGGATGGTGGCCGGTCTGGTGCCGATGGTGCCGGAGGGCCTGGTGCTGTTGACGTCGGTCGCGTTCGCGGTGGGCGTGATCCGGCTCGGCCGGCACCGCACGCTGGTGCAGGAACTGCCGGCGATCGAAGGGCTGGCGCGGGTCAGCGTGGTGTGCCTCGACAAGACCGGCACGCTGACGGAGGCCACTATGGAGGTTGCCGAGGTGCGCGTCCTCGACCCGGACGCTCCCGTCGCCGGCGCGTTGGGTGCCCTGGGCGCGGCCGACGACCGGCCGAACGCGAGCCTCCGCGCCATTGTGGACGCTCATCCACGACAACCAGGATGGACAATCCACAGTAGAGCGCCGTTCTCGTCGGCGCGGAAGTGGAGCGGCGCCACGCTCACCGACCCGTCGGGGGAGACGGCGGAGTGGCGGCTGGGCGCGCCCGACGTGCTGCTGCCCGCCGGCGATCCGGCCCTCGCCGAGGCGGACGCCTACGGCGCCCGCGGGCTCCGCGTGCTCGCGCTGGTCAAGGATCGCGCGCCCGTCGCCCTGGTGGTCATTGCCCAGCGGGTACGCGCCGACGCGCGCGACACCCTGCGCTACTTCGCCGAGCAGGGCGTCGAGGTGAAGGTGATCTCCGGCGACAACGCGCTGTCGGTCGGTGCGGTGGCGCGGGCGCTCGACGTGCCGGGCGCCGACCACCCGGTGGACGCCCGCACCTTACCCACGGAACCCGCGGCGCTGGCGGACGCCGTCGCGGCGAACACCGTCTTCGGCCGCGTCGGTCCACAACAGAAACGCGACATGGTGGCCGCGCTCCAGGCGCGCGGGCACACCGTGGCGATGACCGGCGACGGGGTCAACGACGTGCTCGCACTCAAGGACGCCGACATCGGCGTGGCGATGGGCAGCGGCAGCCCCGCCACCCGCGCGGTCGCGCAGATCGTATTGCTGGACAACAACTTCTCGGCGCTGCCCGCCGTGGTCGCCGAGGGCCGCCGGGTCATCGGCAACATCGAGCGGGTCGCGAACCTCTTCCTCACCAAGACTGTCTACTCTGTACTGCTCGCCATCGTGGTGGTGCTGACCCAGGTGCCGTACCCGTTCCTGCCGCGCCACCTGACGCTCATCGGGTCGCTGACGATCGGCATCCCGGCGTTCTTCCTCGCGCTCGCGCCGAACAACGAGCGCGCCCGCGCGGGCTTCGGGGCACGGGTGCTGCGGTTCGCGGTACCCGCCGGGGTGGTGGCGGCGACCGCGACGTTCGCCACCTACCTGTACGCCCGCGGGGTCTACGACGACCTGGCGGCCGAGACGTCCATCGCCACGCTGGCCCTCTTCCTGGTCGCGCTCGGCGCGCTGGCCGTCATCGCGCGGCCGTACACCTGGTGGCGAGCGCTACTGGTCGGCGCCATGGGCACCGCCTTCACAGTCACCCTGTCGATCCCCTACCTCCAGCACTTCTTCCAACTCGGCTTCTGACCGCCGCGCTCTCCGACCGCCGCGCTCAGGAGACGAGGCCGGCCTCGTGGGCGATGATGGCCGCCTGGACGCGGTTGCGCACGCCGAGCCGGGTGAGGATCGTGCTCACGTAGCTCTTCACCGTGCCCTCCACCAGAAACAGCCGCTTCGCGATCTCCGCATTGGACAGTCCCGCTCCCACCAGCGCGAGCACCTCGCGCTCGCGGTCGGTGAGCGTCTCGAGCTGGGTGCGGGCGGCGGCGCCGCGCGACATCCGGCCGTCGCGCAGCTCGTTGATGACGCGGTGGGCGACCCTTGGTGACAGGTATGCCGCGCCGGCGGCCACCGCCCGGACCCCGGCGATGAGCTCGCGCGGGTCGCCCGACTTGAGCAGGAACCCGCTGGCGCCGTCACCGAGCGCCCGGGCGATGTAGTCGTCCTCGCCGAACGTGGTGAGCATCACGACGGCGGTGTCCGGTGCGGCCCGCCGCAGCTCGGCGGCGGCGGCGAGCCCGTCGAGTTGCGGCATGCGGATGTCGAGCAGCACCACGTCGGGCCGATGACTCCGGGCCAGCTCGATGGCCTCCCGCCCGTCACCGGCTTCGGCGACCACCTCGATCTCCGGGTCGGCGGCGAGGATCGCCCTAACCCCCGCGCGAATCATCGCCTCATCATCGGCGAGCAGCACTCTGATCATTCGGTTCCTCCCGTCGATCTTGCACTTGTCAGACGGCAAATCGGGCATTCGGACCTGACAAGTGCAAGATCGACGTGGGGGGTATTAGCCGGCCACCTCGGCGCGGTCGGCGCCCCACAACGTGTGGAACGAGCCCTCGCGGTCGACGCGGCGGTAGGTGTGGGCGCCGAAGAAGTCGCGCTGGCCCTGGACCAGGGCGGCCGGGAGGCGTTCGGCGCGCAGGGCGTCGTAGTAGGACAGGGCCGAGGAGAAGCCGGGCACCGGGATGCCCAGCTGGGTCGCGGTGACCACGACCCGCCGCCACGCGTCCTGCGCACCCCGGACGGCGTCCAGGAAGTACTCGTCGACGAGCAGCGACGGCAGCTGCGGCGCCGCGTCGTAGGCCTCCTTGATGCGGTTCAGGAAGTGGGCCCGGATGATGCAGCCGCCGCGCCAGATCATCGACATCGCACCCGGGTCGATGTTCCAGCCGTACTCCGCGCTGGCGGCCTGGATCTGGTTGAAGCCCTGCGCGTACGCCACGATCTTGGACGCGTAGAGAGCCTGCTCGACGTCCTCGACCAGCTCCGTGGCCGCGCCCGACGGCACCGGTCCGGGCAGGCCGCGGGCCGCGGCCCGCAGGTCGGCGTCACCGGACAGCGCCCGCGCGAACACCGCCTCCGCGATGCCACTCACGGGGACGCCGAGGTCGAGCGCGATCTGCACGGTCCAGCGCCCGGTGCCCTTCTGCTCCGCCTCGTCGACCACCACGTCGACGAACGGCGCGCCGGTGGCGGCGTCGGTGTGCGCCAGCACCTCGGCGGTGATCTCGATCAGGTATGACTCCAGCCGGCCCGAGTTCCAGCCCCGGAAGACCTCCGCGATCTCGCCGGGCGTGATGCCCGCACCCCGCCGCAACAGGTCGTACGCCTCGGCGATGAGCTGCATGTCCGCGTACTCGATGCCGTTGTGCACCATCTTCACGAAGTGCCCGGCACCGTCCGGCCCGACGTGCGTGCAACACGGCACCCCATCGACCTTGGCGGAGATGTCCTCCAGCAGCGGGCCGAGCGCCGCGTACGACTCGGGGGAGCCGCCCGGCATGATGCTCGGGCCGTGCAGCGCGCCCTCCTCGCCGCCGGAGACGCCGGTGCCCACGAAGTGGATGCCGCGCTCGCGGAGGGCGGCCTCGCGGCGGCGGGTGTCGGCGAAGTGCGCGTTGCCGCCGTCGACGATCATGTCGCCCGGCTCCAGCAGCGCGGCGAACTCCTCGATCACCGCGTCGGTGGGCGCGCCGGCCTTCACCATGATGATCAGCCGGCGCGGACGCTCCAGGCTCGCGACGAACTGCTCGGCCGTCTCAGCGGGGAGGAATGTCCCCTCATGTCCGAACTCCTCCACCAACTCCTTCGTACGGGCGAAGGACCGGTTGTGTACGGCCACCGGGTGCCCGTGCCGCGCGAAGTTACGGGCGAGATTGCGGCCCATGACCGCCAGCCCCGTAACTCCGATGCGCGCCAGCTCCGTCATCGTTTCCTCCCTCATGGCCGGGCGTCGTACCGACACTCCTGACGATTCTGCCCCAGCCGGTCACCGTCCGTGGATACGGCCGGCAACCCCCGCGGAGATCAAGCGTCGGCGCGTCCGAGAACTAGCGGCGGCGCTGGCGGCGGGTGGCGGCCACCCCGTACCAGACGCGGCCGTAGTCGGCGCTCTCGGCCGGCTGGGCGCGCAGCCGCCGGCGGGCCCGGACGAGCACGGCGAGCCCGAAGAAGACCATCATCCCGCCGACCGCGAGGCCCACCGGGAGCATGCCGGAACTGCCGCTCGCCGGAGTCGCGTTGATCGAGTCACCGGCGCCGGTACCCGCGACCGGCTCCTCGGTCTCCTCGCCGGCCTCGGCCGCCTCGTCCCCGGCGGGCGCCGCCGATTCGGACTCCGACGGCGCCGCGGACGGCGAGCGGGATGCGGACGGTGAGGGAGACGGAGTCGACCCACCGCCGCCGATGTTCCGGGTCGCGCTCGTGGTCTCCAGCAGCCGGCGACGCGCGTCGAACGCACCGACCTCCAGCGCCACCCGCCCGTCCGCGATGTCGTCGTCGAACCGCAGCGCGTACTGCGCGGTGACGGTGCGGTTCCGGCACAGGTTGCCGGGATCGAGCTGCGCGTCGGTGAACTGCGCCCGTTCGCTGCCCTCGTTACGCACCTCGAGCGGGAACGCGCGATCCGCCTCGACCCGGACCACCTCGACCTGGTCGAGCCGCATGCCTTCCACCCGCATCACCATCGACCAGCGCACCCGGAGGCAGCCACCGCTGCTCTTGGACGCGACGACGGTCATGCCGGCCTGCTCGCCGGCCTCGAACCGGTCGGACATCTGGGTGATCTGGAGGCTGACGCCCTCGATGGCGAACGCGGGCGACGCGGTCGCGGCCCCGAACGCGGCCATCGTCACGAGAGCGGCACCAAGCCGGGCCGCTAACCGCCACACCGTCACCACCGCCTAGGAAGTACCTGGAAATCCACTCACCACGGTAGGCGGGTGAGGCACCCGCGGACAGGCGACCATTTCGCACTCTCCGCTGAGCAAAGGGCCCGATAACACGTACGGTATTGAACCGTTAACCCCACCATGATCAAGGCCTTCAAGGTAGTGGGTACATCGACGGATAGACCAAAGTCGGACGCGTGACTCGGCCCGCTGCTCCTACCGTGGGCCGCATGGTCGGGGAGCTACGCAATGAAACGGTCGTGTCCGAGCCGAGATGGGTCTGGCCGCTGATCTGGATCTCCTTCCCGGTCCTGGGCGCCGGCGTGGGCTGGCTGCTCACGTTGGCGGCGGGGTGGGTAGCCGATCTGCCGGCCGCGCCGTTCCAGGGCGTCTTCGAGGCGGTCGACGGGATGGCCGAGCCGTACGCCACCGCGGTCGCGCTCGGCGTCGGTCTGCTCGCCGGGCTGGCGCTCGCCTATCTCGGTGCCCGGGAGGTGCTCACGGTCACCGTGTCCGGCGCCGAGGTCACGTTGGCGCGTGGCGACGGATCCACGCGGTCGGTGACGCGTACCGCCGTGGCCGTGGCCTACCTCGACGGCAAGCAGCTCGTGCTGCTCGGGCGCGCCGGCGAGGAGCTGGCGCGGGAGAAGTCCGATCTGGACGGCAGCGGGCTGCGGGAGGCGCTGCGGGAGTACGGGTACCCCTGGCACGACGGCGGCGACCCGTACCGGGACGAATACCGGCGCTGGGTGCCGGACACCCCGGATCTTCCCCCGGGTGCGGACGCGCTGCTCAAGGCGCGCGCCAAGGCGTTGGAGAAGGGCGACGGCGACGACGCCGCCGATCTGCGGGCCGAGCTGGGCAAGCTCGGCGTCGTCGTCCGCGACGAGAAGAAGCGCCAGTACTGGCGGGCGGTCAGGAGTTAGGAAGGGCCCCTTCCTATGCAAAAAGCGATAAGAAGGGGCCCTTCCTTGCATCAGTGCGCCGTACCCCCGTGGAACGGCGTGCTGAAGCCGGCGTAGGCCAGGTGGGTGACCATGCCCTGCTGGGCGTGGCTCAGGTTGTGGCAGTGGTTCATCCAGTAGCCCGGATTGTCGGCGCGGAAGCCCACCTCCCACACCTCGCCGGGCCGCACGTCGAACGTGTCCAGCAGCAGCGGGCTGCCGGTCGGCGCCCGGCCGTCCTTGGCCAGCACCAGCACCCGGTGCCCGTGCAGGTGCCACGGGTGCGTCTCCAGGCTCCGGTTCACCACCGTGAACCGCACGAGATCGCCCTCGCGCACCACCGGGGTGTCCGTCGACGGGTACGCCTGCCCGTTGACGGTCTGCGCGTACTTCGGGCGGCCGCCCGCCAGCGCCACGCCCCGGTCGAGCACGAGCGTGACCGATTTGTCGACATAGGTGGAACGGTCGTACGGCGTGGGCGCCGGCTCGCCGTAGGTGGTGAGATCCAGCTCCGGCCAATCAGCACTGTCCGGACGGGACGCCCCGTTGAAGGTCACCCGCACGTCATCGCCGACCAGCAGCGCCACCGGCGTCGACGGCGCGGTGAACGCCAGGTCGTAGCGGCCGCCGGCCGGCACCCGCAGCCCCGCCTCGGTCAGCTCGCCGGGCCGGTTGAGGTCGTTGCCGTCGACGGCCACCACCCGGTACGCCGTGCCGGCGAGTGCGAACCGCCGGGGCACGCTGTCGGTGTTGATCAGGCGCAGCCGCACCGGCGTGCCGCCCGCGACCTGGCGATTGTCGACACCGTCGTGGTTGCCGACCGCCAGGGTGCCGGAGAACGTGTGTACCGGAAGCGTCAGATCGAGGCCCGTGGACGGCCCGACCACGAGCGTCCCGAACAACCCCTTCCGCACGGCCGGGTCGGAGACCTGATGCGTGTGATACCAGTACGTGCCCACCTGGTCGGCCCGGAACCGGTACACGTGTTCCTGCCCGGGCCGCACCTCGTCCTGCGTGACGCCGGCCGCGCCGTCCTCCGCGTTCGCCACGTCGTACCCGTGCCAGTGCAGCGTCACGCCGTCGGCGATGTCCGCGTTCCGCAGCGTGACCTCGATGAGGTCACCTTCGGTAGCGGTCAGCGCCGGCCCGGGGGACTGGCCGTTGAACGTCCACGCGGCCACCTCCGTGCCCGACGCGAGCCGGATCGTGGCCTCCTGCGCGGTGAGCGTGAACCGTCGCACCACCCCACCGGGCGCCGGCGTGGTGGGCCCGCGCAGCTCGGTGATCGGCCGCCCGGTCTCGCTCGCGTGCGAGGGACCGCCGAGGAACGCCAGGCCGGCGCCCACCAACCCGACGGCGGTCACCCCGGCGACCGCCGTGCGCGGTGGGGGCGTCACGGCGGCCCGCCAGGTGATCAGGGCCGCCGCGCTGACCAGGGCCACCGTGACGAGGGCGGCGCTCCAGGTCGCCGGGTACCCGATGAGCAGGGGGAAGATCAGGCCGGCGGCCGCGGCGTACCCCCCAATCAACGCGCCCGGGACCGCACGTCCGGCGCGTAGCTGGACCACCGCGAAGATCCCGCCGGCGAGCGCGAGCGGCAGCGTGAGGGTGACCTTTTCCTGGACGAACCACCACCCCGCGGCCGCCAGGCCGGCGGTGGTGGCGATCCGGGCCAGCGTCGCCACGAGCGCGAGCGCGACCAGCGCGCGGGCCAACCAGGTGCGGCGGGTCGCGGTCGCGACCGCCACACCGATCCACCCGGCGGTACCCAGGAACGCGGCGGCCAGGTCGAGCGCGATGAGGATCATGCCGGTACCGGAATCTCGCGCGACGCCTTGGCGAACGCCCGTGCCCGGCGGCTGACCGTCTCGATGACCCCCATCGTGACCAGGCCGTTGACCGCGTGCAGGCCGAAGATCGTGAGGCCGACCGGCCCGGTGTCGTTCTCCGCGCCGCCGCTGGCCACGTTGCCGGCCACGATGATCAGCACCTGCACGACGACGAGTCCGAGCGGCGCGAGGGTCAGGCCGATCAGCCGGCCGGGCGCCCGGGCCGCCGCGGCCGCGATCGTGGCCAGGACGATCAGCAGCGGCAGGATCACCATGCCGTTGAGGCTGTGCAGCGCGAAGGACCCGTCCTCGCGCGGCCGGTCGAACGCGCCCACCGCCGCGAAGAAGAACTGCAAGAAAACGGACACCCCAACGAGGCGGGTCAGGACCACGTAGACCATGCGCATCGGGCGCTCCTTTCTATTCGCCCAGATCCTTCGCCGCCGGCGCGGGCATGGCGTCCGTCGAGACGCGACACTTGGGTACGCCCGCGGGCGTACCCGGATACGTTGCTCGACGGATCTGGATCGCCCTGGTCCTGGCTACGATCGCGACATGTCCCTCGCCACCCGGTTGCGCGTCCCCCCGTGGCTGCAGGACGTGTTGTTCGCCGCGTTCATCACGTTCATGCAGGTCCAAGGCACGATCGCGGTCGCCGCCGACGAGGTGGCCGCTCTGGACACCGTGGGCGAATACGGGCACGCGATCCTGCTGGCGGTCAGCGGCGTGGCGCTCGCGTTCCGGCGCCGCGCGCCAGCCGCCGTCTTCTGGTGCACCGCCACCGCGAGCGTCGTCTACTACCTCGCCGACTACCCGGACGGGCCGGGCTGGCTGGCGGTGTTCGTGGCGATCTACACGATGGCCGCGTACGCCGACGAGCGCTACGTCCGGTGGCACGCCCTAGCGGGGTTCGGCACGCTGAAAGTGGGCTGGATCGTCGCGGCGGTGCTGCACCCGCCGGAGAATCCGGGCTGGCTGTTCTTCCGGTTCGGCATCGGGTTTCTGGCCCTCTCCATGGGCTTCTCGGTGCGGATGCGGCGCAAGCTGATCGCCGAGGCGCACGAGCGGGCCGAACGCGCCGAGCGCACCCGCGAAGAGGAGGCCCGCCGCCGGGTCGACGCCGAGCGGCTGCGCATCGCGCGCGAGGTGCACGACACGGTCGCGCACTGTCTCGCCGTCGTCAACGTGCAGGCCGGGGTCACCGCCCACGTCCTCGACAAGCGGCCCGACCAGGCCCGCGAGACGCTGCTGACCATCGAGCGCACCAGCGCGCAGGCGCTGCGGGAACTGCGCGCCACGCTCGGCGTCCTGCACGGGACGGACGACAACCGCGCGCCCGCGCCCGGGTTGGAACGCATCGACGAGCTGCTCGGCGTGGCCCGCGAGGCCGGGCTGGACGTGCGGCTGGAGGCGCAGCCGCCGCCCCGGGAGCTGCCCAGCGCGGTGGACCGCGCGGCGTACCGGATCCTCCAGGAGTCGATCACCAACACGATCCGGCACGCCGGACCGACCCGGGTCACCGTCTCGCTCGCGCACGGCGCCGAAGACCTGACCATCCGGGTCAGCGACGACGGGCGCGGCAAGTCGCGCGCCGCGGCCGGCGCCGGCCGCGGCATCGCGGGCATGCGGGAGCGCTGCGTGCTGCTCGGGGGCGAGCTGACCGCCGGCCCGCGGCCCGCCGGCGGCTTCGAGGTATACGCGCGCCTGCCGGTGGTGCCCGCGTGACCCCGTTCTTGTCGCCTGCGGGAAGCCTTGATCATGGAGGTGTTCGATGATCAGGGTGCTGCTCGCCGATGACCAGATGCTGGTGCGCACCGGGTTCAAGATGCTGCTCGACTCGGAAGACGGGCTCCAGGTGGTCGGCGAGGCCGCGAACGGCGCCGACGCGGTGACCCTGGCCCGGGCGCACCGCCCCGACGTGGTGCTCATGGACATCCGCATGCCGGTGCTCGACGGCATCCGGGCCACCCGCGACATCGCCGGCACGCCCGGCCTGTCCGGCGTGCGGGTGCTGATCCTGACCACGTACGACACCGACGAGTACGTCTTCGAGGCGCTCGAAGCCGGCGCCAGCGGCTTCCTGCTCAAGGACAGCGGGCCCGCCGAGCTGCTGCACGCGATCCGGGTGGTGGCCGCCGGCGAGGCGCTGCTGGCACCACGGGTGACCCGGCGGCTGATCGCCCAGTTCACGGCGGCTCGCTCGACCACCCGGGCGTCCGACGAGCGCCTGGCGGTGCTCACCCAGCGGGAGCGCGAGGTGCTGGCGCTGGTCGGGCGCGGGTTGAGCAACGAGGAGATCGCCGGGGAGCTGACGCTCAGCCCGGCGACCGCGCGCACTCATGTGAGCCGGGCGATGATCAAGCTCGGCGCTCGCGACCGTGCCCAACTCGTCGTGGCCGCCTTCGAAACCGGCCTAGCCACCCCCTAACCCTCCATGATCAGGGCGTCCTTCAAGTAGTTAGAACTACTTGAAGGACGCCCTGATCATGACCCCGCGCCCGCGCCGCTGTCCCGGCGCCGCCGCGTCGCTGCCCCGCCGATCAAGGGCTCGGGCACGTGGTTTGATCTGGTGGTCTCCAGGGGTCAGTGCAACTGGTGGCTGATCTTGGGAGGCTGGTGGTATGGCTCGTGCGGGAGTGATCACGGCTGATCTGCGGCGGGTGATCGAGAACATGTGGGGACAGGGCGCGTCGTGCGCGGATATCGCCAGAACGATCGGGGTGCACCGTAGTTCGGTGGGGCGGGAGCTGGCCCGTAACCACTCCTACCGGCAAGGGGTGAAAAGTCCTCGCCGGGGGACACCGTACCGGTGGGGGTATCGGGCGGACTGGGCGCAGCAGAAGGCACGGCCGCGGCGGCGCCGGCCCAAGCCGCGCAAGATGGCCGCCGACCCGCGGCTACGGGCGGTGGTGGCGGCCGGGCTGCGCGATAGGTTGAGTCCGCAGCAGGTGGCCGCCGGTTTGCGGGCGGACTTTCCCGGTGATGCGGGGATGCGGGTGTCACACGAGACGATCTACCAGGCGATCTACCTGCAGGCGCGGGGCAGTCTGCGGCTGCTGGTCGACGACGCGTTGCGGGTCAAGCGTAAGGCGCGCCGTTCGCAGTCCCGGGCGGCGCTCGCGGCCCGGTCCGCGATCCGGGGCAAGCCGTGGATCACCGAGCAGGTGCACATCTCGGCCCGGCCGGCCGAGGTCGCCGACCGGGCGGTGCCCGGGCACTGGGAAGGCGACCTGCTCATCGGCGCCCATAAACGGTCGGCGATCGTGACCTTGGCCGAACGGTCGACCCGGTTCGTGATGCTCGGCGCGTTGCCGACCGACCGGTCCAGTCCGGAGGTGATCGCGGTGATCCGGGCCCTGTTCGGCCGGCTCCCGGCCCGGCTGCACCGTAGTTTGACCTGGGACCAGGGCGTCGAACTGGCCGGCTACGCCACTTTCGGACTCGTCCAGGACTGCCAGGTGTTCTTCTGCGACCCGCACAGCCCGTGGCAGCGCGGCACCAACGAGAACACCAACGGCCTGTTACGCGACTACTTCCCCAAGGGCAGGTTCGACTTCACCACCATCGGCCAGGCCGACCTGGACGCCGTGGCCGACCAACTCAACCGCCGGCCACGACAAACCCTGAACTGGCATACTCCGGCACAGAAGCTCAACGAGTACCTCGCGTTGCACTGACCGCTTGAGACCGCC
>JBBEWH010000289.1:0-22129 GCA_037414955.1 Actinomycetes bacterium KLBMP 9797
AAGACGATCACCGCTTTGATGGTCGGCAATCCGCAGATGGAGGACATCGCCAAGCTCACCGCGGACACGTTCACCAAGGACACCGGCATCACGGTGAAGTTCACGATCCTGCCGGAGAACGAGCTGCGCGACAAGGTGACCCAGGATGTGGCCACCCAGGGCGGGCAGTACGACGTGGCGACGATCGGCGCGTACGAGGCGCCGATCTGGGCGAAGAACGGTTGGCTGCACGAGCTGTCCAGCTATGCCGACGGTGATTCGGGCTACGACAAGGCGGATCTGTTGGAGCCGATGGTGCAGTCACTGTCCGGTACGGACGGCAAGCTGTACGCGGCGCCGTTCTACGGCGAGTCGTCGTTCCTGATGTACAACAAGGACCTGTTCGCCGCCAAGGGTTTGACGATGCCGGAGCGGCCGACGTGGCAGCAGGTGGCCGACTTCGCGGCGAAGCTCGACGACAAGCGGGCCGGCGTGGCGGGGATCTGCCTGCGTGGGCTGCCCGGTTGGGGTGAGGTGTTCGCGCCGCTGACGACGGTGGTGAACACGTTCGGCGGCACGTGGTTCGAGAAGGACTGGACGCCGAAGGTGAACTCGCCGGAGTTCACCGCCGCGACGAAGTTCTATGTGGATCTGGTCCGCCAGTATGGGGAGGCGGGTGCGCCGCAGGCCGGGTTCACCGAGTGCCTGAACACGTTCGGGCAGGGCAAGGCCGCGATGTGGTACGACGCGACGTCCGCCGCGGGCACGCTGGAGGATCCCTCCGCGTCCAAGGTGGCCGGCAAGGTCGGCTACGCGTACGCCCCGGTGGTCAGGACCAAGTCGTCCGGCTGGTTGTGGGCCTGGGCGTGGGCGATGCCGAAGACCACCAAGCAGGCCGACGCGGCGTGGCGGTTCATCTCCTGGGCCACCGGCAAGGAGTACGAGAAGCTGGTGGGGGAGAAGCTGGGCTGGTCCCGGCTGCCGGCCGGCAAGCGTGCCTCGACGTACGACCTTCCCGAGTACAAGCAGTCGGCCACCGCGTTCGCCGACATCACGCTCAAGGCGATCGAGGAGGCCGACCCGACGAACCCGGGCGTGCAGCCGCGGCCCGCGATCGGGATCCAGTTTGTGGGCATCCCGGAGTTCGCCGACCTGGGCACCAAGGTCTCGCAGGAAGTGTCGTCCGCGATCGCCGGCAATACCACAGTGGACAAGGCTCTGGCCGACGGGCAGAAGCTCGCTGAGGATGTTGCGAAGAAGTACGGGAAATGACTGACGTAGTCACGGTGAAAGCGCCGGTCCGGCCCGCGGTGCGGGCCGGGCGGGCGGCCTCCCGCAAAGACAAATGGTCCCGGCGGGCACCGCTGCTGCCCGCCCTGATCTTCGCGATCATCGTGACGCAGGTGCCGTTCCTGGTCACCCTGTACCTGTCCACATTGGGCTGGAACGCGCTGCGCCCCGGCTCCCGGCACTTCGTCGGCCTGGCCAACTACGGCACCGTGCTGACCGACGGGCGGCTGCGCGCCGCCCTGGTCAACACCGTCGTGCTCACCGCCAGCGCGGTGATCGTGTCGCTGGTCATCGGGCTCGGCCTGGCGATCCTGCTGGACCGCAAGTTCCCCGGCCGCGGCATCGTCCGTACCCTGCTGATCACGCCGTTCCTGGTCATGCCGATGGCGGCGGCGCTGCTGTGGAAGCACGCCATCTACAACCCCGCGTACGGGCTCATCAACGGCCTGTTCGGGAGCAGCACGGACTGGGTGTCCCAGTACCCGATGACCGCGGTGGTCGCGACGCTGGTGTGGCAATGGACCCCGTTCATGATGCTGATCATCCTGGCTGGGCTGCAATCCCAGTCATTGGAGACGTTGGAGGCGGCGCGCGTCGACGGCGCCAACGCCAGGCAGACGTTCCGGTACGTGACGCTGCCGTTCCTGCGCCCCTATCTGGAGTTGGGTGCGCTGCTCGGCTCGATCTACCTGGTGCAGACGTTCGACGCGGTCTTCACCATCACCCAGGGCGGGCCCGGTACGGCCACCACCAACCTGCCGTACGAGATCTACCTGACCACGTTCCGCAAGTTCGAGTACGGCGAGGCGGCCGCCGCCGGCGTCGTGGTGGTGATCGGCACGATCGTGGTCGCCACGTTCGCGCTGCGGGTCATCTCCAGCCTGTTCCGGATGGAGGACGCCCGATGAGACAACGGATCTGGACCGCCGCCGCGTGGGCCGCCGGGATCGTGTTCTTCTTCCCGGTGCTGTGGATGGTGCTGACCGGGTTCAAGCAAGAGGTCGACGCCGCCGCAAATCCACCCACCTGGATCTTCTCGCCCACCCTGGACGGGTACCGGCAGGTGTTCGACCGGGAGATCACCCCGTACCTGCTCAACTCGCTGATGGCCAGCGTGTTCTCCACCTTGCTGGTGCTCGTGCTGGCCACCCCCGCCGCCTACGCGCTGTCGCTGCGGCCGGTCGCCGGATGGCGGGACGCGCTGTTCTTCTTCATCTCCACCAAGATGCTGCCCGCCGTCGCCGCGCTGCTGCCCATCTACCTGGTGGTCAAAGAGCTCGGCATGCTCGACAACATCTGGACCATGGTCATCCTGTACACCGCGATGAACCTGCCCCTCGCGGTATGGATGATGCGCTCGTTCCTCCTGGAGGTGCCGGCCTCGGTCCTGGAAGCCGCGCAGACGGACGGCGCCGGGCTGCTGCTCACCATCCGGCGGGTGCTGCTGCCGGTCGCCGCCCCGGGGCTGGCCGCGACCGCGCTGATCTGCTTCATCTTCTCCTGGAACGAGTTCTTCTTCGCGGTCAACATGACCGCCACCAGATCAGGCACCGCACCGATCTTCCTGGTCGGCTTCATCTCCTCCGAAGGGCTCTTCCTGGCCCGCCTGTGCGCCGCCGCCACGCTGGTGTCCCTGCCCGTGGTGCTGGCCGGCTGGCTGGCACAGAAACAACTTGTCCGCGGACTCTCCATGGGGGCAGTCAAGTAATGCGAGGAAAAGTAGTGGAGACGCTTGCCGTCGGTGACAGGTTCATCGCCGCGCCGCTGTACACCCAGGCCATCGCCGAGTTGCTCGGCGGCGACTTCGGGCCGATCCGCACCATCGAGTGGTCTGGCGAGAAGACCGCACAGCACGCGACCCAGCAGGTGATGGAGACACAGGGCCCCAACGCGGTGCCGCCGCCGGAAGAACTACTCGCCGCGGTACCCGGCGCGCAGGCACTGTGCCTGCATTTCGCTCCGGTAGGTGAGAAGGTGCTCGCCGCCGCGGACGCCCTGCGACTCGTGGCGGTCGCCCGCACCGGGTTGGAGAACGTCGACGTACGCGCGGCGACCGCGCGGGGAGTCGGTGTGGTCCCGGTGTACGGCCGCAACGCCGGCGCCGTCGCCGAGTTGCAGATCGGACTGATGCTGACCGAGGCGCGCAACATCGCCCGCGCCGACGCATCGGTCAAGGCCGGCGGGTGGCGTAAGGAGTTCCCCGGCGCCCGGATCGAGATCGCCGGGCGCACCGTCGGCATGGTCGGCTTCGGTCACGTCGGCGCGCAGTTCGCGACCCGGCTGGCCGGGTTCGGCTGCGAGTTGCTCGCCTACGACCCCTACGCCGGCGATGAGCTGCTTTCTGCCCACGGCGTCACCCGGGCGCCTACGCTGGAGGACGTGTTCCGCCGCGCCGACTTCGTCGTGGTGCAGGCCCGGCACAGCGCCGAGACCGACCGCTTCATCGGCGCGGCGCAACTGGCGCTGATGTCGCCGGACGCATACCTCATCAACGTCTCGCGCAGCCGCGTGGTCGACACGGCCGCGCTCCATACGGCCCTGGCCGAGGGCCGGATCGCCGGGGCCGGGCTCGACGTCTACGACGAAGAGCCGCTGCCATCGGACAGCCCGTGGCGCACGCTGGACAACGTCACGCTGACCACCCACTTCGGTGGTGACACGGAGGAGACCGGCCGCACCTCCACCCGGTTGGTCGCCCAGATCCTCGCCGAGTACGCCGAGACCGGCCGAGTCCGCGCCGCCGTCAACGCCGAGGCGCTGGGATGGGTCTGACGTACCTGCTCGGCATCGACGCCGGGCAGACCGCGACCAAGGCGGTGCTCTTCGACGCGACCGGCAACGTGGTCGCGGTCGGCCGCGCCGACAACGAGGTGGCCACGCCCCACCCCGGTTGGCAGGAGCGCGATATGCGGGCGCTCTGGCGGCAAGCCGCGACCGCGATCGCCCGCTGCCTGGCGACCGCCGGCGCCACCGGGAGGGACGTCGCCGCCATCGGTTTGTGCGGGCACAACGACGGTGTCTACCCCGTGGACGCCGCTGGCGAGCCGGTTCGCGCCGCCATCCTCGCCACCGACTCCCGCGCCCGCGACTACGTCGACCGCTACCGCACGGACGGCACCGCGGACAAGGCGCTTCCACTCACCGGCCAGTCGCCGTTCGCGGGCTCCCCCGCATCGGTCTACGCCTGGCTACGTGACCACGAACCCCACACGCTGGAACGCGCCCGCTGGCTGCTGTTCTGCAAGGACTGGCTAAGGCTGTGCCTGACCGGCGAGGCGGCGACCGACCCGACCGACGCCAGCGCCTCGTTCACCAACGTGCACACCCAGCAGTACTCCCCCGAAGCGCTGACCCTCTACGGGTTCTCCGACCTCGCCGACCGCCTGCCCGCGATGCTCGCGCCCGCCGCATTGGCTGGACGGGTCACCGCCGCCGCGGCGAAGGAGACCGGGCTCGCGGCGGGCACCCCGGTCGTGACCGGCGCGCACGACGTCGACGCCGCCGCGCTAGGTGTCGGTGCCGTACACCCAGGCGCGGTATCGATCGTCATGGGCACCTTCGCCATCAACCAGGTCGTGTCCGACGAGATACGCCTGGACCACCGCTGGCAGGCGCGCAGCTTCCTCGACCGGAACCGCTGGCTACACATGTCCACCTCGCCATCCTCGGCGTCCAATCTGGACTGGGCAGTGCGCCTCCTCGGCCCGCACGACCCTGCCGGACGACCCGACTTCGCCGCCGCGGTGACCGAGGGCTTCACCATTCCCGCGGCCAGCGCGCCGCAGTTCCTACCCTTCCTATACGGCTCGGCGCACGGCGCCGTCGGCGCCGCGTTCGCCGCGATGCGGGCCGGCCACCGTCGCGCACACCTGCTACGTGCCGTGTTCGACGGCGTGGTGTTCAGCCACCGCACCCACCTCGACGCGCTGCGCAGCCAATTCCCGCTCGCCGGCCCGGCCCGGCTTTGCGGGGGCGGCGCGCACAGCGCGCAGTGGAGCCAACTGCTCGCCGACGTGACCGGCCTCGACATCGAAACCACCGATACCGACGAAGCCAGCGCACGCGGCGCGGCCATCCTGGCAGGCCTAGGTATCGACTGGTACGCCTCCCTTGACGAAGCGGTCCACGCCACGGTCCGGAACGCCCGCCGGCACGAACCAAACCCGTCCGCCGAACTCGAGGACAAGTACCACGGATACCTGGATCTAGCGGGAAAGCTCCTGCCCTAGACCCACGGCCAAGTGGCGTTCCTACCGGCCTCAACCAGCGGAATCATGCGGAACGCCTGGTCGGTGAGGCCACCGAACGTGTGCCGGTTCCCAGTGCCCGACGGCGCGTGGCCGCGCTCGTAACCGGCGAGGTTCCACGTGTACATCGGCACCTGAGCCGGGACCGACTTGGCCACCTCGACCGGGTCGACACCGGCCTGCTCGTCGGTGACGACCACAACCCGGTCATGGCCGGCGAAGTGCTTGCGCAGCGCGGCCGCGGTGGCGGTGCCACCACCCAAGAACCAGCCGCCGGACCGCCACCGGTCGACAGCCCGCAGCAGCGACTCGCCGGCCTGCAGCGGGAACACCTTTGTGTGCGCACCGTGGACGTCGCCCCAGTGACGGGCGGTCGACGAGAACGACACCACGTCCGCTGCGGCGCAGCGGCCCGCAAGCGCGACCCCGAAGACGACGGCGGCGTCCCAGCGCATGAGCGTGCCGTCCTTGGAGAAGCTGGCGTCCATCGAGGTCGACGTGTCGACCAGCACCAGCGTCCGCCCGGGCAGGGCGAGGATGTTGGCCAGGCAGTGGCCGAGGGCCTGCTCCAGCGGGTACGCCCAGCGCAGCGACGGTGCTGCGCGGTGGGCGGACAGGAACCGCATCGGCAGCTGCCGCGACCGAGCGACCTCGGCCGGGTCGGCGAGCTTCGCGGCCACCGTGGCGGCGACCTGGTCGGAGACGCCGGCCTCGTCGAGGTTGCGCAGGTTCCGCAGCAGCGCCATGTATCCCATCGACGGGATCAGCGCCTCCCACAGCCGGGCCTTGTCCACCTTCGACCCGGCGAGGGACAGCACGTCCTCCCACGTCATACCCGCCCGTCGCAGGGCGTCCGGGTCCAGCAGGTGCCGTGCCGGGTCCTCGGCGCCGAGCTGCCGCAGCGTCGCGTTGAAGGCGATCGTCGGCAGTGCCTCCGCGTCCGGGGCGACCGGACGGTTGTGGCGGCGGTCGAGGGCGTGCGCGAACAAGGCGCCCTGCTGCGGGGTCGCCGGCGACGGGTGGACCAGGTCGAGGACGTCGGCGAACCGGAAGCCGTGCGAGGCGGTGTCGTACTTCAGCAGCGCCCGCTCGGTGTACAGCCGGCCGATGGCGTCCGCGACGCCGCGCTTGACCGGCTTCGGGATCGCCCGACCGTGCCGTCCCATCCAGTAGGCGAGCAGTTCGCCGGGCTCGTCGGCGCGCTGCAGAACGGAGTCGATGACGCGCCGGTTCGACGCGGTCGAGTAGGTGAGGCTGTCGGTGCCCTCGATGGTGTGGTCGCGGCGCGGCGGCTGCTGGTCGCCGCCGGCGGCGAGCCGGCCGTGGACGAACTCTGCGGCGCCGACGATCGCCGCGGTGCGCATGTTCGCGTCGCCGCGCAGCCAGGCGAGGAACCCAGCAGTCCATACCGGGTCGGCGACGGCGGCCTGGCGGACGAGCTGCTCGTAGCGGGTGTCGCGGGCGTCGGCGGACTCGTAGAACGTCTTCTCGGCGACCATGTTGGTGACGGCGAGCAGGAACAGCTCCGACTTGAGGTCGCGGGCGTACCCAGGCGCGCCCTCGTGGGTGGTCCCGGACGAGATCGGCTCGCCGACGATCGGGCTAGCGCCGGTGGCGGCGCGGACGGTGCTGCGGTTGAACTTCGACAACACGTGCTCCTTCGTTCGCACCGGGAGGAGCCGCGTTTTCAGATGTGGGTGCCCGAGTTCAAGTCGGCACGGCGGTCGTTAGGTGCTCTGCCGATTGAGCTACACCAGCCGGAGCTGGCGACGGGACTCGAACCCGCAACCACCCGCTTGAAAGGCGAAGAACTCCGCACCTGCGCACCGGGCACCCGCATCTGAAGTTGTGGCCTCCCGAGATCAAAAAGGCGGCGGGAGTGCGGTATCGAAACCGCGAGGCCCCGAAGAGCCCTTCTCCCAAGAAGTACCCGCAGCCTACGCACCGGGAGGTGCATCAGGAACCGTAGCATCACGCCACTGTGGACGCGATCGTGTTCCCTTGTCGCGAGCCCGGGTGACGATCCCGGCAGGCCGCCGTTATGAGCAGCGACTGGACCCAGCGTCCGCCCGCGAAGGCATTCCACAGTGGATGGCATCGAGGCGAAGCCGGGACTCGAACCCGTATCACGCGTTTTGCAGACGCGGCGCCCACCCAGAGCGATCACTTCGCCGTGCGTGCCCCCGGCTGGATTCGAACCAGCGGCCTCGGCCTTCGGAGGGCCGCGCGCTTCCGCTGCGCTACGAGGGCATGTGTGCGGGCGGAGGGATTCGAACCCCCTCAGCGCGTGCAGCCGGGTTACAGCCGGCCCCGACTCTCCAACGTCGGCGCGCCCGCTTGGGGTAGCCACGGGGATTCGAACCCACGCCTTCCGGAGCCACAATCCGGCGTGCACATCCCGTACACCACAGCCACCGTGCTCGCACCAGGGATCGAACCTGGGGCCTCCCCGGTGTGAACGGGGTGCTCTTCCGCTGAGCTACACGAGCGTCGCCGCGTACCCGCGGCGGGACTTGAACCCGCACCTGGACGCCTTATAAGGGTGCTGCCCTGACCTGTTGGGCGACGCGGGCTCGACGCGGAGGGAGTGGGATTCGAACCCACGACGCCCGCGAAGGCGTACGCCGTTTCCAGCGGCGTGTCCGTGACCAGCCGGCCCCTCCATGGCTCCCGCGGCTGGACTCGAACCAGCACCTTGACGGTTAACAGCCGCCTGCCCTACCGATTGGGCGACGCGGGAATGGTCGCGCGTGCGGGGCTCGAACCCGCTTCGCCGGGGTGAAAACCCGACAGCCTACCCATAGCCGAACGCGCGTTGCGTGTCCCGAGACGGATTCGAACCGCCGACCTCCGCCGTGTCGAGGCGGTGCCCTGCCAGCTGGGCCATCGGGACGGGAGCGGGTGTGGGAGTCGAACCCACCTGACTCGGCTTATGAGGCCGTTGAGCACGACCGGTGCTCCTACCCGCAGTGCCGCCCCGAGGACTTGAACCCCGTCAATCCTGAGTAAAAGTCAGGAGCCCGTCCAGTCAGGCGCGAGCGGCGTGGTCCCTCGGGCGCGACTCGAACGCGCACGCTACGGGGTAGAAGCCCGCCGCTCTGTCCGTTGAGCTACCGAGGGATGGCGTGCGGCACCTGGGAATCGAACCCAGCACACTCAGCTTCGGAGGCCGAGAAGCGCATCCAGCGCACGTACCGCGTGGTGGGCCGCCAGGGACTCGAACCCTGCTCTCCGGAGTAAGAGTCCGGAGCATAACCATCCATGCTCGCGACCCATGGAGGAAGGTGAAGGAGTCGAACCCTCGCCGTTGCCGACGGCCCGGCTTTCGAAACCGGTTGCCCACCACTGAGCGCCACCTTCCATTGTCGGGTTGGCGGGATTTGAACCCACGACCCCTGCGTCCCGAACGCAGTGCGCTGACCAAGCTGCGCCACAACCCGTTGGTCGGGACGGCCGGATTCGAACCGACGACCCCCGGTCCCCCAGACCGGTGCGCTACCAAGCTGCGCCACGTCCCGATTGCGTGCCCACGCAGGGAATCGAACCCCAATCTCAGGTTCCGTAGACCTGCGTCTTGTCCGTTGGACCACGTGGGCATGAGTGTCGTCGGCTGGGCTCGAACCAGCGATCTTCTCGTTATCAGCGAGATGCCTTCACCTGCTTGGCCACGACGACCTGGCGGAGGATCAGGGAGTCGAACCCTGAACGGTGTGACCCGCGACGGGTTAGCAACCCGCTTGCCTTGCCGATGGCGAACCCTCCATGCGCGCCAACGACGGGACTCGAACCCGCGGCCTTCCGCTCGACAGGCGGCTGCTCTGACCATTGAGCTACGTCGGCATTGTGCTGCGTACCCGGAGCGCGAGTCGAACGCGCACTGACGGCGGTCTGAGCACCGTGCCTCTACCTTTGGGCTACCCGGGCTTGGTGGACAACCTCGGTATCGAACCGAGCAGGCGCTGCTTGCAAGGCAGTGCTGCACACCTGTGCGTCGCCCATGGAGCCAGCGTCCGGGCTCGAACCGGATCCGCCGCGTTACGAATGCGGTGCACCACCTGTCGTGCTGCGCTGGCATGGAGCCGGCGGCGAGAGTCGAACTCGCGGCTGCCGGCTTACAAGGCCGGTGCGCCACCGCTGGCTCGCCGGCGAAGTGTCCGAGGTGGGATTCGAACCCGCACGCCCCGAAGGGCACCAGCACCTCAAGCTGGCGCGTCTACCAAGTTTCGCCACAAGGACATGTTGCTGGGAGCGGAGGATTCGAACCTCCACCTGCCGAGTTCAGAGCCCGGAGTCCTGCCGAGTTAGACGAGTTCCCAATGGCGGCCGGCGGCGAGAGAGCGCCGGCCGCGTCCATCAGCGCGCGGCGAGCGACGCCCACGTCGGGGTCGTCGGCTCGAACCGCAACCGCATCCGGGGTGCGGTCGCCCTTGCGCTGGTTACAGCCGCCACAGGCTGCGATCGTGTTGGTCCAGGTGTTCCGGCCGCCGCGGGAGCGGGGCAGGACGTGGTCGACGGTTGTCGCTGGGCTGCCGCAGTAGCCGCAGCACCGGTTGTCGCGGGCCAGCACACCCGCACGGGCCCAGGCCGGGGCGTTGCTGTACCGCCAGCGAGTGACGACGTAGCGGACGAGCCGCACCACGCGGGGCATCGGGTAGATGCCGATCACCTGGTTCGGCTCGGCTTCGTGGATTTCGGCCACGCGGCGCACGAGCATCCGCACCGCGTGGCGGAGACTGACCCGGTGGAGCGGGCCAAGGTCGGCGTTGATGACCAGGACGTCCACCGGATCCTCCTCTCGTCGTCGTGGCGGGTGGTTGGAGCGGCTGCGGGGAATTGAACCCCGATGTCCAGCATGGCGAGCTGGCGCACTTCCGTTGTGCTACAACCGCAACGAGCCTCCGGCGGGATTCGAACCCGCAGCCTCGTCCGTACCAAGGACGCGCTCCACCTCGTGAGCTTCGAAGGCGTGAGTACCGCGAGCGGGAGTCGAACCCGCAACGACGGAGGTTTGAGCTCCGCGCCTCTACCGTTGGGCTACCGCGGCATGGCTCCGAGGGCAGGAATCGAACCTGCGTCCTCCCGATCCAAAGTCGGGGCGCCCGGCCAGCAGAGCACCTCGGAACGTGGAGCGGTAGCGGGGACTCGAACCCCGTCTACGCCTGGTTGGAAGCCAGGTGCCCTACCGGTTGGGCGACTACCGCAGTGAAGGTGGCGGCCTATCCCTCGTCTCCGCCTCGTACGGTCCAGCTCGTCTCTCCGTACTCCCGTCGCGGTTCGACAGAGGCGCCGTGTCTACACCGTGATTGTGAACCGTGCGGGGCTCGAACCCGCCACCTCCTGATTGAGAATCAGGTGAGCTACCAACTGCTCCAACGGTCCATGAAGCCGGTGCGGGCGGAGGAACGCGCCTCCGACGTTTCCCGCACCCAAACGTGCCCCTCCTCCGGATCGAACGGAGAACCTCACCCACTTCACGGGCGCGCTCTGCCTTCTGAGCTTGAAGGGCGTGGAGTGGACCGCAAGGGGATCGAACCCTTCACGCGCTGTCTGCCAGACAGCGCCGCACACCAGTGGCGCGCAGCCCATACGTCCGGGACCGCGGAATCGAACCGCGTATGTCCGCATCCCAAATGCGGCGGGTCAACCAGCTCCCTCGCCCCGGATATGCCCGACCAGCGGCCAGCCTTGCGCTGCTGGCCGGGCTTCCATGTATGCCATCCACTATGGAGTTGCCAACTATCAATGCCATTCCGCGCGAAGTCGCGCAGGGCAAAGCAGGGGTGACAGGGCTCGAACCTGCAACCTGCGGTTTTGGAGACCGCTGCGCTACCAGTTGCGCCACACCCCTATGAGGTTGTTGTGCTGCAACGAAAACGCCGCCCGATCCCTGTCTGGGTGGGCGGCGTAACGCTGTGTGCGTGCGCTACGTTCGCCGCCTGCCCAGGTTCGGCTTCTCACTGGCGGTCACGTCGGGTCGCCCGACGTAGGGCATGCCCGCGAAACCGCACGGCGTCTGCCGCTGCGGTTCGGATGAGGCGTGCCACAACATGTCGGATCTCCCGGTCTCGGTTGGTGGTTCTGTTGGTGTCCACGGTAGGCGCCCGTGTCCATCTAGGGCAACAGTCTTTTCGGCGGGACCTGTTCCGTGGGGCGATACAGTGGGCGTCGCCTTCGAGGCTCGCAGCCCTTCACGTCCGGTCGTCGGCGTTCGGGTGAACTACCCGACTGAGTGTCCCCCAGGGCGTCTCGGCCCGATGTCCGCCGCATCCTGAGCAGCGATTGGCCGGACGTGGCCGCTCATCTGCTGCACAAGGGGCAGACGGGGAAGCGGCCTCGGAACTCGCCGGCTTGTCTCGAACGGCGTCGTCCTGGTCTGTAGACCAACTGGTGATCAAACTGCTGGCCGAACTTGCCATTTCCGAGTTGCTCACGGATCAGGCCGGCGACCTGGTTTCGCGACTGTTTGGGCGCGTCGCAGGCACGCGACTAGGGGCTGGCGAGTTCGCGGCGATCCGGGAACTGGCGCGGCTGTGCCCCGATCTCGACTATCCCGATGGCGCCATCAGCGACGCCTACCACGCCTCGCAATGGCTGGACTGCGAGTGTCATACCAGCTCGCCCGAACGGGATGCAGCCATCACCTTGGAAAACACCCTCCGCACCAGCGATCCGCTGGACATCGACCCCGGGCTGCCGCAGGCCCTGAGCACCACCTGGTTCTGAAGTCAGCCCAACGCGCGCCGGCATCCGGATCTGGCCGCCGAGCGCGCGTGCTGTAGGTCCGCACCTGGGCGGTCTTTGGCTGCCACTCGACCGGAGTAGGCACGCCCGGCTGCGCCGCCGACGTGTCGGTGCGCGACGATCAACCGGTGCGGCGTTTCGACAGCGTTGGCTGTGAACTGGTGGTAGGCACCGCCGTTCGGGCGACGATCATCAGCCATGAGCGTTGGGGGGTCATGGCCGAGGTTCTCGGACATGAAACAGTGGGCGCATCGGTCGACGGCGGTTTCATCGACAGCCCGTCGGGCTCACGCCGGGCACTGCCCGAGGAGTACCCGCCGGTCGGCGAGCCAGTTCCTAGCCACAGGGGGATCCACGTGGGGCATGGTCACGCCGGCGACCAGCACCGGCCGCCATCTCGCGGGCGAGGTCGTCATCAGACGCAAGGACCTCCCTCCGAGTTCCTCCCGGCTGCGCCGGGGATACAACAAGGCGTCAACGTCCCGGCATGCCATCACGCGCAGTACTGCCGACAGGGTGCGCATTGATCGCTGACTCCCGGGCGGTGGTTGTCGACGACCGCATCGATCCTATTCGTGTCCGGCCGGCTGGACAGTCAGCGTGCCCCGGTCGGCGTCCAGGACGGCTGGCACGCCGAGACCGACGGCGATCTGGTGTTCGCCATGGCCGATCGGCAGACCGCCCAGGACCGGGACGTCCAGGGCGGCGAGTTGCTCGGCCAGCACCTGCTGCACCGTGGGGCTGGGGCCGGTGTCGACACAGCCGGTGAACTGGCCGACGGCGACGCCCGCGATGCCGTCAAACCAGCCGGCACGCTTGAGCTGCATGATCGAACGGTCGACCCGATAAGGCTCCTCGTGCACGGCCTCGATCAGCAGGATCGCCCCGCGCAGGTCGGGCGTGTGCCGGGTGCCGGCCGTGCTGGCCAGCATCGTGAGGTTGCCGCCGAACAGGATGCCCTCGGCGCGGCCGGCCACCCGCACCTCATATGTGTCCTGCTTCTCGTCGGCGGTCACGACGATCGGCTCGGTGCTCATCAGCGCTCGGCGGATCCCGTGCCAGGTCAGGTTGTCAGGTCCGTCGTCCAGTTGGCCGCCGGCCATCGGGGCGTGCACCGTTGGTAGCCGGGTCTCACACCACATCGCCACGTGCAGGGCCGTGATGTCGGAGAAGCCCAGCATGAGCTTCGGATCGGCGCGGACCGCGGCGAAGTCGATTCCGTCGACGATCCGCTGCGCGCCATGGCCGCCGCGCATGCACAGCACAGCACGTACCTCGGGGTCGCGGAACGCGTCGTTGAAATCGGCCAGCCGCTCGGCGTCGGTCCCGGCCAGATAGAAGTGTCGGTTCAGGGCGTGCGGACCGATCCGCACCCGCAGCCCCCACCCGGCGAGCACCTGGGCCGAAGCGTGGGCCCGCTCTGGCGGTACCCAACCAGACGTGGCGACCAGCGCCACCAGGTCCCCGTGCCGCAACACTGTTGGCGTCATGAAGCGAGGGTAGAGCGGGACGGCATTCGTAGTCGCGGACCGTGCGACGGCATCTGTTGATCCAGGAGAAGGTGCGCTCCACGTACCACCGGCGGGGCAGTACGACGAAGGTGGTCTGTCCGACAAGCTTGGCGACGATCTGTACGGTCAGGGCCAGCCGCGTGGCGGCCCAGTCGACGAGCTTGCCGGCGTAGCCGCGGTCGGCCCAGACCAACGCGATGGTGGGGAAGGCGGCGCGTAGCGCCCACAGCAGCGGTCGCGCGGCGTCGCGGTCCTGGACGTTGCCGGCGGTGACCAGGATGACCAGCAGCAGGCCGCAGGTGTCCACGGCGATGTGGCGTTTACGTCCGTTGATTTCTTGCCGGCGTCGTAACCGCGGCTGGGGCGGCCCACGGTGTCAGCACCGCGCAGACTCTGGGAGTCGACTATCGCCGCGGTGGGTTGCCGGTTGCGGCCTTCGACCTGGACACGGACCTGTTCGCGCAGACTGTTGTGCATCCGGGTCAGGGTGCCGTCGGCGGTCCAGGTCTTCAAGTAGTGGTAGACCAGCTTGTGGTGCGGGAAGTCGGCGGGCAGGGCGTCCCATTGGCAGCCGGTGCGGTCCAGGTAGCGGATCGCGTCCACCACGTCCCGGCGTGGATACGTGATAGGTCGGCCGCGTCCGGTCCCGGCTGGTACGTGTGGGGCCAGTACCGCCCATTCGGCGTCGCTGGTGTCTGAGCGGTAGCGGCGTGGACGGGTGGTGGGCGATGATCATCATCATGACCCGACGACTCGCCCGCAAACAAACCACCTAACCAGTTATCAGACAGGCTCTTAGATCCGAGCATCGGTCATGCCAGAAGTCTGAGACACGGAAGGCCATGGAGCGCGCCCGCATGTGGCGGGCGCATTCCACGGTGGTCTTAGCATGTCAGCCATCCGGTGCTGGGACGAACGTACGGGTCCTGGGCGGCTCGGCAAGTACCAACTCCAGCACCTGGCGCAGGTGCTCGGCATGGTTGGTGCTGAGGTGTTCGGCACGTGCCCGCCGGCTCGTCCATTCCTCGATGACGACCAGGCGGCCCGGCTGGTTCGGGTCCATGTACGGCTGGAAGGCAAGGCAGCCGTGCTCGTCGAGGGACGGTTCGATCATGGCCTCCAGCGCGGTACGGAGCCGGTCCTCGTGGCCAAGTTTGCTGCGGAACGCGGCGATAACGGTGAGCGTCATGGCCGCGGCCGGACTGGGCCGGTGCCGGCTGCGGAGCCGATGATGACGGCGGCGATCTCGTCGAGGTCGGCCGGGGTCAGCGTGACCTCGCCAGCGCCGATCCAGCCGTCGACCTGGTCCGGGCGGCGCGCACCCACGATCGCCCCGGTGACGCCCGACCAGGCCAGTGTCCACGCGATGGCGACCTCGGCGACGGTCACGCTGTGCCGCTCGGCGACCGGGCGCAGCGCCTCGGCGAGGCGCAAGTTGGCGGCCAGCCCGGTGGTGAAGTCCGCGTGGGCAGAGCGCCAGTCGTCCGCCGGCAGGCCCGCCGCCCGCTCAGCGGTGAACGCGCCGGTGAGCAGTCCCGACTGCAGCGGCGAATGTACGATGACACCCGTCTCGTGGGCGCCGGCCCAGGCGATCTCGGCAGCCGCCGAACGGTTGATCGCCGAGAACGGCGGCTGGATCGCGTCGACGTGCGCGATGCGCTCGGCGAACTCCAGCTGTGCCACCGAGTGGTTCGACAATCCGATCGCCCGGATTTTGCCCTCCGCCTTGAGGTCCGCCATCGTCTGCCAGTACTCCTCCAGTGGCGTGGCGTTGGGTGAGACCCCGCCATTCCCGTCACCGGCGTACTCCAGGGACTCGCCGGTGTCCGGCCAGTGCACCTGGTACAGGTCGATGCGCTCGACGTTGAGCCGGTGCAGCGAGTCGTCGAGTTCGCGGCGCACGCTCTCTGGCTTCATGATCCGGCGCGGTGCCGCCTGCGGATCCCGCGGATCCCAGACCAGACCGGCCTTGGTAAAGATGAACGGGCGCTCGTCGTCGGGCAGGTCGGCGATGGCCTCGCCGACCAGTTCCTCGGAGTGGCCGTGGCCGTAGACGGCGGCGGTGTCGATCCAGTTGACGCCGGAGGTGACGGCGTGGCGGATCGCTGCGATCGACTCGGCGTCGTCGGTGGCGCCCCAGCCGAACCGCCAACCGGATCCGGACACCGCCCAGGAGCCGAAGCCGACGCGGGTGATATCCATGCCGGTACGGCCCAACGGCGCGCGGTTGATGCTCATGTGCGGGTACTCCCTGTGACTGTCGCTCCTCCCGAGGCGTCCGCCCCGGTGCCGTTGACTGTTCCGGGCCTGGCGCGGCGTACCCAGTGGCAGGCGGTGCCTAGGCACGGCGTGACCACCCTTGCGGCCCAGGTAGGCGGCCATACTTGCCGCATGGCACTGGACCGGCGCGCGGAGTTGGGTGAGTTCCTGCGGTCGAGGCGTGCCCGGTTACGCCCGGACGAGCTCGGCCTGCCCGAATACGGCCTCCGGCGGCGAGTTCCCGGACTACGGCGCGAGGAACTCGCCCAGCTCGCCGGCGTGAGCGTCGACCACTACGTACGGTTGGAGCAGGGTCGCACGCTGCACTTCTCCGAGGCGGTGCTGGTCGCGGTCGCCCGCGCGCTGCGGCTCGATCGAGTGGAGCGCGAGCACCTCTACCGGCTGGCTCGGCCCTGGTCCGGCGCCGAGCCCGCCCAGCCGCAGCGGGTGCGCCCTGGCCTGCGCCGGCTGTTGGACTCGCTCATCGATGTGCCCGCGTACATCGTCGGCCGCCGCACCGACGTCCTCGCCTGGAACCGCCTCGCCGCCGCTCTCATCACCGACTTCGGCGCGCTGCCGCCGGGGCAGCGCAACCTCGCCCGCCTGGTGTTCCTGGACGAGGGGATGCGCAGCCTGTACGCGGACTGGCGGGGCAAGGCCAGCGACGTGGCGGCGTACCTCCGCCTCGACGCCACCCGCCACGCCGACGACCCCCGCACCACGGCACTCCTCGACGAGCTGTCCAGCGACAGCCCCGAATTCCGCGACGCCTGGGCCGAGCACCGGCTCAAGGACAAGACCCACGGACGTTACGTGTACCGCCACCCCGTCGTCGGCGAACTCGACCTCGGGTTCGAAACCCTCCGGCTGCCCGACGATCCGGACCAGGCACTCATCACCCACACCGTCGAAGACGGCTCACCGTCGCAGACCGCGCTCCAACTCCTCGCGGCGTGGGCACACGACACTCTCACCGCCCCATAACCCGACAATCAGCAGAGCCTGTATCTGCCAGGACAGCGGCCGCTTGGGCGCCTTCACCACGAACGTGACTGGCCTATCTGCGGCCGTGGTCCTCGCGGAGGGCGTCGGCTGCCATCGCGGTGCGTAGCGTGGCCCGAACCCGGTCCAATGTGGAGGCGGTGATCAGCCGGCCGGAGCGGGTGCGTCCGGAGCCAGTCCGTGTGCGGCCTCACGTTGGCGGATAGCCCGCAGGCCCGGCGTGAGGTCGCTGTCGTCGAGGGTGACGAATCCACACCTCGTGTAGTACGGCCCGTTCCACGGCACGTCAGCGAACGTGGTGAGGGTCAGGGCCGGCACGCTAGAAGTTGGCCGCCAGCGCCGCTCACGCCCTGGCCATGGTGGCCGATCGCTCGGTGCGCATCGACATCACCGCCGAGTACGAACTCGCCAATGTCGAATCCGCTGTCGAGAACCTGGCGAGCGGGAAGACCCGAGGCAAGAAGATCCTCAGCATCATTTTGCGGAGTTTCTGCGATGCTGCCGGCCCGGGTGCATCTCCTACATCAGAGGGCATCGAGATGCCGACGGTACCGGCGTGAAAGGTCGACACAGATGTACCAAGAGGTCAGGTTCGATCCTGTGATGGTGGGCGCGGCGATCGCCGCGGACCAGCTTGCCGCAGCGGAGGCTGGTGAATGAACGGGATGCAACAAGATGACCTAGCCATGATGAACTCCACGAACGGCGGGCGTCGCCGACGTCGCTGGATCGCGGCCGGCGTGCTGCTCGGCGTACCTGCCGTTCTCGTGCCGTATCTACTGTTCGTTCACGAGGGCTCGCAGGCTGCGACAATCGATGGTGCTGCCTACTATCGGCTGGTTTCCGTGCGTAGTGGCAAGGTGCTGGACGTCGACCGCTTCCTCACCGCCGACGGCACCCGTATCCAGCAGTGGACCGATCAGAACACCGCCAACCAGCTGTGGAAGCTGAGGTCCGCCGGGGACGGGTACTACGAGCTGGTGAGCCGCAACAGCGGAAAGGTGTTGGGCATCGCGGGCGATTCGACCGCCCGGGCGGCTGCCGCTGAGCAGCAGACGGACAGCTCCTCCACCTCGCAGGAGTGGCGGATCGACGATGTGCGGGGTTCCGACGCCGTCACCTTCACCTCCCGCAGGAGCGGGCAGGTCCTGGACGTGTTCGGAAACTCCACGGCCGACGGCGCGGCAGTCATCCAGTATCCCGGCAAGGGCAGCACCAATCAGCAGTGGAAGCTGGTGAAAACGGCCGAGATCCAGGCGACCGGGGGCGCCACCACGCAGACCCCGGCCGGGGCCGGCACGACACAGAACCCGGTCGGGGGCGGCACGACGCCGACCCCGGCCGCGTCAGGACCGTATGTGTGGAAGAACGCCCAGGTGGTGGGCGGCGGTTACGTCACCGGGCTGGTGTTCAACCCGCGGGAGAAGGGCCTGCTGTACGCGCGCACCGACATGGGCGGCGCCTACCGCTGGGACGTCGCGGCCGAGCGGTGGATCCCGCTGACCGACTGGGCCGGCGAGAAGGACTGGAACCTGCTGGGCATCGACTCGGTGGCCACCGACCCTGTCGACCCCAACCGGCTCTACCTCGGGGCGGGCACCTACACCAACGACTGGGCCGGCAACGGCGCGATCCTGCGCTCCACCGACCGTGGCCGCACCTTCCAGCGCACCGATCTGCCTTTCAAGCTGGGCGCCAACGAGGACGGCCGCGGCGCGGGCGAACGGCTGGCCATCAACCCCGCGGACCACGGCACCCTACTGCTGGGCACCCGCAAGAACGGCCTGTGGCGTAGCACCGACCACGGCGTGACATGGAGCCAGGTCTCCTCCTTTCCCGTCAAGGACGGGGCGAGCAGCGGCGCGGGCATCTCCTTCGTGACGTACGGCCCGGCCGGAAGCAAGACGGTCTACGTCGGCGTCGCCGACAGGTCCACCTCCCTCTACCGCTCCACCGACGGCGGCAGCACCTGGCAGGCCGTCTCCGGACAGCCCACCGGCCAGATGCCGCAGCACGGCGTGCTCTCCGGTGACGGCTCGCTGTACCTGACGTACGCCAACGCCCTCGGACCCAACGGCGTGACGGCGGGTTCGGTATGGAAGTACACGCCCGCCAGCGGGGCGTGGAAGAACATCTCCCCGTCCCAGGGCAGCTACGGGTTCTCCGGTCTGGCCGTCGACCCGCAGAAGCCGTCCACGGTGATGGTCACCACCCTCGACCGCTGGTGGCCCGAGGACGAGCTCTACCGGACCACCGACGGCGGCACGACCTGGAAAGCACTGGCCGAGAAATCGGTGCGAAACGCCTCCGGCGCCCCTTACGTCGGCACCAGCACCGGGCACTGGATGACCGCCCTGGCCATCGATCCCTTCGACTCCGGCCACGTGCTGTACGGCACCGGCAGCGGCATCTGGCGCAGCAACGACGCCGCCGCCACCGACAGCGGCGGCACCAGCCACTGGACCGTGGGCAGCCGAGGACTGGAGGAGACCGCACTACTGGACGTGATCGCCCCGCCCGGCGGCGCCCACGTCGTCACCGCCATGGGCGACCTGGGCGGTTTCCGCCACGACTCCCTGACCGAGGTGCCCGCCGGGCGGCTACAGAACCCGCAAATGACCAACAGCACCGACATCGATTTCGCCCAGTCCAACCCCGCGATGATGGTCCGCGTGGGCCGGGGCGGCGCGCAGGACGGCGCCTACTCCACCGACGGCGGCAGCACCTGGACCGGCTTCACGGCAGAGCCGGTCGCCAACGCCGACACCGGCCATGTCGCGCTCGCGGCGGACGGCTCCGCCATCGTCTGGACCCAAGCCGGTCAGGCCCCGTACCGCTCGACCAACAAGGGGGCGAGCTGGTCGAAGGTCAGCGGCCTCGGCACCGACGCCGTGGTCGTCGCCGACCGCTCCTCGGCCAACACCTTCTACTCACTGGCCGGCGGCACGCTCTACGCCAGCACCGACGGCGGCGCGACCTTCACCGCCCGCGCCACCAACCTGCCCGCCGGCCGACTCACGGCCGTCCCCGGCATCGCCGGGGACCTGTGGATAGCCGGCGGTGCCAAAGGGCTGCTGCACTCCACCGACGGCGGCCGCACCTTCACCACGCTCACAACGGTGAAGTCCGCCTCCGCCCTCGGCTTCGGCAAGGCCGCGCCGGGCGCCTCCTACCAGGCCCTGTACCTGATCGGTACCGTCAAGGACGTCACCGGCGTCTTCCGCTCCACCGACAACGGCGCCACCTGGCTCCGCGTCAACGACGACGCCCACCAGTGGGGCAGCATCGGCGGCAGCGGCGTCATCACCGGCGACCCCGACACCTACGGCCGCGTCTACGTCGGCACCAACGGACGCGGCCTCCAGTACGGCGACCCGTCCTGACCCCAACGCCCAAGCGGGGCCGCAGGCACACTGGCCCGCGGCCCCGCCATGGCTGAGGGACCTCCCTTCGTCCCCCGGCCCCCAGCTTGGTGATCATTCGCCCCGACGAGTCGCCCTAATTACTTCGACCTGAAAAAGTGAATTTGGTCTGCGGGGGTGTGCTGCCATCCTGGGCTGGGTGGTGTGTTGGGTGTGGGGTTGTGGTTTCAGGCCGTGGTGGCTGCGGCGAGGGCGGTGACCTTGTTCAGGTTGTGGGCCAGTACCCCGTATCCGCACCAGATTCGGGCGCCGGTGAGGCCGTCGAGGCGTGTGCGGTCCCAGCTGTAGCGGTGTTTGAGGTGGCTGATGCGTCCTTCGCAACCGGTGCGCCACTTGACGAGTCGGCGGAAGCCTGGTCGTCGTTCGTGGGCTTGGCGGGCGGCGCCGGGCTTGCCTTTGCGGGGAATGGCAACGGTTTTGACGCCCAGGTCGTGCAGGTCTTGCTCCACGGTGGCTTCGCCGTAGCCGCGGTCAGCGGTCGTCGCCCGGGGTGGTTTCCCGGTTCGGCTGGTGATGCGTTCGATCGCCGGGGCCAGCTGCGGCCCGTCGGGCGGGTTGCCTTCCTCGACTGTGTAGTCCAGGACGATGCCGTCTTCGTTGTCGGTGACTTGGGCTTTGTAGCCGAACTCGATCGGTTTGCCCAGGCGTCCTTTGGCGATCGGCCGGGCGTCGGGGTCGTGCAGGCTGATCAGCCGGGTGGCCGCCTCGGGTGTGCCGCCGGCCAGCCGGGTGCGGGTCTGCGTCACGATGCGCCCGGTGCGCTCGATCGTGGTGGTCAACTCGTTGATCGCGCGTTGGAGCCGGCCGCGTGTGCGGCCGGTGGTCTTGGTGACCGTACGGCGGGCGTTGGTGACGACCCGGGCCGCGTCTGCGGCGGCTTTCTGGGCCAGGTCGGCCAACTCGCTGCTGATCCGCTTGACGGTGGCCTGGGCTTGTTCGCGGGCTTGCGCGCTGCGTAGCCGCAGGTTCGACGCGATGGTGCGGAACCGTCGCCTCGCGGCGCGGGTCCGGTCACGAAATCGGGTGCGGGTAGCCCCTGCCGCGGTCTTGATCCGCCGAACCAGGCCACCGATTTTGGCTACCGCGTGGACCAGTAGGCCGGTGTCGGTGGGGTATTCAACGTTGGCCGACACCACGGTGGTGTCGGCGCGGACTTTTCCCGTCTTCACCAACTTGCGCTCGTTCGCCTTGGCCAGCAGTTCGTCGTTGAGCGCCGCGACGGCCTGCTCACCACACCGGGTGGTGATCTTCATCAGGGTGGTCGGGTGCGGCAACTTGGCGTCGATGTCGATGCGGCAGAACCGCCGCCAGGAGATGGAGTCAGAGACCTCGGCGCACAGCGTCTCGTAGCCTAACTGGTAGCGGTGTTTGAGGAACATCAGCCGCAGGTAGGTCTCCATCGGGATGCTTGGCCGACCGATCCGGGCGGCGAAGAACGGCACGAACGGGGCGAAGAACCGCTCATCATCTAGCCAGGCGTCTACCCGTTCCAGCTCGGCAGGCAACTTCAGACAGATCTCCGGCAGCACCGACTCCCACAGCGACGGCTGATCGTTTCGCGTTCGCAGCATGACCGAACCCCTTGTACCGCAATGGTTCTACGTATCATCTCGAACAGCACAGCGGATCCGAACCAGACACGCCGACCAACGTCGATCTACTTTTTCAGGTCGAAGTA
>JBBEWH010000290.1:0-5095 GCA_037414955.1 Actinomycetes bacterium KLBMP 9797
CGTTACCCAGCATCCTGGCGCCCTTCACGTCGTCCAAACGACGTGAAGGACGCCTTGATCATGGGTAACGAGGGCGGATGGAGCTGTCGCGGATCTGCAGCTTGGTGTTGAGCGTGACCGTCGAGGGCTCCCGGTCGGGCGCGCCGATGCGCTGGGCGAGCAACTCCGCGGCGGTGCGCCCCAACTCGTACGTCGGTTGCGCCACCGTGGTCAGCGACGGCCGGACCAGATGGGCCCACGGCACGTCGTCGAAGCCGACGACGCCCATCTCGTCCGGCACCGAGACGCCACTGTCCACAAGGCACTCCATGGCGCCGATCGTGGTCATGTTGTTGGCGGCGAACACCGCGTCGGGCCGGCACCGCAGCCCGAGCAGCCCCGCCATCGCGCGGTAGCCGCCCGACTCCCGGAAGTCCGCGTGCCGCACCAGTTCTTCGTCGAACGGCAGCCCGTGCGCCGCCAGCGCCCGCCGGTAGCCGAGCAGCCGCTCGCCCGCCGTGAAGACCGGGGGTGGGCCGGTGATGCAGCCGATCCGCCGGTATCCCGACTCGATCAGGTGTGCGGTGGCCTGCTCGGCGCCGTGCGCGTTGTCGACCAGCACGGCGTCGGCCGCCACGTCCGCGAGCTGGCGGTCGATCTGCACCACCGGCACCCGCGCCTCGACGAGCCGGTTGACGTGTGGTCCGGGTCCGGCCGGCGACATGATGACGCCCGCGATCTGTTCGGCGAGAACGGCATCGACGTACTGCCGTTCTTTCGCCGGGTCGTCGTCGGAGTTGCACAGCAGCACCGAGTAGCCCGCGCCCTGGGCCACGTCTTCCACGCCGCGCACGAGCGCGGTGAAGAACGGGTTGCCGATGTCGGAGATGATGACCGCCCACAGCGTCGTGCGGCTGCGGCGGAGATTGCGGGCGACCGCGTTCGGCCGGTACTCCAGCTCGCGCATCGCCCGGCGGACCCGGTCGGCCAGCGTGGGGTCCACATTGGCGTGTCCGTTGACCACCCGGGAAACCGTCGCCGGAGAAACCTCCGCGCGGCGCGCGACATCGTAGATGGTGGCCATGTTTCCTCCTGTGCCCGAAGCCCCCGCACCGAATGATCCCAGACTGCTGCAATTCCCGGTGACCCCGGATCCCGCCCCTATGATCACGGCGTCCCCCACGTCGGTCCAACTACGACAGGGACGCCTTGCTCATGGGAGCTGGGGCAGTAGGCTCGCCGTCATGGGTGAACAGCGGATCGCGATCGTCACGGGTGCGGCGCGCGGCATCGGCGCGGCCACGGCGCAGCGGCTGGCCGCCGATGGCATGGCGGTCGCCGTCGTGGACCTGACCGACGAGGCCGGGAAGGCGACGGTCGACGGCATCGTGGCGGCGGGCGGCCGGGCGCTGGCCGTGGGCGCCGACGTGGCCGACCGGGAGCAGGTCGAGGCGGCGGTCGCGCGGGTGGCCACCGAGTTGGGCGCGCCGACCGTGCTGGTCAACAACGCCGGCGTGCTGCGCGACAACCTGCTGTTCAAGATGAGCGACGACGACTGGGACACGGTGCTCGGCGTGCACCTGCGCGGCGCCTTCCTGTTCAGCCGCACGGTGCAGAAGCACATGGTCGAGCGGCGCTGGGGGCGCATCGTCAACCTCTCCAGCACATCAGCGCTGGGCAACCGCGGCCAAGCCAACTACGCCGCGGCGAAGGCCGGCATGCAGGGCTTCACCAAGACGCTCGCGTTCGAGCTGGGGCCGTTCGGCGTGACCGCTAACGCGGTCGCCCCCGGCTTCATCGTCACCGACATGACCGCGGCCACGGCCGCCCGCGTGGGCGTCGGCTTCGAGGAGTACCAGGAGCAGGCGGCGGCGCAGATTCCGGTACGCCGGGTGGGGCGGCCGGAGGACGTCGCGCACACCATCTCGTTTCTGGTCAGCGAGGGCGCGTCCTTCGTCTCCGGCCAGGTCATCTACGTCGCCGGCGGCCCGCGCGCCTAACCCTGCCATGATCAAGGCGTCCTTCACGTAGTGAGAACGACTACCGGGACGCCCTGATCATGAAGAGGTGCGGCGGAGCCAGTAGAGGCCGAGGACGGGCAGCACCAGCGGCACCAGGCCATACCCGATGCCGAAGTCGGACCACACCGTGGCGTCCGGGAAGGCGGACGGCACGAGCAGGCTCGCGGTGCCCACCGTGAGCACCCCGGCCAGCTCCACCGAGCAGCAGATCAGCGCGAGCCGCCGGCCGCCCGGGCCGCCGCGGGCCAGGCCGATCGCGGCGACCAGGTAGATCACCGCGGCCAGCGCGGAGAGCAGGTACGCCACCGGCGCCGCGCCGAACTTGGTGGTGATCTGCACGGTGGCGCGGGCGCCCGCGGAGAGCGCGAAGATCCCGTAGACCACGATGAGGACCCGGCCCGGCCCCGAGTTCACCCGGTCACGCACCGGTCGCCTCCCAGATCTGCTGCAAGCGCAGCACCAGTACCGGCGTGACCAGGGACGCCACCGCCAGGATCGTGGATCCCCACCGGGTCGGTTCCATCCGGGCCAGGCCGATCGCGACCGGCGGCAGCGCGAGGAACGTGATCAGGTACCCGACGAACGTGCCCGGCTCGCCCGGCCGGTCGCCGCCGATCATGGCGACGACGGCGGCCACCACCAGCACGACGGCGGTGAGCTCCACGACGGCGACGCTCGCCAGGTGGCTGAGGCCGGGTGGCCGGTCGCGGACGGCAGCGATCAGGCACCAGGCTGCGGCGGCCAGCGACGCGACGATGACCACGGCCGCGAGGGTGTCGTTCACGGCGCCACTCTACTAACCCCTGTAGTGGTCCCCTCATGATCAGGGCGTCCCTCAAGTAGTTCTCACGACGTGAGGGACGCCTTGATCATGGAGGTTTGCGCGCGGGTGGGGACGGGAAGGACGCTCGCATGCCGGAGTCGATCTGGAGCTATCCCCGCCCGCCGCGCGTCGAGCGCACCGGTCGCCGCATCACCGTGGCGCACGCCGGTGTGGTCGTCGTGGACACCGACCAGGGCTGGCGGGTGCTGGAGACCGGACACCCACCGGCGTACTACGTGCCGCGCGCCGCCCTGACCGACGCCGACCTGGTGCCGGCCGACGAGCGCACGTTCTGCGAGTTCAAGGGCGAGGCCACGTACTGGGACCTGGTCGTCGGACCGGTCGCGGCCCGCGCCGCCGTCTGGTCGTACGAGGATCCGTTCCCGCCCTACACCATGCTCGCCGGCGCGGTCGCCTTCTACCCCGGGCGGATCGACGAGTGCCGCGTGGACGGCGAGCTGGTCCGGGCCGAGGAGAGCGACTTCTACGGCGGCTGGATCACCGCGGACGTGGTGACCTAGCCACCGATGCGCCTACCCTTGATGACACTCGATGGGACCTGGGGAGCCGCCGAGTGGACGTAACCGTCGTATGGGCTGTCCTGTTGACTTCCGCGTGCGTCGTGCTCGCGCTCGTCGGGCTGGTGGCGATCGCCCAGCGCCCGGCTCGCTCCCGGCCCGACCCGCGTCAGCTGCGCGCCGACGCGGAAGAGCTGACAGCGCACGCCAGCAACGCGCTCGCCGAGGCGGACCGGGCCGCCGCCGCCGCGGCGGAGGTGCGCGGCCGGCTGGCTGAGGCCGAGCGGATCCGGGACGATGCCTGGGCGGCGCAGGAGGCGGCCGCGCGGGCGTACCAGGAAGTGTGGGCCGAGGTGCTGGCCGGGCGGGCGGCGGCGCAGACGTCCGGCGCCGGGCCGATCACCGACGCGGAGCACCAGCGGGCCCTCAGCCGGGCGGCGCTGACTGCCTACCGCAACGGCGACATCTCCGTGGACCAGCTCCGCGACGTCTGGTGGCGGGCCGGTGACCCGGATCCCGAGCTGGCCGAGCGGGAGCGCACCGCGTTCCGGTACCGGCAGGAGGAGTGCGCGGCCCGGCGCGGCTACGACCGTGCGGCCCTGGCGGCGCGGCAGATCGAGCAGGAGGCGCGGGTCGCCGAGGTGGCGGCGCAGGCGCTGGCGGACGAGGCCGCGGACGCGGCGGTCGAGGCCGACGAAGCCCACTCCATGATCAAGGCGTCCTTCAAGTAGCTCTAGCTACTTGAAGGACGCCTTGATCATGGGAGGGGTACGGTGCGGGCTTCGCGGCGGGCGGCCTCGGCGGCTTCGAGGACGGCGACCACGTCCCGCCCGAAGGAGACGTCGCACGGGTGGCGCGTGGTGCCGGCGGCGACGTTGTCCAGGAACTGGCCGAGGGCAGCGGTGAACGCGTCCTGCGCGGTGCCGTCCCCTGACGGCATGGTCGCCACGCCGTGTTCGCCATAGAAGGTGGTGTCCCGGATGCCGGCCTCCGGCGGGGCGTCCAGGGTCAGCGACAGGGTGCTCACCGCGCCACTGGTGTGCCGGAGCGTGAGGTGGGTGGTGGCGCGCGGCCCGCCGACCGCGGTCACCTCCGCCACCGGCCCGAGCACCGGCCACAGCACGGACAGCGCGTGCGGGCCGATGTCCCACAGCGCGCCCCGCTCCCGGCGCCAGGGCGACGCGCCGTAGGGATTGCCCGGCTGGAAGATCGACGCGAACTGGGTGACCCGCGCGCCGTGCCAGTCACCGGTGGCGGCGGTGGCGTGCAGGAACTCCTCGATGTTCGGGTAGAAGCGGTTGGTGAAGAACACCACCGACGCCACGCCGCGCTCGGCCACCGCGTTGACCACCCGGTCGGCGGCGGCGGTGGTCAGCGCGAGCGGCTTGTCGAGCAACAGGTGGCAGCCGGCCTCGGCGGCGCGCACGGCGAGGTCTGCCTGCACGTCCGGCGGCACCGAGAAGGCGACCGCGTCGACGTCGGCGAAGAGCGCGTCGACATCGCGGTACGCCGTGGTCCCGCACGCGTCGGCGAGCGCGGCCGCCTTGGCGGGGTCGCGTCCCCACGCGCCGGCGAACTCCACGCCGGGGTGTGCGGCGAGCCCCGCACCCTGCGTGTGCGTGGCCCAATAACCCGTGCCGACCAGGCCGAATTTGAGTGCCATGCCGACCACCCTAACCACCCCATGATCAAGGCGTGCGTCAAGTCGTTATTAAGACGTGTATGTCGCCCGGGGGAGTGGGGGTGGTCGGGGG
>JBBEWH010000291.1:0-7082 GCA_037414955.1 Actinomycetes bacterium KLBMP 9797
TGCTGACCTCATGATCACGGCGTCCTTCAAGTCGTTAGAACGACTTGACGGACGCCCTGATCATGGGGATAGGACGGGGACGGGGCGGCCGTCGCGGGACGTGGCGCGGACGGTGACCGGGCCGTCGGGCTGTGCCGCGAACGGGCCGGACACCACGAGCGCGCCGCCGCGCTTGACCCGCCCGGCCACGTCCACCTCGATGCCGCGCACGCTCCGGCTGCCCACCGCCACATGGAACCAGTTCCCGTCCGCGCGCTGGTACCACCAGCCGACCGCCAGGTGCCGCGCGAAGTGGCTGCACAGCCGGGTGCCGCTGGCCTCGCCGATCACCTGGCTGGGTGCGGTGCCCGCGAGCGCGACCGCCCAGACCCGGTTGCTGTCGCCGGGCAGGGCGGCCCGCACACAGGCCACGCTGCCCGGCCCGCCGGGCAGCTTCCCGCTCCAGAGCTGCCACGCGGTGACCGACTCGGCGCCCGCGCCGCGCAGGTCGCCCAGCACGCAGCCCAGGTCCGCGAAGAGCCGCGCCGCGCCCGGTGCGTCGAGGTCGGCGGGCCGGGTCATGCCGGCGGGCGGCTTCGGCGGGATGTACATCAGGTGCGCCAGCCCGGTGGACCCGAGGTCGGCGAGCGCGAACGGTCCGGTCCGGGAGACCTCCCCGGACCGCAGCCGCAGCACCGGACCGCGCCAGCAGCCGGCGGCCTCCGGCGCCGGCGCTGCGGCGGTCACCCCGCCGGTCACCTCCAGGTCACGCCACGAGTCGGCGCCGAGCTCGCGGATCTCGACCTTCGAAACCCAAGGAGCCAGGAGGTACCGGTTGGTGGTGAGCCGGATCGCGCTGGCCGGATGCGGATCGGGGCGCGGTGCGGGCTCGAGGCGTAGCGCCCCCGCGGTGTACGTGGCGATCCGGGACGCGTCGGCCAGCATCACCACGCTGGTGCCGTCGAGGTCGTCCGCGTACAGCACCTGGGGCGGCCCGGCCGGCGGGTCGGCGCTGGTGCTGCCCACGGGTTCGCCCGCGCCGTCGAGCCAGGCGGTCAGCGCGGCGCTCAGCAGCGCGTCGTCGCTGGCGCGCGCGCCGCGGGTCGGCCAGCTCGCCAGGCTCAGCTCGCTCGTCTTGGACCAGGCGTTCGCCGGTACCCGCCGCACCTGGAGCGCCTCGGCCGCGGGCTGGGGGTGGGGCACGCCCAGCACGAGCGCGCCGATGAGGCCGCCGGCGAGCAGCGTCGCCAGGGCGACCGCGGTCAACCGGGTACCCCGCATCAGCCGGATCATCAGCGGGTCCGGCGCCCGCAGGCGGACCGTGGTGGGGTCGGCGGGCGGCTCGGTGAGGAGTTTGCGCTGGTGGTCCGGGCTGAGGCCGTGCGCCTCGTGGATGCGCTGGCGCAGCGCGGACGCCGCGGCCAGCTTGCGCACGGCGTCGTCCCAGCCGGCCTGCTGCAGCAGCAGGACCGCGTCGCGGGCCTGGAGATTCTCCAGCATGGTGAGCGCGTACGCGGCGCGCACGCTCGGCTCGGCGGTGGCCAGCGCTTCGTCCAGCTCGCGGTGCGGGCGTCCGCCGCCCACCGGGGTGTGCCAGGCCCAGGTCACCACGACCGGCAGCGCGCGGCGGTGCGGCCGCGCCGCGCGGCGCAGCACGCGGGCCACCATCTCGGGGTACGTGAGCGCGGTGCGGGACCGCCACGGCAGCGCCCGGTGCACGAGCCGGTGCGCCCGGACCAACCGGGTATGGCGGCCCGGCGGGGCGGGTGCGACCAGGTACGCCAGGCGAACCAGACGGTCGTACTGCTTGACGAACACGGTCTCGGCCCGCGGGGGCGCGGAAGGGGATCCCACGCGGAGGTCAACGTGGCTGCGTCCGGTGCGGTCACGGTATATCGTTCGTGATATGCCGGAGGATGACCTTCCGCTGCTGCCGGGATTCCGGGAGATGGCGCTGCGCCGCCGCGAGCTGCTGGCCGAGCTGGCCGAGCAGCGGCGGGCCGCCGGCCTGTCGCAGGCCCAGGTCGCGCAGCGGATGGGCACGTCGCAGCCGGCCGTGGCCCGGCTGGAAGCGGGCGACCTGGATATCCGGATGTCCACCGTCGAGCGCTACGCGGCCGCCATCGGCGTCCGCCTCGAAATGCGCTTCCGGCACCCCCCACCCCCATGATCAAGGCGTCCCTGAAGTAGTTCTCACGACTTGAGGGACGCCTTGATCATGGAGAGACGAGGAGAAATGAAGCTCCGATATGAGACGCCCTGGCGTCCGGGCACACCGGGCGGAGAACCAGCCGAGGCCAGCCTCGAGGGCATGCCGCCGTGGCTGCAGGAGCGCATGTTCGACCAGCGGATGGTGATCCTCACCGGCCCGCTGACCGGGCCGGACGCCAGCCGGGCCGCCGCGTCCCTGCTCACCCTGGACGCGCTCGGCACCGATCCGGTACGGCTGCACCTGGCCTCGCCCGACGGCGACCTCGCTGCCGCGTTCGGGCTGATCGACGTGCTGGACTCGATGCGGGCGCCGGTGCACGCGCTGGTCACCTCGCTCACCGGCGGGGCCGCCGTGGGCGTGCTGGCCGCCGCCAAGCGCCGGTTGGCGTACCGGCATGCCCAGATCCGGCTCACCGAGCCGCGCGCCGGCGCGGTGAGCGGCACCGCCGACGAGGTGGCGGCCGCGGCCGGGCAGTACCTGCGGGAGCTGGAGGAGCTGGCGCTGCGGGTGGTCACCGCGACCGGCCAGCCGCGCAGCCGGATCGAGAGCGACATGGCCGCCGGGCGGGTGTTCTCCGCCGAAGAGGCTCACGAGTACGGCTTGGTGGACGAGATAATCGGGGCGTGATCCGGAAACGGGTGCTGGTCTCGGGTCGCGTGCAGGGCGTCTACTTCCGGGACACCTGCCAGCGGCTGGCGACCGGCTACGGCGTGCGGGGCTGGGTGCGCAACCTGCCGGACGGCCGGGTGGAGGCGGTCTTCGAGGGCGCCGCCGACGCGGTCGAGCGGCTGGTGCGGTGGTCGCACAACGGGCCGCGACACGCCCGGGTGAGCGCCGTCGAGGTGAGTGGCGAGCTGCCCGAGGGCCTCGCCGACTTCACCATCCGCCCATGATCAGGGCGTCCTTCACGTCGTTATAGCGACTTGAAGGACGCCTTGATCATGGGGCTAGGCCGGCCTCGTAGGCGAAGATCACGGCCTGAACCCGATCACGCAGGCCGAGCTTCGCCAGGATCCGCCCGACGTGGGTCTTGACGGTCGCCTCGGCCACCGCCAGCAGCTCGGCGATCTCCGCGTTGGAGCGGCCGCGCGCCACCGCCACGAGCACCTCCCGCTCCCGGTCGGTGAGCCGGTGCAACCGTTCCGCCACCGCGGAGCGCCCGGTGGCCGGGTCGGGCAGGTGCCCGGCGAACGCGTCGATGAGCCGGCGCGTCACGCGCGGCGCGACCACCGCGTCGCCGCCGGCCACCGCGCGGATGCCGCTGATCAGGTCCGCCGGCGGCACGTCCTTGAGCAGGAAGCCGCTGGCGCCGGCCCGCAGTGCCGCGAAGACGTACTCGTCCAGGTCGAACGTGGTCAGCACCAGGACCCGCGCCGCGCACCCGGACCCGGCGATCTGCCGCGTCGCCTCGATGCCGTCCAGGACCGGCATCCGGACGTCCATGAGCACCACGTCCGGGTCGAGCGCGCGGGTCATCGCGACGCCTCGGGTGCCGTCGCCCGCCTCGCCGACCACCTCCAGGTCGGGCTGGGTCTCCAGCACCATGCGGAAGCCGAGGCGCAGCAGCGACTGGTCGTCGACGAGCAGTATCCGGATCGTCATGTCGCCTCACCGCCTTCCAGGCGCAGCGTCGCGCGTACCCGCCATCCGGGCCCGTCGGCGCGCGGGCCCGCGGCGACCTGCCCACCGTAGGTCGCGGCCCGCGCCGCCATCCCGGCCAGGCCATGCCCGTCGTGGTCGGCCGCCGCGCGGCCGGCGCCGTCGTCGGTCACCTCCACCTCGACGGACCCGTCCTGGAAGCGCAGCCGGACCGCCGCGCTGGCGCGCGGTCCGGCATGCTTGAGCGCGTTGGTCAGGGCTTCCTGCACGATCCGATAAACGGCCAGACCGGCGCCCGCACCCCAGTTTCCGGGTACGCCTTCGCGGCTGAGCGCCACCGGCAAACCGGCCGCCCGCACGTGCGCCACCAGGTCGTCCACATCGTCCAGTCCCGGTCGCGGCGTGCGGCCCGGCTCGTCGTCGCGCAGCAGGCCGAGCAGGTGCCGCATCTCGGCGAGGGCCTGGCGGCCGGTCTCCGAGACCTTCCGCATGGTGTCGGCGGCCCGTTCCGGCGCGGTCGTCGCGGTGAGCGCCGAGCCGTCGGCGAGCGCCACCATGACGGCGAGGTTGTGCGCCACGATGTCGTGCACGTCCCGCGCGATGCGGGCCCGCTCGGCGGCGACCGCGAGCCGGGCCCGCTGGTCGCGATCCCGTTCCAGGCGGCGGATCCGCTCCTCCCGCTCGGCGAGGTAGGCGACCCGGGTGCGCCTGACCAGCCCGAGCAGCACGGTGGCGGCGAGCGCCGACGTGATGAAGCCGGCGACCGTCCAGTTCGGTCCCTCCCAGAACAGCGCGATGATGGCCGGGATCTCGATCGCCGCCACGATCGGCACGAGCTGCCACCGCGGTCCGTGCCGCGCGGCGGTGTAGACCGCCAGGACGAGCACGGACTCCGGGTAGAAGCCCTCCACCCGGATGTCGACGATCAGGCTGTTCAGCAGCGCGAGGCCGAGAACCGCCCAGAACACCGTGACCGGCCACCGGCGCCGCCAGACCAGCGGCGCGTGCACAGCGGCGTAACAGAGCCAGGCGACGAACCCGTCGCTTGGCTCCAGCGCGGCCGGCGCGTTGACGGCGGCGAGCAGCGCGGCGAGCCCGGTGTCGACCCACCGGGGATGCCCCCGCAGCCAGCCCCGCACCCATCGCACGGTAAGCCCTCCTCCCGCTCTGCATGATCAAGGCGTCCCTGATGATTCAAGGATCTATATAGGGCCAGCAGTTGTGGACGCCGTCTTATCTTGACGGGCGGGGCACAGGCCCGGCCGACTCGTCCGGGTTCACACCCGGTGGTCGCCGACCTCGCGAGACCGCGCCGCCAGTGCTGTTCCTCGGGAGTACGTGCCGACCCCGTTGATCGAGGGCTTGCCGTCGTGAATGCCCGCTGATCGAGGGCTTATCGTGGTGGTTTATAGATCAACTCGGGACGATAAGTCCTCGATCGACGGAAATGAGCGACGCCGAGGCGCACGTTACGCATCCCGGCGTAGCAGTACGGCGGCTCCGCCAGCGAGCAGCGCGACGGCCCACCCGAGGAGTACCACCGCCGCGGCGGCCGGCGAGAGCATCTCGAATGGCGCCCCAGCACCGTCCACGCTGTACATCGCCTGACCAGCGATCGTGGGCACGAACTTCATCACCCGCTCGTCCCACTGGCCCGGCAGGATCGGCGTGAGCAGCGCGGGTACCACCAGGAGCACCGCGGCCAGCGTCGTGACCGCGCCGGCGGTGTGCCGCAGCGCCGCGCCGATGCCGATGCCGATCAACCCCATCAACACCGGAGACGCGGCCCCGCCCAGGATCGCCCCCGGCACGCCCGGGTCGCCCAGCGACGCGCCGCCCTCCCCGATGAACGCCTGGCAGGCCAGAAACGCCGCGAAGCACGTCACGAGCAGCACCGGGAACGTCACCGCCGCGAACGCGACCGCCTTGGCGGCCAGCACCGGCAGCCGGCGCGGCACGGCGGTCAGCGTGGCGCGGATCAGGCCCGTGCCGTACTCGCCGCTCATTTGCAGCACGCCGAGCACGCCGACGACCAGTACGAGGAAGTCCAGCGGCAGGAACGCCGCGCCCACCGCGTTGGCCACCGTTTCCGGCGGCTCCAACCGGCTGACCCCGTATCCGATGGCGCCGGACAGCCCGACGGCGAACACCGCCACCGCGCCCAGCGTGATCCATGTGGACCGCAGCGACAGCAGCTTGGTCAGCTCGGAGCGCAGGATGCGCGGGAACGTGATCATCGGTACTCCACCGCCTCCCGGGTCAGCTCCATGTACGCCTCTTCCAGCGACGCCCGGCGCGGCGTCAACTCGTGCACGGCCAGCCCTCGGTCGGCGGCGAGGTCGCCGATCCTCTCGGTGGTCAACCCGGCCACCTGGAGCCCGTCGCCGTCCACATCGGTCACCGTGGCGCCATGGTGGGCGAGCAGATCGCGCAGTTCGCGCGGCCGCGGCGCGCGCACCAGCACGCTGCCGATGCCGGACCGGGCGATCAGCTCGGTCACCGTGGTGTCGGCCAGTAGCCGGCCCCGGCCGATGATCACCAGGTGGTCGGCGGTCACCGCCATCTCGCTCATCAGGTGGCTGGAGATCAGCACGGTACGCCCCTCGGCCGCCAGCCCCTTGAGCAGATTGCGCACCCACCGCACGCCATCCGGGTCCAGGCCGTTCACCGGCTCGTCGAGGAGCACGGTCGCCGGGTCGCCGAGCAGCGCGGCCGCGATGCCGAGCCGCTGGCCCATGCCGAGCGAGAAGCCGCCGACCCGCTTGCCGGCCACCTCCGCCAGGCCGACGGTCGCCAGCACCTCGTCGACCCGCCCTACCGGGAAGCCGTGTGTCTGGGCGAGCGCCCGCAGGTGGCTGCGCGCGGTGCGCCCCTTGTGGACGGATTTGGCCTCCAGCAGCGCGCCGGCCTGGCGCAGGGGGTCGGCGTGCTCCCGGTACGGGCGGCCGTTGACGGTCACCCGCCCATCGGTGGGGCGGTCCAGGCCGACGATCATGCGCATCGTGGTGGACTTGCCCGCGCCGTTCGGCCCGAGGAAGCCGGTCACCTGCCCCGGTCGTACCGTGAACGACAGCTCGTCGACGGCGACCTTGTCGCCGTAGCGCTTGGTCAGCGCCTCTGCCTCAATCATGCGTCCGACGCTAGGGGCGGCCGACCCGCCCGCCGTCCGCCCTTGGTCTGGTCCCCGGTCCCGGTTCCGTACTCCTCAAGTCGTACCACCTCATGATCAAGGCGTCCGTCACGGAGTCCTAACTAAGGGGATGAAGGCCTGTGGCGTGGGGGTTGGGGCCGG
>JBBEWH010000292.1:0-8889 GCA_037414955.1 Actinomycetes bacterium KLBMP 9797
CACGCCCACCCCACAAACCTGCAGGGCGACCAACCGGTCGCCTCCCCGCGGTGACCCACGCCTTGATCATGAGGCTAGGCGCACTGGCGGTAAACGTAGTCGGCCTGGTTGCGGTAGGGCGCCACATCGGACCTGGTCCGCCGGCCCGGTGCCACGGAGAACAGGACGGTATCGGTGGCGCCGGTCTCGCCGAGGAAGTACACCGTGCAGGACGTGTTGGAGTGCACCGACTCGGTGCGGTTCCGCCAGCCCCACCAGTTGAGGTCCTGCCAGCCGGTGTCGCTGAGCCGGCCGCGCGGGTAGGTGAAGTTCGGGGACTCGTAGAAGCAGAACCAACCCGAGGGGCAGTCCGCCGTGGCGAGCGTGCCGACCGGCGCGGTGACCGTGACGATGAGCGCGCCATCGTCGTACGCGATCTCGGTCTCGTTGATCTGCGTGCCGCCCGGGTTGGCGGCGAGATAGGCGTCGACCTGGCTCTGCACCATCGCGGCGGTGCTGGCGGGGTCTTCGGCGGAGTCGGTGGTGGGGCCGGCGGTGGCTGCGGCGGCCGTGGGTGCGGACAGGACGAGGGCGAGGACGGTCAGCGGTACGAGCGCGAATCGTTTCATCTGGACCCCCACATGCACTAAGTGGTCGCTTGAATACGCTCAGCGACCATTCGTACAGGTTAAAGGGGATCGATGGAGATCACCAGAGCTCGCGGTCTGGCGCGGCGATTGGTGGCCTCCTACCATGTGCCCGGTGCGAAGAGCCCCAGACGACGAGGCGTGGCTCGCCGACCTGTGGAGCGGACACCGGTCGCGGGTGGTGAGCTTCCTGCGCCGGGTGTGCGACGCCGGCGACGCCGAGGAGCTGGCCGAGCGGACGTTCGTCGAAGCCTGGCGGCGCCGCGACGAGGTGCCGGACGCGCCGCTGCCCTGGCTGTTCCGCATCGCGCACCGGCTGGCGCACGACCGCGGCGCCCCGCCCTACCGGCCGGAGGCGCACCGCGGCGAGTCGGCGCGCGTGGCGGCTGCTTGCACCGAGCTGACCGACACCGAGCGAGCCAGCCTGATGATGTTCGTGCTCGACGGGTTCACTGACGACGAGGTCGCCGGCGTGCTCGGGCTCGACCCGGACGCCGCGCGCCGGGAACGACACCGGGCGCGCGAGAAGCTGCGGCACGCCGTGGGTGCCGGCGCATGACGACCGACGACGAATTCCGCGACGACGAGCTGGTCCGCATGGCGGCCGTCGTCATGGACCCCACGTACGGCCGGCCGGTGCCGCCGACCCGGCGCAGCTCAGCCGACCTGATCGCGATAGCGCACCGGCAACGCCGCGCGTCCGTCGCGCGTACCGTCGCGCTGGCCGTCGTGCCGCCGGTGCTCGTGCTGGCGGCGGCGGCCGGCTTCGCCGCGGGACGCCCGCCCGTGGCCGCCGTGGCACCCCCGGAGGCCACCCGCACGGAGGCCACGCGCGTGGTGCTGCCGCCACCGACCCCGCTCGCGGTCGCCGGCCGCACCCGACCGGGATCGGCCGGGCCGCGGCTCGCGGCCGTCGCGACCCGGATGCACGACGTGGCGGATCCGCTGGCGGCGGGCGCGTACACCTTCGTCTACACCCGGGTCTGGACGCGCGACCCGACGGGCCGATCGGCGGCCGAGTACCGGGACGAGCGGCTCTGGTGGTCCGCCGACCGGTCCGGCCGGCGGTCCGTCACCAACCTGGCCACCGCGTCCCCGGCGGCGCGGGTCGTCGAGTACGCACCGGGCGGGCTCGACGTGCCGATCGAGGAGCCTTCCCCGGTGGTGCCGGTGCTGGCCAGCCAGCTCACGACCTACCGGCCGTTCGGGGACGGCCCGCAGGCGGCGCTGCGTGCGGTGGTCGACCTGTACCGGTTCCACGCGCTGGACGCGGCGCAGCGCGCGGCCACGCTCCAGGTGTTGGCCGACACGGCGGGCCTGGGATATCTGGGCACCGTGGTCGACCGTGGTGGGCGGGCCGGCCTGGCGGTGAGCGCGGACAGCGAGGCCGGCGCGGTCCGTGAGGTGGCGGTCTTCGATCCGGCGACCGGGCACCTGCTGAGCTACGAGCGGCTCGACCGGTCGGGCGACGCGTGGCAGCTCGCCGAGTTCGTCGTCTTCCTCGCCGCCCGCCACACCCACCACGCCGAATGACTCATGATCAAGGCGTCTTTCACGTCGTTAGAACGACGTGAAAGACGCCTTGATCATGGGTCGGTAACCAGAAGGCGGGGGTGCATCCCCCCGGGATGCACCCCCGCGTCTCCTCCCCCAGAAGCCCCGCCGGGGTCCTGCGACTGGCCCCCAGTGTCGTGCCCCCCGGCGGGTCTGTAGTGAGGAGCGGACACCCGCGGAGGTGATACGGAGAGTTGTCTTCGCCACATCCGGTATCAGGCAGAAGCCGTCCGCCTCCTTCCGTGTGCGCCACCGACTGTGCTTGGCTCAGGCGTTGACTGCTGGGAGGGGAGGGACATGGCGCCGACGACCTCTGACGACACGGGGATCGCGCCCCCGTCCTGGGAGCTCGCCGCCCGGGAGTTCGCCGCTTGGCGCGCGGGCGACCCGGCCGCTCTCGAACGGTTGGTGCGACTGCTGACGCCGGTGCTGTGGCACGTCGTCCGGGCATACGGGCTGGATCGGGAGACGGCCGAAGACGTCGTGCAGACCACCTGGCTGGCGCTGGTGCGCAACGCGGCCTCGGTGCGCGACGGCCAGGCCGTGCTGCGCTGGGCGACGACGACCGCCCGGCGGGAAGCGTGGCGGGTCTCCCGCGCCGGCAAGCGGGAAGACGTCGCCGAGCCGGAGATCCTCGCCGCCGCGCTGCCACCGGTCGACGGGCCCGACGGGGCGGTGCTCGCCGAGCACACCGCCCGCACCCTGTGGCGACATTTCGCCGCGCTGCCGGAGCGCTGCCGCCGGCTGCTGCGGGTGATCGCCTTCGAAGACCGCCCGGACTACGCCTCCCTCGCGACCGAGCTGGGCGTACCGGTGGGCAGCATCGGCCCCACCCGCGGCCGCTGCCTCGACAAGCTGCGCGGCCGGCTGGCCGCCGACCCGGATTGGAGTGGGGTGGCGTGACCGACGACCAGACGCTCCTCGCGGCGGTTCGTGAGATGTGGGAAGCCGCCGACCCGGCGCCCACCGACCTCGCCGACCGGGTGCTCTTCGCGATCCGCCTGGACGACCTGGAGTACGAGCTGATGCGGCTCCAGGAGAGCTTCTCGCCCGCCGGCGCGCGCGGTCATGAGACCGCGTCCACGATGACGTTCGCCGCGCGCAGCCTGAGCGTGATGGTGACCGTCTCGGAGGCGGGCCCGGCGCAGCGCCGCATCGACGGGTGGATCGCGCCCGGCGCCGCGCTGCGCGTGGAGCTGCGCACCTCGCGGGGCGTCCAGGAGACGCAGGCGGACGCCGACGGCCGGTTCGCGTTCGCCGCGCTGCCGACCGGGCTGACCCAGCTGATGATCCACCCCACGGCCGGGGCGACCGTGAGCCTCAACCGCTCGGTGGCCACCCCTCCAGTGCAACTTTGAGTGAACTCTGAGGAGTCCATTGTGGATAGAGGACGCGTGCCAGCGCCGCCGCCCGCGGCGATCCTCACCAGATACCGGGCCCGCACGCTCGACCCGACGGGCGCCGAGCTGCTGGCCGACCAGGAGACCTACCCGACCGCCTACGTCGCCGACCGGCTGCTGCTGCGGCGGTCCTGCCGCACGGAGACCCGCCAGCTGCTCGACCCGCTCGCGGGGCGGGTGGGTCTGCGGGTCCGCGAAGGCCGCACGAGCCGCTGCCTCCACCTGGTGCCGGACGGCCAGCCCGCGGTGAGCGACGCGTGGCGGGTGCTCCAGGCGCTGCGCGGCGACCAGGGCGGGGCGGCGGCGCGCCGGCTCGGCGTCGGGCTCGACCACCTGATGTTCGCCACCACCGCCGGCCCGACCATCCGCCCGCTCCCGTACTACGAGTCCCACCCCTACCGGCCGCTGCCCTATTACGAGTCGCACCCCTACGGCCCGCATCCGTACTACGAGTCGCACGCGTCGCCCACCGCCCAGTACGGCCGGCTCGGCTTCGGCGCCACCCAGCCGGTCAACCTGGTGCTGGAGCGGCCGCGCCGCACCGCGCTGGGCTTCCGCCGCCCGGTGGTCGCGGTCCTGGACACCGGGTGCGGCCCGCACCCGTGGCTCGACGAGGCGGTCCGGCGCGACGTGACGCTCGACGGGGTCCGGGTCAGCGATCCCGGCTCCGCACTGGACACCGACGGCGACCTGGCCGGGCCGGTCGACGGCATGCGGGACGTGCTCGCCGGGCACGGCACGTTCATCTGCGGCCTGGTCCGGCAGAGCTGCCCGGACGCCGACATCATCCCGGTGCCGGTGATCCACGCCGACGGCGTCGTCATCGAGTCGGAGCTGCTGACCGCCCTGCACCGCCTCGCCGAGTTGGCCCGCCGGCACGCCGCCGGCACCGGTGGGCACCCGATCGACGTGGTGTCGCTCTCGCTGGGGTACTACCACGAGTCACCGGCCGACGCGGCGCACGACTCGGCCCTGCACGAGGCGCTGGACGAGCTTGGTGAGCTCGGCGTCGCCGTGGTCGCCTCGGCCGGCAATGACGCCACCGCGCAGCCGATGTTTCCCGCGGCGTTCGCGCCCAACAAGGCCGGCCCAGTGTTCGAGCCGCTCCCGTCGAGCGTGCCGCTGACCAGCGTGGGCGCGCTGAACCCGAACGGCACCATCGCGCTGTTCAGCAACACCGGCACCTGGGTGCGGCACTGGGAGCCGGGCGCGGCCGTGGTCTCCACGATGCCGCTGTTCGACCACGCCGGCCTGCCGGTGGCGCGGGTGCCGGACCCCTATCACCCGGACCTGATGCGGGAGACCATCGACCCGGACAGCTTCGCGAGCGGTTTCGCGGTGGGCAGCGGCACGTCGTTCGCGGCGCCGGTGCTCGCCGGCCGGATCGCGCAGAAGCTGATCGACAACGCCCGCGCGGAGGGCGGGATCGCCCTCGACGCGGTCGGCGACCAGGCGGTCGAGCGCGGCTCCCGCGCCCTCACCGCTCTCCTCACCTCATGATCAAGGCGTCCCTGTAGTCGTGAGAACGACTACCGGGACGCCCTGATCATGGAAGGGGTGTCGTAAGGCCGACTCCTTGATCATGATCGAGGTGCCGGGCGTGCCATGATGCGCAGGTGCCCGCCCCGCCCAGCGCCGCCGAGCTGCACCAGCGGGCCGTCCAGGAGACGGCGCGCGGGCGGCACGCGGTCGCGCGGCGCCTGCTGCTGCGCGCGCTGCGGCAGCGGCCGGACCCGATCCAGCGGGTCCGGATCCTGATCACGCTCTCCTTCCACGAAGCCGAGCGCGCCAGCGTCGCCGACGGGCTCGCGCTCCTCGGCGAGGCCGACGCCGTACCCGAGCTGCCGCCTCAGCTCCGCGGCGTGGTCGCCGGTCAGCGCGGCCTGCTCTGCCTGCGGGCCGGCCGGTCGGCCGACGCGCTCGTCGCGTTCGACGCCGCGCTGCGCCTGCTCGACGAGGCGGCTCCCGAGGAGCTCTGCCGTGCCCTGCTCAACCGGGGCATGCTGCGCATGCGCGGCGGTGCGCTGCGCGCGGCGCGCGCCGACTTCGCGCGGTGCGTCGACACCGCCCGCGCCCACGGGCTGGAGATCCTCGCGGCCAAGGCGGCGCACAACCTGGGCTACCTGTCGCTGCTGTCCGGCGAGTTGCCCCGCGCCCTGCGCGACATGGACGCGGTGCGATCGGCGCTGAGCAGCCAGTCGGAGATCTACGCCGCGATCTACCACGTCGACCGGGCGCAGGTGCTGCTCGCCGCCGGCCTGTGGCGCGAGGCGGACGAGGACCTCGGGCACGCCGTCGAGCTGTTCCGGTCCGCCGGGGCCCGTCAGGACCAGGCCGAGGCCGAGCTGGCCCGGGCGCAGGTCGCCCTGCTGGAGGAGCGGTATTCCGACGCCCGGCGGCTGGCTCGCCAGGCGCGCCGGCGGTTCGCGGCCCGCGGCGCGGACGCCTGGGCGCTGCTCGCCGAGCACGTGGCGGTCGCGGCCGCGGTCGCCGAGGGACGCGGGTTGGCGGCGGCCGCCGCCGACGCGACCCGGCTCGCCGCCGCGCTGGCCGCGGCGGGGCTGGCCGACGAGGCGCGGCGCGCCACGCTGACCGGCGTCACGGCGCTGCTCGCCGCGGGGCGGGTGACCGACGCCAGCATCGCGGCCCGCGCGGCGACCCGGCTGCGCGCGGCCGACCCGATCGGCACCCGGCTGGCCGCGCGTGCGGTGCGCGCCGGGTTGGCCGGCATGTCCCGGCGCGCCGACGCCGAGCTGCGTGCGGCCCTGGCGGACCTGCACCGGTACCAGGCCACGTTCGGCAGCCTCGACCTGCAGACCGCGGTGAGCGGGCACGGCCGGCGGCTGGCCGAGGAAGGGCTGGCCCGCGCCCTGGGCACCGGCCGACCCGCGACCGTGTTCGGGTGGGCGGAGCGGGCCCGGGCGCTGTCCACCCGGTTGCCGCCGATGGCGCCGCCGGCCGATCCCGAGGCCGCCAGCCTGCTGGAGGAGCTGCGCCACGCCCGCGTGGAGCTGCGCGCGCTGCGCCTCGCCGGGCAACCGCACCGGGCCCTGGGCGCCCGCTGCGCGCGGCTGGAACGGCAGATCCGGCAGCGTTCGTGGCACACCTCCGGTCCGGGGCAGACGATCGCGCCCGCGCCGCTCTGCGATCTCCAGGACCGCCTGGCCGAGGCGGACGCCACGTACGTGGCGCACCTGCTCTCCGGTGGGCGGATGTTCGCGCTGGTCGCCGGCCCGCGGCGGCGCGTGGTGCTCGACCTGGGTGCGGCGGCGCCCGCGATCGAACTGCACCGCCGGCTGCGCGCCGACCTCGACGCGCTGGCCACGATCAACCTGCCGGAGGCGGTACGCGCCACGGTGCGCGCCGCCAGCCGCACCTCGCTGAGCGGTCTCGACGCGCTGCTGTGGCACCCGCTGCGCCAGCACCTCGCCGCCGGCCCGTTGCTGCTCGCACCGGCGGCCGGCCTGGTCGGCGTACCGTGGACGCTCCTGCCCACGCTGCGCGGGCGTCCGGTAGCGGTCGTCGGCTCGGCCACCGCGTGGCTCGCCGCCCGGCACCGGGCCGTGCTGCCCGAGCGGCCGGTCGTGGGGCTCGCCGTCGGTCCGCGCGTCGCGCGCGGCGCGGCGGAGGCGCGACTGGTGGGCGCGGTGTGGTCGGCGGCGCCGGCGCCGCCCCGCACCACCCCAAAGGTGGTACGCGAGACCGTGCGCGCCGTCGACGTGCTGCACGTCGCCGCGCACGGAGTGCACGAGCCGGACAATCCGCTCTTCTCGCATCTGGAGCTGGCCGACGGCCCGCTGTTCGGCCACGAGTTGCACCAGTCGCCGCGACTGCCGGCGCACGTCGTGCTGTCCGCGTGCGAGCTGGGGTTGGCGCGCGCCCGGCCGGGCGAGGAGACGCTCGGCATGACGGCCGCGCTGCTGCACGGCGGCGCGGGCAGCGTGGTCGCCGGGGTGGCCCGGATCGCGGACGCGGTGGCCTATCAGGTGGGACCGGCGCATCACGCGGCGCTGCGCGACGGCGGCTCACCGGCGGCCGCGCTGGCCGCGGCAATCGAGCAGGCCGCGAAGACCGAGCCCGACCCGGCACCGTTGGTCTGCTTCGGCGCCGGCTGGTAACCCCCTCTCCATGATCAAGGCGTCCTTCAAGTCGTTAGAGCCACTTGAAGGACGCCGTGATCAAGGGGGCCGCATACCGGAAACCAACAGCCACTGTTCCGGCCACACGTACCCGACGACCGTCGACCGGTCGAGCCGGGCGGCCCGGAAGGCGCCGTCGAGCCGCCGTCCCGGATACCGCTGGCGCAGCGACGCGTGCAGCGAACCGCCCACCCCGCTGAAGCCCAGCTCGACGAAGCGCCGGTACTCCGCGAGTCGCGCGGCCGGCACGAGTGGCTCGGCGCGGCGCTCTAGCCGCAGAATCCCAGAGTCCACTGTGGGCACCGGCCGGAACTTGTGGCGCGGGATCCGGCCCGCCAACCGCCAGCGGTACACCGGCCAGGTCTGCACGGTCAGCCGGCTCCACCGTCCATAGTCGCCGGTGCGCTTGCGGGCATACTCCAACTGCGTCACCAGAGTGGCGGCGGTCAACTCCGGCGCGCGCAGGCACCAATCGACAACCCGCGCGGTCAGTGCGTACGGTATGTTGCCCACCACCGCGAACGGCCTATGTGGTGGGTGGGCGGTCAGGAAATCCTGGCGCTTGACCACCACATTGGACGGCACAGTGAGGACGAGGTCGGGATCCACCTCGTACGCCACGACCCGGCGGGCGGTGCGGGCCAGCGCCCGGGTCAGGTCGCCCTCGCCGGCACCGATTTCCAGCACCAGGTCGGGATCGGAGAGTTGGGCGGCGCGCACCACCTGCGCCAGCGCGCCGCGGTCCTTGAGGAAGGTCTGCGAATACGCGCGGCGGGCACGCTCGCGCTCGCTGCGAAGTCGATGAGTCACTGGGTGTCCTCTCCCAGGAAGGCCAACGCGGGTAAGCGGAATGGCCCCGGGCGGACACGCGCGGGTTAGATGGCGCCGAGATCGGACCGGGGGCCTAGCGCCCCAGTCGCGGCCTGATCACGAGATGCGGACCACACGCGGCCACCAGGGCTGCGGAGGTCCGGATGTTCAGAGCTCCCACGCCCGCAACCGTACCCGGCCCAACACACCCCCGCGAGCCAATAACCCTCCCCGCCCCGCCCCTCCCTGCCGCCCCTCCCTGCCGCCCCTCCCCGCCGCTCCTCCCCGCCGCTCCTCCCCGCCGATCAAGGGCTCAGGCACGCGGTTTGATCTTCGATCCGCGTGCCTTTGCCCTTGATC
>JBBEWH010000293.1:0-19726 GCA_037414955.1 Actinomycetes bacterium KLBMP 9797
GGCCTCCATCGACCGGTGCACGGTCCGCATGATGTCGTCCAGGGTCTCGTTCCAGACCGCCGCGTTGCTCGCGTTCCCCCAGATGTTCGAACCACTACCGTCGGCCGCGTGCAGGTTCCACTCGGTCATCCACTGGTTCTTGCCGTACTGGGTCGCTAGCGGGTAAGCGGACAGGTTTCCGCTGTTCTCGGCGTCGTACAGGTGGCCGCCGACATACCCGATGTTGTTGCGGGCGGTGGCGTCCTGCAGCGTGGGGTCGGAGTACGCGCGGTTGAACCTCAGAGATTCGCCAACCATGAGCCTGGTGTCCCTGACCTTGGTGCCCTGGTCACGGATCCAGTTCCGCATCTCGGTGCCGGTCCAGTCCATCGAGTCGTAGTCAGGGTGCCAGTCCGGCTCGTTCTGGATCGAGGTGACGTCGATCGTGACACCCTGGTTCTTCATGTACTGCACGTAACTGTTCAGGTGCTCGGCATAGTCGTCGTAGTAGTCGGTCCGAAGCTTGCCGCCGCCAACCCTGCTGTTGTTCGTCTTGAAGTTCGCCGGGGCCGTCCAGGGCGAGGCAAGGATCTTGACACCGGAGCCGTAGGACTTCGCCGTCCGCAGACTGCTCGCGTACAAGCCCCACTCGCTCGACACGGGAGATATCACCGTCCGAACGATCGAAAGGCCGAGTTGCCCCGGACCCGTACCGACGAGCGTCTGGGTTTCACTGGTCGTCCACGGGCTGCCGGAACCACCGAAGATCGGGGTCGCGGCACCAAACCCGTCGATCGTCTGGTACGACGTGGCGGTATTGACGGTGATGTCAGGCGTCGCGGCCAGCGAGGGCGGGGCGGTCAAGACGCTCGCCACGGTGGCCAGCGCGGTCGCCGCGGCCACCAACAGGATCTGGGACTGTCTCACGGTTCACTCCACTAGTTCGTGCAGCAACAGCCTTGCGGGCCGACGGCAGCGGCGCGGCATGGTCAGCTCCGGATCGGCGGAAACTCTCGCCGATCACCGAAGTTTATTCGATGTTTATCGATGTTTAGCTACTGACCATAGGACGGGAATCGAACCCACTGGAGTGATGCTCGTCACATGTTGTACACGATCCGCACGAGGAGGCCACTGGCAGCCACTTACCCCAAAAGGGTATAAAAACTACAAATCCCTGATTAGCGCCTTAATCTTGGATAGATATCATTTCGGTCGTAGTGTTTGCTTTGTGGGATCTGCCGCCTTGCCGGAATCGCGGGCACTGACGTCGTGGCGCGTGCTGGTGGCGGTAGTGGCACTGGTGATCTTGACGGTGGCCGGTGCCACCCTTGCCGTGCGCACGCAGATCCGGGCGCGGACCCTGCAGAACACGGTCCACGGGGTGGCGGTCCTCAGCTCGCTGATCATCGACCAGAGCTTGACGCTGACCGACATCACGCACGGAACGAACCCGATCAATGCCGCCGCCCTGAACGCCGATGTGATCCTGCTCAAACGGCGCGGTGAGGTGGTCAACCTCTCGATCTGGTCGCTCACCACCTTGGGAGTCGTCTATAGCGACGTGGAGCCGAGTGCGGTCGACGTTCCGCCACCGGATGCCGTGGCCCGGGCCCGGGCGGGTGAGCCCTTCGTGGTGACAGACACCGGACAGGCCGACACCGTGGTCGTCTACCACCCGCACGACGCCAACGGCGACGGCACCATGGACGCCGTCGCCCAGGTGGTGTTGCCCCGCGACCGGGTCGAGGGGCCGGTCGCTCGTTCCATGAACCTGGTCTACGCCGGTGGTGCGATCGTGTTCCTGCTCGCGCTGGCCGGCATCCTCCAGGTTCGCCGGCATCAACTGCGGCAGGATCACGCCGCCGTGCATGACACCCTGACCGGCCTCGGCAACCGTCTGTTGTTGCGCCGCGTCGCGCCACCCACCCTGGCTCGCTCCACGCCGGAGCGGCCGGTCGCGCTCCTACTCATCGACCTGGATAACTTCAAGCCGGTCAACGACGCCCTGGGACATCATGCCGGTGACGAGTTGTTGGCGGCCGCCGCGAACCTCATCGAGCAGGCGAGTGGACCTGCGAGCGTCGCGGTCAGGCTCGGTGGGGACGAGTTCGCCGTACTCCTGGGCCCGTTGTCCGACCGTGGCGTGGCCCGCGACGTGGCGATCGAGATCCGGAAGCGTATCCGCCAACCGTTGATGGTCGCCGGGTGCGAACTGGAGGTCGGCGCCAGCATCGGCATGGCGTGGGCGCCGGACGACGGCGCGGAGATGAGTCACCTATTGCGCAGGGCCGACAAGGCGATGTATTACGCCAAGTACTCCGGTAGTGGGGTGGCCGAATACGCCGAGACAGCCCAGACCTCGCCACCGGATCCGAAGGTCACCACACTTCCGCAGTTGAGTCGCGCGCTGGCCGGCCATGAACTGGAGCTGTTCTATCAACCGGTCCGCGGTTCGGACGCTGCCGTGAAGTCGGTCGAGGCCCTGCCGCGGTGGCACCACCCTCAGCGAGGATTACTCGAAGCCGGCATGTTCATCCCGGCCGTGGCGCACACATCACTGGCGACCGCGTTGACGACGTGGGTGTTGCGCCAGGCCGCCCAGCAATGCGCCGCGTGGCGCGCCGACGGGGTCCAGGTCAACGTGTCGGTCAACGTCTCGGCGCGCACTCTGTACAACGACTCGCTGCCGGATCTGGTCCGCACGATCGCGGCCGACTGCGGCCTGCCGCCGTCCGCGCTCGAACTGGAGGTCGCCGAGGCGATCCTGGTGCGGGAATCGGCGCGGGCCATCCCGGCGATGCTGCGCATGCGCGACGCTGGCGTTGGCCTTTGCGTGGACAAATTCGGCGCCGAGTACGGCGCGGTGTCCGTTATGGCGGAGGCCCCGGTACAGCGGGTGAAGATCGACCAAAGATTCACCGGAACTGTCGTGGAGTTCCCGCTCGCCAGGACGATGGTCGGCGGTTGGATACGGGTCGCGCACCAACTGGGTTTGACCGTCGTGGCACAGGGTGTCGAGACGTCCGAAGCGTGGCGGTGCCTGATCGATCTCGGCTGCGACGACATGCAGGGGTACGGGATCGGCCGCCCCATGCCGGCGGCGGAGTTGACCCAATGGTTCGCGCGACCCAACGCGCACGCCGGTCCCGCACAGCCGCCGGCTGATCGATAGGTCGCCGGCCCGTGTCGAGGAGGCGGACATGCGCGTGACCCGTGCTCGACTGGCGCGCTCCGTCACCGCTCTGGTCGTCGCGTACGCGGCGCTGACCGGCTGTCCCCGTAGCCCCGACCGCGATGCCTCGACGCCGCCCGCGGCGGAGAACGGGACGGCCTGCCCGGAAGCGTTCGCCGATGCCAAAGCGGCCGTGACCGCGGCCGAGGTGAATACGGTGCCGTGGACCGGCCCGACCACCGGTCCCCGCGCTCCGACCGGGAAGACCGTCGTGTATGTCGCACAGACCATGACCAACCCCGGCGTCGCGGGCGCCGCCAAGGGGGCTGTCGAGGCGGCCTACGCGATCGGGTGGAACCTGGAGCTGATCGACGGGCAAGGTTCGCCTGGCGGAATCCAGAGTGCGTTCACGCACGCTCTCGCCCTGAATCCGGATGGGATCGTCATCGGAGGGTTCGACCCCCACGTCGCGGCCCTACAGCTCAAGGAAGCGAACGCCAGAGGCATCCCGGTGGTCGGTTGGCACGCCGTCGGCTCGCCCGGGCCGAGCGAGCACCCGAAGCTGTTCACCAATATCACCACGAAGGTTGAGGACGTCGCGAGGATCAGCGCTCAGTGGATCATCATGCATTCCGGCGGAACCGCCGGCGTCGTGCTCTTCACCGATGCGTCCATCCCGTTCGCCAGACACAAATCTCAACTGATCGCCGCCGCGCTCCAGGCATGCCCCGCGGTACGCATACTGTCCACTGAAGACATTCCCATCCCGGAGGGCAGCGCCCGTACGCCGCGACACGTCTCAGCACTGATTGAACGCTTCGGCGACTCCTGGACGCACTCCGTCGCCATCAACGATCTCTACTTCGCCGACGCGGCCCCGGCGCTGCGCAAAGCCGGCAAGCGGGGAACCGGCCCTCCGTACAACATCGGCGCGGGCGATGGTGACCCCGTGGCGTTCGAACGGATCCGCCATCGGCAGTACGAAGCGGCGACGGTACCGGAGCCACTGCTCGAACAGGGCTGGCAGATCATCGATGAACTGAACCGGGCGCTCGCGCACCAGCCAAGTAGCGATTTCGTCCCGCCGGTCCACCTGACGACGACCGCCAACGTCGGGGCCGCGACGTACTGGGAACCGGACAACGGCTACCGCAACCGGTACCTGACGATCTGGGGCAGATAGAGCCGCCGCGACGCTTTTCTCGTTGGGGGATATGTCTGATAAGGTTTGTTTGCCGATATGGGGTCGAAGAACTCCACCCTTCGGACGCGCCGGGCCTTGCCGGGCCGGCGGTTGAGGACGTTATATGAGTGTCAAATCGGAAAATTCGGTCGCGTGGGCCATTTCAATGCTGAATGACGCCGAAACCGCCGAAGAAGTGCAGGTAATCCTGAAGACCAGTGCTCGAGCGGCTGTCCAGGCGCAAGGCGCTACGGTGGTGGAGCTCGATGGCGACCAGTGCTACTACGCCGACGAGGATGCCATGAGCCCGCTGTGGAAGGGCGAGCGGTTCCCTCTCACCTCGTGTATCAGCGGATGGGCCATGTTGCATCGGGAGACGGTTGTCATCCCTGACATTTGGCTCGACGAGCGCGTCCCCCAGGACGCGTATCGGCCGACATTCGTGCGAAGTCTGGTCATGGTGCCGATCCTGGTCGGGAACGGATACCCGATCGGCGCGGTGGGCGCGTACTGGTCATACCCGCACCACGCCGCCGACCACGAGGCCGCGGCGCTTGAGGGCCTCGCGGCGGGGGCCGCGCGTGCGTTGCAGCGGATACTCGCCTTGCCCGATAACGCGACAAGCGTGGGCCATACCGGAGTCGGGATAGGGTAGCGAGCCGGTCGCCGGTCGCCGGCGTGTGAAAAATGGTGCGGGCACGGTGGGTACCACGTCCATCCTTCTCGCCATGGTCGTCACAGCCGCGATCGTGGCGGCGGCGACCTGGCTCTTCTTTCTGGCCATCAGCTCACGCGACGCCCGCCGGCAGGACCGGGTCGTGCGAAGCGCCGTCGCGGAACTCGCGACCGCCGCCGATAGCGACGCGGTTGCCGCCGCCGTGGAACGAGCGGTGCGCGACCTGGGCGCACGACGACTCCCACCCGGTCCACACCCTGCGCTGCGGCTGATATCGACTCAGGCTGAATTGGCCGTAGCGCGGCTACAACTGGCCGAGAGCGCGGCACGCGGCAGCGCCGGTGACCTCGGCGCTCCAGCCGGGCACACCACCGACACCGTGCTGATCGTCGACGACGAGAACAGGATCCGGTACGCGAGCCCGTCCGCCCGCACGGTCTTTGGCACGACGGTGCTCGACGACATACCGCTGCCCGATCTGGTCGATCGAGCCGAGCGGCGGGCAGCCGAATACCTACTGAACCATGCCCGCGCCGGCGACCTGGACTCATCGCCGGAGTCGAGTCGAGCCGACTGGACGATCCACGCCCGAGATGGCCGCAAGGTGCACGTCGAGGTGTCCTGCCGGCCGCTGCCGGTGGCGAGCGCATTCAGCGGCCTGGTCGTCACCCTGCGAGATGTCACCGCACAGCGCCATCTTGAGCGGGAGCTGACCAGACAGAGGTTTCACGACCCGCTGACCGGTCTGCCCAACCGGCAACGGTTCTACGAACGCGTCGGCCACGCCATCGCGACCGAGGCGAATCCCGTCGGAGTCCTCATCGTCGACCTGGATGGTTTCAGGGCCGTCAACGACGGCTTCGGGCAGGCCGTCGGCGACGCTCTCCTGACCGCGGTCGGCCGTCGCGTCAGCGAGACCGTCGGGCGCGACGGTCTCGCGGCACGACTTGGCGACGACGAGTTCGCGGTTCTGATCCGCGACGTGGTGGCGAATCCGCCAGATCAGGTAGCCGCCCGGGTGGCTGACGCGCTGGCGCATCCGATCGCCCTGGACGGCGGCCCGGTGTCCTGTAGTGCGAGCATCGGGGTCGCGACATCCGCCGGTGCGAGCAGCGCACTGGAGCTGCTGCGGCACGCCGACCACGCACTGGTCGCGGCGAAGGCCGGCGGCCTTGGACAATGGCGCCTGTACGACCAGTCGATGGCCGACGCCTTCACGGACCGAGTAGCACTGCGCGCGGCCCTTGGTCGCGCCCTCCAAGACGATTCGCTCACATTGGACTATCAGCCGATCGTCGCGTTGGATACCGGTCGCATAGCCGGGTTCGAAGCGTTACTGCGCTGGCGGCATCCGACCCGCGGACAGCTGAGCCCGGACGAGTTCATTGGCATGGCCGAAGAGTCGGGACTGATCGTGCCGATCGGCGAATGGGTGCTCGCCACCGCGGCGCGATCAGCACAGCAATGGACGAGCGCGGCGGGAACGGACCCACCGTACGTCGGTGTGAACGTATCGGCGCAGCAGCTCCGGTCGGCTGGCTTTGTCGACACCGTGTACCGGGTTCTCGCCGCGACCGGCCTGCCGCCGCGCCGGCTCGTCCTGGAAGTGACCGAGAGCTCGCTCCTCCGTGACGACGACCGGGCGTGGGACGATCTCGAGTCGTTACGCGCCCATGGCGTGCGGGTGGCGATCGACGACTTTGGCACCGGCTACTCGGCCTTGAGCTACCTGCGCCAGGCCCCCCTCAACATCCTGAAGTTGGATCGGCTCTTCATCAGTCAGCTGGCGACCTCGGTGCGGCAGCGTGACCTGGTGACCGGGATCGTGCGCCTGGCGCGGAGTCTTAACCTCGACGTCGTGGCCGAGGGCATTGAGACGGCGCAGCAAAGGGACATCTCAGCCGAGGTCGGTTGTGGCTACGGCCAGGGATACCTCATCGGCCGGCCAGTTGCCGACCCGCGAACCTACGCCGCGGAGCCAGGCTACGCCTAGTGGGCGAAGGTGGCGCGGCAAGGGATTGCGACGACGGACGGCCCCTGCCCTGACGGGAGGGACCGCGTGGCGTCTCGGCGCCCGGGAGGTAGCACCGGCCGGGTGAGGTGGGTCAATGGTGTTGCTGCTGTTTGTGTTGCTGCTGCTTGTTTTGCCGGAGGGCTTCTTCGAGTTGGTCTTCGAGAATGATGATGCGGCAGGCGGCCTCCAAGGGGGTGCCCTGGTCGCAGATTTCTCGGGCGCGCGCGGCCAGCCGCAGTTGGTAGCGGGAGTACCGGCGGTGGCCGCCGGCGGAGCGCTGCGGGTCGATCAGCTTCGCCTCGCCGAGCCGGCGCAGGAAGTCCTGCGACACGCCGATGATTTCCGCGGCGCGGCCCATCGTGTAGGCGGGATAGTCCTCGTCGTCGAACATGTCATCGGGTTGAGCCATGTCACCTCTGCTTGTATGTGCGTCGAGGGCCCCGGCGCGGATCGCGCCGGGGCCCAGGGTTACGGGTTTGACACCATCTACCGACACCAAGGTCGGCTTGCCTTGTCCACACCGCCCACGTAACGGGCTCGGTGCGAGGATCGCGTAAGCGTGACCGAAGACCACCTCTCAGTCGAGGGAAACTACGGTGTCCGCCCAAGCCCCGTATCGCGGCCAGTGGCGGGCGATCCAACGGTGTTCAGCCCTCCCTTTCCTCTGCGTCCGTCGTTCCTGTTCAGATGTACCTGTACTGCCGTGCTGAGCTGGGCCCAAACGTGCCTTGAGGGCCTGCTCCTTCGCCCACTGGCGGGGCGGTCTCGTCCGCGTCTTTGGTAGTCCTCGCTCTCGACTCCAGAAACATTAACCGGCCGCAGCGAGCATGTCTAGTACCGCCAGCATAGATTTTTTGCATGGCCGCGCCCATGTCGCGGGCCTGGGGAAAGCCCGACGCGGCTGACGGCGCCGCTGATGTACCGCCAGATCGGCACCCCGCCACACCCCGCCCCGCCCCGCCCCGCCGCACCCCGGCGCGCCCCGCCGCACCCCGCCACACCCCGGCGCGCCCCGGCGCGCCGATCAAGGAGAAGCACGCCGATCAAGGGCTCGGGCACGTAGATCGGAGATCAAACCGCGTGCCGGAGCCCTTGATCGGTGGGGAAGGCCTTGATCGGCGCGGCGGGACGGCGGGGCGCGGTGGGGCGCGGTGGGGTGCGGCGGGGTGCGGCGGGGCCTTGCGGATGGCGGGAGGTAGGGACGACCTGCCGTGCGCACCGTGTTCCGGAACGCCTTGGCGCGCTGCGGCCGACGCAGTCCGCGTTTACCGTGGTGGTAATGGCGCGGAACGATCCGAACTGTGCACGGTGCGGCGGCAGGGTCGCGGCCGAGAGGACCAGCGCCCACCCCAGCGGCGTCACCGTCGAGTACGGCCAGTGCCTGGCGTGTGGGGCACTGCTACGCCGGCTATTGGCCGACGGTCCCGATCGGCCCGTCGAACCTTTGGGGCCGTGGATGCCGCTACCCGAGGTCCCGTCGCCGACGGCGATGCCCCGCCGCACACGGCGCAGGTCAACTGGCCCCCCGCCGCGGGTGGGACCACGCCGACCGGGCCGCTGAGACCCTCGCTCAAATCGTGATACCCCGAAACGTCGGTAGCGCTCGGTACGCTGGCCGCATGCCGGAAAGCGCGGTCCCACCGGATCCCGATGTGCTCCTCGCGTTGCGAGCGCTGTCCAACCCGGTGCGGTTGCAGTTGATGTCGTGGCTTCGGGAACCCGAGCGTCACTTCTCGCTCGAGGGAGCGATCGCCGACCCGGTCGACGTGGGCGTGTGCGTGAGCCACATCCAGGCCAAGGTCGGGCTGGCCCAGTCGACGGTGTCGGCATACATGGCCGAGCTGCAGCGAGCGGGCCTGGTCCGGGCGACGCGGGTCGGCAAGTGGACCCACTACAGGCGCGATGAGCAGCGCATCGCGCAACTCATCGCCGCGCTCGGGCAGGCGCTCTAGCTGCGACCCGCATCACTCGGCCTCGTGGTTGTCTCTCACATCGTCATTCTGCGATAGTGCGATATGTTCTGATCGGCGGCGCGCAGGGAGATGTTCGATGGGCAGCATTGATGGCCTGGATCTGGGGAAGTTCGGGATCTACACCTTCGACTTCGAGCACCTCCCGGCCGCGCGGATGCGCGAGTCGATCCAGGAGCTCGAGGAGCAGGGATGGCGGGCGTTCTGGTTTCCGGAGCTGCTCGGGCGCGAGGCGCTCACGCACGCCGGCTATCTGCTCTCCTGCACCGAGCGCATGCACATCATCAACGGCATCGCCAAGATCTGGTCGCGCGAGGCCCGCTGGACGTACGGCGCGAGCCTCCTGCTGGCCGACGCCTACCCCAACCGGCACGTGCTCGGTCTGGGATACGGCGGTGTCGGCCGGCAAGGGATCACGCCGATGGCAGCCATGATCGAGTACCTCGACGAGATGGACGCTGTCGAGACGCCCAACCCCAAGCCCAAGGCTCAGATGCACCGGATTCTGGCGGCGTACGGGCCAAAGATGCTCGAGTTGGCTCGCCGCCGCGCCGCGGGTGCGCAGACCTACCACGTCAACGTGGCGCACACCGTGCACGCGCGGGAGATCCTCGGGCCGGACGCCTTCCTGGGCGTGGAACACGCGGTGCTGTTCGAGTCGGATCCGCACAAGGCCCGCGCGACCGCGCGCGAGCACCTGCACCCCTACCTGACCAGCAAGTACAACATCGCGAAGTTTCGGCGCCTGGGCTACTCGGAAGAGGAGATCGCCAACGGCGGCAGCGACCGCATCGTCGACGACATCGTGTTCTGGGGCGACCTGGACACCATCGTCGGAAAGCTCCACGCCCATGTCGAGGCCGGCGCCGACCATGTCGGCGTACAGGTAATCGGGACCGAGCCGGGCCGGTCCGCGATGCGGTACTGGCGAATGCTCGGCGACGCGCTCCTCTCGTAAGGGGCGCGCTTTCACACCTTGCGGCTCGTCCTGGGCCCGCCCATACCCCAAGAAATGATCTGGCTGGGGGTGATCGTGATGACCTGCCGCGCCAAGCCTGGCACCGGAGGCTCGTGATCCGTCAGCGCCACCGCCGAACCCCGGATCTCGACGCCACGCGGCGTCCACGGGTCCACCGAGGCAAGGTCGTCCACGACGAGCGACACGGTGCTGCCCTTCTGGACGTTCCGGAACTTCTTGGAGGCTCCCAGCGCGCCCCCGCCGATCGTGATCGTGCCCGCAGCGGCGTCCACGAAGAAGTTCACGGGGTTGTTCTGCACCTGACCAGCCGGCGAGACGGTCGCCAGGCGACCGAGGTGCTGGCTGGTCAGATAGTCGAGCTCGGCCTGGGTAAAGATCATGAGAGCCAGCATGCGACCTTGACACCAGCGCGGTCAAACGCACCGGGGGCAGCTCTCGCCGCCGAGGTTGACCACAAGGGACTGTCTCACGTGGTGGCCTTGAGCGTGGTGTCGCAGTCGACTGGATTGGCACACCGTGCTCGACAAACTGCAGTCCGCGCGGAGCCGCCTCGGCGACACGAAGGTCGCCGAGGCGGCTCGGGAGGGCGCGGAAGCCGAGCTGGAATCAGCTGGTCGCGGTCACGCGCGCTTCTTGAAGGTGGCGGATGCCCAGAGGTATCCGACGAGGGCGATGACGGTGCACCAGGCGATGGCGGTGATGGTGTCGCTGGTGTCCGGCGTGCCGGCCAGCAGTCCGCGCACGGTTTCGATGATGGGTGTGAAGGGCTGGTATTCGGCGAACTGTCGCAGACCCGGTCCCATCTTGTCCGCCGGGACGATGGCGCTGCTGAAGAACGGCAGCATGACCAGCGGGACGGCGGCCATACCCGCCGTTTCCGGGGACTTCGCCGCCAACCCCAGGGCGACGGTGAGCCAGCCGGCCGCGAAGCCGAGCAGTACGACGATGCCGGCCACGCCCAGCCAGTCCAGCACACTGGCCGCCGGGCTGAACCCGAGCAGGAAAGCCACCCCGATCAGAGCCGCGATCGCCAGCAGGTTGGTCAGCAGACTCGCCACCACGTGGCCGGTCAACACCGCCCGACGGGAGACGTCCATGACCTTGAACCGGTTGATGATGCCCTTGGTCATGTCGGAGTTCACCGACGTGGCGGTGGCTCCCAGCCCGTAACAGACGGCCAACAGGATCAGTCCCGGCGTCGCGTAGTCGATGTAGTCGACACCGACGTTGAACGCGTCTCCCATCATGTACACGAACATCAACATGATGATGATCGGCATCAGGACCGCGTTGAACACCGAGGTCGGGTTCCGGGCGATGTGCTTGAAGTTGCGGCGCAACATGACCATCGACTGGGATTTGGTGCTCATTTCGCGCCCGCCTTCGTGGTGTGGCCGGTCAGGGCCAGGAAAACATCGTCCAGATCCGGTGTGTGCACCGAGAACTCCTCGGCGCCGAGTGCGTGTTCGTCGAGCCTGTCCAGCACCGCCCGCAACGATCGGGTCCCGCCGTCGCTGGGCACCCGCAGCGTCAACCCGTCCTCGTCACGGGTGCAGCCGGGGAACAGGACCGCGGCCGCGTCCAGGTCCTCGACGGTGGTGAACCGCAGCCGCACGTGGGTGCCGGGAATCTGACGCTTGAGGTCGCCGGGGGTGCCGTGGGCGACCAGGCGACCCTGATCGAGTACCGCGATCTGGTCGGCGAGTTGGTCGGCTTCCTCGAGATATTGGGTAGTCAGGAAGATGGTCACACCACCGGCGACCAGGTCGCGGATGATTGACCACATCGTGCGGCGGCTACGCGGATCCAGCCCCGTCGTCGGCTCGTCCAGGAAAATGATCTGGGGGTTACCGACCAGCGTCATCGCCAGATCAAGCTTGCGGCGCATGCCCCCGGAGTAGGTCGACGCCGCCTTGTCCGCCGACCCCATCAGATCGAAACGCTCCAGCAACTCCACGACGACCCGCCGACCATCCGCGGCGGAAACCGCCGAGTTCAGGTCCGCCATCAGCTGCAGGTTCTCCCGCCCGGTCAGCAGTTCGTCCACCGCCGCGAACTGACCGGTGACCCCGATCACCGCGCGCACCGCCTTGGCGTCGGTCGCCACGTCATGGCCACCGACGTGGACCGTGCCACCGTCGGCCTTCATCAACGTGGTCAGCACGTTCACCGTCGTTGTCTTACCCGCCCCGTTCGGACCCAGCAGCGAGAAGACCGTGCCCGCCCGAACATCCAAATCGATGCCATCGAGCACAACCTTGTCCCCGAAAGCCTTTCGCAGCCCTGAAACCGCGATCGCTGAACTTGTCATGCGACCACCATCAACGCCGCCACTGTCACACCCCTGACACGCCCCTGACACCACCACTGACGCGCTCATGGGTCAGAGCGTCAGGCGGGCGATCGCTCCCTCGGTCAGGCTGCCCAGCCAGAGGGACGAGCCGTGCTGGCGGACGCCGGTCACCATGACGTAGTTGCCCGCCGGTCCGTGGATGGTGCGCAGCACCCGGCCGTCGCCGTCGACGAGCGCGGCGATGCTGTACGGCAGCGGCTGGGGTTGCAGACGGGTGGGGAGGATAGCGGCCAGCCGCCGGATCGCGGGATGTGGCAACAGCCGCTCGGCGATCGCCACCCGAGGGCTGGCCAGCGCGATCCAGTAGGTGCCGTCGCCGACCGGGGCCATGTTGTCGGGGTACGCGGGCAGGTCGCCGAGGTCGGTGATCGTGGCGTCCGGTAGGGAGAGCCGGATCAGCCGGTGTGCGACGGTCTCGCAGAGCAGCAGCGCGGACTCCGATGGGGTCAGGGCGATGCCGTTCGGGAAGTGGAAGCCGGTAGCGACGACGTCGGTCCTGCCGGAGGCGGGGTCGTAGGCGAGGACGCGCCCGTTCGGCCGATGCTCGAGCAGGTCGCGCCGCCAGTGTGAGACGGGAAACCGGTTGGAGCTGTCGGTGAAGTACACGACGCCGTCGCGGGCCACGGCGGCGTTGTTGCACAGCAGGATGGGGCTGCCGCCGGCGGATCGGGTGAGGTCGGTGATGGTGCCGTCCTCGGTGAGGCGCAGCAGCCCGCGGTACGCGTCGCAGACGATCAGGCTGCCGTCGCGCGGGTCGACCTCGATGCCCAGCGGCCGGCCACCGGTGTGGGCGAGCGGCTCCGGCACCGCGCCAGGGCGGGCATCGGGTGGGTACCGCCAGATCTGGCCGTCTTCGGTGCCGGTCAGTATCCGGCCTTGGGGGTCGACGCCGACGTCCTCGGGGCCGTGGCTGCCGGGCACATCGAGGACGTCGACGCTGTCAAGGCCGGTGTCATGGGGCGCCCATGGTCCGGCGAGAGCCGGCGGCGTGGTGGCTGGCAGTTTGACCGGGCGGATGAGCCACGGGGCCGCGGGTCGCGGGACGGCTGTCATGCTCGTCATTGTCGTGGGTCAGCGGCAACCGGCGGCCTGATCATCGGGTACCGCCGGCCGGCCCCGCCCCCGGCGGCTGCCGCGGTACGCGGCCGCCCGTAGCCGCCACAACAGCCCGTCGGTGCGCAGCCCCGGCGCGGCGCGCACCACCGGGTCGAAGGCCGACGCCTGATCCACGCTCGAGGTGACGGGTTCGCCGAGGACGACGCGTCCGAACACCCGCCAGCCGCCGAACGGTGCCGCGATGGCGAGCAGGAAGCGCACTCGCCCGCCAACGGCCAGGATGGTCAGGGTGTCAAGCTCCGCGCCCAGGTCGCGGGCCGCCGGATCGGGCAGTACCGCCAGGTACCGGCGACCGTGCCGGGTGTCGTACCCGGCCAGCGTCGTATACGTCACGGCCAAGCGGCGCCTGAGCATCGGCACGTGCCGGGCCAGCGGGGCGCGGGCCACCGCCGTGGAGGTCAGCAGGTCCAGGTCGACCCCCGGCCCACCGCCATCACGGACGCGGACGGCGATCCCGAGGACATCCGGCCACGGCTCGGGCAGTCCGGCGCCGCGCGAAAGCCGCACCAGAGCCTGGTAGTGACCGGCACGATCAAGCAGGTCGACCCCGTACCCACCGCCGCCAAGGGTGCTCACGGTGGCCCGGAACGTGCGCCCGCGCGGGTGCAGCGCCCTGGCGTGGCGCGCGGCCGCCACCGCGTCGGTGACCGCCTCGACCACCCTGGACACAGACCCGTCCACGAAGCCGCCGAGACCGGCGCCCAAGAGCGGGCCGGGACCGAGGACCGACCCGGTCGGTCGGCCCGGCGGTGACGTTTTCATGGCGGCCCTATACCCAGCGCGACTCCCCGTACACCGTGTCCGCACGGTGCGTCGTCAGCATAGTGACCTTTCAGCCGGACCACCTGCTGATCAATATGTGGTATCAAATGTGAGTGCACCTCCCCCAGGCCGTCCCCACCACCACCGACGAAGGGACGGCTGTGGGCGGCGCACCGGTCGCGCTGCGTGACCTGACGGAGGACCTGATCCAGCAGTCAGAGGCCGCGCGGCAGCAGGGTGACTACCGCACCGGGTCGGCGCTGGCCCAGGAGGCGGCCGACCTCGCGGCCGCCATCGAGGACGACGGTCTGCAGGGGCTGGCCCTGCGGGTGCTCGCGGTCCACCTGGTCCGCCTGGGCGACCATGAGCAGGCGGTCCGGGCCACCGCGCTGGCCGCGCAGCTCCTGCATGGCGCCGGCGACGAGAAGGCGGCGTGTAAGGCGCAGACCGTCCAGGCCCTCGCGTACACGAAGCTGGGCCTGCATGACGAGGCGCTCGCGTCGCTGTCCTCCATCCTCGACATCGCGGAGCGCCTCGATGACCGCGAGCTGCAGTTCTGGATCTACAACCGGATCGGCGGCGTGCACGGATCGCTGGGCGACTACCGGCAGGGCAAGGCGTTCCTGAGGCGCGCGCTCGGGCTCGCCCGCACCGACCTCGACGACGAGTCGGTCTTCTGCATCCTCAACAACCTCAGCGACAACGCCGTCGGGCTGGTCAAGCAGCTTCGCGGCGACGGCGAGGCGGCGGCCGCCGAGGAGGCGCTGGCCGAGGGGTTGGAGTACGCGCGGGACGCCCTGGTCCTGGCCCGGGCGGCGCAGCATGCCTACCGCGAGTCCATGTGCCTCGGTAACCATGGCACGCTGCTCACTCTCGCGGGGAAGTACGCGGAGGCCACGGCGATGCTGCGCCGGTCCGGCGAGTTGGGCGCGGCACACGGATACCGCGCCCTCGAGCTGGAGGCGATGCAGGGCATCGCGGCGGTCTACCTGGTCGTGGGCCGGGTCGACGAGGCGATCGCGACGCTCGACACGGTGCTCGCGATGGCCGCCGAGCCCAACCAGAAGACCACTATCGTGGCGGTCCACCAGCAGCTCTCCGAGGCATACGAGAAGCGGGGCGACACGGCCTCGGCGCTGCGCCACTACCGGACTTACCACGAGGCCGAACGCACGATGTACTCGGCGATGGCGGAGACCCGGGCCCGGCTGCTCACCAACCGGTTCGAATTGGACAATGCCCGGCTGGAGGCGGAGCGCGCCCGGCTCGAGGCGGAGCTGCACCGGGTACGCCGGGAGGAGCTGGAGCGAGAGCGGCTGACCTGGCGGACGGAGGCCGAGGAGTCGGCGCGACGCGCCCGGGAGGACCAGCTCACCGGCCTGTGGAACAGGCGGCATCAGGACGAGGAGCTGTCCCGGCTGGCCAGGGCGGCGACGACCAGCAACCGGCCACTGTGTGTGGCGATCGGCGACGTCGACCGGTTCAAGGGCATCAACGACCAGTTCGGGCACCCGGTCGGCGACGAGGTGCTCAAGCGGCTCGCCGACATCCTGCGCGTTGGCAGCCGACCCGGCGACCTGGTCACCCGGATGGGTGGCGAGGAGTTCTGCCTGGCGTTCGCCGACACCGAGCTTTCGGTGGCGCGCGGGATCTGCGAACGGCTGCGCGCCGCCGTCGAGGCGTACGACTGGGCCGGCCTCCGCGCGGGCCTGCGCGTCACGATCAGCTTCGGCGTGGCCCTGTTGGCGCCCGGGAGCGACGCGCTGCAGGTGCTCGACGCCGCTGACGTCCAGCTCTACCGGGCCAAGCACCACGGCCGCAACCGGGTCGAGCCGGTCATGCCGCTCCGCCTCCGGCTCGGCTGAGCACTTCCGACCGCCGCGCGCGAGCGCCGGAATTCCTTCGGAGTTCTTCGAAAGTTTCGGCGGCGATTTTCAGCGCTTGGCGGCGCCGCCGGACGTCGCTGACCAGCCATGAGCCCTGCCTGCTTGGCGCTTACCGGCCAAGCCGGACGTCCCCGTGCCGGACTCCGCCAGCACGAGGTTTCGGAATCATTTCGGGAACCGTTGACAGGGCGGAGAAATCGGATCAATACTGTGCCATCGGCAAGCATCAACCGCTGTCGATCCAGGTCACCCCACGGGACTTGGTTCCCCAGGTCGTCGACCGGCCAACCCGCCGCGTTGTACGACGCCGACCCGGTGGCTGTCCCTGGTCACCGCAGTCCGCAGGGGTCGTATCGCGCCGCCTGGCCTCCCCGCCAGCGCTCACGAGGAGGAAGCACGTACATGAACGACGCTCCCGCGCACCCCAGGAGCCGCAGACGCGGCCGCACCAGGATGCTCATCGGCGGCGCCTGCGCCGCAGCGCTGGTCGTGGCCGCGGGCCTCCTGCCCAGTACCGCGCACGCCCAGACCGTGACCTCGAACTCGACCGGCAACCACAACGGCTACTACTACTCATTCTGGAAAGACAGTGGCAACGTCTCCATGACCATGGGTAACGGCGGCCAGTACAGCACCCAGTGGAGCAACATCAACAACTTCGTCGCCGGCAAGGGCTGGAACCCCGGCGGCCGCCGGAACGTGACCTACTCCGGCACCTTCAGCCCGAACGGGAACTCGTATCTGACCCTCTACGGGTGGACGCGGAACCCGCTCATCGAGTACTACATCGTGGACAGCTGGGGCAGCTGGCGGCCACCGGGTTCCGGCCACATGGGCACGGTCAGCAGCGACGGCGGCACCTACGACATCTACCGCACGCAGCGCGTCAACGCACCCTCCATCGAGGGCACCCGGACGTTCTACCAGTACTGGAGCGTGCGGCAGTCGAAGCGGGTGGGCGGCACCATCAACGCCGGCGCCCACTTCGACGCCTGGGCCAGCAGAGGCATGAACCTCGGCAACCACGACTACCAGATCATGGCCACCGAGGGCTTCCAGAGCAGCGGCAGCTCCAACATCACGGTGGGCGGCTCCGCTTCCTCCACCACCTCCAACCCGGGCGGCGGCTGCACGGTCAGCGTCAGCCGTGGCGACGAGTGGAGCGACCGGTTCAACGTGAACCTGTCGGTCAGCGGCACCAGCAACTGGGTCGTCAGCATCCAAGCCCAGGGCGGCCAGAGCCTGCAGAACAGCTGGAACGCGTCGGTCAGCGGCACCACCGGCACCCTCACGGCGCGCCCGAACGGTAACGGCAACAACTTCGGCATCACGCTGTACAAGAACGGCAACAACACCACGCCCACCGCCAGCTGCGCGACCGGCTGACGCTCGAACACCGGAGACACCGCACCGGTGGCGGGGGGGGCCAGGGGCCCCCCGCCGCCCCGCCCCCCACCTAGCAACCCAGGAGGGCGGCCGCGCGCACCCCGGACACCCCCCCCGGGGGGGGGGGGGCCCTCGGGCCCCCCCGCCGCCCTGCCACGAACGTCGAACGATCAGTAGGGGTCACCCTGGCCGGGCAGCCGACCGGCCAGCACGGCCGCCAGCCGGACGGACGCCGGTGGCCGGCGGCGCAGCGACGCGGTCGCGCCGCCCGCGCGGTGCGCCATGCCGTCGAAGAGCTCGGCGAGGGCATCCAGCGCGTTCAGCCGGGGTCGCCAGCCCAACTCCGCATCGGCCCGCTGCGCGGACAGCAGCGGGCACCGCGCGGCAAGCTCGACCCAGCCGGGCTCCACCGGTTGCAGCCGGCCGTACCACGTCACGGCCGCGCCGGCGCGAAGGAGGCCCGGCGGTACGGGGATCGGCACGCCGCCGAACCGTGCCGTCACGCTACGGGCGTCCAGCACCGGCTCCGCGACGATGTTGAACGCGCCATCCACATCGGACAGCGCGGCGCGCACGTACGCGTCAGCGACGTCATCGGCGTGTACGGCTTGCATGCGCAGCCGAGATCCCTCAGGCACCGCCGGCAGGCGACCGAACCGCAACAGACTCAACGGCGCGAGCGGGCCGGCGAAGAACCGTGCGATCTGCGACGCGGCGGTCCGTTGAAACGTCAGTCCCGGCCGAAGCCGGACGATCCGCAGCGTCGGGTGCCGCTGCCGCACCCGGTCGAGCAGCGCCTCGACGTCGGCCTTATCCCGGCTGTACGTCGAGCCGGGCACACCGGTGACCGGCCAGTCCTCGCCGACCCGCCGATCCTTCGGTCCCGGCGCGTAGGCGCCCACCGACGATGCGACGATCAGCGCCGGCACACGAGCGCGCACCGCCGCCTCGGCCACCTGAGCGGTGCCCTGCACATTGGTGCGCCGCAGCCGGTCCCGGTCGTGGCTGGGCTGGATCTGCCAGGCCAGGTGGATGACCGCCGCCGCGTCGGTGAAGCAATCGGCCAGTCTGTCAACCGCGTCCAACCCACCCACGTCCAGCGACAACCAGTCGACCATCTCGTACGGCGGCCCGGCCGACTCGCCCGGCACCCGCCGCGCCACTCCGGTCACGGCGTCAATCGCGGGCTCGCGGGTCAGCCGGCGAAGCACCGCGGTACCGACATTTCCCGACGCCCCGACCACCACTATCCGCACACTCCCGATATACCCCGCTGGACGCGATTAACGCGCGGTCAGCGGGCTGGTCCGGTTGCTCGAAGCCCCCGCCGACGCCCCCACGGCGGAGTAGCATGTGCGCTGGCGGGCGACGCCAGCGCCGTGATCATGTAATTGCGCAAACCCCGAAGCGGCATGGCGTCCGGCGGCGGTACTCATCGCGTTGGCCACGAACCTGATCGCTCTGTCCGGCGTCCTGGAGTCGCGAACTCACCGCCGTCCCGGCCGTGCGTACTTGGCCACCAGGGCGGTCCACAGGATCATCCTCCCGGTGCTCGTGGCCGGCCGTCGCGGTCACGTATCTGCTCACGCTCTTCCGCAGCATGTTCCATAATGGACGTTCTTTTGCTGGATTGCTTTCTGTGTAAGGCTTTTGGCTGCTGTGCGCTTGTGACCTTGGACGGGTGTTCGATAGGGTTGGGGGTATGGGACGGGGTGCGACGGGAGGGCTGCCGGACGAGTTGGCGCTCATCCCGCCCGGCCCTCACCTCGCGACCGTTCTCGCCGCCGTGGACGTGTCCACACTCGATGATCAGGATCTGGTCCGGTACGCGCAGGCCCGGCAACGTCAACTCGCCCACGACAACGCGCAACTGCTGTCGGTGCTGCACGAGCTGGGCCGCCGTGGCGACGAGGCGATCGGCGGCGACCCCGAACGGCGGTGGGCGCAGGTAGAAGTCGCGTTCGCCATGAGATGGACCAAGACCGCCGCCAGCATCCAACTCGGGTTGGCCGACGACCTGGTCGAGCGGCTACCGGCCGTGTTCGCCGCCCTCGACCAGGGCGAGATCGACGCGCCGAAAGCACGGGTCATGTCAGAACTCACCCTCTGCCTGCCCACCCCGGCCGCGCGGCAGGTGATCGACGAAATCATCGGAGAAGCGCCGCGGTTGACGACCGGGCAGCTGCGGGCCCGGCTGACCAAACTGGTGTTCGCCGCCGACCCGCAAGCCAAAACCAGCCGGGTCAA
>JBBEWH010000294.1:0-19704 GCA_037414955.1 Actinomycetes bacterium KLBMP 9797
CTGCTGCTCCAACCGGTGCACCTCGTCCAACGACGTCACCAGGTCGTCATCGGACAGCGGCCACGCTGGGGCGTCGACGACCCCGGTGGCCAGGCCACCGAGCTGCGTCAACGTCTCCAACATGCGCTCTATTCTCGTACAGCTGTACCCCCGCCCGCTGCCCCAAGCTATCGACCGACGGCGATGGACTCATGATCAGGGCGTCCCTCAAGTAGCTCTAACGACTTGAAGGACGCCCTGATCATGAAAAAAAGGGGTGCGAGATTTTTTGAGTTGTGGTCAGTGGTATTCGTAGGCGCCGCGGTCGGGTGCGGCGACGCCGTCGTGGTTGCCGTCCAGGGGGACGGTGATGCCGTCCAAGTCGGTCGGGTAACTGGTGTCGGTGGCCGTGTCGACCATCGGGCTGGCGGCGGTCGGGTGCAGGTCGCCGGCCGCCGCGTCGCGGAACAGCGGGTCGGCCCACGTGTCGTCCGCCGCGGGGACGCCGTCGAACGTGCTGCCGTGGTAGATGTTGTTGCCTCCGGCGTAGGCGCCGTCGGTGAAACCGGACCGGTAGCCCGCGACCAGCACGTTGTCGCGCGCTTCCAGGATCGTGGCGTCGCAACCGCCGTAACATGCCAGACCGTAGCTCTGCGCGCCGGTCAGGTAGACGGTGTTGTGCCGGAAGACGGTGCCGGTGACCGGACCGAAGCCGTCTCGGGCGCCGCGCGTGACCAGGCCCGCCGCGATGTCCAGAGTGGAGCGCACGACGTTGTACGCGTAGACGTTCCCCTGTGAGGTGGCGCTGCCGAGTTCGGCGAAGGCGACGTTGTCGACGGAGACGTTGTGGTGGATGACGTTCTGCCGGCCGCCGTAGACCTCGACCGCGCCGCCGTCGCGGCCGTAGTCGTGGGAGAACGCGTCGCTGCCGGAGATCCGGTTGCCGGCGACCTCGGTCCGCAGCCCGTGCAGCAGGATCCCGAAGGCGCCGTAGTCGTCGTCCCCGCCGTTGGGCGTGTTCACGATCATCCGGTTGTTGTTCACGATGTCGTTGTCCAGTATCCGGGCGTCCGCCGAGTTCTGGTCGACCTCGATGCCCGTGGTGTTGTTGCTGACGATGTTGTGACTCACCACGACCGAGCTGCCGCGGATGAGCACGCCGCCCTGCCATCCGGCGCAATTGTGGATGTCGAGGTAGGTCATCGTCAGGTGGGACCCGTCGAGGGTCACGCAGTGGCCGTCGGTCGGCGTCGACTCGATGACCGGGTGGTTTCCGGTGGCGCCGTAGGCGCTGATGAGGATCGGCGCGTCCGCCGTGCCGCTGGCGCCGATCACGAGCCGGTCCGGGAAGCGGCTGCCGCGCGCCAGCAGGAGCTGGTCGCCGGGGGTGAGCGGGGCGCCGTTCGCCCGCGACAGGGTCCGCCACGCCTGCGCCGGGGACGCGCCGCTGCGGGCATCGTCGCCATGGACACTGTCCACATAGTACACGGTCCCGGTCGCCGGTTGGGTGCCCGCCGCGACCGCCGGCCGGGCGCCGGCGACGACGCCGGTCGCTGCCAGCACCACGGCTGCGGTGACGGTGATCGGTACGCTGGGCCGGTGGTCGTGGCGTGGCATGGCTCTCCCTCAGGTCGGACCGGCGACATTCGCCCCTGCCTATACCCCGCCGCGCGCGTCCACACGCCACGGACCGACCTCTCCCATGATCAAGGCGTCCCGGTAGTCGTTATAACGACTACCGGGACGCCTTGATCATGGGAGAGGTCGGCTACCGGGCGGGTGCCGGACCGGTGCTGGCGCGCAGGGAGATCGGTGGCGTGAGCAGCAGGTGCCGGGGCGGCGCCTCGGGCGTCGCGATGCGTTCCAGGAGCAGGTCGACGGCGTGGGAGCCCATCTCGGTGGGCACGTCGGCGGCGGTCAGCGCGGGCCGGAAGTCTTCGGCCCAGTGCCGGGCGGCGACACCGGCGATGGAGATGTCCCGGGGCACGGCGACGTGCGCCCGTTCCAGGGCGCGCTGGATGCCGGGCAGGGCGGCCTCGTTGATGGTGGCGATGGCGGTGACGTCCGGGTGCTCGTCGCGCAGCTGTTCGAGGCAGGCCTCGCCGGCGGCGGCGTCGTCGCCGCAGCACAGGTCCACACCGGACAGCCCGCGCTGGTCGATGGCCTCGGTGAAGCCGGTCAGGGCGCGCTGTGCCGGCCCGTACCCGGCGGCGACCAGCTCGGCGGACCGGTTGATCAGCGCGATCCGCCGGTGGCCGAGGTCGGCGAGGTGGTGCACGCACCGGGCGACCAGGGTGGCGTAGTCGAGGTCGACCCAGCAGGTGCCGTGCGGGTGGGCGGTGTGCCCGATCGTGACGAACGGCGTGCCGGCCTGCTGGAGCCGGGTGACCCGCTCGTCCTCGAGCCGGATCTCCATCAGGATGACGCCGTCCACCCGCCGGCCGCTGATGACCCGTTCGAACGAGCGGTCGTGGTCGCCGCCGGAGGGGGACAGCAGCACGTCGAGGTCGACCCGCGCGGCGGCCTCCACGACGCTGGCGACGAAGCCCAGCTGCATGTCGGTCAGCCGCAGGCTGGCCGGCGGGATCACCAGTCCGAGGGTGCGGGTGCGGCCCTCGCGCAGGCTGCGGGCGGCGGCGTTGGGCCGGTAGTCCAGCTCGTCGATGACGGCCTGGATGCGCCGGCGGGTGGGCTCGGAGACATACCGCTTGCCGCTGAGCGCGTACGAGACGGTGCTGCGGGACACGCCGGCTCGACGGGCGATCTCGCCGATGTTCATTCGCACCACCTACGAATCGGTTCAGGCCCTAGGTAGTTCAGGCTCTGCGTGGGTCAGGCTCTGCATACCTCTGCGCAGCCGACCTTAGCGGTCCGGCCGCGCGGCCTCCGGACTGGCCCAGGTCCAGCGAATCGGTTCGCTACGAGCGTAGGGCTCGCCGTGGAGGCATGTCAACGTCGGGTCCGTGCGGTGAACTGGACGTTTCCGGAGTCGACCTCCTGAAGGCCGCGGTCGCCTCTTGACGATGCCGTCCGGGCGGGCCTATGTTCGGCGAACCGATTCGTCGAATCGGTTCGTTACGCGACGCACATCTGGCGGTGGACGTCCCCCGCGTCCCCCGGAAGCACCCATGACGACGGCCCGACCGGCCGGTGGCGCCGCAGCGGCGCGCCGGGCGCGGCCAACCCGGACCAGCAACCTAGAGGGGCATCACATGAAGACATCCGCCAAGAGGTGGCGCGCGATGGGCGTCGCCCTGGTCGCCGTCGCGGTCGCGGGTGGCACGGCCGCCTGCTCGTCCTCCGACGACGGCTCGTCGGCGGGTTCCGGCGGCGGCACCTACGCCATCTGGGACCCGTACCCGCAGTTCAACGACGACTCCGCGTGGGTGAAGCTGCTCAAGAGCTGCGGCACCTCCGCGGGGGTGACGGTCGAGCGGACCGGTTACGACACCACCGACCTGACCAACAAGGCCCTGCTGGCCGCGCAGCAGGACAACTCCCCGGACGTTCTGATCATCGACAACCCGGTGATCTCGACGCTCGCGGAGGCCGGGGCGCTCACCACGACCGAGGAGACGAAGCTCGACACGTCGGCGATGGAGCCGAACCTGCTCGGCGCCGGCCAGAGCGGCGGCAAGACGTACGGCGTCCCGATCGGCGCGAACACCCTGGCCCTCTACTACAACAAGGACGTGCTGACCGCGGCGGGCGTGGACGTGGCGTCGGTCAAGGACTGGCCGTCGCTCACCGCGGCGCTGGGCAAGGTCAAAGCCGCGGGGAAGAAGGGCATCACGTTCTCCGCGATCGGCACCGAGGAGGGCAGCTTCCAGTTCCTGCCGTGGTTCTGGGGTTCGGGCGCGCAGCTGACCGCGCTGGACTCGGCGCAGGCGGTCTCGGCGTTGACACTGTGGACCGACTGGCTGAAGCAGGGATACGCGCCGAACTCGGTCATCAACAACACCCAGACCACCAGCTGGCAGGAGTTCGCCAGCGGCGACTACGCGTTCAGCGAGAACGGCACCTGGCAGCTGGCCAACGCGGAGAAGCTCGGCTTCGAGTACGGGATCATCCCGATCCCGGCGAGCGCGGGCGGCACGGCGCCGGCGCCCACCGGTGGGGAGTTCGTCTCCATCCCGGTGCAGGGCGACACCGGCCGGTACCCGACCTCGGAGAAGCTGGTGACCTGCCTGACCAGCGGGGAGAATCTGCTCGCGACCGACACCACGCTGTCGTACGTCGCGCCCGTCGCCGCCGTACAGGACAAGCAGGTCGCGGCCGACGCCAAGCTGAAGGTCTGGGTCGAGGCGGTGCGGGCGGCCAAGGGCCGCACCGGTGACAACCTGGGTACCAAGTACCCGAAGATCTCGGAGCCACTGTGGACCGCGATGCAGGCCGCGCTCAGCGGCTCGAAGTCGCCGCAGGAGGCGCTGTCCGCCGCGCAGACGACGGCCGCCAGTGCCACCAAGTAGGCCGAACGGGTACCGGGGCCGGTGGGCGGCGTGGGCGTTCCTGGCCCCGGTGACTGTTTACCTGTTGGCGTTCTACGCCTACCCGCTCTACCGCAACGTCGAACTCAGCCTGCGCAGCTACACGGTGCGTTCGTTCGTCCAGGGTGGAGCGCCGTTCGCCGGCTTGGACAACTACCAGAAGGTCCTCGCGGACCCGACGTTCGCGCCGGCGCTGCTGCACACGGTGGTCTTCACGCTCGCGTCGCTGGCCTTCCAGTTCACCATCGGCATGGCGCTCGCCGTCTTCTTCTACCAGCACTTCCCGCTGTCCCGCACGCTGCGCGCGCTGTTCCTCGTACCGTGGCTGCTGCCGTTGATCGTGTCCGCGTCGACCTGGTCGTGGATGCTCAACAGCGACGCCGGCGTGGTCAACGCCGCCCTGAGCGCGGCCGGCATCGGACCGGTCAACTGGCTCACGTCTCCACAGTGGTCGCTGGTGTCGGTGATCATCGCGAACATCTGGATCGGTATCCCGTTCAACCTGGTGGTGCTCTACAGCGGCCTGCAGGCGATCCCCGCGACCCTGTACGAGGCGGCGGCGCTGGACGGCGCGACCGGGTGGCACCGGTTCTGGCGGGTCACGTTCCCGCTGCTGCGGCCGGTGTCGGCGATCACGCTGCTGCTCGGGCTGATCTACACGCTCAAGGTGTTCGACATCATCTGGATCATGACCAGGGGCGGACCGACCGACTCCTCCACGACGTTCGCCACGTGGTCGTACCGGCTCGGGTTCGGCAATCTGCTGCCCGCGTTCGGGCCCGGCGCCGCCGTCGGCAACCTGCTGATCGTCATGGCCCTGGTCTTCGGGCTGATCTACATCCGGATCCAGCGAAAGCAACAGGTATGAGGCGTCCACTCAAGACAGTGGCCGGGCTGGTGCTGACGGCCGTCATGCTCTTCCCGGTCTACTGGATGATCAACGTGTCGTTCACCCGGGATCAGGACATGCGCGCCGACCCGCCGCACCTGTTCCCCGTCAACGGCACGCTCGAGGGCTACCGGGCGGTGCTGGACCAGCAGCTGCCGTACCTCGGCACCAGCTTCCTGGTCGGGCTCGGCACCGTGGCGCTGACCGTGACCCTGGCCGCGCCGGCCGGGTACGCGCTGGCCAAGTTGCGGCCCGCCGGCGGTGGCGTGCTCAGCTTCGTGCTGCTGATCGCGCAGATGATCCCCGGGATCATCATGGCGATGGGCTTCTACGCCATCTACCTCAACGCCGGCGTGCTCAACTCGGTCCCCGGCCTGATCCTGGCCGACTCGACGCTCGCCGTGCCGTTCGGTGTGCTCATCTTCACCGCGTTCATGTCCGGGATACCGGAGGAGCTGATGCAGGCCGCCGTGGTCGACGGCGCGGGCCGGCTGCGCACGTTCTGGTCGGTGGTGCTGCCGGTCAGCCGCAACTCGATCGTCACCGTGTCGCTGTTCGCGTTCCTGTGGGCCTGGTCCGACTTCATCTTCGCGTCCACTCTGGACGGCGGTGGCGACCACCAGCCGATCACGCTCGGCATCTACCAGTACATCGGCAACAACAACCAGCAGTGGAACGCCATCATGGCCACCGCCGTCATCGCGTCGATCCCGGCCACCATCCTGCTGGTCCTGGCCCAGCGATACGTCGCCGCGGGCGTGACCGCCGGCGCTGTCAAGGATTGAGCCGGCGCTGTCAGAGGCCGGCGCGTCAAAGATCGAGAAAGTGAGCTGCCACCCATGACCGTCGCCCTACCCGGTCCGACGTTCTCCATCCAGGACATTCCGTTCAGCTACCGCGGATCCTGGCTCAACATCTCCCCGGTGGTAGCCAAGCACACGTACGCCGACGACCTGCACCTGGTCTCGCACCAGACCGGCCTGCATCCGGTCCTGCGGTTCATCCCGTCGGTCGAGGGTGCCGCCGTCATCGCCACACCGGCCCTGCTGTGCTGGCAGCACGACGCCGGGCGGGTCGAGGTGGTCTACGCGAACGCCGACACGATCCGGCTGCGGGGCCACGGTCTCGGCCTGCGGATCGCCGCGGCCGCCGACACGCTGACCCCGTTCAGCGGCACCTACCTCTACCGCGACCCGGTCGACGGCTCGCACGTCTTCACCTCGTACGAGACCGGCCGCCGCTACCGCCTCACCGTGCTCCACGGATCGCCGGTCGGGTCCACCGGCGTGCAGGCACTCGGTGCCGCCGAGCGGTCCGTGACCCTGCCGGCCGGCGCGCCGTGGGAAGTCGCCATCGAGGAGTACGACACGGCCCGCCGCCCGTACCCCGCCAGCGCCACGTTCGACGAGCTGCACCGCGCGGCGGCCGCGGAGTTCGCCGCGTTCGTCGACGCGGTCGCGCCGTGGCGCGGCCCGGAGACGCCGGCCGCCGAGCTGGCCGCGTACGTGCTGTGGTCGGCCACCGTCGGCCCGGCCGGCTTCCTCCCCCGGCCCGCCGTGCTGATGTCCAAGCACTGGATGGACAAGGTCTGGAGCTGGGACCACTGTTTCAACGCCATCGCGCTCGCCGGCGGCGAGCCGGACCTGGCCTGGCACCAGTTCCAGCTCCCGTTCGACCACCAGGACGAGACCGGCGCCCTGCCCGACTCGGTCACCCACTCCGAGGTTCTGCACAACTACGTCAAGCCGCCCATCCACGGCTGGGCGCTGCACCACCTGCGCCAGCGACTGACCGAGCCGCTGGACCGGGCCGAGCTGACCGTGGCGTACGACCGGCTGGCGCGCTGGACGGACTTCTGGCTCACCGCGCGGCGGGTGCCCGGGCACGACCTACCGCACTACCAGCACGGCAACGACAGCGGCTGGGACAACGCCACCACGTTCGACCGCCACCGCGTCGTCGAAACCGCCGACCTCGCCGCGTTCCTGGTGCTGCAGCTGCGCCAGCTCGCCGAGCTCGCCACCGAACTGGGCCGACCCCGGGCGGCCGCGCACTGGACCCGCACCGCGGAGCGCGTCCGGGCCGCGATGCTGGACCGGCTCTGGACCGGCGACCGGTTCGCCGCCCGCGGCGCCGACCCGCACGTGGCCGATGGGGTCGAGGCCGGCGAGCCGCACACCAGCGCCAGCCTGCTCGACCTCATGCCCATCGCCCTCGGCGCCGACCTGCCCGACGGCGTCGCCGCCGCGCTCGCCCGCCGTATCGAGAAACACCTGACCGCGCACGGATTGGCCACCGAACTGGTCGACTCACCGCACTACACCGCGGACGGCTACTGGCGCGGCCCCATCTGGGCGCCGTCCACTGTGCTCATCGAGGACGGCCTGCGTCGCGCCGGCCACACCGACCTCGCCGACGACATCAGCCACCGCTTCCGCGCGCTGTGCGAGAAGTCCGGGTTCGCCGAGAACTTCGACGCCGAAACCGGCACCGGACTGCGCGACCGCGCCTACACCTGGACCGCCAGCGGCTACCTCATCCTCGCCGCCGCTCACGAACGCCGGCGCGCGCACCCATGATTGGAGCTTCGTATGACCAACCGATCAGCGGCCGCCGCGCTCGCCGCGGCCCTGGCCGTCACCATCCTCAGTGGGGCGGAGGCGCCGGCGATGGCGGCTGACCCTGGGCGGCTCGTGCTGCACTACGACTTCGAGGGCGACCTGTCCGGTGGCGTGGTCGCCGACCGGTCCGGTTCGGGCCTGGACGGCACGCTGGTCAACCCGGGCGCCGCCACCCGAGTCGCGGGCGTGGACGGCTCGCAGGCGCTGCGGTTGCGCGGTGGCGTCGCGGGCGACACCACGGCTCCGTACGTGTCGATCCCCCATGGACTCTTCGCCGGTCGCGCCGCCATCACGATCTCCACCTGGGTGACCTGGTCCGGCGGCGAGGACTTCCAGTGGGTCTACTGCATCGGCAAGGATCTCAACACCGCCACCTTCGTCACACCGTCCTTCAGTGGGGTGGGCAAGACCCGCTCGTCCATCAAGCCGGTCAATGGCGGGTCCGAGGTCGGTGTCACCGCCACCCAGAAGCTGCCCACCGACCGGTGGGTCAACCTGACCACCACCATCGACGGGCGGACCATCAGCTACTACATCAACGGCGCGAAGGTCGGCAGCACCGCCGCGAGCCTCGACCTCGCGGCCACCATGCACGCCGCCGGCAACACCACCTCGGGGTACCTGGGCAAGCCGTTCTGGGCCGGGCATCCCTTCCTGGCCGGGACGCTGGACGACTTCCGGGTCTACGACACCGCCTTCACCGCCGAGCAGGTCGCCGCGCTCGCCGGCGACCACCTCGCCACCCTGACCGGGGTGCCCTCGACGGCGTTCGACGTCGACACCACCGTGGGCACCGCGCCGACCCTGCCCGCGGTCGTCGGGACGTACTCCGACGGCCTCGACCGCGAGACCGACGTGGCGTGGGACCCGATCGACCCGGCACTGTACGCCCGTGCGGGCGCCTTCACGGTGCGCGGCGTCGTGGCCGGCACGGCCATCGGGGTGACCGCCAACGTCCGGGTGGTGCGCGGCGGTGACCTGACGATCGACCTGGGCACGAACACCGGCGCCTTCCACGGCGGCGCGTCCGGCACGCTGTACGGGCTCTACGGCGACGGCGTACCGTCGCGCAACCTCATCGAGGGCATGAGACTGCGTACCGTCTCCACCAAGGCGCAGGACGGGCCGCAGCATCCCGGCGCGGACGCGCTCGAGGTGGTCAAGCCGCTGGCCGACACCACCGACGGCGACGTGTACATCTACATGACCGACATCTACCGCGGCTTCCCCTACCAGTGGCCGGGTGACACGCCGGAGGCCAGGCTCGACGACTTCAAGGCGAAGATCGCCAAGCAGGTCGACCAGGTGCTGACCCTGGACCCGAAGTACCAGGACAACATCGTCTTCGTGCCGTTCAACGAGCCGGAAGGCAACATGTTCGGCACCGGTGAGTGGAGCTACAACCGGGTCAGCTGGCTGTCCGACCCGCGGCCCTACTTCGCCGCCTGGGACGAGGTGTACGCGCTGATCAAGGGCAAGATGCCGGCGGCCCGGATCGCGGGGCCGAACACCAGCGTGCTCTACGACCAGGTGCGCGGGTTCCTCGCCCACACCGTCGCGGCCGGGACGGTGCCGGACGTCATGACCTGGCACGAGTTGAGCGATCCGGCGCGGATCCGGGCCAGCGTCGCGAGGTACCGCGCCTGGGAGGACGAGGTTCTCGCCGGCCGGCACCTGCCCATCAACATCAACGAGTACGCGTTCAACTACCACACCTCGGTGCCGGGTCAGATGATCCAGTGGGTGTCCGCGATCGAAGAGTCCAAGGTGGATGCCGACATCGCCTACTGGAACATCGACGGGAACCTCAGCGACTCCGCCGTCCAGGCCAACCGGGGCAACGGCCAGTGGTGGCTGCTGCACGCGTACGCCCAGATGAGCGGCCACACCGTGCGGGTCACGCCGCCGTTCCCGAACGTCAGCTACACAATGCAGGGCGTGGCCACAGTGGACAGCGCGAAGAACCAGGCACGTGCGTTGTTCGGGGGCGCCTCCGGCGACGGGTTGATCACCTTCCAGAACGCCACCATGTTCGGGGCCACCGTGCACGCGCTCGTCCAGGAGATCCCGTGGACCGGCCAGATCGGCGACTCGGCGCAGCCGGACGTGATCGCCGAGCTGGACCAGCGGGTCGCGAACGGAACGGTGAGTTTCGACTTCGGAGGGGTTTTGCCGAAGCTCAAGGAGTCGTCCGCGTACCAGATCATCCTGACCCCCGGGCGCAACGCCACCTCGCCGGCGGTGCCGCCGACGCTGTGGAGCGCCAGCTACGAGGCCGAGGACGCGGCGCACACCGGCTCCGGCTACTCCCGCAACGGACCCGAAGGCACGCCGTCGAACGTGTCCAAGTTCTACACCTCCGGCGCGTACAACGTCGGCGGCCTGCGCACCGGCGCCGACCTCACGCTCGACTTCCCCGTGTCGGTGCCGGCGACCGGCCGGTACGACCTGAGCGTGTTCGCCAACTCCCTCAACACCTTCGGCGCGGTGGCCGAACAGGGCCCGACCAACGTCTTCCTGCGCGTCGACGGCGGCGCGGAACAGGAACTCCACCTGCCGCTGGGCTACAAGTGGGTGGTGTGGGACCACGCCGACACCACGATCGCGCTCACCCAGGGCGACCACGTGATCAGCCTGTCCACGCGCAGCCTGGACGGCAGCCGGAGCACCACGGGGGACGCGATCGTCGACCGGCTCACCCTCGCGCTGCCCAACCCGGTCGCCACTCAAACCATTTACGAGGCCGAGTACGCCACGTTGAGCGGCGCCCGCGTGGACTACAGCCGCCGCGGTGTCTCGGGCGCGGGCCGCGTCAACCTCGCCGCCCGCCAGTCCGCCACCTTCTGGGTGTACGCCGCGGAGGATGGCGAACACACCCTGCACATCGACGCCGGCGGCGGCAGCGGGCGTGCGGCCCTCACCGTGAACGGCCAGCGGGTCGCCGACGTCCGGAAGTCGACGCAGGCGACGGTGTTCCTGTCCGGCGGCGTCAACAAGGTGACGGTGGCCGGCACCTCCGGCAACCTCTACCTGGATCGGCTGCGGGTCTCGGCCACGTCGGGCACGCTGCGCACCGCGTGGTACGAGGCGGAATCCGCCGCCCTCGCCGGCACCGCCACGGTCACTGGATACACCCTCGGCAGCGGTGGCCAGGCGGTCACCGGCGTCGGCGGTGAGCCGGGCAACGCCAACACGCTGACCTTCGACGTCCAGGCGCCGGCCGCAGGCACCTACGCCTTGACCGTCCGCTACGCCAATCCGGAGCAGTCGCCAGCCTCCCACTACAACCCCGACCCCCTGGCCCGCCCGGCGGACATCTCGATCAACGGCGGCGCGCCGCGGCGCACGCTGTTCCCGCACACGTTCCACGCCAACAACTTCTGGTACCTGACCATCCCGGTCCACCTCGAGGCCGGGCGCAACACGGTGCGTTTCTCGTCCGAGGAGCTGCCCGACTTCGACGGCGCCAGCTACATCAGCGACCGATACACCGAACCGCTGCGGTCCCGGTACGCGCCGATCATCGACAGGATCGGCATCACTCCGTACGCCGCATAACCGCACAGTGGGTTGCGCGTTTTCACCGATGTGCCCTGCCTGGATCGCTTTCTAGACTGAGCCGTCCTCAATGGAATTTGTCCATTGACAAAGGTAGGGGAGGTAACGTGACGACGTCACGAAAACGGTGGTCACGACGGCGACCGGGAGTGGCGGCGGCGGTGGCGGCGGTGCTGTGCGGCGTGCTGGTGAGCGCGCAACCGGTGCAGGCCACCCCGATCACGCCCGCGGCACCCCCGATCACGCCCGCGGGCAAGGCGGATCCCGCGAAGCGGCCCGACGGGGTGTTCGACCCGGAGGTGAGGCGTCCGCAGTCGAAGGTCCTTCCCGGCAACGGCAAGAAGGTCGCACCGCTCACCTCCAAACTGGAGCCGACCGAGCCGAAGGCCCTCCCGGGGGCGGAAAAGGCGAGTGGGACCGGGCTCGCCTTCCCCGGCGGCGCCGGCACCAACTCGGCGGCCGCCGACTACACCTGCACGCCGAGCATCTACGGCAGCACGACCGTCGGGAACGACGGCACGATCGGCCCCTACTCCGACACGTTCTACACCGCCGACGTGCAGTGCAACTTCTACCTTGAGGGCATCTACGGCGTGTCGGCCGCGGTCGACTGGAGCCCGTACTACGAGGGCGAGATCGGCTACGTCGGCACCGAGTTCGCGGTCAGCGGCAGCTACGGGGCCAGCCAGGGCGCCTTCGAGGTCCAGGGCGACAGGTACGACGGCGGCCGGCAGGTCGAGGTCATCCTGGAGCTCTATCTCGTCGCGTCCGCGCCCTGGGCCGGCTGCTTCCCGATACCCGGCCTGCGATACCTGCTGTGCGAGGGACTGGGCACCCTCCAGCTGCACGTCGTGCTGGGCACCGGGGCGTTCAGCACCGGGCTGGCACCGCCGGTCATCCGCCACGTCGCGCTTGGCGACTCGTACTCGTCGGGCAACGGCACGCCCACCAATGTGGACGCCGGCTCGGCACCGGACTGCCGGCGCAGCACCTCCACCTACTCCTACCAACTCACCTCCGGCCTGCTCCCGCTCGGCGACCGCGGCCAGTACCTGCCCATCGACACACCGACGCTGAGAGCGTGCAGCGGGGCCCGGCTGGAGCACATGTACAACCCGCAACCCCAGTCGGGGTCGGCGCAGCTGGACTGGGTGAACCTCTACCGGACCCGGCTGGTGACCCTCACCATCGGCGGCAACGACGCCGGCTTCACCGACCGGCTGACCACCTGCTTCACCGGCTACTGCGCCGACGCCCCGTTGCTGAACCCGGCCGACCTGGTGGCGCTGCAAGACCGCCTGTGGTCGCTGTACCAGACCATCATCAGCAGGATGAGACCCGACGGGCGAGTGGTCGTCCTGGGCTATCCCGCCGTCCTGCCGAACCCGGACGACTCGGGGGACTTCCAGCGGGACTCGGGTAACTGCGGCATCGTCAACACCTTCCTCAGCAACGAAGAGCTGAGGAGGATCTACGAGGCGGCCGTACAGGTCAACAACGTCGTCGCCAACGCGGTCTTCCTGGCCGGCGATTCCCGGATTCAGTTCGTCAACACCCGGGACGCCTTCCGCGGGCACCGGGTCTGCGCACCCGCGAACCTGCTGTACGCGGCCGGCATCACCTTCCCCACCACGTCCGACACATTCCATCCGAACGGGGCGGGATACGCCGAGATGGCCCGCCAGATCAGGGCACAGATCGGCGTCGGCTAGCACCTCAGCGGTTAGCACCGCCGCGGGCGGGCCCGCACCGGGCCCGCCCGCTCAACCCGGTTCGGGTACGTGGCCGCCGCGTGGTCATCGATCGCGGACGCCGACCAATCGATGTACATTGATGGTGCGTGATGTGACCTCTGTGACTCGAGCGGTGGGAGTTTGCCATGATGCGGCGACCGGTGCTTCCGGCCCTGGTGGCTACGGTGACGGTGGCGACTGCGCTGGTGACGGTGGGCGCCGCCGGTGCCGAGGACCAGGCCGTCGGTGCGCAAGACCAAGCGGCCGGTGCGCAAGACCAGGCCGCCGGTGCCCAGGGCCAACCGGTGCCGCGGCGCGCATCCGCCGCACCGGCACCCTGCGTGCCGGGCGGCTCCTACGGTGACCCGCTGCCGTCCGCCAGCGTGGCCGCGGCCCGGGTCCCGGGCCGCTTCACCTTCCTCGAAGGCCCGGTCTGGATCGCCGATCAGGGCCGGCTGCTCCTGTCGGACATGCGGGCCGCGACGGGGTCCGAGGGCGTGCAACCGTCAGCGATCAGGACGCTGACGCCGCCCGACCGGTTCGACGTGTTCGTCGCCGACAGCGGCAGCAACGGCCTGGCCCTCAGCGTGGACGGCACGCGGGTCCTCGCGGCCACGCACGACCAGCGAAGCCTGTCGTCGTACGGCCTGGCCGACGGCGGCCGCGACACGGTGGCGCAGGCATTCGCGGGCCGCCGGTTCAACTCTCCCAACGACCTGACCGTGCGCGCGGACGGCACCGTCTACTTCACCGACCCGAGCTTCCAGCGCGGCAACCGGCCGGATGAGATGGCTGGCCGCACCGGCGTGTTCCGGGTCAGCGGCGACGACGTGTTCCTGGTCGACGACACGGTGTCGCAGCCGAACGGAGTCGTGCTCTCGCCGGACGGCAACACGCTGTACGTCGGCGGCAACAGCGCGGGCAAGATCTACAAATACGAGGTGCTGGCGGACGGCACCACCGGCCCGCGGACCGAGTTCGCGAATCTGAGCGGCCCGGACGGCGCGACGATCGACTGCGCGGGCAACCTCTACTGGGCGTCCTATTCGGACGGCAGGGTGCACGTGTTCGCCCCCGACGGGAGGGCGCTCGGCACCGTCTCCGCCGGCACGAACACCACCAACGCGGCGTTCGGCGGTGCCGACGGCCGCACCCTGTTCATCACCTCGGGGACGTGGGGCGACTTCGGCGTCTACCAGATCCGCTTGAACGTACCTGGATGGCCGTACTGACGCGGTGCGGGCCGGACGGCGCGGTTAAGCCACCCTTTCCGGCAGGCCGAAGCGGGGGAGCAGGTGGTTGGTGTGGAAGCGGGTGACGGCGCGGATCCGGCTGCCGGTCAAGGAGAGCACGATCAGTCCGCCCGGGCCGGCCGGCGTGTCATCGGACTCGGCGTGATAGACGCCGAACGCCGGCTGGGTGTTGGCGCGGGTCGGCACCAGGACTGTTCGCCGGTTGCCCCGATACGCCATGCTGACCCGGAGGAAGTCGGTGATCGCGGGGATGCCGTGGTATTCGTGCGGAGCCGGCGGCATGCTCAACCAGGCGTCGTCGGTCAGTAGAGCGACGACCCGCTCGATGTCGGCTGCCATGAACGCCTCCGCGAAGCGGCGGGTCAGTCGCCGCTCATCGCTGGATTCGGGTGGGGGTGCCGGTGGCCGACCGGCGGCGCGCCCCGCGTCGAGCGCGGCGCGGGCCCGTTGCAGTGCGCCCTTCACGGCGGTCTCGGTGGTGCCCAGCATGTCGGCGACCTCGGCGCGGGGATAGCCGAGCACGTCGCACAGGACTAGGGTCGCGGCCTGGCGTGGCGGCATGCGCTGTAAGGCGACGACGAACGCGAGTTCGACCGCCTCACGGGTCTCGTATCGCGTCTCGGGGCCGGGCGCCGGCTCGGGCTGCTGTTCCCACCACGCGTGTGTCAACAACGCGTCCGGGTAGGGCTGTAGCCAGGTGACCTCGCCGCGCCGGTTCGGCTCCGGCGGCGTAAAGGGCGGCACCGGCTCGGCCGGCAGCCGCCGGCCGGCGTCGCGCAAGGCGTTGAGGCAGCGGTTGGTCGCGATCCGGTACAACCAGCCGCGCAGCGATGCCCGTCCCTCGAACCGGTCCAGCCCGCGCCACGCCGCGATCAGCGTCTCCTGCAGCACGTCCTCGGCATCGGTCAGCGAGCCGAGGATGCGGTAGCAGTGCAGGTGCAACTCGCGCCGGTGCGGCTCGGTGAGATCACGGAACGCGTCCTGATCACCGGCCCGGGCGCGCTCCAGCGCGGTCGGGGTCACGAAAAAATCTTGCCACGCCGGTCCCGCCGCAGCGGTCCGTCCGGGCATTCGATGGTGTCTGAACAAGCGGAAGGTCGTACGAGAGGGAGATTACGAGAGGGGGATACCGTGACCGAGAAGAGCCCCGCATTGCGGATCGCGCTCGCCTACCACGAGGCGTGGGCACGCAAGGATCTGGACCGGGCCATGTCGTATGTCGCCGAGGACGTCGTCTGCGACGCGCCCGCCGGCCGGATCGAGGGCGCCGAAGCCTATCGCGCGTTCATGGCGCCGTTCGTGCAGTCGCTCCACCACACCACGATGATCGCGGCCTTCGGTGACGAGGAGACCGCACTGGTCATGTACGACACGGCGACCGTACCGGTGCCGAGCGCGCCGGGCGCCGAGTGCGTCACGGTCAGAGACGGCCAGATCACCTACAGCCGGTTCCTCTTCGACCGCGCTCCCTTCCAGGCCGCCAGGCGGTAGCCCCGGCACGCGCGGATGGGACCGGATACCTGTGCGGCGCGTTCGCGTCGCACAGGTATCCGGCGTCGGTATCCGGCATCGCCGACGTGTTACAGGATGCGGAGGTCGATCGCCGCGGCCATGGCGCGCATGCCGGCGTCGTTGGGGTGCAGGCCGTCGCCGCCGTCGTACTCGGCCCGCAGCCGATCGGGGTCGACCGGGTCGGCGAGCGCCCGGTCGAGATCCGCCACGGCGTCGTACTCGCCGCCGGTGCGGATCCACTCGTTCACGGTGTCGCGCACCTGCTCACCGCGCTCGGTGTAGTAGCCCGGGTAGATGGTGCCCGCGAACGGCAGGATGGTGGCGCCGACCATCCGTACCCCGCGCGCGTGCGCCGCGCGGATGAGCGTGCGGTGCGCGTCGATGAGCTGTGCCGCGGCCACCCGCGGATCGACGGTGGGGTCGCCCTGCCCGATGTCGTTGATGCCCTCCAGCACGATCACGGTACGCACACCGGGCTGGTCGAGAGCGTCGCGCTGGAACCGGGCCGTGGCCCGTTCGCCGAACCCGGATCCATCGGCCAGCAGCCGGTTGCCACCGATGCCCGCGTTCACGACGCCGAGGCGGCGGCCCGCCGCGACCAGCCGTTCGGCGAGCTCGTCGGGGTAGCGGTTGTCGGCGTTCAGGGTGCTGAACACGCCGTCCGTGATCGAGTCACCGAACGCGACCACGGTGCCCCGGTCACGGCCGACCGGCGCGGCCACCACGTCCACTCCGGACACGTAGTACGAGGATTCGGAGGTCTCGCCGAACGCGCCGCCGGTGTGGTCGAACACGTGGTTTCCGGTAGCGCGGTAGGTCGTCGCGACCGCCAACGGGTGGAACGTGGCCGGCCCGGTCGGCTCGGCGAAGTACAGCGTCACGGCCAGCCCCGCCAGCGGGGCGACCGGCAGCACGACCGGGTCCGACGCGAGCTCGCGACCGGCCGGCACCACCGTGGCGGACCGGCCACCGAACGTCAGCGGGCGCAACGACCCGGCGTCCACGGCCGCCCCCTCGGCGGCCTTGGCGACCGAGGCGCCGGTCAGCCGCAGCGGCCCTTCGCCGTACACGTTGGACAGTCTGATGCGGACGGCCGCGCCACCGCGGCTGACCCGCAGCGTCTGGCGTACCGATTGGTTGTCGAAGCCGCCCGACCAGTTGGGGGTACCGAAGAAGTCCGGAAACGAGGCGATCATGGCGGTCGACCACGTCGCCGTCCACGGACCCGCCCGCCGCTCGGCCGCGGCGGCCGGCGTCGCCGGCAGCGTCGCCGCCACCAGCGCGGCCACCGCCGCGACGGCCACGGCGGCCCAGGTCGCGGTGCGCCGGCGGCGGCCATCGCCGGCGGCGCGGTATGTGCCAGTCATGCTTCCTCCCCCTTGTGGAAACTGTCCCCGTATCGAGAGCGGCCCATTGTGCCAGCGAACCCGACAAAGCGCACATGGCCGGACGACCGCGCCCGGCACCCGCCGCGGCGGCGCTGCGCCGCCACGATGGTTGGGCCTTGGGCGTACGCTGGCAGAGCGGGCGGACTTAGACTAAGGGTGCCTCCGGCCAGTGGCCGATCCACCCCATCTGTGGTCCGTCCCATCTGTGGTCCGCGATCGGCTGCGCGTGAGTGACGCGTCAGTGCCAAGACTTTGGAGTAGATGTTGCCTGAGCTGAACCCGTTCGGTGATTCGCCGAGCACGGACCCCGCTGCCAACCAACAAACGTCCACAGATGTGAGCCCGGCCGCGATGAGCCGGCTGAGGACCCCGTTCGGTGTGGCCGGCGACGCCGGGCAGGAGGCCGGTGACGCATCCACCGGGACACCGGAGCGACCGGGCCCCGCCGATGCGCGCCGGGTACGGATTGACGGTGGTCAAGCCGCTTGACCTGGGCGGCCATCCAGACCCGGGAAGCTTTTCCGCGCGTTCTCACGGCGGTGTCCCGGGTGGGGAGCAGGCTGAGCCTGCCCATAGAGGCCATTCCCGAGCGGCGGCGCGTCGTTAGACTGTGCCGTCGTGGAGGGTGAGCGGGTGCTCGGCGATCGGTACCGATTGCATGAGCGGATCGGTGAGGGTGGCACGGCCGTCGTGTGGCGCGCCACCGATGAGGTGTTGCGGCGTCCGGTCGCGGTAAAAGTCCTTTCCGGACGGGTGCGCAACGACGCGGCGGCGCGGTTGCGGATCCAGGCGGAGGCGCGGGCCGCGGCCAAGCTTGCCCACCCGTGTGTGGCCAGCGTGTTCGACTACGGTGAGTCGCCGGGCGCGGATGGGCAGCCGGTGCCGTTCGTGGTGATGGAGCTGCTGGAGGGGCCGTCGCTGAGCAGGCGGCTCAACAGCGGGCCGTTACCGCCGGCCGAGGCGCTGCGGGTGTGCGCGGAGGTGGCCCGCGGGCTCGCCGCCGCGCATGACGCCGGCCTCGTGCACCGCGACGTGAAGCCGGCCAACGTGATGCTCACCCCGGGCGGGGCGAAGGTCGTCGACTTCGGCATCGCGGCCGCCGCCGGCCCATTGGACGGTCTGGACCCGGACGGGTCGATGCTCGGCACGCCGGCGTATCTGGCGCCGGAACGCCTGGTCGGCGGCGATGTGCTGGCCGCCTCGGACGTGTACGCGCTGGGTTTGCTGTTGCACGCGACGCTGGTGGGCCGCCTGCCGTGGGAGGCGGAGACCACGACGCAGATGCTGGCCGCGCACGTGTACGTCGAGCCGTCGCCGCTGCCACGGATCGCGGGTGTGCCGGCGCGGGTGGCCGAGGTCTACCAGCATTGCCTGGCGAAGAACCCGGCCGACCGGCCGTCCGCGCAGGCGGTGGCGGAGGCGCTGGCCGACCTGCTCGCCGCTCCTGGCGGCGCGGCCGGGACGCCGGCGGCCGCTCCGGTGCCTGTCCGGCGGCGGGCGGTGTTCGCGCTGGCGGGCGCGGGCGCGGTCGTCATCGCGACGGCGCTGGCGCTGCTGCTGGACACCGGCCGGCCCGGCGAAGGCACGAAGGCGGGCGCCGAGGCGTCCGCCACCAGCACCCCGTCACCCCGTCCGGATACCCTCACGGCTAGCCCGGTGAAGGCGGCCGGTGGCCAGCGCCCGGAGTCCTCGACGACCGCACGCGGTCAGCGCGCGCCGGGTGGTGTCCCGTCGACGGGCGCCAGCCGGCCGGCGTCCGTGTCACCGACCTCGCCGGTGGCGCCGCCCCCGCCCGCGCCGCCGAGCCCCACGCCGCTGACCGCGCGGGAGCAGCGGACGTTCAGCACGGTGGGCGGCTCGATGGTCGTGCGGTGCTCCGGCGCGCTGGCCGAAGTCGTGCAGTGGACCCCCGCGTCTGGCTACCAGGTCAAAGGACTGGTGCCCGGGCCGGCCAAGCGCGTGAAGATCAACTTCAAGGGCGCGACCACCGAAAAGGTCCGCGTCCGCTGCCCCAACGGCATCCCCACCCGCGTCAACGAAGAGTAACCCCCCGCCCCGCGCCCCGCCGCCCCGCCCCGCTGCGCCGCGCCGCCCCGCTGCGCCGCGCCGATCAAGGCCCTGCCCGCCGATCAAGGGCTGGGGCACGTGGTTTGATCTCTGAACCGCGTGCCCCAGCCCTTGATCGACGTACCTTCCCTTGATCGCCATTGCCCATCGACGGATGTCGTCGCCCCCGGCGACCCCACCGCTCCGCGGGCTTGATCGTTGTCCCAAAACCTCAACC
>JBBEWH010000295.1:0-18739 GCA_037414955.1 Actinomycetes bacterium KLBMP 9797
GGCGGCGCTGCAGAAGTCGCAGCGTAAGCAGTTGCAGTTGCGGCTGGAGGCGACCAAGGCGCAGGCCCGGATCGACGAGTTGGCGCCGCAGGTCGGGCAGATCGCGGCGCAGTCGTACCGGACGGGTCGGATCAGCGCGGCCGGTGTGCTGCTCAACAGCGCCTCGCCGGAGACGTTCCTGCAGCGTATGAAGGCGCTGGACGAGCTGACCATGGTGAACAACCAGAAGCTGAGCGAGTTGGCGGCGGCGCGTGATCAGTTCAGCCGCGCCAATGCCGCCGCGGAGGCCGAGGTCAGGCAGCAGGAGAAGCAGGTCGCCGTGATGGCCAAGGAGAAGCGGGACGCGGAGAAGGCGCTCGCCCTGGTCGGTGGCAAGAGCCTGACCGGTGGTCTCGTGGACGCCACGTCGAAGGTGGCCAAGGCGGCTCCACGCACCGCGGACGGCGACTGGCCGAACGAATCGTGCTCCCAGAACGACCCCACCACGTCCGGCTGTATCACGCCGCGCACGCTCAACGCATACACCGAGGTCCGCAAGGCCGGGTTCACCCGGTTCGTCGGCTGCTACCGCCCCGGTGGGCCGTGGGAGCATCCGAAGGGTCGCGCCTGCGACTGGTCGCTGCTCAGCCGGGGGTTCGCGCCGGCCGCCAACGAGGACCAGAAGAAGTACGGGAACAACCTGACCGCCTTCCTGGTACGCAACGCCGACCGGCTCGGCATCCTGTACGTGATCTGGTACCGGCAGATCTGGTTCCCCGGCACCGGCTGGAGCGCCTACGACGGCCCGAGTAGCCACACCGACCACGTGCACATGTCCCTGCTGTAGACGGGCCCGGCTACCACCTAGGTTGTACGCCGACGTTCCCTACGACGGTGGTTGGACGATGAGATCAATCGGCCGTGGGACGCGCACGAGGTGCCGGTGTTCATAGGCTTTGCGCGCGATGAATCTTGACCGTCGCTGCGCAGCGGCACTGTCACCGGAATACGTTCGAGTCCCGCTTTGTGAGGTGCGTTCCATGGATCTCTCGACACCGCCCAGCGAGTCCGAGCGGACAGTGGATCATCCGGTGGCTCCGCCGTCGTCGCCGGCCGCACCGCTGCTCCCGACGTTGCGGGGCCGGATCGTCAAGGTCCGCAGCCGAGCAACCAGGGCTGGACACCATGTCGCCGAGATGGGAAGAGCAGGTTTGGCGCAGGCCGGGGAGCGGGCTCGGCGGAAGCTCGACGAACGGGCGACCGCTCAGGGCTCGTCGGTGACGGTCCAACCGGATCCGCCGAGCGCTCACGACAGTTGGGTCCTCCCAGCGGGGGAACCGGTCCGGTTCTCGGCCGCGCCGGATCAGCGCAATGCCGAGGTCGTGTCGACGTCGTCGTCGCCTGTCGCGCCCGTGACACCGGCGACGCCCGGCGAGGTGGTTCCGTACGCGCCAGTTCAGTCTGCGGTGTTCAACCAACCGTCCTATCCGACGCGCTTCGTGGCAGCGCCGCTGCCGACACGGCACCCCGCGCCGGTGGTGGCGCGACCGAGGCGGCGGCGATGGTCGATGAATGGTGCGGTGATCGCCGCACTGATCGTCGCTGTGGTGTTCCCGCCCGCCGGGCTGGGCCTCGCCAAGACCGCACGGCGGGAGTGCCGTGAGGACGGGCGGGCCGGTGGCGGGACCGCTCTGGTGGCGCACGTGATCGCCGCGGCTGGCACGTGTGTGATGGTGCTGGTCACCCTGACGCTGTTCGCGGTGTTCGCATACGGTGTCGTCCAGGTGGGCAGCGGATTGACAGCCATCGGCGACTTCCTCGGTCGGATCGGCGAACTATTCGGCTGACGCGATCGCGGACCTGCTGCCACCTGTCGACCCTTCAGATCGTGACGGCGAGCTTGCCGACGGCGCCACCGGTGAAGTCGGCGATGGCCCGGGTGGTGTCGGCGAGCGTGTAGGTTCCGGCCAGCGGCACCCGGAGCCGTCCGGCGGCCACGTCGGCGGCCAGCCTGGTCAGGTTGGCCGGGCTCGGGTCGGCCATCACCGTGGTTGCCACGAGGGCCCGTTCGGCGGCGTCGTTCGGGGTGTAATGCACGGTTGAGGCCAGCCGCCCGCCTCTGACGAGCAGCCCGGCCACGGTCGGGCCGTCGCCGGCCAGGTGCAGCGCCGCCCGTACGCCTTCGGGCTCGATCGCGCGGACCTGCGCTACCAGGTCGGTGTGGTCCACCGTGCGGGCCGCGCCGAGCGCGGTGACAAAGGCCGCCTCCGGGCCGGCTTTGGCGGTGGCGATGACGGTGGCGCCGCGAGCGGCGGCCAACTGGATCGCGTAGGCGCCCACGCCGCCGGTCGCGCCGGAGATCAGGACGGTCTCCCCAGGGCTGGGGGCGATGGCGTCCACCGCGTTGAGCGCGGCGGTGCCGGCGAGGCCGAGTGCACCGGCCCGGACGTGGTCGAGGCCCTCCGGCGTCTTGGCCAGGCCGTAGTGGGCAGGCACGACCACGTACTCGGCGAAACCGCCCTGACCGAGCGTCGGTCGCATGACCACGCCGAACACGGAATCCTCCACACGGAGACCGGTTACCCCGGTGCCGATGGCGGCGACCACGCCGGCGAAGTCCTTGCCGAGCACCACCGGGAACTCGTACGCGTACACGCCGGTGAGGTGGCCGCCGAGCACGCCGAGGTCGAAGCCGTTGACGGACGACGACCGCACCTGGACCAGAACCTCTCCCGGTCCAGGCTCGGGTACCGGCAGTTCGGTGAGCGTGGGGGCCGCGCCGAAGTCGGTGAACGCCATTGCACGCATGTCTGTTACTCCTTCTCGGTGGTGGCGGTGTGGTCGGCGACATCCGGGGCGGCCTGCCGCCAGGAGGCGCGCAGGGCGGCGAGGGTGACGGTGAGTTCGGCGTCGTCGCGGGGGGCGTAGAGCATCACGATCGTGTCGGGCCATTCGGGGCGCCGGCTGATCGGATGGGGCTCGGCCCAGCCCGCTCGTACCAGCGGTGCGATCATTGGCCGCGGCAGGGTGAGGTGCAGGAAACCCGTCCGGTGCACGTGCCCGAACTCGTCGCGGCTGGGATGCAGGAACGCCTCCCACGGCCCGCTCGGACGACGCAGGCGCAGCGCCAGGGATGAGGGTTCGGACACCTGGCTGGGTCCGGTGAACACCCCGGGCAGCGCCTGTGCCCGCGCGACAAGCGCGGCCCGGATCTCCGGCGGGGAGAACTGGTCGAGTTGATCGTGGGGTATCTCCAGCCCCGTGGTCGCCGGCCGGGTTCCCGGCCGCGCGGGTGGAGCGGTCAGATCGAGAGGCATGGGTACAGCACTTTCTGTGCGTTTGTTACCGCTTGTGTGTGCAGAAAGTGTGATCCACAATGCGGGGATGGCGGAAGACGGCACTTTGACCCGCGTTGCGTACACCGATGTGCGCCCCCCTATCAGCGGGCAGCACCCGACCTGCCAGCTGCGCGACGTCCTCGACCGGGTCGGCGACAAATGGAGCGTGCTGGTCATGGGCCTGCTGGGCACCGGATCGAAGCGCTACTCCGAACTCCACCGCGCCATCGACGGCATCTCGCAACGGATGCTCACCCTGACCCTGCGCAGCCTGGAGCGCGACGGACTGGTGGAGCGCACCGTCACACCGACCTCACCGCCCAGGGTGGACTACGGCCTCACCCCGGTCGGCCAGACGCTCTCCGTCCAGGTCAGTACCCTCATCCGCTGGGCCGAAGACCACCGGGAGTACATCGCGACGTCCCGACTCCGCTACGACCTGACCGCGCAACCGACCACCGCACCGTCGGAATCCTGAAGTCTTTGCATGGCTCAATGCCTCTATCGCGGTTCACCGGGCAGGTGAGCGCTGCATGCGCCCAGCCGGGGCGAGCGTCGGTTCGCGCTCGCCGGCATGATGGGGAGGCATGGGTAGGCGCCGCCGCGCCGCGTGCCGATTTCTGGGAGATGTCACGTGCGTGACAGCCACGGTGCGCCGATAAAGCACGAGCGCGCCGCTCCGCTCGCCATCCGGTCGCGCCCCTGGCCGGCGCCGCCGCGCGAGCCGCGGATGGGCAACGACGAGGACGCGCGGCCCGGCGCGTCGCTGACCAGCCGGTTCCTGTGCCGGGACGGGCAGCCCTGGATCCCGGTCTCCGGGGAGTTGCACTACAGCCGGGTGCCGAGGGACCGCTGGGAGCAGCGGCTGCGGTTCATGCGCTCGGGTGGCGTCACCGTGGTCTCCACATATGTGCCCTGGATCCATCACGTGGCGCGCCGGGGCGCGTCGAGGTTCGACGGCAACCGCGACGTCGCCGCGTTCGTGGATCTGTGCCGCGCCACCGGTATGGAGGTGGTGCTGCGCATCGGGCCGTGGATCCATGGCGAGATCCGCAACGGTGGTTTCCCCGACTGGGTGCAGCGGGCACCCGTCGCGCACCGCAGCGACGACCCCGCCTACCTGGAGCTGGTGCGGGAGTGGTTCGGCCAACTGGGCGGCGCGCTGGCCGGGCGGTGCGCGCCGGCCAACGTCCTCGCGATCCAGTTGGACAACGAACTGTACGACCAGCCGGGCCACCTGTTGACCCTCAAGCGCCTGGCTCGGGAGGCCGGGATGTCGGCGCCACTGTGGACGGCCACCGCGTGGGGCGGCGCCGAGCTTCCTCCCGAGGAGGTCATGCCGCTGTACGGCGGTTACGGCGACGGCTTCTGGGTGGACGCCGGCGCGCCGTGGGACCCCACATTCCGGGAGCACTTCTTCTTCTCGCACGCGTGGGACGATTCCGGCATCGGCGCCGATCTGCGTGCCGCGGCCGCCCCGGTACGCGAGACGTCGGAATGGTTCCCGCCAGCCACCTGCGAGCTCGGTGGCGGCATGGCCACCGCGTACCACCGCCGGCCACGGCCTTCGGCCCGGGACATCGCGGCCGTGGCCCATTGCAAGATCGGCAACGGCTCGGCCTGGCAGGGCTACTACGTGTACGCCGGCGGCACCAACCCGGCGGGCGCCATGCAGGAGTCGCACGCCACCGGCTACCCGAACGACCTTCCGCCCCTGGGGTACGACTTCCACGCTCCGATCGGCGAGGCCGGCACCCTCTCGCCGACCCATGCGGAGCTGCGCCGGCAGCACGCCTTCCTCGCCGCGTTCGGACATCGCCTGGCCGAGATGCCCAGCAGCCTGCCGACCGTACGGCCCGAGGGCGTGGACGACACGACGACGCTACGGTGGGCGCTGCGCAGCGACGGCCGCAGCGGCTTCCTCTTCCTGGCCTGGCACCAGCCGCACGTGCCGCTGCCGACCTACCGGGCGGCCCAGTTCGAGGTGACGCTGGAGAATGAGCGGCTCGTGTTTCCGTCCACGCCCGTCGACATCCCCGCCGGGACGCTGGCCCGGTGGCCGGTCGCGCTGGAGGTGCGGGGCGTACGCGTCGACTGGGCCACCGCCTCCGTGCTGACCCTGCTGCCCGGCCCGGTGCCGACCCTGGTGCTCTGCGCCGAGCCGGGAATCCCGGTGGAGTTGGCCATCAACGGTGCGGCCACCCTCATCCCGCCGAGCCGGGAGCCCCTGCGGGTGGGTAGCGGTGCGGACGTACTCGACGTGCTTGTCCTGTCGGCGACGGACGCCGAAGTCGCCTGGGTAGCTGACGAGTGTTCCGGGTCCCGGCGCCGCACCGCGGCGCCGGAACGCGAGCCGGCGGACGGACGCCGGCTGCTGTTGTCCGGCGACGATCTCGCCTGGGGCGCCGACGGCCGCGTCGCCGCTCGCACCACCGGTTCCGCCCCGGACGTGCTGGTCTACGACCCGGCGACGCGCGCGTTCCGCCCACTGCCGCTGCGGGGCGACGCCCGTGGTGCCGTCGCCGCCGAGATACCCGTGACGCTGCGCCGGCCGGCGCACGATGCCGTTCCGGCGACCTACGGCAAGCGGGACGCGCGGCAGTCCGCGCCCTCTGCCACCGTGTTCGACGAGCTGGCCGCCGTCTACGAGCTGCGATTGCCGGCGTGGGCGGGCGACCGAGACCAGGACGCCCTCCTGCGCGTCGACTGGGCCGGGGACGTGGCGCAGCTGCGCGTCGACGGCCGCACCGTCACCGACCGTTTCTGGGACGGCTCACGCTGGCTCGTCAGCCTCCGCGACGCCGGCTACACACCCACGTCGGTCGTCACCCTGCACATCCTTCCCCTGTCGGCGGACTCGCCCGTCCACCTGCCGGCGGACGCGGCCGAACGCGCCGTCGCCAGCTCCGGTCAGCTGGTCGCCGTCGACGCCGTACTGGTCGAGGCCCAGCGGACCTGGCACGAGGCGAGCCCCGAGGTCCAACGTGCGCCGCACGCCTTCGGCACCGTCAAGCTTCCGCTACTCGGATGACGCGACGACCCGGCACAAGGCGGAAGGCGGCTGTGGCCGCCCAGCCCGCCCACGCCCACGCTACGATCGGGGACCCAACCGGCCCCGCACCGGAAACCGTGCGGGAGGTCCAGGCGGGCGAGCTTCCGGTCGTCGTCATCGATCCCCGCCGGCTCGACGTGGACCTGCCGCGCGTGGCGGTCGACAACTACGAGGGCGTGCGAGCCGGCACTGAGCATCTACTGGAGCTGGGCCACCGGCGCATCGCCTACATCCGCGGCGAGGAAGACCACGAGAGCACCGAGCGGCGCTACCGTGGCTACGCCGACGCCCTGCTCCTGGCCGGCATCCAGCCGGATCCCGCACTGGTCGGCTCGTCCAACTTCAACCACCAAGGCGGGGTACACGCGGCCACTCAGCTGCTGACGATCGCACAGCGCCCCACCGCTGTCGTCGCCGGCGCGGACCCGATCGCCTCCGGTGTCCTCGACGCTGCCCGGGCGCTCGGACTGTCCATACCCGACGATGTGTCGGTCGTCGGCTTCGACGACCTACCGCAGGCGGCTCGCAGCGTTCCACCATTGACCACGGTAGGGCAGCCCTTGCGCGAGATGGGGCGCGCTGGCGTCCGGGCCCGCTGGCGCTCATCGCCAGCCAGTCGCTGCCCACCGATGACATCCGCCTTCCAACGAACCTCATCCTCCGCGACACGACCGCACCTCCGCCGGGTGGTACAGGCACCGAGACCTGATCCGTCCCCGTCCCCGACCTCAAATCTGGGAGCTGACGGACATTCAACTGTCATGATCGGCGGTGCGATGCGGGCTCACAGCGGTCAGCAGATATGTGGAGTGGACCGAGATCCGGCCGGCGCGGTCGGTGTTGGCGTCGGCGAAGCAGCGTTGGAGGTCGGCGCGGAGCCGGCCCCATAGGCCTTGCGAGTCCAGACGCTGTTGTTCCGCCCGCAGGTGGCCTGCGGTGCGGATCCAGAAGTCGGCGGCGGCGTCGAGGGTTGGGAAGTCGAAATTGACCGTCGCGATGGTGGTCGTGACCGAGGCGTGCTTCGACGCGAACAGGCTGCGGACGAAGTCGATGTCACCCCATTGTGTGGGCGGTGTGCCGGCGGGTGGTGGCGGCGGGAGGTACGGCGCGACGGCGCGGTTCGTGGCGGCCATGAAGCTGTCCGGCGTCCAGGCGGTGACGATGATGCGTCCGCCGGGCCGGCAGCAGCGTACGAGCTCACTCGCGGCGGCGGCAGGGCTGGGTGAGTACATGGCGCCGAAGACCGACAGCACCCGGTCGAAGCTGTGATCGGCGGCGTCGATGCGTTCGGCCACGCCCTCCTGCCACGCGATGGCGAGGTTCTCCTGGCGTGCCCGGTGGTCGGCTATGGCGAGCAGTTGCGGTGTGGGGTCCACGGCGGTGACCACGCCGCCTGCGCTCCGTGGCCGCCGCCGCGACCGGCGGCCTGGTCCGGACAGTGTCATGCAAGCGCCGCCGGCGATCGGACAGGGCTGTCGTTCACTGTCCGCGAGGGCGGTAGCGGAGGTATACGACGCCGCTTCGGAATCGGCGCTCATCGAGGAGCTCGAGGTTGGCGCGCATGCCGGTCGGCAGCCCTGGCTTGCCGCCGCCGACGACAATGGGCCAGACGAGCAGCTGGCACTCGTCGACCAGCCCGGCCTTGAAGGCCTGCGTCGCGAGGTTGGCACCTCCTACGGTGAGATCGCTGCTGGCCGTGGCCTTCAGTTCGTGTACTGCGGCGGGGTCGAAACGGCGTTCGAGTCGGGTGTCGGCAGTTGACACCGCGGCGAGGGTCGTGGAGTACACGACTTTGCTCGCCGCCTGCCAGGCGCTCGCGAAGTCGGCCATGAGGTCGGACTGCGCGGCCAGAGCGGGGTCGGTCTCCCAGACGGCCATCACTTCGTACAGGCGCCGCCCGTAGAGAAACGTGCCCACAGACCGCAGGAGTTCGGTGGTGAACGCGAATACCTCGTCGTCGATGGGGAACCAGTCGAAGGTGCCGCGTTCGTCCTCGATGTAGCCGTCAAGCGACACGTTCGTCAGGTAAATCAGCTTGGCCATGCCGCTACCTCTCGATGATTAGCGCGAACAGCCTGGACATTCATCAGCGTGGCGTCCGCAGTCTCGTCTCGAACGGCTCGATGTCCTCCTGCGGCCCGGCCACTGAGGTGCATGACGCCTTCGAGTGGTTCGCCGTCGGCGACGTCGGTGAGGTCCACGTGGATGTGCACGCGAGAGTCCACGTTGAAAGCCGCCGGGGCGCACGTCGAACTCAATCTCATCGCGCGGAGTTGCCGATCGGACCCCACCACGCCGCCAAGTGGTCGGGATCGGTGAAGGCTCCCTGGGCTCGTAGAGGCGGGACTATGCCATGCTGCGGGCGAACACGGTCTGTGCGCCCGTGCCCGTACCGAACACCACATGGCTGCCCGAAAGCCGGTCCACCGCATCGTCCCAGCCGGGAGGTGTCACGTCGCCGTCCGGTCCCAGCCGGGGCAGCAGAAATCCCGCCTCACCGGGCCCGTCGACGATCAGCATCGTCATGCGGCTGAGCATCGACCACTCGCCGTCGGCAGCCGCCGCGGGCGGGTCCACGGCAAGGGTGATCACAGGCACGCCGCCGCGTATCTCGAACCGGGCGGCCTCTGGCGGGAGAAACTCTGGCATCCGGCGAGTGTGCCACAGCCAGTCATGAGCGCGGTCCATCCCGGCGGGTCGAACGGTTGATCTCTGCCCTGGGCGCTCCCGACGCCCGTAGGCAACCTCGGACGCCGGCGCGCCCCTCCAGCCGTGACCGGACTTGTGTCGGGGCAAGCACCCGCCCCCACACCCTTGACAGGGCGCGGGGGCGGGCGGACATGGCACTTCCTAGCGTGACGGGCGCAGGAACCGCGCTGGGGTGAAATTGGTGAACGCTGGTGGCATAAGTTTGTCCTGGAACGTGGCGAAGTCCAGGACCTGGTGGTGCGGGTCAGTGAACTCGCCGGCGGCCGCGTTGAGCCGGTGTGGGCTCAGGTTTGGCCAACGGCCGGTGTCGATCCGCTCAAACAGGGCACGGAGGGTCACCAGCTCTTCCGCGTCGCTGAACGCGCAGTGCATGCCGCGGTCCACATAGACCTGTCGCAGGTTTGCCGGGTCGCCGTGCTGGCGGACCTGGCCGGCGTACCACCGCTCGTGTTCGGCGACGGCACCGCCATCCTGCTCGGTGTGAATGGTGATGAAGGGCATCGAGATCCGCCCGGTCGGCAGTGCGAATTGGTCCATGTAGGCGAGGGCGGCCGGGTCGGCGGCGATCCGTGGCGTGGCGTTGAGCCGGTCCAGGTCGGCGTTGAGGTCCGCACCCGGCGTGGCACGGTAGGCGCGGCTGACCAGCTTGGTCTGGCTGGACTGGCTCAGCAGGCGGCGGTAGTCGATGCCGGTGTTGAACGAGGGGTTGCCGCCGGCGCGGCGTTCCAGATCGGCCCGCTCCTTCGGTCCGCCGAAGAATATGTAGCTCATGATCCAGTCCGCCTGCTTGCGAACCCAGTCCTCCGTGCCAGGCCGCGGCGCCGGCTCGTGCCCGGAAAACGCGCCTGGGATGTTGCCCAGTGCGGCGATCAGGGCGATGCGGGCGCGGCCCTGCGGTGTGGTCAGGGCGTCGCGGATCGCGTTGCTGAGGACCTCATTGCCGCGATCCGGCTCACGGGCCCGGACCAGTTCGATGTCCTGCTGATCGGCCGGTACCAGCAGGGCCTTGACCGCGAACAGCATGTCCAGCGCGGTGTTGAGGGTCCCGGGCGGGTCGAACTCACCGCACGCGGTCGCCACTCCGGCAAACCGGTGCGGGTTTCGCTCGGCGAGCAGTGCTGAAATCGCCGCCCCGTTCGAATGCCCGGTGGCAACCGTGCGGTGCGGCCGCCCGATGTTCGCCTCGAACCAGTCCAGCAACGCGATCTGGTCCTGCAGCGCGTCCTTCATCGCGAAGCCGGTGACGCCTTTGAAGTTCGAAGCCGCGAGCGCGTAGCCGTTGTCCAGCAGCCACGCCTCGGTCCGGGACCGGTCTGGCGGCCGGTTCGAAAGCCAGATCCCGCCAGGTGGCGGGAAGCCGACCGGCCAGTTGCCATGGCTGAACAGCACCAGGGTGCCGTTCCACCGCTGCGGCGTCTCCACCCTGAAGTCGGCCCCGTCGATTGTGCCCGTGTAGGTGTGGCGCCCCGTGGCGATCGCCACGCCTGGTGCCACCGCGTTGGCCGGCGACCCGCTGACCAGCAACCCGATCAGCAGCCCGGCTATGGCCAGGCCACGTAATCCTCGACGCACTTCATGCCTCTTCTCCCTTGAGGAGATCCCTGTCATTGGATCCGCTCCTTACCTCTGCGTTTCCGTGGTTTCCTTTTGTTCGTCGGCGGTACGGCGGTTTCTGTGATCCCGCAAGGTGCCGGCGCCCTGGATCGTGGAATCGCCGTCCGCGCGGGTCGGCGACGGCGCCGCGGTGGTAGCCGTGGATTCAGCGAGTACCGGGGCGACGGCCTGAGGTGTGACGTAGCAGATCGATGTAGCGTCGTCCTTACCGCCCGCGATGCCCCACGAGGAGGAGTCGCTGCCCACGAACCACGCCGAAGCATGGTCGAAGTAGACCAGCCGGCGCTTTCATTTCGGCTTCATCCGCATGCCGGGGTAGGGGTTGGTGCCTGCGCGGCCGGTGGGGCCCGCAACGTCACCGGCTACAGGAGCAGGCCACGGCGGTGACCTGGGACGAGGTCCAGTCCGCGGTCGACACGTGGGTAGATGTCGGTGGTCTGGATCAGTTGTGGGATTGGCAGGGCCTTTGACCAGGTGCTGCGCCGACAAGCGGCACCCCCGACGGATCGGGGGTGCCGCTTGCGCCGGCGTTGGCATGCGGTGATCGTGAGTCCGCCCGGGTCAGGCGCGGGCCTCGATGACCAGGTTTGTCATCGTCGACGCGGCGACGTGCGCGAAGGTGAAGCCGGCGTCGCGGAACGCCTGGGTGAGACGAGCTGGGCCGGCTTGGGCGCCGAACGCCGCGCCGCCGTCGGAGACGCTGTGTGGGACACACAACGCCGAGCTGCCGACGTAGAACACGGCCGCGATCGGGTTGGCCAGATTCGCCTCGAGCGTGTCCTCGGCATACGGCTCGATCGCCACGACCCGGCCACCAGGCGCCAGCACGCGGTGGGCGTGCGCGAGGGCACCGACGGGGTCGCCGAAGTCGTGAACCGCGTCGAAGAACAGGACGAGGTCGTAGGTGCCGTCGTACGATGTCGCGTCTCCGACGCGGAACTGCACGCGGTCGGAGACGCCGGCCTCCGCCGCCGCGGCGACAGCCTGCCGGATCGAGTCCTGGTGGTAGTCGAAGCCGACGAACGTGGAGTTCGGGAACGCCTCCGCCAAGAGGATGGTCGGGACGCCCAGACCGCAGCCGACGTCGAGGACGCGGATGCCGGTCTCGAGCTGCTCGATCAAACCGTCCACCGCGGAGAACCACTCGCTGAGCATCGAGTTGCGGTACATCGTTCCGTAGAAGCGAGCGACGGCGGTGAACAGGCGGGGGTCGTGCTCGTGCCAGCCGAGCCCTTCGCCGGTCGTGTAGACGTTCGCGAGCTTGTCGGTGGCGGCCCACACCGCGGCGATGAGCTCGAAGCCGGACATCATCGCAGTCGGGCTCTCCTCCTCGGCTAGGCAGGAGGCCGCCTCGGGCGAGAAGGTGAACGTGTTACCGGCGGCGTTGTAGGTCACGTAGCCGTTGGCGGCCTGGGCCGCCAGCCACTCCTGGAGGTATCGCGGAGCGACGCCGGCGTGCTCGGCGAGCTCGGCCACGGTGGTCGTGCCGAGCGTCGCGAGTGATCGCCAGATCCCCAGCCGATCACCGAGGTAGACAAGGATCGCGTTGTACGCTGCCGCCTGGTCGCCGGCGACCTTGCCGGCGAACTCCTCGAGCCTGCCGGAGTCCAGGACGGGTGCGTCGAGCTGTGCGGTCATGATGCGTTGTCGCCTTTCGTCGGGGCGCCGGGTTGCGCTGTTGACGAGCGTGGCGGAGCCCGATCCCACGGCCCTGTCCTTGCGGTGACAGCGCCGTGACAGGTGTTGCCGGAATCCTCGTGGCCATGGAACACCTGGGAACGGTCCTGATGATTTGGGCTCATCCGGACGACGAGACCTATCTGGCCGGCGGGCTGTCGGCGGCGCTGACGGACGCCGGTCACCGTGTCGTGTGCGTGACCGCTACCCGCGGCGCTGCCGGCGGCGACGCAGACGTGCGCAGCACCGAGCTGGAGGCCGCCCTGACGGTGCTCGGAGTGACCGAGCACCACTGGCTGGAGTACGACGATGGCGCCTGCGCCTCGGTCGACCCGGCCAAGGCCGCAACCCGGCTGGGCCGTCTGCTCGACGACGTCCGGCCCGACACGGTGGTCACCTTCGGCCAGGACGGATTCACTGGGCACCCCGACCACCGGGCGGTGAACAGGTGGACCGACCTGGCCATCCTCGGCGCCCGCGGGACACCGCTGCTGCTGCATCCGGTCGCGCGGCCCCAGCCGCTCGACGCGGACCTGGACGAGAACTTCAACGTCTTCGAACTCGGTCGTCCACGCGTGTGCGCTGACGATGAGCTCGCGCTGCTGCTGGAGCTTGACGACGAGCTCCTGGACCGCAAGGTCGAGGCACTGCTCCGCCAGTGGTCACAGACCGGCGGCCTGGTCGAGGCGGTGGGCCTGGATCGCTTTCGGACCTGGGTGTCACAAGAGGCCTTCGCCGCGCCGCCGCAAACCGCGTGACTCCGCGCCCGCGCTGCGGCAAAGTGCGGGAATGGACCGGTCCCGGCTCCCGCTACGCGTCGACCTCCTCGGTCCGCTCGCCGTCATGGTCGAGGGCCGAACCGTCAACATCCCGGGCAGCCGGCGGCGAGCCCTGCTGGCGCTGCTCGCTCTCGAGGCCGGGCGGACGGTCGGGGTCCGGCGGCTGATCGAAGCGTTGTGGCCCGACGACCCGCCGGACAACGCGGTGCAGGCGCTCTACAACCACATCTCCCGGGTACGCGGTCACCTCGGTTTGCTCGCCGGGCGGCTGGAACGGCGAGCCAACGGCTACCGCCTCCACCTGGAGCCGTGGGAGCTCGATGTCGATGCCGTACACCGCCTCGCCCCTGACAATCCTGGGGCGGCGCTGTCGCTGTGGCGCGGGCCCGCCTTGGAGGAGTTCCGCTCGCTGCCCGAGCTGGAGAGTGAATCGGTCCGACTCGGCGAGCTGGAGCTGGAGCTGGTCGAGGAGTTCCTGGAGCGGCGCCTGGCCACCGGCGAGTGCGTCGCTGTGGACGCCGCCGCCGCGGCAACGGCCGCGCCGCTGCGTGAGCGGACCGCGCTCCTGCAGATCCGCGCGCTGGCGGCCGAGGGTCGCGCAGCGGAGGCGATGACGGCGGCCCAGGCGTTTCGCCGCCGGCTGGTCCACGAGACTGGGCTGGACCCGACGCCCGCACTGGCCGAACTGGAGAAGCGGGTCGCGGCCGGGTCCCTCGGGCGCCCCGCGGTTGCCGCACGTGTCGCCAGACCGAGCGGTCCGATGGTCGGTCGACAGCACGAGCGCGAGGAGGTACTTCGACTGCTCGCCGATCACGCGGTGGTGATTCTCACCGGCGCGGGCGGGGTCGGCAAGACCCGGTTGGGGCTCGACATCGCGGCCGACGTCGACGAGGCGGTGGTCGTACCGCTGGCCGTGGTCGACCGGGCCGAACACGTCTGTCAAGCGGTGGCGTCCACGCTCGGGCTGCGGGTGACCGGCGAGGTCCGCCCGGCCGACATCGCGGCCGCTCTGGCGGACCGGTCGCTCTTCCTCGTGCTGGACAACTGTGAACACGTCGCCGCGGCCTGTCGCGATCTGGTGGTCGCCGTCCGCCGCTCCTCGCCGGGCGTGCGCGTGCTGGCCACCTCGCGCGTGACGCTGCAGGTGCCGGGGGAGTACGTCGTGCGGCTGCAGACACTTCCGGTGCCTCGCGATGCGGCCGACCTCGACGCGTTGCGTCGCATGCCGAGCGTGCGCGCCTTCGTCGAGCACGCTCGGCGGCGCCGGCCGTCCTATGAGCTGGCTGCCGAGGAAGCGGCCGATCTCGTCGAGATCCTGCAACGCCTCGACGGTCTGCCGCTCGGCATCGAGCTGGCAGCGAGACAGGTGGGACTGATGCCGATGCGCGATGTGCTCACGCGCCTGGACCGGGCCCTCGACCTCGCGACCGGGCTGCAGGGCCCGGAGACCGAGCGACAGCGGACCTTGCGGGCGACGATCGCGTCGTCGTATCGCCTACTCACACCCGACGAGCGGTGGCTCTTGCGTGCGATCGCGCCCTTCGCCGGTGGGGTGGACGTCGCCACGGTCGAAGCACTGAGCGTCGGGCTCCTCGACGACCCCGTGGACCTGTTGCACCGGCTCGTGGACGCGTCGCTGTTGCTCGCGGATGCGGTCACGGGTCGCTTCCGGCTGCTGTTCACGGTCCGCGCTTTCCTGCACGACGAGATCGAGCTCCTCGCCGAGCGCGACGAAGCGTCCGCGCGGTTCGTGTCCCGGTGCCGCGTCGTCGCCGAGGAGATCGGCACCGGGATGTCAGGGGCGGAAGAGGCGCGCGTCGATCGGAGGCTGCGGGCGGAGCTCGACAATCTGCGCGCCGCGCGACCTGGCGTCCTTCGACGACCGGGTGGCGATCACGCTCGGCGTGAACCAGGTGGCCACGTGGCGCGATCTACCCGAAATCTGGTCCTGGGCCACCGAGCTCGCCGCCGACCCGAGGATGGTCGGTCACCCCGCTCGCCCGGCCATACTCGCCGCCGCGGCGGAAGCCGCGCGTCTCACGGGCGAGTTCGACGAGGCCGAACGGCTGGCCCGCGAGGCGATCGACGCGGGCGACGAGATCCGCGGTTGGAGCGTGCTCGGGGTTGTCGCGCATTTCCGCGGTGACTTCGGCGCGGCTCGCGAGGGCTGGCTGCGGGCCGCCGCGACACCCAGCCCCGACGAGGCGACGTTCGTCGGCTCTGCCGCGCTCGCCGCGGCGTACGACGGTGACCGTGCATCGGCCCGTTCGCTGCTCGACCGGGCGCGGGTGGCCTCCCGGTGCGGGTCGCACCGCGCCTTCGTCGCCTACGTCGAGGGTGAGCTGCTGCCATCGACGCAGGCGATCGCGTGCTACTCGGCCGCCATCCGGGAAGCCGTCTCGGTGGGCTGCAGTTTCATCGAGGGGGTGGCCCGGGTGTCCCTGGCGTCGGCACAGGCGCGGACCGGGGACGTGGCGGATGCGGCCGACGGCTTCGCGTACCTTATCGAGTTCTGGCGGCGCACCGGGCAGACGACCCAGCTATGGACCACCGCCCGCAACGCGGCCGAGCTGCTCGCCTCGGCCGGCCGCCCGTCAACCGCGGCCCTGCTGCTGGTCGTTGCCGACGCCATACCCGGTGCTGCCGCCGTCAGCCCGGAGATCGCCCGCCACAGCGCGCGATCGTTCGTGCGCGTGGCGGAGATCGTGGACGCGGACGAGCTGGAGCACGTGCGCAACGAAGCGGCGCAGCTGGGTTGGCCGGCGGTGCTCGATCGCGCGGTGGCGGAGCTCGGTGAGCTGGCGCCCTCCCGGCTCGTTCTCTAACCCCTGAAGGTCGACGGACCGTCTTGCAGGAGACGCCGTCAGCCAATCCGCCCGAGGAAAAGCCCGGCGCGTTACGTCGTGTCCTGGGCGGCGGACGGTAGCGGACTGGTGGTGGCAGCGCGGACCACCGGCACGAGGGATGCCGCGACGGCGATCGTGAGGGGTACTCCGCTGCTGGCCTGGCAGGGCATCAAGGAATGGCACGGTTCGACCGAAACCGTTGGTCGGCTGTCAGCGGGACAGGGGTGTCACGCCGCGAGGCGGAAGCGGTGTGCGAGGTCGTCGGCGAGGTCTTCGATCTCGCGGGTGCCGTCGACGGTCACGGTGGGGAGGTTGAGCTGCCGGGCCTGCCGGCGTACCTCGGCGTCCCAGAGTTCGTCGCGGGCGAGGCGCAGGGCGAACGCTTCGTTGTAGTCGCCGCCGCCCCAGTTGGCGCGGGCGCGCTCCGGGTCGGCGAAGCGGGTGCCCAGCGCGTTGCGCCGGAATTGGGGTGTGGGCAGCAGGAACGCTGCCTGCTCGGGCCACGTCAGGAGCGGGGCGACGTCGCGGGGGAGGGTCCGAAAGTCGTCGACGAGGATCGGTCGCCGCGTGGGCAGCGCGAGAAGATCCTCGATGACGAAGCCGAAGGTTTCGCCGTGCAGGCTAGGCATCGACGCGAAGATCTCCTCAGCGGTGCGGCCGTTCCATTTCCGGGCCGCCGGCATGCGCGTCAACGCCCACAGCCGGGGTTGGTTGTGCGCGTTGCAGCGGCGTGCGTAGCCGGGTTCAGCCTGATCGCCGTCGTAGATGGCCACGTCGTAGCGGTCGGCGAGGGCGCGAGTGAGAGTGCTTTTGCCGGCTCCGGTGCCTCCGCCGATCCAGCGCACGTGGGCGAGTTGGTGGATGGGATCGACGTCGAGCCGTGGCTTCATCTGTGTCACGACGGGTAATTCTGGCGATTGATGGAGGAAAGGACCAGTCTTGTTCTCGCAGCATCCGAAGCGACGCACCCAGGGCCTGGTTGGGTCGATTCTCGTCGGCCTGTACACCCCAGGCGAGGCACTGACCCTCGTGACGCCCAGCTCGATCGAGTGTTTCGTCCGACATCACCGTGAACGGATGTGTGGGATCGAGCGGTCTGTGTGCAGCAGCAGATGTGTCGCCGCCAACTCGACGTGGTGGCGGAAAGGTAGGCCATCGGGAATTCCAATCGCGACCTGCACAGCCGCACGAGGTATCCGGGCGCGAGGTGCGGCCGCGACACCGACACGCCCCCGCCCGGGTGTCGACGACCAATGCGGTCCTCCACCGTCGGTATCCCCGGGCCTTCTGTCACATTCGGCGCCTTCGCGGGTTCATGTCTTTGAGCCTTGGCGAAGGGATGATGTGACCGATGGAGGAGACCGATTGGCTGGCCCAGCGTTTCGAGCAGCACCGGCCTCGGTTGCGGGCGGTGGCCTACCGGATGTTGGGTTCGCTGGCCGAGGCCGATGACGCCGTCCAGGACGCCTGGCTGCGGCTGTGCCGGTCCAACGCGGGCCAGATCGACAACCTCGGCGGCTGGCTGACCACCGTCGTGGCCCGGGAGTGCCTGCACACGCTGCGTTCCCGGCGGCAGCGGCGGGAGGAGCCGCACCCGCCCGAGCCGGCCGCGGTCCTGGACAGCGATCTCGACCCCGAGCAGGAGGCGTTGCTGGCCGATTCGGTGGGGCTGGCCCTGCTCGTGGTGCTCGACCGGCTTAGGGCGTGTCTCGAAGTGCCGTGCCGCCGTGGCCTGGGCTGATGGTGTGGCCGGCGTGTCGGTGATCGATATGTGACGAGGTCTCCGGTAAAGGGTTCATCGACCAAGAAAAACCTGACACCGGAGACCTCGTGGCCACCATAACGGTGACGAGGCGGTTTGACCTGACCGACGCGCAATGGGCACGGCTGAAGCCGCTGCTGCCCACACCGCGCAAGGCGGGCCGGCCGCCGAAGTGGAGCAAGCGGCAGCTGATCGACGGGATCAGGTGGCGGGTACGAACCGGGGCGCCGTGGCGGGACGTGCCGGACTGCTACGGCTCCTGGCAAGCGGTGTACGCACTGTTTCGGCGGTGGCAGCGGGCCGGGGTGTGGCTGGCGATCGTGACCGGGTTGCAGGCCCGAGCCGACGCCGCTGGGTTGATCACCTGGGATGTCAGCGTGGATTCCACCATCGCTCGAGCGCATCAGCACGCGGCCGGTGCTCGCAGGCGTGTGGATCTGCAGGTCGAACCACCCGGTGGTGTGCGTGATGAGCCGGCCGATCATGCGTTGGGTCGCTCCCGCGGTGGCCTGAGCACGAAGGTGCACCTGGGTGTCGAGCAGGGCCAGAAGCCGTTGTCGTTGCTGTTGACCGCTGGGCAGCGTGGCGACAGTCCGCAGTTCGTTGCGGTGCTGGCCGGCATCCGTGTGCCCCGGCCCGGTGGTGGGCGGCCCCGGACCAGACCCGACCGGGTGATCGCGGACAAGGCGTATACGTCCAAGGCCAACCGCGAACACCTGCGTAGGCGCGGGATCAAGGCCACCATCCCCAGCAAGGCCGACCAGGACGCCAACCGGCGTGCCAAAGGGTCCAAGGGCGGCCGGCCACCGACCTTCGACCCCGAGCTATACAAGCAGCGACACGCTGTCGAATGTGGCATCAACCGGCTCAAACGCCGCCGTGCGGTGGCCACCCGCTACGACAAGCTCGCTGTCCGGTACGAAGCCGTCCTGCACATCGTCGCCATCGACGAATGGCTCCGTTCACTTCGAGACACGCCCTAG
>JBBEWH010000296.1:0-17860 GCA_037414955.1 Actinomycetes bacterium KLBMP 9797
GAGCAATGCTCGAAACCTGTGGATGAGGGTCGGGAGGCGTACCCTCCCGACGAGTCCAGTCCAGGGAATCGAGTAAGGCCCGCGCGCCAACGCGGGTCGGGAAGGTACGCCCGTGCTCACGGTAGTCAACCCCGATGACGCCACGCCAGCGACCGCGCCGGACGCGCCCACGGTGGGCGGCTCGTTGATCGACGAGATCGTGCGTGACGGCGCGCGGCGGATGCTGGCCGCCGCTCTGGAGGCGGAGGTCGCCGCGTACATCGCCGCGCACGCCGACCAGCGTGATGAGGACGGCCGGCGTCTGGTGGTACGCAACGGCCGCGCCCAGCCGCGGCAGGTGTTGACCTCGGCCGGGGCGGTGCAGGTGGTCGCGCCGCGGGTCAACGACAAGCGCGTCGACGAGGCGACCGGCGAGCGGCAGCGGTTCGCCTCGGTGATCCTGCCGGCGTGGTGCCGCAAGTCGCCGAAGGTCACCGAGGTGTTGCCGCTGCTGTACCTGCATGGTCTGTCTTCACAGGACTTCGTGCCGGCGCTGGAGAGCTTCTTGGGCAGCGGTTCGGGCCTGTCCGCGGCGACGATCACCCGGCTGACCGTGCAGTGGCAGGACGATGCCCGCGCGTTCGGTGACCGGGATCTGTCCGGTGTGGACTATGTGTACGTATGGGCCGACGGCGTGCACCTGAACGTGCGCCTGGACGAGCAGAAACTGTGCCTGCTGGTCATCGTCGGCGTGCGCGTCGACGGCACCAAGGAACTCATCGCCTTGGCCGAGGGCTATCGGGAGTCGACCGGGTCGTGGGCGGACCTGCTGCGTGACTGCGCCCGACGCGGCATGCGCGCCCCGGTCCTCGCGGTCGGGGACGGAGCGTTGGGGTTCTGGGCGGCGTTGCGGGAGGTGTTCGCGACCACCCGTGAGCAGCGCTGCTGGTTCCACAAGATCGGCAATGTGCTGTCGGCGCTGCCCAAGTCGGCACACCCGGCAGCGAAACGGGCCTTGGCCGAGATCTGGAACGCCGAGGACCGCGACCACGCCCGCCGCGCCGTCGCGGCGTTCAAGCTGGCCTACGGCGCCAAGTTCGGCAAGGCCGTCGCGAAGATCACCGACGATCTCGACGAGCTGCTGGCCTTCTACGACTTCCCCGCCGAGCACTGGATCCATCTGCGCACCACGAACCCGATCGAGTCGACATTCGCCACCGTCCGGCACCGCACCAAGGTCACCAAGGGCCCCGGCTCGAAGGCTGCCGGCCTGGCCATGGCGTTCAAGCTCATCGAAGCCGCACAACACCGTTGGCGGGCGGTCAACGCACCTCACCTCGTCGCCCTCGTCCGCGCCGGCGCCCGATTCGAACGCGGCAAGCTTGTCGAACGCCCCGTACCTACCCCGGCCTCCGAGGCCGTCACCGCCGCCTGATCAAGATCTCTCATCCACAAGTCTTGACAATTGCTCTGGGCTGATTCCGGGAGTGCACTGCCGGTCGTCGCCGACGACGATGACGCGTGGTGCCAGCCACAGCAGGAACAGCGCTTCGAGGCTCGCCTGGCTAGCCTCATCGACGATGACGACATCGAAGGTGTTGTGTTGGTGGGGAATGGTGTCGGCGACGACGGACAGGGGCATGACCCAGGCGGGAACGGCGGCGGTGGCCTCGCGCAGGGCGTCACGTGCATGGGCCAGGTGGCGATCCTTGTGGCGGCCACTGCCCTTGCCGAACTTGGTCATCGAACTGCGGTAGGACTGTAGGGCCTGTCGCTGTGGTGTCGACATCCGGTTAAGGCAGTGCAGCAACGCCTGGTTGCTGGCGAGGTCGGCGGTGACGGACAGCAGCCGCTGCTGCGTCCGGTCGATGGCTTGTTCAAGCGTGCCGTCGTTGCTCGTGTTCCGTAGCCGACGGTGGTAGGAGACGGCGTTCGCCCAGGCCCAAGCGGCCTCAAAGTCGCGCAGCCGGCTGTTCCACGCTTCCAGTTCCGGCTCGCGGCGTAGTGATTCGAGCAGGCTGGGGTGGTCGAGGGCGAGCCGGTCAGCCAAGGCGGTGCAGCGGCGTTCCTGTTCCTGGTCTACCCGGGCCTGGTCGAGTTGTGCCCGCGCGGCCGCGTATCGGCTGAGGTCGCGATCTTGTAGCGCGGTGACCAGGTCAGCTACCTCTGGGGCGGCGTTGTCCTGGTGACGCCACCAAGCCAGTTCTTGACAGACGTTGGCCAGCATCTGCTCGGCGCGGTTGGCCTCAGCCATTAGTGATCCGGCGTGGGCTACGCGGACGATCAGGTCCCAGTGCATGGGAGTGCGGATCGCGTAGCGCACGCCGTGGCGGCGCAGCAGTTGCTCGATGCTGTCCCGGGCGGCGATAAGCTGCTGGACCGCTACGACGCCGTCGTTGACGTCGCGCAGTTGCGCGATCCGGCTGCGCAGGTTGCCCTGCACGACCGGTGCGCCGGCGGTCGTCCATGCTTTCAGCGCGGTCTCAACCGCGACTTCGGTCTTGAGGACAGCGATGATCGCTGCGAGGTCTGACACTGTAGACGGGGCAGCACCATCCACAGTGCATACCTCAAGTAGGTCGGCGGCGCCTAGTTGCGCTTGTGCCGGCCACAAGCGGCGGAATCTGCCGCCGCGTGACAGATACCTGCGCAGTCGCTTGGCCTGTCCAAGAAGGCGTGACGGGCTGACAGCGTCGCCGGGCAGGGGATCGACTTCGACGTCCCGGCCGGCAAGTGAGGCCAGTGCCTGCTCAAGGGAGCCCACGGCGTTGGCGTCGGCGAACAGCGTGGACCAGTAGGCGCGGTTTCGGCGACCCAGTAGATCGTTGGCAGCCTTCAACCGCCAATCGTGGTGATCCCAGTCGGCCAGCGTCGGGTGGAGGCCGGCGTGAGCCAGAGCGTCGGCGGCCTGGTCCACCTGGCGTTGCAGCTGCTGCAAAACCGAATCGTCCAGGCTCATCAACGGCTTGCCGGATTCCCGCTCCGGCCCGAGCACGTCGGCGGCATGATTGATGCACGCTACCCTCGCCGCGATTTGAGCGCTGGCGGGGAGGTCCTGTGGCAGCTGCTGGTCGATGCGGGCCGCGCGGGCCGGCGTTGCGGTACGGATCAGCTCGAGCAGCTCAAGAGCCTCCTTGTCCGTCAAGGAGGCCTGCTCTGGTGCCTCATCGGGCAGCGTGCCGATCCACTGATACCGCGCCTGATCGGTGTGGATGCGAGTGACGATGTCACGAAGCGTTCCCGCGTACCGGTCACCCACGTCGAGGTGCGTTGCGTATTCCTCACCACGAACGCGGAGAAGGTCGGATGTGGCGCGCCGCAGTTGTTCCTGCAGGCGAGTTCTTTCCTGACCGAGTCGATGGATCTCGCGTTGAAGTCGATCCACGTTCGTGCTGTCGGTCAGCTCCGACAGAGCAGTGATACTGCGGTCCAACTCGTCAGCACCGCTTCGCTGCAACCCGCTGAGGACGACGCACATGTCACGGACGGCGGGCGGCAGCTGGTCCCGCAGGACCCGTAGTGCCTGTCCCTTCTCACTGGTGATGAGCACACGTTGGCCATCAGCCAGCAACGCACAGATGAGATTTGCGATGGTGTGTGTCTTGCCCGTCCCCGGTGGACCCTGAACGACGACAGCGGTGTCGCTGCTGAGGCGCTCCAGCACCTGCCGCTGTTGCTGATTGCTGGCTAGGGGTAGGAGGGGATCGGTGTCGCCGACCGTGGACTGGGCATCAGCGGTGTCGTTGAGCCACCGCAGCCGCTGTTCACGCTCAAGGGACACGACCAGTTGAGCAAGCCCTAGTGGAGCCGCCGCCTCAGGCTCGGACAGCTCGCTGGAAATGCGCTCGTAGCAGTCAGCCAGCCGACTCCGATCTCGCGGTCGCAGGAAGATCGCCGGCGCGAGGGTGAGCGTGGCGGGATCGTCAACCTGCGGCGTGGACCAGCAGGTGGCGTCAACCTGAAGCGGGCGATCCCAGCAACGGCCGCGCCAGTCCTCCAGCCAGGTGCCCACCTCCGTGGAGAGCGGGTGGACGTCGGCCAGATCCAGGTCAAACCTCTGTCCGGGTGTCCGGTCCGCAGGCGACAGCCCGTCTCCGGTTGTGAGGAAATGCCGGTGCTCGGACCGCAGCCGCTGGTGCAGCGGCAGGACCAGCCGGAGGGCATCCGTAGTGGGATCTGTCTCCAGCGCGATCTCCGTGATCAGCAAGTGGCGCCGGATCGCCCACCCCTGGCTGCCGGGCACGGCCACAAGACCGACGCCAAGAACGAGCTCGTGGCTGTCGCTTCGCTGCGTCGCCTCACGTGCCAGCCGATCGAGTCTGCGGTACCGATCGCTAGCCCGTTCCGCCGCCGCCCACTCCCGCCACAAGGGCAGCCATGACTGGTACGCCTGCCGTACCGCAGACGTCGTCTGTGTCGCTGCCATGTCGGCGTTCTCGCCCGTCAGGACTGGCTCGTCGCCGCAATGATCATCGACGGCCGCCACACGACCGCGGAGGATGTCTGGAAGGTCCGGCGCATCGAGCCTCGCGGCATACTCGATCTCCACAAGGACACGCGGATCCCTGGGCGTCACGCCTTCCAGCACCTCGTCCAGCCAGATCACGGTATGCGCCTCTTTCAGCGCGTCACGCACCGCCTTCGTAGATCTTGTGATGAGTGTCTTTATGTACGTGACCAGCCCACTCGTCAACTCGACGATCTTCGGGTCGGTGGGTGAGATCGAGTCCGACACGCCGCCTCCTCCCAATGCCCAACACAACAGGATGCGGGTGACCTGACGTCGCTAGCAATGCCTCGGACGTGAATGAATCCCGGGGCCCAATCAGTGGAACATGATCGAATCTGCTAATCAGTGAGCCACTGCCAAAGGTCGGAGACCTAGATGGGCAGGTGCGACCGTGTTGAGGCCATGGCGACTAGGCCCGCGCGGTTTAGACAACGACGGGCCGCGGGTACCCCTCCCGACAATAAACGGATAACCTTTTACCGTCGGCAGCCGCGAGTTTCAAATGGGGGCCAATTGATCATCGATGGCGATGTCCACGGCGAAAAGATCATTTCTTTCGTCCTCATCTCGGCGGCCCAGACCCATGAACTCCTGATCCGGACGGACGCCGAATTCGCCGACGATTTTCGGGAACACCTTGCGACACAAGGCTTTCGTCTGCCCGAAGGGGCAGCGCGATCGGTGGTGTCCGAGATCATCACCGCCACGGCGGGAAACCCCGCCGCATGGACCGCGGTCGGCGGGATCATCGTGTCCTTTCTCCGCCGGCACGGCGGCAAGGTGCACCGGATCGAGGTCGAGGGAAATTCGGTCTCGATCGAGGGTTATTCGGCCAAGGAAGCGGAAGCACTGGCCGAACAGGTTCTCGCCATGAGCCGGGAACGCCGCACGCGAGACGGGACCGACGGCCCTACCATCGGCGGTCGAGCCGACCCCACCTGATTGCGACAAGCTGGAGGCTGCCAGTGCCACACGCTCTCGTCGTCGGCATCGACAAGTACTCGGTCAAGGGCGTGCCCGAGCTCAGGTACGCGGTGAACGACGCGGTGGAAGTGTCCGCCCGGCTTCGCAAGGCCGGTTTCGACGTCGTGACGTTGACCAACGAGGCGGCGACACACAAGGAGATCCACCGGGAACTCGAAGTCGGGCTGAACCGGCGCGTCACCGACGAGGACGACCCTGTCGTGATCTACTGGTCGGGTCACGGCATGTCCGATCTGCGGAAGAACGCCGGCGACGATGGGGCGTCGACCTTCCTGCTCCCGGAAGACGCCGACATCGATCAGCCACTGGGGACGTCCTTCCCCGTCCAGCACGTATGGGCGCTGCTCAACCGGCTGAAGACCCGCCGTTTGCTCGTCATGCTCGATACCTGTTTCAGTGGCGCCTTCGTTGGGGACGGCCGTCGTGGTTTCGCGATCGACGGCGCTCGAGGTGGCGCGGTGAATCCCACGGACGAGTTCCTGCGCATGCAGGGCCACGGCCGCATCGTCGTGTCCGCATGCGGCCCCGACGAGATAGCCCGCGAGGACGAGACGCACGGCCACGGCCACTTCACCAGGTCCGTGCTCACCGTGCTGGATCGAGGCTCCGGTAACCGGCAGGTCAACGTCACTGAGCTGGTGTCCGACATCCGCGCTGAGGTTCGCCGCCAGACGAGAGGCGCGCAGACGCCATCCATGCACGTGTCGTCCCAGGGCGCGGACTGGCGCATTCCCTTGCCGCCGCCCGCTCCGTACGAGGCACCTCTGCCAAGCTGGGCGTTCGTCGGCACCTCCGGCGGCGTCGGGAAGACCACGCTGGCGATGATGACTGCGGAGTTGCTCGCCGAGTCCGGGAACACGGTGTTGTACCTCGATGCCGACATCGCCCAGCACGGCGGCACGAGTGAGTGGTGCCAGCGTGCCAGGGTGGATATCGGGCACGCCAGGACCTTCGCCGACCACGTGGCGGCGTTCTCCCGAGCGGAGACACGCACGCCGGCCTCGCAGCTCAGCGACCGGCTGGTGGACGTCACACCCGGCTATCTGCGCAGGCACGACTGCGGGCGGATCCTGCTGCTCCCCGCGGCACGGGTGAGCGATAGGTTGTTCGTATTCGACCTGGTGGCCGAGATCAAGGACCGCCGCTCGAACGACGTCTGCCGGCAGATCCTCGACGAGGCCTTCGAACGAGGCATCCAGCAGGGCGCGACATGTGTCGTCATCGACTGCGGCGCCCAGTTCGACCCGCTCGCCGTCAACGCCATCGCGGCGGCACATCACCCATTCGTCGTCGCGGCCGCCCGTGCCGGCGCGAAGGAACAGCGGGAGACCATCCTGAGCAACTGCGAGCAGACCGTCGACGGCTTCAGCCGGCTGCGGGTGGCGACCGTCATCAACCGCGTGCCGAGCGAAGAGGCACTCGTCCAGCACTGGGGACAGCCCGGCTACAGCAACCCGGGCATGAGTTTCCACTCGTTGCCGTTCGACCGGAAGCTGTTCCAGGACTGGGAGGAGGGTCGGCCGAACTTCGAGCTGGGCTACGACGAGTTGACCCACGCGTGGCACGAGATCGTCGTCGCGTCCGATAGGAGCGCCTGCCAGGGCGAACACAATGACTTCCTGCCAAGCGAATGGGACCGCTTCAGCAAGTGGTCGCTGTGGCTCACCGCCAACCAGGACTGGACGGAATCGAAGCGAGCGACCCTCGGCCGGTTGGTGCGGCGGTCGTACGTCGCGGCGGCCTGCTGGTTCGCGATCCTGGCGACCGCGCTGGTCAGCATCCTCCTACACACGTTCGCCGAGGACGACGCTGACGACGCGTCGTTCCTGCCGCAGTGGCTCGCGATCACGCTGCTCGCGTTGTCGGCGCTCGCCATGGCCGGGAACGCGATCGGGCGGATGCTGCTCCGCAGGCGCCGCCGGGTGCTCAACGAGGTGCTTGAGCGCAGCACGTCGGTGGACGCACTGAAGGACTGGTTCTCTATTTTGCGCGAGGACGGGTCCTGGTGGCAGGTATGGCGGTCGAGCCGGCGGGTGGCCATCGAGTGGCTGCACGAGCAGGTGAAGGCCGAGCGGGGCAGGCAGTTGCCATCCGGCCGCGTGAGTGGGGCGGCCACGTGACCGGGCTCGCCTTCCGGTGTTCCTACACCCGGCACAAGGACGTGGCAGGAACCTCGCCCTGTGGTCGGCGCGCGGCTCGTCGCCGGCGTGGCGAATCCAGGTGTTTCGACCACTGGGTGGTCGACTGGGTCGGGGCAGGCGACACCAGAGGTGGCCGCTGGGTGTACGGGACCGTCTTCGCGTTCATCTTCGTGATGATGGTCAGCCAGCTTGTGGACACCGTGAGTGGTGGCGTTCGGGAGCCGTTGGTGATTCAGCTGACGATGCTTGGGCTGGCCTGTTGGAGCGGCAGCAGCTTCGTCGCCAAGGTGTGGGAGCACCCGCTCGGCGGGAGGCTGTGGTTCGTCTCGTCGCCATTCCTGTCGGTGGCGCTCACGTTGTCGGCGGCCACGATTTGGTTCGGCGACGGCCGTTCGGTCCTGCTCGGCTCGATGGGGGATTCGCGGCTCGGGCGGGCACTCGTCGCGCTCTATGCCCTGGTGCTCGCGATCATAGTGGTCATCGAGTGGGGTCGTTTCCTCATGCACGTGCGTGAGCGGGACCTGGGGAGCGGCTACCTGAGGTTGCTGGGCCACGTGCTGATGGGCGTGGTTCTGCTCATCGTCGTCGCGCTCGCGGTCGCGTCCCGTGGGACGGAGAGCGATCGACTGGTGTACCCCGCACTGGCCCTCGGCGCCCTCGGCCTGGTTCGCAGCGCACGCCGGATAACGGAGTTCGTGCGGCGGCTTCGAATCTGAGGATGGCCGCCGGCTGAAACGTACTCTAGTCTTCGCCTGTCCGCCCAGGCAGGACCTTTCCAGGCCACTATGTTCCCGGCCATGACCGAGCTGTTGCTGGTGCGCGCCGCGTTCCTCGATCAGGTAGGTGGCGTGGGCTTTTGGTGATCTGTGAACCGGCTCCGCACTTCCAGTCCAGCAGTTGTCGGCAGTAGCGACGGGCTGCTTGGCCGTGTCGGCGGAGGGCTTGCCCGTGAGGGCGGGCTGGCATCTGCGGTGGTTAGCTGCCCGTTCGGCGCGGCCGGCCCTGCGGTGTGTGGGTCGGGTGGGAGCAGATTGGGAGCAGCGGGTGTCTCTGAACGGTGTTCAACGGCGTTGAGTTGCGTCGACCTGCTCTCAAGGGCGGGCCGTGACCTGCGGGTTCTTGTGAAGCCGCAGGTCACGGCGTTGCCGACCGCTCTTTCACGCACAAGCGCCCAACCGCTCTCAACGGCGCTGAACTGCGCCGCATCGCTCCAGGTCAGACGACCTTTCGCATCGACGATCGCAACGATCGGCGACGTTCGCCGCACCTTACATGGGAGCAGAATTGGGCGCAGACCCCTTGTTGATCTCGGGTTGCCTTCGATTCGAAGGTCCACTAGAGACTCGCAACGCCGTGGCCTGCATCGATAGATCCAGTTGACCTCTTATGGCGATCGGAAGCGCTCAACCACGCCACGCGTCGATCGACAACGCTGTGATCAGGTACGACGTGGGCGGAGTGCGCTTCCGCAACACGGAAGATGTCGCTGACTCGATCGATTGGTGGCGAGCAGGTTGGCTTGTAGCGTTCCGACTCCGAACCTGCCCCTCGAAGCGAGCGGCCGCACTCGTATCGAGGCGATTGGCAAGACAACGGTGATCGTCGTCGCTGGCCGCGGGTAGCAGCCGCGAAAGTATCGGCGCAGCCACGGCAGACCCGAAAGCAGTCCGAAACTTCCGGAATCACCAGGTCGTGCGTCGCTCACCTTCTTTCGGGCTTTATCGACGGCCTGACGAACACGACTGACCCGCGCCGCTTCAACGTGGGACAACGTCCCGCTGGGTCCAGCCAACCCCGAGGCGTGTTTCCGAAATGCTTCCGGAAGTTGTTGACAGTGCGACGAAGTGGGGGCAATATTGACCGCCATCGACAAACCTCGCTGTCGTTCCGGGCTACCACCGCGGCCCGGCTGACCCTCACCACCGCGTGGTACGGCCCACGCACGGTGGCCCGACACCACGGCCACCGACGGTCCTACCCGGGTCGGATCACGCATCTGGCCTTACGCCAGCCTTTAGAGGAGGAAGCACGCACATGCACGAGGCCCCCGTCCAACGGAAGAGTCGCAGAGGCGGCCGCCTCAGAATGCTCATCGGCGTCGCCTGCGCCGCGGTGCTGGCCGTGGGTGGCACCGTGATGGCCACCAACGCGTACGCCGAGGCCGACCGGACCGTCTGCTCGAACACCACCGGCACGCACAACGGGTTCTACTTCTCGTTCTGGAAAGACAGTGGCGACGCCTGCATGGTCCTGCGCGAGAACGGCCGGTACTCCAGCTCGTGGAGTAGGAGCACCAACAACTGGGTCGGCGGCAAGGGTTGGGCCACCGGTAGCCGCCGGACGGTCTCCTACTCGGGCACCTACAACCCGGGCAACAACAACACCTACCTCGCCCTGTACGGGTGGACGCGGAACTCGCTCATCGAGTACTACGTCGTGGAGAACTTCGGCAGCTACAACCCGAGCAGCGGGGCCCAGCGGCTGGGCACGGTCACCACTGACGGCGGCACCTACGACATTCTCCGCAGCCAGCGGGTCAACGCGCCGTCGATCGACGGCACGGCGACGTTCTACCAGTACTGGAGCGTCCGCCAGCAGAAGCGGAGCAGTGGCACCATCACCTTCGCCAACCACGTCGACGCCTGGGCCCGCGCCGGCCTGAACCTCGGTAGCAGCTGGGCCTATCAGGTCATGGCCACCGAGGGCTACCAGAGCCAGGGAAGCTCTGACATCACCGTCCGGGAAGGCAGCGGCCCGGGGCCCACCACCACTGGTCCTCCGCCGGGCGGTGGCCAGATGATCGCGGGTCAGCAGTCCGGCCGGTGTCTCGACGTGCCGAACGCGAGCACCACCAACGGCACCCAGGTGCAGTTGTACGACTGCTGGGGTGGCGCGAACCAGCGGTTCACCCACACCTCGAGCAGGCAGCTGACGGTGAACGGCAAGTGTCTGGACGCCTCAGGTGGGGGCACCAGCAACGGCACGCCGGTGATCCTCTGGGACTGCCACGGCGGCGCGAACCAGCAGTGGAACGTCAACAACGGCACAATCACCAACGCGCAGTCAGGGTTGTGCCTCGACGCCGGCGGCACCGGTAACGGGACACCGATCCAGCTGTACGGCTGCTGGGGTGGGGCAAACCAGCAGTGGAGCCTCCGGAACTGACCCGGCGCCACGGGGGCCAGGCACTGACGGGTCTGACCCCGAAGGCAGGTGCGGCTGGGGTGCCGACGATGGTCGGCACCCCAGCCTCCGCGCGGGGCCATCCGGCGGAGTGCCCGGGATGGACGGCTCCGGTCAGCATGTGGTGCCGGTGACCGAGCTGCCGTTCTTCGTGACGTGGTGGGTGGCGGTTCCACCGCTCCAGAAGTGGAAGGTGAGGGTCACCCGGGCACCGTCGTTGACCTCGGCGAAGAACTCCGGCTTCAGGGTGTGAGCGATCGAGTTATTCGGTTCTGTCACAAGAAGTGTGACGGGTGGCGTGCCAGTCGGTACCGATCGGCGGACGAGCGCCGCCCGGATGGCATCGATAGTGGACGGACGCTGCGGCACTCGCAGGTTGAAGCCGTTGACCAGCAACGCTTTGCGAAAGATCCACAATCCGTGATCATGTCGCGGTGCACAATCAGACAGTTGCCGAATTCGACCTGCCACACCTGGCCGGCATCGTCATCGAGCGGATCGAGTCGGGCCCCGAGGGCACCTCACTGTTCGCCCGAGCTCGCGCCGGGACCGCGTCGTGCCCGGCCTGCGCGACCGTGTCCAAGTCGGTGCGCAGCAGGTACCAGCGGTGCCTGGCCGACACGCCAGTCAGCGGGCTACCGGTCTGGCTGCTGCTGGTGCGGCGGTTCAACTGCCGCGTCGGCGACTGCGATGTGCGCACGTTCGTCGAGCAGATCCCAGGCCTGACCATCAGGCGTCGGCGACGTAGCCAACCGTTGCAGGGCCTGCTGCACAGCGTCGGCGCGGCGCTGGCGGGTCGAGCCGGCGTGCGGCTGGCCGCGAAGCTGGCGATGGACGTCTCGCGCAGCACGCTGCTGCGGCTGCTGCGCGTGACGCCGGAACCCGTGCTCACCGCCGCGCCGCGAGTCCTCGGCGTTGACGACTTCGCGCTACGCCGAGGTCAGGTGTACGCGTCGCGTCGGCGTCCCATCCCGGCGCCGAGATCATCTGCCGGGACCGGGCCGGCGACTACGCCGACGGCGCTCGCACCGGCGCGCCGAACGCCATCCAAGTCGCCGATCGCTGGCACCTCGTTCGCCAAGGGCCTGCAACGTGACCTCGACGCCGTCACTGCTGGGCTCACTCTGCCCTGGAGCTCCGGTGCCGTCGAAGGCCAGGTCAACCGCGTGAAGATGCTCAAAAGGCAGATGTACGGCCGAGCCAAATTCGACCTGCTCCGTCGTCGCATCCTCCAACCCAACTGACCAGCGACCGGTTCCGCCCCGCCACACTTCCTGTGACAGAACCGAATTCCGTGAGCGACGACAGCAGCAGGTGATCCAGCTTCCCCGAATGGTCATAGTCGAAGGGCACGATCTGGTCCTGGGAATGCGCCAGGTCGTACCCGCCGATGCCGTTCGAACTGTTGTGGTAAGCCCGGAAGGTCGTCGGCTCGACCGCGTTCTGCGTGATCCACGTTTCAGGTCGTCGACGCGCGCGGCGGCCCCCGAGAGGGCGGTCGTCGGGCGCGTCGAGGCAGCCACCCTGCCCGCGGGGCTCAGGTTGGAAAAGGTTCATTACCGGCGCCAAAAATTGTTATTCACAACGGCTGTCGAAAGTCGGTCCATTGAAAGCTGGGCTTCCGCATACACGCAAACCGGGCTTCTGTACACGCGTCTACGGTTCCCTCTTGATGGACCGGAAACAATCTGGCAACCTTCCAAGAATCGATGGGGAGCGCTCCCATATATCGATGCAAGACGTTACGTTGACGCCCGCCCACTTCCACCTCGACATCCTGGTCACCCATCCAACGCTCGGATCCAGCACGCGCAACCGCCCCAACCTCGTAGCGCGGGCCAGCACCGCACCCGTTCGCCAGATGAGTGTTGCGGGCGCATGACCGGTACCGGCGCCTCGACCATCCACATGAGAAAAGGACCCACAATACTCCACATTCCAGACGCTGGCTCCCGTTTCGTTAACCAGCGCATCTGCTCCACGGTGATTCACCCCAGGCGCGGCCTTCGGTGCAGGTCCGTTTGCACGTCGTACGACAGGAAGTGAGCAGCCGATCATGTTTCGAAGATTGGCCCTCTGCCTAGCCACCATCGTGGCGGCGGTAGGCTTCACCACCGTGCCCGCAAGCGCAGCTGCGGACTTCAATGTGTTGATCTTCAGTAAGACGGCCGGTTTCCGGCACGACTCGATCCCGGCCGGCATCACCGCGATCCAGCAGCTCGGCGCGCAGAACAACTTCACCGTCGAGACCACCGAGGACGCCGCCCAGTTCACCGCCGCGAACCTGGCCCGGTTCCAGGCGGTCGTCTGGTTGTCCACCACCGGGGACGTGCTCAACGCCAGCCAGCAGGCGGCGTTCGAGGCCTACGTCCGCAGCGGCGGCGGGTACGTGGGCATCCACGCGGCATCTGACACGGAGTACGACTGGCCGTGGTACGGCAACCTGGTCGGCGCGTACTTCGCCAGCCATCCGGCCAACCAGAACGCGACCGTGCGGATCGAGGACACCTCCCATCCATCGACGGCCGGGCTGCCGACGGCGTGGTCCCGGTTCGACGAGTGGTACAACTACCGGACCAACCCGCGCTCGCAGGTCCACGTGCTGGCCACTTTGGACGAGAGCACGTATACCGGCGGCTCGATGGGGGGTGACCACCCGATCGCGTGGTGCCGGGGCTACGACGGTGGCCGCTCGTGGTACACGGGCATGGGCCACACGAACGAGAGCTATAGCGAGGCGAACTTCCGTACGCACCTGCTGGGCGGTGTCCGGTACGCGGCGCAGGGGACCGGCAACTGCTCGACCAGTCCGCCGCCGCAGGCCGGCTACCGCATGGTGAACCTGGCCAAGGGCGTCGCAGAGGTCGGCGAGCCGATGGGGCTGACGGTGCTGCCCAACCGGGGCGTGCTGCACACCTCGCGGGACGGCACCATCCGCTACACCGACCCGGCCGGCAACACCAAGGTGGCGCTGACCATCCCGGTGTACACGCACGACGAGGAGGGGCTGCAGAGCATCAAGGTGGACCCGAACTTCGCCACCAACCGGTGGGTGTATGTGTACTACTCGCCGCGGCTGTCCACCCCGTCCGGCGACGCGCCGTCGACCGGCACGGCGGCGCAGTTCGCCCCGTTCAACGGCGTCAACCGGCTGTCCCGCTTTACGGTGAACGCCGACTTCACGCTGAGCGCGTCGTCGGAGGTGACGGTCCTGGAGGTGCCGACCAGCCGTGGCATGTGCTGCCACGTCGGCGGCGACATCGACTTCGACGCGGCCGGCAACCTCTACCTGACCACAGGGGACGACACCAACCCGTTCGACTCCAGCGGCTACACGCCGATCGACGAGCGGCCCAACCGCAACCCGGCCTACGACGCGCAGCGCAGCTCCGGCAACAGCAACGACCTGCGGGGCAAGATACTGCGGATCCGGCCGAGCTCCGGCGGTGGGTACACGATCCCGGCCGGCAACATGTTCGCGCCGGGTACGGCCAACACCAAGCCCGAGATCTACGCGATGGGTTTCCGCAACCCGTTCCGGATGTCCGTGGACAAGGCGACCGGCATCGTGCATCTCGGTGAGTACGGGCCGGATGCCGGCACCAGCAACCCCAACCGTGGGCCGGCCAACCATGTAGCGTTCGAGCGGATCACCCAACCTGGCTTCTACGGCTGGCCGTACTGCTCGAGCTACAACACGCCGTACATCGACTACACCTTCCCGTCCGGACCTTCGGGTGCCCCGTTCAACTGCACCGGCGGGCCGGTGAACAACTCTCCCAACAACACCGGCATCACCCAGCTGCCCCCCTCGCAGAGGGCGTGGCTGCCGTACGGCGGTGAGCAGAATCCGCCGGCGCTGGGCAGTGGCGGCCTGTCACCGATGGGCGGCGTGGTGTACAACTACAGCGCCTCGCTCGCTTCCGACGTGAAGTTCCCGGCGTCGATGAACGGCAAGGTGTTCCTCGGCGAGTTCGGCCGGCGGTGGATCAAGACGGCCACGGTCACCAGCTCCGGTGGGGTGGGCACGATCGAGGCCTTCCCGGCGTACACCGGTACCCAGGTGATGGATCATGAGTTCGGGCCGGACGGCGCGCTGTACGTGCTCGACTACGGCACGGGCTGGGGAAGCGGTGACGCAAGCTCGGCGGTGTACCGGATCGAGTACAACTCCGGCGGTGGCCGGTCGCCGACCGCGTCCGCCTCGGCCAACCCGACGAGCGGGAGCGCGCCGCTGACCGTGCGGTTCAGCTCGGCCGGCTCGGGCGACCCGGACGGCGACCCGATCACCTACGCGTGGGACTTCACCACCGACGGCACCACCGACTCGACGGCCGCCAACCCGTCGTTCACCTACACGGCCAACGGCGAGTTCACGGCCACGCTCACGGTGCGCGACAGCACCGGCCGCAGCTCGACGGCGAGCTTGGTGATCGGGGTGGGCCGGCCGACGGTCGTCCTCAACCTGCCGCTGAACGGCAGGCTGTTCAACCCTGGTGACGCCATCCCGTTCGATGTCACGGTCACCGACGCGAACGCACCGACCGTCGACTGTAGCCGCGTGAGGGTCAAGTACACCCTTGCGCACGACAGTCACGGTCACGACATAACCAGCGCCACTGGTTGCTCGGGCACGCTGCAGACCACCGCGGACGGTGAGCACGACACCAACGCGAACATCTTCGGCGTGCTGACCGCCGAGTACACGCCGGCCGGCTCGACCACGCCGGTGACCTCGCCGCAGGTGGTCATGCAGCCGCGGACCCGGCAGGCCGAGCACTACAGCGCCCAGCAGGGCACCACCACGGTGGCGAAGCCGTCGGCCAACGGCGGCAACGCGGTCGGGCACATCGAAAACGGCGACTGGATTTCGTTCACGCCGTACAACCTGAGCGGGGCCACGTCCTTCACCGCGCGGGTCGCCTCCGCCGGCTCGGGCGGGACCCTCTCCCTGCGTACCGGCTCGGCCACCGGGCCGGTAATCGGCTCGGCCACGGTTTCGCCGACCGGCGGCTGGGAGACCTGGACCAACGTCACCGGCACGGTCGACGCACCGGCCGGTACACAGAACCTGTTCCTGGTCTTCACCGGCGGCTCGGGCTACCTCTTCGACGTCGACGCGTTCACCTTCAGCGGCACGCCACCACCTACCACGCCGCCGCCGACGACTCCGCCACCTACCACTCCGCCACCTACCACTCCGCCACCTACCACTCCGCCGCCCACGACGCCACCGCCCACGACGCCACCGCCCTCGACCCCGCCGCCCGGTGGATGTACGGCGGCGTACTCGGTGACGAGCCAATGGTCCGGTGGCTTCCAGGCCGAGGTGCGGATCACCGCCGGCTCCACCTCGATCAGCGGCTGGACAGTCACCTGGACGTTCACCAACGGGCAGGCCGTCAGCCAGTCCTGGAGCGCCACGGTCACGTCGAGCGGCCCCAGCGTGACCGCGCGGAACGTCGACTACAACGGATCGGTCGGCGCCGGCGCCAGTACGGCGTTCGGGTTCATCGGCTCGGGGATTGGTGCGTCCGGCGTATCTTCGCTCACCTGCATCGCCACTTGATCCTGAAGCGGGGGGGGGGCCCCGCCGGGGCGGCCCCCCCCCCCCCCCCCCCCCCCCGCGCCCCCCCCCGCCCCCCCCCCCCCCCCCCCCCCCCCCCGCTCGCGTTCTACGACTTCCCCGCCGAGCATTGGGGGTGGGAGCAGGTTGGGAGCAGGAGGTCGCTCTGAACGGCGCTCAACGGCGTTGAGGTGGGGTGGACCTGTCCTCAACGGCTGGCCGTGACCTGCGGGTTCTTGGAAAGCCGCAGGTCACGGCGTTGCGATCCGTTCGTTCACACGGAAGAGGTCACTGGTTCGATCCCAGTATCGCCCACCATCAATTTATGCTCCTTACATTGGGAGCAATTTGGGAGCACAAGATCATCTGTGTCTCATGGGGGCGTCCCATTCACGCGTCCTTGCCGTGTCCCCAAGTCCACTGTGGCCGTCGGTTGGGCGGCGGTCACCCGCACGTGTCCGGCCGATGGCGGTAGCGACGGTGATCATGCGGCGCGGAGGTGCCGCCGCCGGCTACTGGGCGACAACGTCCACGTGTCGCACGGCCAAGGGCAGCACGGCGGCTGGGGCTTCGGAATGGTGTCTTTCGCCGTGGCGACGGCGCGGCGGGTGGTGCGTTCGCTGCCGGTGTAGCCAAGCGCGCGCAGGCGCCGATGGACCTGGTCGGCGCCGATCTTGCCACGCGTGGCCTCGACCAGTTCCTCGACCTTGGGCATGAACTCGTCGATGAGTTGGGCGCGCCGTGCCGGACCGTCGAGCACGGTTCCGGTGCGGCGTAACTGGACGTAGCGACGCACCGTGTGGTGGTCGACCCCGACCAACTCGGCGGCCTTGCGACAGCTGCCGGTCAGGTCGTAGGCGGCCAGGATCTCCATGATCTCCTCGTCGGTCTTCATCGTTGGCAGCGCGCGCCCGCCGTTGACCCGACGGGAAAGCCCCATCGGATCAGCGGCCAGCGTTCACCCGACGCGGACGATGCTCTTGCCGTGGGTCGTCCCGGCGGCCAGGTTCGCGATCGCGGTCTCGACCTCGGGCAGGTCGTACTCGGCGGTGATGTCGATGCGCACCGAGCCGTCGGCGACCAGCGCCATCGCGCGGGTGGCGCTGTCGGCCAACCGCTGGGGCTGGGTGTGACTGGCCAGGTCGCTGTTGTAGGTCATCAGCGACTGGCCCCGCATCAGCAGATCGTTGGTCGACACGGTGACCGGTTCGAAGGTGGCGATGTTGCCGTAGACGACGATCCGGCCGTGCGGGGCCAGCCGTGCCAGACTCGCCAGGCGGGTCTGACCGCCGATCGGATCGAGGATCACGTCGAACGTCTCGTCACCGACAGCGTCCGGGAACTCCTCACGCACCAGCACCTCGTGGTAGCCGAACCGGCGGGCGTAGTCGACCTGGCCGGCGTTGCCGACCACGCCGACGATCCGCCGCGCGCCCGCCGCGGCGGCGAATTGTCCGGCCAGACAACCGACGCCGCCGGCCGCGGCGTGGATCAGCA
>JBBEWH010000297.1:0-17219 GCA_037414955.1 Actinomycetes bacterium KLBMP 9797
CGCTCTGCGCGTTGTGCCAGGTGGGTTGGGGGGGGGCGCGTGGCCCGCCCCCCCCCCCCCCGCGGCTCTATGCCGTGACGGCGGTGAAGCTGTGGGTGCCGGAGGCGACCCGGTAAACGGCGTACCCGCCGTCGAGACGGACGAAGTCGGCGCGGTCCGGCTCGCCGACCACCCGACCACCGAGCGTTGGTACCCAGACCTCCGCGCCGGTGTTCGTCGGGACGGTGACCGTGAGCCGGAACCAGCGGTCGCCCTTGCGCCATTCGGCGCGGGCCTCGCCCGCCGGGGTGCGGTAGCTGCCCTTGGCGAACGTCACATCGCCGACCACCTTGGGCTGGAAGACGAGCTTCCGGTACCCGACGGAGTCCGCGCGGATCCCCACCAGTCCAGTGTGGAACCACTCCTCGATCTGGGCGAGGATCATGTGGTTCTTGGAGTCGCCGCGGTTCCACCGCTCCCCGATGGTGGTCATGCCGCCGGGGTTGGCGACCGTGGATTCCATGAAGTAGCCGTAGCTGGGCTGCTCGTCCTCCTGGAGCAGGTCCCACAGCACGTCGTCGCGGCCGCCGGCGGCCAGCGCCCGGACCGTGGACGCCATACCGATGGTGCCGCCACTGAAGTGCGGGCCGTCGCCGTTGGGGTGGAACGCGTAGACGAGCTCGACCAACGCGTCCAGCACAGCGCCGCGTTCGCTGTCCGGGACGAGCCCGGCGTCGAGCGCGAGGGCCTGGGCGGACTGGGTGGCGCCAGCGGTGCCGGCGTTCCCGGCCGTGGTGTAGCGCCCCAGCGCCGTGTTGTAGAAGTGGGCGTTGAATGCCGCCTTGATGTCGGCGGCCAGGGCCCGGTAGCGGTCGGCGTCCGCCGCGTGGCCGGTCAGCTCGGCCATCGTGGCCAGCTTGCTGATCATCACGAAGTAGCCCCAGGTGCCGGTGATCCGGCCGGAGGTCTGGTCGGCGGAGACCCAGTCGGCGAGGGCTGCGTCGACGATGTGCGCGTCGGCGCCGGTGCCCGCCTTCTGCCGCTGGATGTAGTCGGCGAAGTCGACCATCCGGTCGTAGTACCGCGCCATCGTCTGGGTGTCGCCGTAGAGCTCGTACAGCATCGCCGGGACCAGGATGATGGCGTTGCCCCAGTTGATCTCGTCGCCGAACCGTCCACTGTAGCCCCAGTCGTAGACCGGGGTCTTCAGCGCCACGTTGCCGAACATCGGGGTGTCCGCGATGGACTGTCCCTCGACGAGGTGGTGCATGGTGGTGCGCAGATACGCGGCGAGCTGGTGGTTGCGGTGGATCGCGCCCATCGGCATGGTGTAGTCCGCCGGGTACGACAGCTTCTCCCGGCCCGGGCAGTCGGTGAACACCGACATGACGTTGCCGGCGAACGAGTACCGGGCCATCCTGTTGATCCGGTTGATCCGCGCGTTGGAGGTGGTCACCGCGCCGGCGACCGGCGTGGCCGCCTGTAGCCGCAGCCCGGTGATGGTGTCCTTTGTGGGCACGTACCCCTCGGGCAGGCCGGTGACCTGGACCCACTGCATGCCGAAGTAGTTGAAGTCCGGGTGCCAGGTCTCCCCGCCGGGTCGGCCGGCGGTCGTGTAGGTGTTGAACAGGTCGACGCCTCGGCTGCCGCCACCGCCGCGCAGCGATGCCTGGTCGACGGTGCCGTCCGCGGCGAGCGACTCGGCCGGCGACATGCGGATGGTGGTGCCGGCCGCCACGCCGCCGGTGAGACGGAGCTGGGGCCAGCCGACGATGTTCTGCCCGAAGTCGAAGACCCAGGTGCCGGGCACCGGGTTGGTCACCGACACCGGGGTGAACGTCTCGACCACCGTCACCGGCTCGGCCGCGCGGGCGACGAGCTTCGTGGCCAGGTTGGGCGGCGGGGCGATGCCGGCGTCGATCCAGCCGGTCGGGGTACCGTCACGCCGCTGCGCGGTGGCGGACAGGTCGGATCCGGGCCGGTCCCAGCCGGGCTGTTCGCGGCGGGCGTCGTAGTCGGCCCCGGAGTACCATGCGTCGGTCACCAGCGGTCCGAGGGCGGTGCGCCAGCGGCGGTCGGAGACGACGACGTCGCGCCCGCCGTCGCGGTACACGATCTCCAGCCGGGCGATCAGCCGGGGCGTGACCGCGGCGCCGGCGCTGGGATCGCTGGCGGCGATGTTGTTGCCCGAGCCGGTCACCAGCGCGCCGGCCGTGTGCGGCTTGGTCAGGCCGGGGGTGAAGGAGACGTCCGCGGTGCCGATGGCGGTGATGACGCGGGATTCGAGGCTGTCCCCGCCGCCGCCGGTGTCGACGTTGACGGTGCCGCCGACGTGGTATCCGGCGACGCTGTCCAGCGTCACCGTGGTGGCGCCGGCCTCGGCGTCGGCGACCAGGGTGCCGCTGCCCTTGAGCTGGCTCTGCCACCAGGAGTACGGGGCGGTCCGGCCGACGGCGGGGTTGGTGACGCTGCGGCGCACGTAGGCGGGGCCGTTGCCGAGTTGGACGCCGAGCGTGTTACCGCCCGCGCGCAGCACGCCGGTGACGTCGTAGGTGCGGTACTCAGTGGACAGCTGGTAGTTGGAGTTGCCGGGCGCGAGGACCTCGTCGGTGAGCGCCCGGCCGTTGACGGTCGGCTTGTGCAGTCCGACGCCGGACAGGTAGAGGCGGGCCGCGGCGACCGTGCGGCGGTCGTCGATGCCGAACTGACGGGCGAAGATGGGCATCGGCTGGTTCTCGGTCCGGCCCGGGTACTCGATCCAGCGGGCCGCGCCCCAGTCGGACTCCGCGAGCAGGCCCATCTCCCACGAGCCCGGCTCGCTCCAGTCGGAGACCCGGCGGTCCGCGTCCCACACGCGGACCTGCCACACCACCCGCTGCCGGGAGGCGAGGGGTTTGCCGGCGTACGGGATGCCGGTCTGCCGGTCGGCGGCTACCTTGCCGGAGTCCCAGATCAGCCGGCCGCGCCGGAGGTCATGCTCGCTGGTGGCGGCCTGGATCTGGTAGGCGGTCTGCCGATCGCCGGGACACGCGGCGCGGGAGCGGGCCCGGTGGCACGGATGCGCGGCGGCCCGCCGGGTCTCGGCGATCTGCCAGCCGAACGTCGGGGTGGTGTTGTCGATGCCGAGCGGCTGGTCGTGGCGGCCGTCGACCTGAAGGTTGACGGCCCGCACGTGGGCTTGGCCGCTGCCGTGCCCGGCGGCGGGACTCGCGTTCAGCGCCTGCGACGCGAGCAGGGTCACGCACACCCCTACTCCCGCCAGCACGCGCCGGCGATGGCTGGTCGTTGACACTGGTGCCCTCCCCCTTCGTGGTTACTCACCGGCCCGGTAATCGGCGTCCATCGCGGCGAGCACCTTGTCCGGTGTGGACTGGTTGCTGAAGACCTCTTGCAGGCCGGACAGCATGGTCTGCTGGACCTTGGCGTTGGGCCACAGCTGATCCATGAACGGCACGGTCCGGTTGTCCTTGATGAAGGTCGACAGGTCGGCGAAGGCCGGGTCGACCGCGGAACCGGTGTCGGGCAGCGACGGTAGGCTGCCCTGCTTCTCGTTGAACACCTTCATGCCCTCGGGTGACATGACGAAGGTGATGAACTTCAGCGCCAGCTCCTTGTTCTTCGCCTTGGCGTTGATCCCGTAGCCGGCGCCGGCGGCGGCGGGCATGAGGAAGGTGGCCGGATCGTCGGTGGCGGGGAGCGTCTTGAGGGTGAAGGTGCCGGCGGGGTTCTTGCCCTTGAGCAGGGAGACGATCCAGTTGCCTTGCACGATGCCGAGCGTCTTACCGGTGGCGGCCAGTTCCTGGCTGGCCTCGTAGCTGGTGCCGAGCGGGTTCTTCTGGAAACAGCCGGCCCGGTTCATCTCGACGTACTTGGCCATCGCCGTGGTCCACGGGGAATTGGCGAACGTGGCCTGGCCGGCCTGCATCTTGGTGTCGAAGTCCCGGTCACCGCCGTAGACGGTGGTGGCGACCAAGGCGTACAGGGCGATCTGGGTCACCCAGTTGTCCTGGATGCCGAGCGCGAAGGCGGGGGTGCCCTTGCCGGCGGCGGCTTCGCAGAAGGCGAGCAGTTGGGTCCAGGTCGTCGGCGGGGTCAGCCCGGCCTTGGCCATGGCCTGATCGTTGTAGACCGCGCCGATCCCGTTCTGCCCGAAGATCGCGTTGTAGGTCTTGCCCTCGTACTGGGCGACGGTCTTCATGGTCGGCGGCAACGTGGCCGCCCACGGCTGGTCCGACAGGTCGAGCAGGTAGCCGGGCTTGGCCAGCACGTGGGTCGCGCCCGGGTTGCCGTTGCCGGGCCAGACCGTCAGCACGTCGGGCGCGGTGCCGGAGGCCAGCTGGGTGCGGATCTGCGCCTGGTACTGGTCGGCGCCGCTGGTCGTGAAGTTCACCTTGACGCCCGGGTTCGCCGCCTCGAACGCCTTGACCACATCCTCGATCGAACCCTGGTCGACCGAGGCGAGGGTCAAGGTGTTGTCGTCGCCGTCGCCGGAGCCCGCGTTGGTGCCCCCGCTGCACGCGGCCAGCAGGCTCGCCGCGGTGACGGCCGCTAGCACGGCCGAGAACGTGCGTATTCTCATGACGCCTCTCCCATCAGTACAGTCGGTTGTGGACATTCAGCCTTGAGCATCGGGAAGCCCGGATTACGCCTGGCCGGGAAAATCGTCATCTGAAGGACCTCACTCGTTTGGAACGTTTCACCAAGGCAGCCACACCGGCGCCTGCCGCAAAGTGGCAGCTCGGAGATTGTGTGTAACGTTTTCCAAAATGTTTCGCTTGACCCTAGGAGTTCACCGGTGGGACGTCAAGAGGATGGGTTAACCACCAGCGTGGGAGCGGTCTACACTCGCCAGGCAAACGTTCCCTGACCAGGCTCCGGAGGATGCGGGATGAAGAGGCCCTCAGCACCGTCGCGGCGGGTCACCATCGTCGACGTCGCCCAGCGCGCCCAGGTCTCCACGACCGCGGTGTCGAAGGTGCTGCGCAACGCCTACGGGGTCAGCCCCAAGATGCAGGCCCGAGTCCGCCAGGCCATCGACGAGCTCGGCTACCGGCCCAACGCCGCCGCCCGCGGCATGCGCGGCCAGACCTACACCATCGGCGTGATGCTGCCCAACATCATCAACCCGTTCTTCGCCCAGATCCTCGACGGCCTCACCGACCACCTCGCCGACACCGACTACCAGGTCCTCCTCGGTCCCGGCTGCAACGGCGAAGACGCCGAAGCCAAAGTCACCCACGCCATGATCGACCGCAGCATGGACGGCCTGATCCTCATCGCCCCCATCTCCTCCCGCACCCACCTCGACCACGTCGCCGCCACCGTCCCCACCGTCGTCGTCGGCCGCCACGGCCGCTCCCCCGCCTACGACACCGTCGCCGACGACGACTTCACCGGCGCCGCGCTCATCGTCGACCACCTCGCCGACCTCGGCCACCAGCGCATCGCCCACATCGACCACCACGAGACCGACCCCGATCGCCTCGCCGAGATGCCCAACGCCATCCGCGCCGCCGGCTACCGCCACGCCATGCAAGCCCGCGGCCTGACCGACCACATCGACATCACCGCCACCAGCTACACACAGCAGGGCGGCTACCTCGGCGCCCAGCAACTTCTGGCCCGCCCAGTGCGGCCGACCGCGATCTTCGCCGGCGCCGACATCGTCGCCATGGGCGCCCTCGACGCCATCGCCGAAGCCGGCCTACGGGTGCCCGAAGACATCTCCGTCGCCGGCTACGACAACACCACCTTCGCCGCCTTCCGCCTCATCTCGCTGACCAGCGTCGACCAAGCCGGCCACCAGATCGGCGCCAACGCCGCCCGGCTGCTGCTGGACCGCATCGCGGACCGGAAGCGACCCGCCGCGCAGGTCAAGCTCTCCCCCACGCTGGTCGCTCGCCGCACCACCGCACCACCCCCGGCGTAGCCGGAAACTATCTAGCGCGGCTTGCCCCAACTTTCTCCCCACCGGCGCGTCGCCGCCGGCGACGTTCCTCCCGGCCCGCGCCCCCCAGAGGGCAGCCCTCCGGGGCGTGAATTCCCGAGCGGGCTCCCCGCTACCCGCCTCAACGGTGAGAGAGGTGCCCTTTGGGGGCTCACGCCCAGGCGGGGGTCCCAGAGCACCGTGGCATCCACATCGATCGACCTATAGCTTTCGGCCAAACTGCGTGCTAAATTTCCGCCACGCTAGCGAAAGTTTCTAGTGCTCAGCTCGTTCCACCATCTCGCACGGGAACCCGTCCCATGGTTCGAAGCGGTTCGACGATCAGCGTGTCCACCCGCTTCCCGTCGACAGGAGACTGCACGGTGTTGACGAGGCCGGCGGGGCTCGCCCCGCCCACACGCGCACCCTCGCGACCCATTTCGGTACTGGTCACGCTCGCTCTGGCGATCGCCCTCGTGCCGGCCCTGCCCCCCGCCGCCGCACCCGCCGGTGCCGCACCGCCGGCGCCGCCCAGCGCGCCGGCCGCCCGCAGCATCGTGGCCGCCATGCAGCCCGGCTGGGGCATGGGCAACACCTACGACGCGATCGGCGCCGACGAAACCGCCTGGGGAAACCCACCCGTGACCCGAGCGCTGCTGAAGAAGGTCAGGTCGGAGGGCTTCAAGAGCATCCGGATCCCGGTGACCTGGGAAGGCCGCCAGGGCGGGGCGCCGGATTACCCGATCGACCCGGCCTGGTTCGCCAAGGTGCGGCAGAGCGTCGACTGGGCGCTGGCCGAGGGCCTGTACGTGATGCTCAACCTGCACCACGACTCGTGGATGTGGATCAACCAGTACCCGACCAACCGGGATGCCGTCCTCGCCCGGTACACGGCGACCTGGACCCAGCTCGCGACAACGTTCCGCGACTACTCGGACCGGCTCACGTTCGAGAGCATCAACGAGCCCACCTTCAGCGGCACCTCGGGCGACGAGCAGAACTACCCGCTGCTGCACGAGCTCAACGCGGAGTTCCACCGGATCGTCCGCGGCTCGGGCGGCGCCAACGCCAAGCGCCTGCTGGTGCTGCCCACCCTGTACACGAACGCGGACCAGCCCCGGCTGGACGCGCTGGCCGCCAGCCTCACCGAGCTGGCCGACCCCATGGTCGCCACGACGATCCACTTCTACGGGTTCTGGCCGTTCAGCGTGAACATCGCCAACTTCACCCGCTTCGACGAGCGCTCGGTGGAGGACCTCACCGGCACGTTCGACCGGGTCCACACCACGTTCGTGGCCAACGGCATCCCCGTCATCATGGGCGAGTACGCCCTGTTCGGCATCGACCCCAACTTCCCCGGGATCGTCGAGCGGGGTGAGATGCGCAAGTTCTTCGAGTACCTCGGCTACTACGCCCGACTGCGCAAGGTCACCACGGTCCTCTGGGACGCCGGCCAGTTCCTGAACCGCAGGACCCTCGAGTGGCGCGACCCCGAACTGTTCGCGCAGATCAAATCGAGCTGGACCACCCGGTCCGGCACCGCCGCCACCGACCTGGTGTTCAACTCCCGGTCGAGCGAGATCACCAGCAAGACCCTCACCATCAACGAGAACGGCACCGACTTCCAGGGGCTCCGGTATGGCGACCGCAATCTGGTCAAGGGCAAGGACTACACGCTGTCCGGCGACCAACTCACGCTGACCGCCGCCATCCTCACCGAGCTGGTCGGCGACCGGGAGTACGGCGCCAACGCGACGCTGCGGGCCCGGTTCTCCCGCGGCGTCCCCTGGCGCATCGACGTCATCACCCACGACACCCCGATCCTGTCGGACGCGACCGCGACCACCACGGACTGCGACCCGGATCCCTGGCGCGACTGCCTCGCCATCCCGACCGACTTCCGCGGCGACGTGCTGTCCACGATGGAGGCCCGGTACGACGACGGCAGCAACGCCGGCCCGGCCAACTGGACCGCCTACCAGCAGTACGGCGCCGCCTTCTGGGCGGACCTCCCGAACGGCGCCATCAACCTCACGCCCGGTTTCGTCAACTCCCTCAACGACGGCGCACGGGTGACGCTCACGTTCCACTTCTGGAGCGGCGCCACGGCGACCTACCACGTCACCAAGTCGGGAGACGCCATCACCGGCACAGCCACCCTAGCGAACGGAGAGTCATGACATACCCAACCTCACGACGGAACTTCCTCGGACTCGTCGGCCTGGGCACCGCGGCGGTCGCCGGTGGGCCACTGCTGGCCGGGTGCAGCGAGAAGCCGGCCGGTTCCGGCGGCGCCCAGAACCTTGACAAGTTCGCCAGTCTCCTGCCGGCGCAGAAGGACCTGGCGTCGAACATCACGCCGGATATCAAGGGCACCCGTCCGGTGCCGGACGGCTACCTCAAATACCCCGGCACGCTCGTCGACGCGATCACCGACAAGCCCGGCACGAGCGGCAAAGAGGTGACGGCGATGACCCCGGTGTGGGGTCCCGCCCCGCCCGGATACCAGCAGAGCGCCTACCTGCAGGCGGTCAACGCCGAGTTGGGCACCCCGGTCAACTTCACCATCCAGGACGGCAACACGTACGCCGACAAGCTCAACGCGATGTTCGGCGCCCGGGACGTGCCGGAGCTGCTGTGCGTGCCGGGTTGGGAGGTGGCGAAGATTCCGCGCTTCTCCGAGGCCGCCAAGGTGCTCTTCGAGGACCTCACCGACTATCTCCAGGGCGACGCCGTCAACCCGTACGCGATGCTCGCCACGTTTCCGACCGCCGCCTGGCGCCACGCGATCTGGAACGACCGGCTCTTCGCGGTGCCCAACCCCAGCGACGGCCCGTTCCCGTGGGCGCTGTTCACGCGCAAGGACCTGCTGGACGCGCGCAGCCTGACGATCCCGAAGAGCCTGGACGAGATGCTCGCCATGGCCAAGCAGGTGACCGATCCGGCCAAGAAGGTGTGGGCGTTCGACGACATCTTCCCGATGATCCAGATCTACCACAAGGTGCCCGGCTCCAAGCAGGGCTGGCGGCTCAAGGCCGACAAGACACCGGAGTTCAAGTACGAGACGCCGGAGTACCGGCAGGCGCTCGAGGTCATGGCCAAGATCTACAAGGATGGCCTGGTCCACCCGGACATCGTCGCCAGCAAGGGCGCCGACGCCGGCCTGTTGTTCGCCCAGGCCGGCAGCATCATCTTCAAGATGGCCGGCGTCGGCTTCTGGCAGGGCGCCCAGGCCGAGCACCAGAAGGTCAACCCGAAGCTGAACATCCAACCGGTACCGCTCTTCTCGGCCACCGGCGGCGATCCCCTGATCTGGCGCGCCGACGAGCCGATCTCCTACACGTTCATCAAGAAGGGCGTCGGCAAGGAGCGCGTCGAAGAACTCCTGCGCATCATCAACTGGTGTTCCGCCCCGGTGGGCACCCAGGAGGCGCTCCTGCGCGACTACGGGGTGGAGGGCAAGCACCACACCAAGACCCCGGACGGGCCGATGAAGACCGACCTGGCCTTCAAGGAGATCGCCAACCAGTACTTCTTCGTCAGCGGCCGCAACCCCGCGATCGGGCCGTTCCCCGACACCCCGAACTACGTGCGGGACCTGCTGTCCTGGTCCAACGAGACGGCCAAGTACCTCGAACCGGATCCGTGGGACGGCCTGAAGCTGGAGATGCCGGCCTCCTTCAAGGCCTTCGCGGTGCCGGCCGAGGAGAAGTTCATCGACGTGCAGCGCGGTCGCCGACCGCTATCCGATGTGGACAGCATCATCGCGGAGTGGAAGGCCAACGGCGGCGAGGAGGCGCGCGCACTGCTGGCGAAGTCGCTGTCCGAGGCTGGGCGATGAGTTCGACGGAAACCACCGGCGCGGCCACCCACCACCGGCCGCCGCCGGGTGCCGTTCGGGCTGCGCCTGCGGCGGGACTGGCAGCTGCTGGTGATGGTGGCGCCCGGCTTCCTGATCCTGCTGGTCTTCAGCTACATCCCGATCCTCGGCAACGTCATCGCCTTCCAGGACTACAACCCCTACGTGGGCAGCAACCCACTGGAGGCGTTCCTGCGCAGCGAGTGGATCGGCTTCGGCCAGTTCCAGCTGCTGTTCGAGGACCCGGCGTTCTGGCATGCCTTCCGCAACACCCTCACGATCACCGCGTTCCAGCTCGTCTTCTTCTTTCCCATCCCGATCTTCCTGGCGATCATGCTGCACAACCTGCTGTCCAGCCGGCTGCGCGGCTTCGTCCAGACCGTCGTGTACCTGCCGCACTTCTTCAGCTGGGTACTGGTGATCACGTTCTTCGTGCAGATGCTCGGGGGCGCCGGCCTGCTGGCCCAGAGCCTGCGGGAGGCCGGGCTGGAGCCGTGGAACATCATGGCCAATCCGGACACCTTCATCCTCCTGGTCACCGCCGAAGCGGTGTGGAAGGACGTCGGCTGGGGCACCATCGTGTTCCTGGCCGCACTGTCCACTATCGACCAGAATCTCTACGAGGCGGCGGCGGCGGACGGCGCCGGACGGTGGCGGCGGATGTGGCACATCACGCTGCCCGGCCTGCGCCCGGTCATCGTGCTGCTGCTCATCCTGCGCCTCGGTGACGCGCTGTCGGTCGGCTTCGAACAGTTCATCCTGCAACGCGACGCGGTGGGCCGGGAGGCGTCGGAGGTGCTCGACACCTTCGTCTACTACTTCTCCATCGCCACCGGCAACTACGGCTACGGCGCCGCGGCGGGCCTCTTCAAAGCCGCGATCGGGCTGTGCCTGATCCTGGTTGCCAACAAGGTGGCACATAAACTCGGCGAGCGAGGGATCTACTCACAATCATGAGCGCGACCGTCATCCTGAAGCCACGCAAGGCGCGCGGCGCCCGCCCGGCCTGGGAGGAGAAGCCGACCCGGATCGGCCAGGCCCTCAAGGCGATCGTGCTCTCCCTGATCGTGCTCGGCGTCCTCTTCCCACTGTGGACAATCCTGGTGACGAGCCTGTCCTCCCGCGAGGCGATCGCGGATGCCGGCGGCTTCGTCATCATCCCCCGGGGCGTCGACGCCTCCGCCTACGAGACCATCTTCGCCGGCGGCGCCGTGACCCGGGCGATGTGGGTCAGCACCATGGTCACCGTCATCGGCACCGCGGTGGCGCTCACCGTCACCGTGCTCGCCGCGTACGGCCTGTCCCGCCCCGGCTCCCTCGGCTACCGGTGGCTACTCGCCTACTTCCTGCTGCCGTTCCTGATCTACCCGCCGCTCGTGCCCAAGTATCTGGTCGTGACCGGCCTCGGCCTCAAAGACACCATCTGGGCCCTGATCCTGCCGCCGGCGATCAGCGTGTTCAACCTCGTCGTGGTCCGCGGCTTCTTCCAGGGCATCCCACAGGAGTTGCTCGACAGCGCCCGGATCGACGGCGCCAGCGACTTTCGCATCCTGGGCCGCATCGTGCTGCCACTGTCCAAAGCGGTCATCGCCGTGATCGGCCTGTTCTACGCCGTCAGCTACTGGAACGTCTGGTTCGACGCGCTGTTGTTCATCGACCGCAACGACATGTACCCGATCCAGCGGGTCCTGCAAAGCTACCTGCTCGCCGGCCAGGCACCGCACACGTCCGGCGCCACCGTCGGCGTCACCATGCCACCCACCGAGGCGATCAAGATGGCCGTCGTCGTGCTCACCGTCGCACCCATCGTCGCCGTCTACCCCTTCATCCAGCGGCACTTCATCAAGGGCGTGCTCGTCGGCGCGGTCAAGGGCTGACACGATGACTATCACGAACACCCGCACCCGGCCGACCGACTTCGCGGGCGTCCGCGCCGCCAACCTGGCCGTGGTGCTGCGGCACGTGCGGAGCGCCGGTCCCTGCTCCCGGGCCGACATCGCCGCCGCCACCGGCCTGAACAAGGCCACCGTCTCCAGCCTCGTCGCCGACCTCATCGACCGGCGGCTGCTGCGCCAGGCGGGACCGAGCGGCCACCGCATCGGCCGCCCCGCCACGCTTCTCATGCCCGACGGGCAGCCGTACGCGACGATCGGCATCGCGGTCGGATCCGACCACCTCACCGCCGTGGCGGTGGACCTGCCCGGCACCCGCCTGGTCTCCTGGCACCGGTCCGTCGCCGGACACGCCGCCTCGCCCGGCAAAGGCGTCGCCGTCATCGCCGGCCTGGCCCGGCGCGTCGCGGCCCGCGTCGCGGCCGACGGCCGGCAGGTGCTCGGCCTCACCGTCGGCGTGCCGGGCCTGGTCGACGCCGACGGCGTGGTCCGGCGCGCCCCCAGCATCGGCTGGCACGACCTGGACCTGCGCGGCGAGTTGGAGACCGCGCTGCGCAAGCCCGGCTACCCGGTCGCCGTGGACAACGACGCCAACCTCGCCGTCCTCGCCGAGCGGCGCTACGGCGCGTACCCCGAAACAGCGAACCTGGCCTTCCTCATCGGCGGCGCCGGTATCGGCGCCGGTGTGGTCGCCGACGGCCGGCTGCTGCGCGGCAGCCGTGGATTCAGCGGCGAGATCGGCCACATCCCGGTAGCGCCCGACGGCCCGCCGTGCCGCTGCGGCCGGCGCGGCTGCCTGGAGGCGATGGCCGGGATCCCGGCGCTGATCCGGCGGGTGCTCCCCGACACCGACGACGGTCGCGCTCTCGCAGCCGTCGAGGACGGCTCGAACATCCGAGCGGATCTCGCCCCCGACGTCCACGAGATCCTGCGCCGCGCCCGCGCAACCGAACCGACCACAGTGGATGCGCTCGCCGAAACCGGGCGGTGGCTCGGACACGGCGCTGCGCTGCTGGCCAACCTCGTCGACCCCACAGTGGTCATCCTCGGCGGCTACTACGCACCGCTGTCACCCTGGCTGGTACCCGCCGCCGAAGCCGCCCTCGCCGAGCGGACGGTCGCCCCGCGCGCCGGCGGCTGCTACATCGCACCGGCCACGCTCGGCACCGAGGCCGCCGCGCTCGGCGCCGCCGCCCGGATCCTCGACCACATCGACGCCGGCCACATCCCCGAACGCCATGATCAAGGCGTCCTTCACGTAGCTCTAACGACGTGAGGGACGCCTTGATCATGGGAGTGGGCGCGCGGATCAGCGCGCGGGGGGCGCGGTGCTCTCCCGGACGGTGAGGGTGGTCGCGAGCTCGAGGCCGATCTGCGGCGTCTTCTCCCCGCGCCCGAGGGCGAGCGCCAGCTCGGTGGCGGCCACGGCCATTTCGGTGAGCGGTTGACGGACCGTGGTCAGCGTGGGATCGACCAGAGCGGCGACGGGCAGGTCGTCGAAGCCGACCACGCTGAGCTCGGTAGGGATCCGCAGCCCGAGCTCACGCGCCGCCCGGTAGACGCCGAGCGCCTGCAGGTCGTTGCACGCGAAGATCGCCGTCGGCGGCCGGGGGCGGTCGAGCAGATCCCGGGCCGCGGCGTGGCCGCCTTCGGTGGTGAGGTCGGCGCGGACGACGAGGTCGGCGCCGACCGGCAGGCCGGCGGCCTCCATCGTGGAGCGGTAGCCGTCGAGGCGGGCGCGGCAGCACAGGGCCCGGTCGGGGCCCCCGATCATCGCGATCCGGCGATGCCCCACCTGGATCAGGTGGCGGGTGGCCGACCGGCCGCCGGCCCAGTTGGTCGCCCCCACGAAGGGAACGTCGTCGGGCAGCTCGGTGGTGGGATCGAGCACCACGAACGGGATGCCGCGGGCACGCAGCTGGTCGCGCTGCTCGTCGGACAGCTGAGCCACACTGACGACGCAGTCCGGCCGGCGCGCGAGAGTGTCGTCGAGCCAGTAGTGGATCGAGCTGTGCTGCGGTCCGAACTCGGTCAGCACGACACCCACGCGGTGTTCGCGCGCCACCCGCTGCACGCCGCGGATGATCTCCACCCCCCACGCGTGCTCGAGCTGGTCGAAAACGAGCTCCATCGTGTTGCTGCGGGTGGATGACGCCGGCCGGCGGTATCCGTACTGGTTGATCAGCGCCTCGACCCGGGCCCGGGTGTCCGCGGCCACGCCGGAGCGGCCGTTGATCACCTTCGACACGGTGGGGATCGACACTCCGGCGGTCTCCGCGATGTAGGAGATGGTCACGGGCCGGGTCGCGTCGCCGCCCGGGGACGCGCGATCGGGGACGACCTCACCCGACTCGGCGTGCGACAACCTCGCTCCCCTTACCTCTCCGGTGCCAGCGGTTCGTAGTCGAACCAGTCGATGTGGACGGTGCCGGCGGCCGCGTACATCCCGAACACCCGGCCGGTGAAGCCACCGGCCACCTCCGTCGACAGGTACCGGCCGTCCAGCTCGGCCAGCACGTCGAAGGTGCCGTCCGGCGCTTCGACGCCGAGGCGGAGCAGGTCGGGTTCCGCGCGCGGGTGCCAGCCTTCGGGCGCGGCGGCGAGCACGTCGATCCGCAGCCGGACCGGGCCGGCCGGCGCGGCCCGGGTGGCGACCGTCGGCCGGAACGAGCCGGTGCGCGCCGCGACGCGCACCTGGCCGTCACCCACCTCGATCTCGTAGTGGTGCTGCTCGTCGACGCGGACGGCGAGGCCGCCACTGCCCTCGCTCGGGTCGATGAGCGCGCGCACCCGGCAGGACGGATGCTGCTGGCGGCGGCCGAGGTAGGTGACGTCGGGGTCGTCGAGCGACCCGCCACGCGCGTGGAGGGTGAGCCAGCCCGGACGATCGGTGACCGACCAGCTCCCGGCGGGCCGGGAACGGACCGAGATCCAGCGCGGGTGCAGCGGGTACCCGTCGAAGTCGTCCCGCACCGGCGGCGTGGCCACCGGGTGCGGTGGCCACGGCGGCGCCGCCATGCGCGGCCCGACCTCGCCGACCACGGGCCAGCCGTCGACCCAGGTGACCGGCGCCAGGTAGGTCTCCCTGCCCAGGACGTGCCAGCCGGGGGTACCGCCGCGCGGGCGCACCCCGAGCAGCACCATCCACCACGAGCCGTCCGGCGCCTCGACGAGGTCGGCGTGGCCGGTGTTCTGGATCGGCCGGTTGGTGCCGCGGTGGGTCAGGATGGGGTTGGCGGGGCACGGCTCGAACGGCCCGTCGGGCGCCGGCCCGCGCGCGACCGAGACCGCATGCCCCCGCTCGGTGCCGCCTTCGGCGATCAGCAGGTACCAGTAGCCGCCGATCCGGTACAGGTGCGGCGCCTCCGGGGCCTGGGCGCCGGGCGCACCGGACCACAGCCGTTTCGACTCGCCGAACGTCTGCCCGGTGTACGGGTCGATCCGCACCTGGTAGATCCCGGCGGACGTGCACCAGCAGTTGCCCCGCTCGTCCCAGGCCAGGTCCGGGTCGATCCCGACGCCGGCCACCCGGACCGGCTCGGACCACGGACCCGCCGGATCCGTGGCGGTGTAGATCATGGTGCCGCCGCCCGGCGCCACATTCGTGGTGATCAGCCAGAACCGGCCGTCGTGGTGGCGCAGCGTCGGCGCGTAGACCCCGCCGGACGACGGCGTCTCCGGCGGCAGGGACAGCTGACCGGGTCGATCCAGGGCGTTGCCGATCTGCTCCCAGTGCACCAGGTCCCGGCTGTGGAAGATCGGTACCCCGGGGAAGTACTCGAAGCTGGAGCAGGCCAGGAAGTAGTCGTCACCCACCCGGCACACGCTCGGATCCGGATGCATGCCGGCGACCACCGGGTTGGTGAACGCGCCGTCAACCCACCCATCCGGGTGGGCCGGCGCGCCGGCCGCGGCCCGCCTTTCCTGGGCCACGCTCATACCCTGCCTCCTGCTTCCTGGACGAACCGGTGGTACCCGACCGGGCATCGGATACCACCGGGTGCGTGGGTAGCCGGGCGAGCCTGAGTGGTGCGGAAAGTTTCTGGACCAGACCCGACACTTTCTGTGCGTAGCGTAAAGAAGGCCGCGGATTCCGTCAACGACCACACTGCCCGAGAAGAGCTGCGGTATCCGATGGAGTCGCCGCTGAGCAAGGGACCGGGACCGCGCATGCCATTGACGTACATCACGGAAAGGCGTAGCGTCCGCCGCGAAACTTTCTAAGCACACGCTCGGAAAGTTCGGCATCGCTGTGGGAGCCGTGCAGCGTTCGCGGAGGCGAAGGGCAGCGTCCGCGAGACCCCCGTTCCGTACCTGCGCGCGGTCACGCGAGGCGACCCGATGGGCCCTCGCCACGCCGTCGCGTCCATCCACTCGTCGCGAGTTGGAGGCTCCATATGTCTTCGAACCCCACGGCGCGGTCTTCGAACCCCACGGCGCGGTCGTCGAACCCGACGGCGCGCCGACCGTTGTCGCGGCGCGCGCTGACCATCGCCGCGATGGCACTGCTCACGCTCACCGCCTTCCTGATCAACCCCCAACCCGCCGCCGCGCACGGCTCGGCCATCGAACCGCCGTCCCGCCACTACGGCTGCGCCACCCGGTGGGTGGACTGGCTGAACCCGGTCATGAAGACCCAGGACCCGATGTGCTGGCAGGCCTACCAGGCGAACCCCGCCGCGATGTGGACCTGGAACGGCCTCATCCAGGACAACGTCAACAACGACCACCAGGCCCGCGTCCCGGACGGCGAGCTGTGCGGCGGCGGCGACGACACCTACGCCGCCCTGGACAACCCCGGCCTGTGGCGCGCCCAGGAGGTGAACAACACCTTCAACTGGACGTTCCACGACCAGGCCCGCCACGGCGCGGCGTACATCCGCATCTACGTCACCAAGCAGGGCTTCAACCCGGTCACCCAGCGGCTGAAGTGGAGCGACCTGGAGCTGGTCAAGGACACCGGCCCGTTCACCGACCAGGGGTGGCCGACCAGACCGAACGACCCGCTCCTCAACGGTGTGGACTACGGTCCCTTCCAGATCAGCGCCCCCGGGCGGACCGGCCGGCACATCGTGTACGCGGTCTGGCGGGCCGGCCACGCCGACCAGAACTACTACATGTGCTCGGACGTGCGATTCCCCGGCAACGCGCCGGACCCGACCACGCCGCCGACGACCCCGCCGCCCGCGAGCAGCGGCTGCTCGGCCACCTACGCCATCGCCAGCCAGTGGAACAACGGCTTCCAGGGTGATGTGCGGGTGACCGCCGGATCCGCCGCGATCAGGGGCTGGACGGTGACCATGGTCTTCCCCGACGGCCAGGTGGTCAACCAGTCCTGGAACGCCTCGGTCACCTCGGACGGCGCGACGGTGACCGCCCGCAACATCGACCACAACGGCAGCCTCGCCGCCGGCGCCAGCGCCACCTTCGGCGTGCTCGGCACGTGGCTCGGCACCAACCGCGCGCCCGCGCTCAGCTGCGTGGCGACGGCATAACCCCGACCCCGGGGGGGGGGCCGGGGGGGGGGGGGCCGGGGGGGGCGCCCCCCCCCCACCCGCGGGGC
>JBBEWH010000298.1:0-16586 GCA_037414955.1 Actinomycetes bacterium KLBMP 9797
GGACATGTGCACGTGGTCGGTGTGGCTACTCGGGCCGTCGTAGGCGCTCCAGCCGGTGCCGGGGAACCAGATCTGCCGGTACCAGATCACGTACAGGATGCCGAGCCGGTCGGCGTTGCGTACCAGGAAGGCGGTCAGGTTGTTCCCGTACTTCTTCTGGTCCTCGTTGGCGGCCGGCGCGAACCCCCGGCTGAGCAGCGACCAGTCGCAGGCGCGACCCTTCGGATGCTCCCACGGCCCACCGGGGCGGTAGCAGCCGACGAACCGGGTGAACCCGGCCTTGCGGACCTCGGTGTATGCGTTGAGCGTGCGCGGCGTGATACAGCCGGACGTGGTGGGGTCGTTCTGGGAGCACGATTCGTTCGGCCAGTCGCCGTCCGCGGTGCGTGGAGCCGCCTTGGCCACCTTCGACGTGGCGTCCACGAGACCACCGGTCAGGCTCTTGCCACCGACCAGGGCGAGCGCCTTCTCCGCGTCCCGCTTCTCCTTGGCCATCACGGCGACCTGCTTCTCCTGCTGCCTGACCTCGGCCTCCGCGGCGGCATTGGCGCGGCTGAACTGATCACGCGCCGCCGCCAACTCGCTCAGCTTCTGGTTGTTCACCATGGTCAGCTCGTCCAGCGCCTTCATACGCTGCAGGAACGTCTCCGGCGAGGCGCTGTTGAGCAGCACACCGGCCGCGCTGATCCGACCCGTCCGGTACGACTGCGCCGCGATCTGCCCGACCTGCGGCGCCAACTCGTCGATCCGGGCCTGCGCCTTGGTCGCCTCCAGCCGCAACTGCAACTGCTTACGCTGCGACTTCTGCAGCGCCGCCCGCGCCTTGACGTAACCCTGGCCGGCCTGGTCAAGCACGTCACCCAGCAGCGGGACCTCGTCCTCCCGCGGCGTGGCGGAGCTGTCGCCTGGCTGCGCGACGGCCGGATCGGCGGGTGCGATGGGGACCGCCACCGCGGCGATCAGTGCGATGAGGAGCATGCGCCAACGGTGCGGGGACAACGTCATCCGTTCTCATCCTCAAGGTAGGCGCCGCGCCACACACTACCCGCTCGCCATGATCAAGGCGTCCCTCACGTCGTCATAGCTACGTGAGGGACGCCTTGATCATGGGAGTGGGCGGTCAGGTGAGCAGGCCGCGCCGGTACGCCTCGCCGACGGCCGCGGCGCGGTCGCGTACCCCGAGCTTGTCGTAGATGTGCAGCAGGTGCGTCTTGACGCTGGCCTCGCCGATGAACAACTGGCGGGCCACCTCGCGGTTGGACGCGCCCTCGGCCACGTGCCGCAGCACCTCCAGCTCCCGCTTACTCAACGCCGGGCCGCTCGGCCGGCGTACATGACCCATCAGCTGGCCCGCGACCGAGGGTGACAGTACCGACTCGCCCGCGTGCGCCGCGCGCACCGCGCGCAGCAGCTCGTCGGGGGTGGCGTCCTTGAGCAGGTAACCGGTCGCTCCGGCCTCGACCGCCGGCAGCACGTCGGCCTCACTGTCGAATGTGGTCACGACCAGGACCCGGATGCCGGGCGCCCGCTTCCGCAGCGCCGCGATCGCCTGGACGCCGCTCGTGCCCGGCATCCGCAGGTCCATCAGGACCACGTCGACGCCCAGCCGGATGGCCTGGTCCACCGCCGCGCCACCGTCGGCGGCCTCCCCGGCCACCTCGATGTCCGGCTCGTCGGCGAACGCGCCGCGCAGTCCATTGCGGACGATCGGGTGGTCGTCGGCGATCAGGATCCGGATCATCGTGCCTCCGCGGCAATCATCGGGACGCTGGCGCTGATGGTGGTGCCCTCGCCGGGCACGCTCTCCACCGTCACGGCGCCGCCGACGCCGCGGATGCGCTGACGCATGCTGTTGAGCCCGAACCCGCGGCCGCCGGCGTCGCTTCGGATGCCCACGCCGTCGTCGCGCACATCGAGCAGCACGATGTCGCCCAGGTACGACAGCGTCACACCGACCCGGGCCGCGCCGGCGTGTTTGGCCACATTGGTCAGTGCCTCCTGGGCCACCCGGAACAGCGCCACCTCGATGGCCGGGCTCAGCGGCGCCGGTTCGCCGGTGATCTCCACGCGCGGTCGTACCCCCGTTTCGTCGGCCCATCGCCGCGCGAGCTCGGTGACGGCCTCGGGCAGCCGCGCCTCCTCCAGCTGCCGCGGCCGCAACGCCTGCACCGACCGCCGCGCCTCGGTCAGGTTGTCCTTGGCCAGCGCCAGCGCCCGGTCGACGTGGGGCCGGGCCCGAGTCGGCTCGGACCAGACCCGCTGCGCCGCCTGGACCTGGGTGATGATGCCAGCCAACCCCTGGGCCAGCGTGTCGTGGAGCTCGCGGGCCATCCGCTGCCGCTCGTCCAGCACGCCGGCCTCCCGGGCCTGGGTCAGCAGCTGGGCATGCAGCCCGGCGTTCTCCTCCAGCGCCGCCTCCAGCCGGGCCACCATCTCGTCGCGGTGCCGCTGCTGCTCGCCGGCCTTCTCGGCGAAGACGATGCCGGCCCCGATCGCGGCGGTCTGCACCGTGATCAGACCCAGGTAGCCGCCGAGGGAGCCGGCCGTGGCCTCCGGCGCGCCGGAGGTCATCGTGTTCAGCGCCACCGAGGTGCCCAGCACCCCGGCCACCCCCAGCGGCCACGGCTTCAGCTGGTAGGCGTGGAAGAAGCCGGTGATCGTGAACAGGACGAAGATCGTGTCCCGAGCCATGAGGGCGACGAACAGCACCAGCATGCCGGCGAAGTAGACCACCGCCGGGGCGGTCCGCTGCCAGTGTTGCCGCCGCGGGCGGGTGTGCCAGCCGTACACCCAGACCGCGGCGACCAGCACCAGCATGAGGGTGACGGTCCGGTCGGCGGCGGTCTGGCCGGGCGTCGCCTGGTTGATCACCACGGACGGGATGAGCAGGAGCCAGGGGGTGAGCACCACCAGCTGGCCGTACCGGCGGTCCCATGTGGAGACCTCACCAGTCCGCACCGTCACTCCCATCGGAAGAGCCGGGCCGCGGCCAGCCCGGCGGCGGCCGCCACCGCGGCCATTATCGCCAGCGGTACGGCGTGCGGCGGCCCCGCGTCGGTGCCGACCGCGGGCCCGGACCACGCGGCCAGGAGGCCCGCCACGCCGGGCGGCGTGTAGTCGCCCAGCCGCGCGAGCGAATCCGGCATCAGGAACCGGGGCAGGAACACGCCACCCGCGAACATCATCACCAGGTAAACCACGGTGGCCAGGCCGCCCGCGACCCGCGCGGTCGGCGCCACCGCCGCGATCAGCGCACCCACCGCGAGGACGGCTCCGAAGCCGACGGCGAAGCTCGCCACGAAGGTCCACGGTTGCCGCGGCAGCGAGACGTCGAGCACCACCCAGGCCGACACGACCAGCAGGGTACCCGCCACGACGGTCGCGACCAGCGCCACGATGAGCTGGGCGAGTAGCAGCTGAGCGGGATGGACGGGGGTGGTGGACAGCCGGCGGAGGACACCCGTCTCGCGGTAGGTGGCCAGCACGTTCGCGACGTTCTGCAGCGCCACGATGCCGATGCCGAGTACCAGGGCGGACGGCGCCCACAGGTCGACGAACCGGGCGCCGCCGAACTCCTCCGACGGTTCCCGCAACGTCGGGATCGCGCCCAGGACGAGCACGATGACGGTCGGGAACAGCACCCCGAATGTCACGGCGGCCGGCTCCCGCAGGAACAGCCGCGCCTCGACGACCGTGGTTCGCAGGAGCGTGGTCATGGGTTCTCCCGATCGAGACGGCGGCCGGTGAGCGCGACGAACGCGTCGTCGAGGCTGGCGTGCTCGATGCGCAGGTCGTAGGCGACGATGCCGTGCCGGGCCAACACCGACGTGACCGCGTGGAGCAGATTCCCGGTGCCGCTGACGACCACCTGGGCACCGTTGTGCCGGACCTCGGTCACCTCGTCCAGGTCGCTCAGCAACCGGTCGTCGAGCGCCACCGACGGCGCGAACCGGACCCGTTGCTCGTGCCGGACGCCGGCGATCAGGCCCACGGGCGTGTCCATCGCCACGACGCGGCCCGCATCGATCAGGGCCAGCCGGTCGCAGAGCCGCTCGGCCTCGTCCATGAGGTGGGTGACCAGCACGACGGTCACGCCGCTGGCGCGGACCTGCTCGATCAGCTCCCAGGTGTCCCGGCGCGCCTGCGGGTCCAGGCCGGTGGTCAGCTCGTCCAGTACCGCGATCGTCGGGCTGCCGACCAGCGCCAGGGCGATGGACAGCCGCTGCTGCTGGCCGCCGGACAGCCGGCCGTACCGGGTGTGCCGCTTGTCGGCCAGGCCCAGCACCTCCATCAGGTGCCGCCAGTCGGCCGGGCGGCGGTAGTACGAGCTGTACAACGCCAGCGCCTCGGCCACCGTGATCTTCTCCTGCAGCCGGCTCTGTTGCAGCTGCACCCCCACCCGCTGGCGCAGTTCCGCGCGGTCCCGCCGAGGGTCGAGGCCGAGCACCGTGACGGCGCCCCGGTCCGGCCGGCGCAGGCCGGTCACGCACTCGACCGTGGTGGTCTTACCAGCGCCGTTCGGGCCAAGGATCCCGAAAATCTCGCCCTCTTCGACGGCGAACGACACGTCGTCGACGCCGACCGTGGCGCCGTACCGCTTGTGCAAGTGGCTCACTTCGATAACCGCCATGGATCGAGGATCGACCGCGATCGCGGCTCGCGAATCAACCGGCTGGCACCGGCCGTGGTGGATTCCCGCATCAACCGGTTGATGCTTCCTTACGTCATGGGCGCGTCCGATTTGTTCAAGCCGGGTACCGTGGTGCGTTGCTAGCGTTCGGCTTCGCTACGCCGTCCCGAAGTCCGGCATCGATCAACTGGTTGACGCGGCGATCCACCACGGCCGGTGCTGACCGGGTGATCCGCCGCCCCGGGTTCGTGTCGGACACTCGACGTCGGACGGCGGCGAACGGGAGGCGGCATCCTGCCGGTCTTGCGACGCGGAGTCGGCCGCTCGCCGGGTGTGTGCGTCGCGGGAGGCCACTCGCCGCCGGTCCGGTCCGATCGGCCAGGGGGAGGCTCATCATGACGGGGACGTCAACGAACGGTGACGGCTTGGCTGTCGAGGTCTTGGGCCCGCTGGCGGTGTCGGTGGACGGCCGTCCGGTGGCGGTGGCGGGCCGCCTGCGCGCGATGCTCGCGACGTTGGCGATGTCGGCCGGCGAAGACGTGTCGATCGAGCGGCTGGCCAGTGGGGTGTGGGGTGACGAGCTGCCCAGTGACGTCCGGCGCACCGTGCAGGTTTATGTGACCCGGCTGCGGCGGGTCATCGGGGCGCAGGCCATCCGCACGACCCCCGGAGGGTACCGGCTGGAGGTGGACCCGGACCGGGTCGACGCCGCGCGGTTCGTGCGGATGCTGGACATCGCACGGTCCGCCGCTGACCCCGCGGCCGAGCGGGCGCAGCTGGCGCGGGCGTTGACGTTGTGGCGCGGCACGCCGTTCGACGGCGTGCGGTCGTCCTGGCTGGACAGTGCGGTGGCACCGCGGCTGGTCGAGCGGCGCGTCGACGCGTGGGAGCGGCGGATCGAGCTGGACCTCGCCGCCGGCGGCGGCGAGGAGCTCGTCGCGGAGCTGCGCGAGCTGACCGCACGGCACCCGCTGCGGGAGCGGCTCTGGGGTCACCTGATGACCGCCCTGTACCGCGCGGGTCGGCAGGCCGATGCGTTGCAGGCGTATCAACGGTTGTACCGCATCCTCACCGAGGATATCGGCGTCGAACCCGGGCAGGCCATCCGCGAGCTGCACCACAAGATCCTCAGCGCGGACCCCACCCTGGAGGTCACCGCCGATCACCCCGTGAGCGATCTCGACCCGCCGCGCGGCCCGCAGCCGGTCAGCCTGCTCCCGCGTACCGTCGCCGACTTCACCGGACGGACGGCGGAAGGTGACCGGCTCGTCGCCGCTCTCACCGCGGTGCGGCCGGCGACGACCGTGTGCGGGATCGACGGCATGGCCGGCGTGGGCAAGTCGACACTGGCCGTCCACATCGCACACCAGGTGAGCGGCAGCTACCCGGACGCGCTGCTGTTCGTGGACATGCACGGACACCTGGCCGGTCGCACCCCGCGGACGGCCGCGGACACCCTCGACCACCTGCTCCGGGTCATGGGCGTGCCGGCGGATCGGGTGCCGGAGGAACTCGACGAGCGGGTGGCCAGGTGGCGGACGCTCACCATGGGCAAACGCATCCTGCTGCTCCTCGACGACGTGGTCGATGCCGAACAGGTCAGGCCCGCGATACCCGGCGGCGCCGGCTGTTCCGTGGTCATCACCAGCCGGCGCCGGCTGACTGATCTGGACCTGACACACGTGCTGTCGCTGGACCCCATGCCCGCGTCCGAGGCGACCATGCTGTTCCGTCAGGCGAGCGGGGTACCGGCGGGTGATCCGGGTGTCGCACACGTGGTGGATCTGTGTGCGGGCCTGCCATTGGCGATCTGGATCGCCGCGACGCGCCTGCGCCACCGGCCCGCGTGGAACGCGGTCGAGCTGGCCGGGCGGCTGCGAGACGAGCATCGCCGGCTGCCGGAACTGACGGTCGGAGATCGAGGGGTAGCGGCCGCGTTCACGTTGTCCTACCGCTGCCTGACAACGCCACAGCAACGCGTGTTTCGGGCGCTGGGCGTCCACCCCGGACAGCAGGTCGATGCGCGGAGCGTGGCCGCCTCGTGCGCGCTGCCGGTGACCGCGACGCAGCCCCTGCTCGAGGACCTCGTGGACGCGCATCTGCTCGCTCAGCCGGCGACCGGCCGGTACCGCCTGCACGACCTGCTGCGCGTGTTCGCCAGCGAGCAGGCCGCGAGGCATCCGGCGGAACGCGACGCGACACTGCGGCGGGTTCTGGACTACTACGTCGCCGCGGCGGACGCGGCTGATCGTCGCGCCTATCCGCACCGGCCGCGGCTCGACATGCCGACGGCGCCGGACAGCGTGCCGACGTTCGGCTCCGCCGGCGAGGCGTTGCGCTGGTTCGACGCCGAGCTCAACGCGATCGCCGCCGCCACCAACCTGGCGTACGAACGCGGGTTGGACGAGTACGCGTGGCGGATACCCGTCGCCGCGTGGGGATTGTTCTGTCTCCGTTCACAATGGACCGAGTGGATCGACTCGCACCAGACGGCCATCGCCGCGGCGGAACGCGTTGGCGACAAGGTGGCGCTGGGACAGGTGCTCGGCGGCTTGGGTGTGGCGATGCAGGAAACCGGCGCCTACGACGCGGCCGCCGCCTGCTACCGGCGCGCCATCGAGCTGCGCCGCGACACCGGCGATGTCCGTGGTGAGGCCAACAATCTGGGCAACATCGCCGTGGTCTACGCCGAGATGGGCCAGTACGAGGAGGCGATCGACTGCGCCAAGCTGGCGGCATACCTCAGCCGGTCCAGCGGCGACCTCGCCCGCCTCGCGCCGGTGCTGAACAACCTCGGGGAGATGCGACGCCGGGTCGGGCAGTTCGACGACGCCGTCGCGGATCTCGAGGAAGCGCGGGCCATCGCCAGGCAGGTGTCCAGCAGTCGCAGCGAAGCCATCGCCCTCGGCTACCTCGCCGCGGTGCACAACGACATGAAGGACTTCGAGCGGGCGGCAGCGCTGGGGCAGCACGCGCTCGAGCTTCTCGGACAGACCAATGACCGGCTCCGCATCGCGGACGTGCTCGTCGCGCTCGGCCACGCCGCTCGCGGCCTCGGCGACACCTACGGCGCCCGCCAGCACTGGCAGCGTTCGTTCGAGATCCTGACCGACCTGGGCCACGCCCGCGCCAGCGAAGTCAAGGAACTGCTCGCGTCCCTCCGCGCCGCTCCATGATCAGGGCCAACCGAAAAGGTTGAAGTCCGCCTGAAGGAGAAATGAAGTCGTCCCGGTCTATTCTTCAATCCTATCGGTCGGGGCGGAGCGCATCCCGATATTTACCTAGCTCTCCTGGGACGCAGGTATGACGTGACGTGCGTCTACCGGACCCCCCGACACATTGAAAGGAGTGACATTGAGGCGAACACCGAAAGTGATCGGTCTGGCCGTAGCCACAACGGTCACGGTACTGGCCGGCACATCGATCGTCACCCCCGCCGCGACGGCGGCGACCACTGGCGACGGCCAATCATCGAGTAGCGACGTGGAACCGTTCTCAACGTCGGGGTGCGTCATGTTCAACACATCGGTGATCACCGGAAACTGGGATGGGGTCGGTGGTGACGGCGTCGGCACGGTGACCAGAACCACCAGTGGCAAACTGTTTTGGCAGCTGCGCAACGGACCCAACAGCGGACCCGCCGACTATTCTTTCTTCTACGGCGCCAACACCGACGTGCCCGTGGTGGGTAACTGGGACGGCATCGGTGGCGACGGCATAGGCGTCATCGGCAACCCCGACGGCGACAACGAAAAGGATTGGGCCCTACGCCAAGGGCCCAACGGTGGAGATTCTGAGATTTACTTCGGGTACGGGGCTCTCAACGACAAGCGCATCGTGGGTAACTGGGATGGCGTAGGTGGCGACGGTCCGGGGGCTGTTTCACTGGCCGGCAACTGGCATCTGCGCGACGCGCCCAGCGGCGGGGTAGCCAATTACAACTTCGCCTTCCCTGCCGCCAACCCGACCTTCGCCGCCGCCGGTAACTGGGACGGCATCGGCGGCGATGGTCCGGGCTGGGCCGACTGGACCGACCCGGCAGGCGAGTACATATGGCGGCTGCGGAACGGCCCCAACGGCGGCGGGGCCGAAATTTCGTTCAACTATGGCCGCACCTCCGGTTGCCCGGTTGTCGGCAACTGGGACGGCGTCGGCGGTGACGGCATAGGCGTGGTCTACCTGGTAAACGGCACGCAGGGGAACGACCTTTCGTGGCGTCTCCGCAACGGACCCAACGGGGGGCCCGAGGAATTCAACTTCGCCTACGGCAAGGGAAACTGAGCAACCACCTCACTGATCAAGGCGTCCCTCACGTCGTTCTAACGACATGAGGGACGCCCTGATCATGGGGTGAGGGTAGGCGGTAGGCGCGAATGGCGGTGGCGCCGTAGACCTGCGCCTGGTCCGACGGGCTGAGTGAGGCCGTCAGCGCCCGCGCCGCGGCGATGATGTCGGCGTAGGAGCCGGCGAGCAGGCACACCGGCCAGTCCGAGCCGAACATCACCCGCCCCGGCCCGAAGACCTCCAGCGCCGTCTCCGCGTACGGGCGCAGCGACGCCACGGTCCAGGATGACCAGTCGGCCTCGGTCGCCAGGCCGGACAGCTTGCAGTACACGTTGGGCTCGGCCGCCAGCTCGCGGAGTCGGGTGGCCCACGGTTCGAGGTCGCCGCTGGCGATCGGCGGCTTGGACAGGTGGTCCAGGACGAAGGTGACCTCGGGCAGCGCCCGCACGGTGTCGATGGCGGCGGGCAGCTGGTGCGGCAGGGTCAGCAGGTCATAGCAGAGTCCCGCGGCACCGACCGCCGCCAGGCCGCGCCGGACGTCCGGCCGGTTCAGCCAGGCCGGGTCGGCCTCGCCCTGCACGAGGTGCCGGATGCCCACGAGCCGCTCGCCACCGGGCTGCCGGCGCAGCGCGGCCAGCGTGTCGCCGATGCCGTCGGCCGTCAGGTCGGCCCAGCCGACCACGCCGGCCACCAGGTCACTCCGCGCCGCCAACGCCAGGAACTCGACGGTCTCGGCCAGGTCCGCGAGCACCTGGACCAGGATGGTGCGCTCGACACCCGCATCGGCGGCGACGCCGCCCAGGTCGTCCAGCGTGTAGGTCCGGTGGATGGGCGCCATGCCGGGCTCCGCCAACCAGCCCTGCGGCCGCCGACCCAAATCCCAGACATGGTGGTGCGCATCAACGGTGACCACCCCAGAATCGTAACCCCATGATCACCCCTCCAGCCGCCCCGCGCCCGTCCCCCCGCGCGCCCGTTCCCACCCCGTCGATCAAGGGCTGAGCCGTCGATCAAGGGCTGAGGCACATGCTTTGATCTCTGATCCCGGTGTCCAAGCCCTTGATCGACGTACATTCCCTTGATCGCCGATGCCCGCGGCGGACGCCGCCCCGCCAGTCGCCCGCACCGACCGACGCGCGGGCGGAAACCGGGTCCGGCGCCCGCACCGACCGACGCGCGGGCGGGAACCCGGGTCCGGCATCCGCCGCCGTGGCAGTCACCGACACGCGCGGAGTCCGCGGAGAGGCCCCATCCGCGCCGGCCGCCGTCACGGTCCGCGCCCCGGCGACGTGATCCCCAACTGGCGACTTGATCGAGGAAGGTTCGTGGCTATCATGTCCGGACTTATCCGGAAGTAATAGCCACGACTCTTCCTCGATCGACGAGAGCTGGGCTGGCGTGCGGGAGTGGTTAGGGTCTGGTACACCGGAGAGATGGTGAAGACGCTCGCCGGGCTTTCCGGCGCCGCCCTCCTGCTCGCCCTGATGCTCGCCTGCGGCATGGGCGGCGGTGACGACGACGATGACGATGATGACGACGACAGCATGGCCCCGCGCCCCGCGGTGGTCAGCCTGCGTTAGTGCGCGGTCCTCAGTGGGTCCGCTGACGCGGGTCGCCTGACGTCCGAAGTCGACGCCGCCCACCGGTGTCCACCCGCCAGCACACCGCAGCCGTCGCCGCTCAACGCCCGTACCCGATGCCCTGCTCCTCATCGAGATCGGCCAGGCGGGCGCGGATGGCCGGCGCCGTGGTCTCCTCGTCGTAAGTGTGCTCGACGCCGAGGTCGGTGAGGAGATCCAGGGCCCGGTGCCAGTGTTTGCGGGCGTGTTCGTCCTGGTTGCGGGCGTGATGAGCGCGGGCGAGCCCGTCGTGGGCGCGGGCCTGGTCGAGGGGCTGGCCCAGCCGATCCGCCAACGCGAGCGCCTGGCCGTGGTGGGCGATGGCCGCTTCCGGGTCGCCGGCGGCCTGCCGCAGCCGGCCCAGGCCCTGCAAGGCCTCGAATTCGAGGTTGCCGTCGCCGCCGCGTCGGGCGAGGTCGAGGAGCTGCTGATAGTGGTCGGCGGCGTCGGTGTGGTGGCCCTGCAACCGGTGGACGTTGCCGAGGTTGCTCAGCGCGTGCAGCTCACCCACGCGGTGGCCGGTGGCCCGAGCGATCCGCAACATGTGCTGGTAGATCTCGGCAGCGGCCACGTACCGGCCGCGGAGCCGGTGGATGTGGCCGAGACCGTTCAGTGCGATCAGCTCGCCGTGGCGGTGGTCGATGCCGCGGGCGATCTGGAGCGCCTGCTGGTAATGGTCGGCGGCCTGCGCGTCGAGACCCTGCAACCGGCGGACGTGGCCGAGACCGTTCAATGTGTCCAGTTCGCCGTGGCGGTGGCCGATATCGCGGGCGATCTGGAGCGCCTCCTGGTAATGGTCGGCGGCCTGCGCGTTGAGACCTTGCATCCAGCGGACGTGGCCGAGACCGTTCAACGCTTCCAGCTCACCCGGGCGGTGACCGGCGGCGCGCGCGATCCGCAATGCCCGCGCGAAGCGGTCGAAAGCCTCCTCGTGCCGCCCCTGCAACCGGTAGATGTGGCCGAGGCCGTTGAGCGCGTCCCGCTCGCTCGCGGGGTCGCCGGTGGCCTGGGCGGTGGCCACGGCGCGGTCGTGCAGGATTTCAGCGTCTCGATGGCGGCCGCGGGTGCGCAGGTGCCAGTGCAGGATGGCCGAGAGGTGCAGGAGGTGTTCGGGCCCGTCATGCGCGGTGGCGAGCAGGTTGGCCAGTTCGGCGTCCAACCACGCCAGCGCCCGCGGTGCGTCCGGGAAGTCCGGCACGGGAGTGTTCGCCGGTGCGAGCGGCGGGCGTTGTTGACGCTCGTAGGGGTAGGCGGCGTCGCTGGCCAGCGACGCCGCGCGCCGGTAGTAGGCCAGCAGCCGCTCCAGCGCCGCGCGCCCGGCGGCCGCCGCCTCGTCCCGGCGCGCGGCGTCCGCGGCGTGGGCGCGGATAAGATCATGACACCGGTACCGGCCAGCGACTGATTCGACCAGCAGATGCGCGTCCAGGAGCTGGTCGAGCATCCGGCTCGCGTGCACCACAGTGGAGTCCACCAACGCTGCGGTGGCGTACGCGTCGAGATCCGGACCGGGATGCAGACCCACCATCCGGTACGCCCGCTGCTGGTCCGCGCTCAGATTCCGGTACGACAGATCCAACGCGGCGGTAACGCTGCGCTGCCCGGCCTCCAGCTCGACCAGCCGGTGCTGCTGATCCCGCAGCCGCCGCACCAGATCCGACAAACCCCACGCCGGATGCGAACGCAACCGCGCCGCCGCGATCCGCAACGCCAACGGCAACCGGTCGCACAACTCCACCAGCTCGCCCAGCAACTCAGCCGAACCATCACGCAGGCGACCTTCGCCGACGCTCTGCGTGAACAACGCCACCGCATCCACGACCGGCAACGTCTCCAACGACACCATCAGGGTGTGGTCGAGCCCGGCCAGCCGGCGCCGGCTCGTCACCAGCACCAGACAACCAGGACTACCCGGCAGCAACGGCAACACCTGATCCTCGCCAGCGGCGTTGTCCAGCACGACCAGCACCCGGCGGTCGGCGAGCCGGGTGCGGTACAACGCCGCCCGCTCCTGCGTGCCAGGCGGGATCTCGGTGCCGGGCACGCCGAGCGCCCGCAGCAGGTGATCCAACGCCTCACACGGCTCCACCGGCGCCATCCCCGGCGTATGACCACGCAGATCCAGGAACAACTGCCCATCCGGATACCGGTCGACCATCCCGTGCGCCGCATGCACCGCCAACGCGGTCTTGCCGATCCCCGCCATCCCGTCGATCGCGCTGATCACGACGGTGGACGCGTCGTGGACCTCGTGGAGCGCGGTCAGCTCGGGCAGGCGGCCGGTGAACATCTGCGGCGGCGCCGGTAGCTGCCGCGGCACCACCCTGGTCTCCGGCCGGTCGACGGCCGCCAGTGCGGGATCGCCCGACAGGATCTGCCGGTGCAGCCGCTGCAACTCACCACTCGGATCCGCGCCCAACTCCTCCGCCAGGACCCGCCGCACCACACTGTAATGACTCAACGCATCCGCCGGACGACCCGCCGCATACAACGCACGCATATACGCACCCGCCAACGGCTCCACCAACGGATGCTCCCCCACCAGCACCCCTAACCGAGCCACCACCGGACCGGGATCACCGTCCTGGAGGGCGGCCAGCGCCCACGCGACCACCGCCTCCAGATACCGCTGCGACCACCCCTCCCGCACCCGCGCCGCCCACTGCCCCGGCAGATCCGACAACGGCATGCCCCGCCACAAGCCCAAAGCCTCACCCAACAACGCCGCCGCCGCCGAAGGATGACCAGAAGCCACACCGATCAACCGCTGAAACCGGTGCGCATCCACCCGATCCGGATCCACGTCCAGCAGATAACCGCCCGCCCGACCCACCAACCGCACCGACGCGTCCGCCCGCGCCAACACCCGCCGCAACCGAGCCACATGCACCTGCAACGTGCGCCGCGCCCCACCCGGCGCCACATCCCACACCCGATCGATCACCAACTCCGTCGGCACCAACCGGCCCACATCAACCAACAGAACAGCCAACACCAACCGCTGCTGCGGCCGCCCCAAATCCACGACCTGACCGTTCGCGAAGGCCTCCACCGGGCCCAGTAACCGGAACTCCACCGATATCGCCCTCCCCGGCTAGTCTCCGATCGGGGGCCCGCGAGCGGGTTCAGTACGAGCCGGTCTCCTGCGAGTGTGCCCACGCGTCACAGGGCTTGCCGTACCGATTCTTGATGTAGCCCAGGCCCCACTTGATCTGGGTCGCCGGGTTGGTCTCCCAGTCGGACCCGGCCGACCTCATCTTCCCGCCCGGATAGGCCTGCGGGATGCCGTACGCGCCGGACGAGGGGTTGCGGGCCTTGTGGTTCCAGCCGCTCTCCTTCGTCCACAGCTTGTCCAGGCAGGGCATCTGGTCGAGCCCGAAGCCGCTGTTCAGCAGCTCGGCGCAGCCGATCTCGCGGTTGCCGCGGTACTGCTCGCAGGAGGCCGGGATCGGGCCGGCGTACGGCTTCGGCGCCGCGTTCTCCTGCTCCTCGCGCTTGCGGCGGCTGGCCTCCTCCTGGCCCTTGCGGGCCCGGTCGGCCTCCGCCTTGGCGGCCGCGGCCGCCTTCTCGGCGGCGAGCTGGTGGGCCTCCCGTTGGCGCGCCGTGGCGGCCATGTACTCGCGGTGCCGCTCCTTGAGGTGCTCGAACTCCGCGTGATCGGCGTCGGCGGCCAGCTGCCCGGTGACCTCCTGCTCCTGGAGTTTCCGCGCCTGCCCCAGGTGGTAGCCACCACCAACGCCCACCAGCAGCAACGCCACCGCCAGGGTCCGGATACCACATCGACTCCACAGCCGACTCACGAAGCGGTCCCTTCGTCGCGGGGGCAGGGGCAGTTGCCGATCTCGGTGGCGCCGCCGAGGATCCTGCCACAGATCCGGGAACGCGCGCGTGACCCTCCCGCGTGGACACCCCATGATCAGGGCGTCCTTCACGTAGTGACAACGACTACAGGGACGCCCTGATCATGGATTGTGGACCTGGAAGGTGATGCCGGCGTTGTGCAGGCGGGTGCGGAGGACGTCGCCCATGGCGACCGCGGTGGTGAGCTGGCCGGCGGTCGCGGGGAGCGGGTCGTGGGCCAGGCACAGCGCGGACTCGGCGAGCATCTTGGCCGTCTCGCCGTAGCCGGGATCACCGCCGGCGACCTCGGTGACGATCCGCTGGTCGCCGCTGTCGGCGAGGAAGCGCATCCGGAACCAGGCGGTCGCGCGGCGCTCCGGGTCGGGACCGGAGCCGGGCGGGCGAAGCCGCACCAGCGCGCGCCGGGTCGGGGCGAACTGGGCCAGGGCGAACACGCCGGCGGCCCCGACCGCCAGGCCGGCGGCCACGGCCGGGTTGCGCACGGCCGCGAAGTGGCTGTAGCGGAAATCCGGCCCGTACCGGTCGAGCGCCCGCGCGGACCGCACGACGATCTGCGGGTCGATGCTGTTCAACGGCAACGCGTACGACCGGATCGGCTGCGCGTAGTGCGGCCGCCCGGACACGCCGCGGACGCGCCGGAGCGGGTCAGCCGGTTCGACCGCGCGCCGCTGGCGATGCGCGTCGGCGGCGGAGCGCCAGCGGGCGAAGTTGGTCACGACGGTGTCGAACGTCCCGCCGGACGGTGCGCCGCTGGCGCTGATGTAGCCGCGCATCCGGATCGGCTGCCCCGCCGGCAACTGCTGGACGGTGAACAAGGCGCCCAGGTCGGGCGGGATGGAGTCGAACCCGCAGGCGTGCACCAGGCGGGCCCCGGTGCGCTCCGCGGTGGCGTGCTGGGTGAGGTACGTGCGGTCGACGAACTCGGGCTCGCCGGTCAGGTCGGCGTAGTGGGTGCCGGCCGCCGCGCAGGCGGCCACCAGCTCCTGGCCGTACCGGATGTACGGGCCGACCGTGGTGGCGACGACCCGCGACGCCTCGGCCAGCTCCCGCAACGACCGCGGATCGGCCGCGTCCGCCTCGACCACGGCGACGTCGACGCCGAGCCGGTCGCGCAGCGCCCGCAACCGGCGCCCGTCTCGGCCGGCCAGCGCCCATCGGGTACCCGTGGGGGCGTGGGCGGCGAGGTATTCGGCGGTGAGCGTGCCGGTGAACCCGGTCGCTCCGAACAGCGCGATGTCGTACGCCCGGTCGGCCATGCCCATCACTCCCACTCCATCTCACCGGCACACCGTGATCATCTTCGATGTCGGGTGACCGACGCGGAACGACAGGACCGCACCGCCCGACCCTACGCTACGGTGCTGACAGCGACATGGACTCAGGCGGCATCGGCTGAGGGAGGACACATGGCCGCGGAGAACAGGGCTGCGGAGAACATCGACGATGTGGTCGACGCGCTGGCCGGGATCGTGCGGGAGGCGACCGCCGCCGGCGACCGGGGCGGATACTTCGCCGCGCTGTATCGCCAGGTGACCGTGGATGTCCGCACATCCATCCACAGTGGAGAGTTCGAGGACGGCGCCCGGATGGACCGGTTCGACACGATCTTCGGCAACCGGTACCTCGCCGCCTACGACGCCTGGCGGCAGGATCGGGGTGGACCGCGCTGCTGGCGGGAGACGTTCGGGCTGCTCGGCAGCCGGGACACCATCATCGTGCAGCACCTGCTGCTCGGCGTCAGCGCCCACATCAACCTCGACCTGGCGATCGCGGCCGCGGAAACCGCGCCGGGCACGGCGATCCAGGATCTGCGGCGCGACTTCCTGCTGATCAACGACATCCTGGCGCGGGTGGCGCTCGCGGTGCAGGAGGCGGTCGGCGCCGTGTCACCGTACCTGTGGTTGCTCGACCGCTTCGGCGGTCGCACCGACGAGCGGATCCTCGACTTCAGCATCCGCCGGTCCCGGCAGGAAGCCTGGCACAACGCGGTCCTGCTCGCCGGTCAGAGCGGCGCGCAGCGCGCGGAGACCGTCGATCGGCTCGACGTCCGGGCCGCGGTGCTGGCCCGGCTGATCGCCCGCCCCGGCGGCCTCCTGCGGCCGGCCATGGAGCTGATCGAGGCCACCGAGAGCGACGACGTGCCGGCCGTGATCGCCCACCTCGACCGCGCCGCGACCCCATGATCAAGGCGTCCC
>JBBEWH010000299.1:0-15443 GCA_037414955.1 Actinomycetes bacterium KLBMP 9797
GCACGTGGTTCGGAGATCAAACCACGTCCCCAAGCCCTTGATCGACGGCTCGAAGGGGTGGGGGGAGGGGGTGGGTGTGGAGGATGTCTAGGCGGGATACCGCGCGGGTTATGACTACATATAGGCGGTTCAGGCCGCGCTGCTCGGCCTCCGCGATTTCGGTGGGCTCCACCACGACCACGTGGTCGTATTCCAGGCCCTTGGCCAAGGGGGCGGGTAGCGCTGTTAGGCGGCCCGCCGCGTCCGGTGCGGTGGCGGGGATGCCCGCCGCCAGCGCCGCCGCCACCTCCGGCAGCCGGTGCGCCGCGGCCACCACCGCGATCGAGCCGGGCTCGGCGAGCGCGGCGCGGGTGGCCTCGACCGCGCCGGCGACCGGGTCGGCCACCGCGCGGATCCGTAGCCGCCCGTCGCGGCGCAGCGACCGGGCCGCGGGTACGCCGGCGGCGAGCGCCGGGAGCAGCCGGTTGGCCCATTCGAGTACCGCGGCCGGTACCCGGAAACCGATGGTCAGCGCGACCACCGGCGCGTCCGGGCGGCCGAGGTGGCCCAACTGCTCGCCCCAATCGCGGGCGGCCCACGGCGCGGTGCCCTGCGCAAGGTCGCCGAGCACGGTGAGGGACCCGTGCGTGCTGCGCCGCGCGATGGCCCGGCACTGCATCGGCGAGAGGTCCTGCGCCTCGTCGACGACCACGTGCCCGAACCCCTCGGGACGCTCGATCAGGCCGGCCACCTCGTCGACCAGGAACGCGTCGGCGGCGGTCCAGCGGGCGCTCTTCGCCGTGCGCGGCCGTGGCCACCGGATCGCGGCCTGCTCGGCGGGCGTGAGCACGCCCTCGGCCGCCGCGGCGAGCAACTCCGGGTCGCCGAGCACGCGCGCCACGAGGTCGGCGGGCCGCACCCGGGGCCACACCGTGTCGAGGAGCGCCCGTACCGACGCGGTGGTGCCCATCCGGCGTACCCAGGCCGCACTGGGGGTCGACTCGCGGGTCTCCGCCTGGCGGCGCAGGAGCGCGACGGTGCGGGCGCGGACCCGTTCCCGGCCGTTGCCGTAGGTCGGCGCCTCGCCGGCCGCCTCCTCGACCAGCCGGCGCAGCGTGCCGGCGGTGACCCGCCAGGTGTAGGAGCCGTCGCGGACGGCGAGCGGCTCGTCGGGCCGGCGGATGCCGGCGTAGAGCGCGCGGCGCAGCACGGTCGCCATCCGCGCGTCGTGCTTGACCGCCGCGGCCGCCGCGGTGTCCTCCGCCCGTACCGGCAGCGGCGCGACCAGCTTGTCCATGGTGGACTGCCGCACGTCGACCTCGCCGAGAGCCGGCAGCACGGCGGAGATGTAGCGCAGGAACGTCCAGTTCGGACCGATGACGAGCACGCCGGTGCGCCGGAGCTGCCGCCGGTACGTGTAGAGCAGGTACGCGGCGCGGTGCAGCCCGACGGCGGTCTTGCCGGTGCCGGGCGCGCCCTGCACGCACAGGGACTCGCTGAGGTCGGCGCGCACCAGCGGCCGCCAACCTGGGCTTCGACATGCTGGCGACCGGCCTCACACGTTGTTGATCGAGGAGGTTTCGTGGCTATGATGTCCCGATTTATCGTGCTTTGATAGCCACGAAACTTCCTCGATCAACGGGGACGACGGGGGTGGTGAGGGTGCCGAGGAGGGCGCCGAGGATCGCGGTCATCGTGACCACGCCGGTCCACATCTCCGGGGGCCAGCGCAGGCCCTCGGCGAGGTGCAGGCCGAGCAGGTGGCTGGACCACACCAGGAGGGGGATGAGCGCGCCGGCGAGGGGCAGGCGCAGCCGGGCGTCGAGGCCGCGGACGGTGTCGAGGCGCAGCAGCGCGAGGTCGGCGACGGCCGCGCCACCCACCGCGAGGAGCGCGCCGGCGGCCTGCGGCGCCGGGAACTCGAACATCACCATCGTGAACAGCGCCACCCCGCCGGTCACGGCGGTGGCGCCGCCGGGCACCGGCCCGCGCCGGTACGCGAGCAGGAACGGGACGAGCAGCAGTAGCGTGGTGATGACGTAGCTGGCGACGCCGTGCAGCGCGAGCAGGCGCGCCGGCCCGTCCAGCCCGGTCAGTTCGCCGCCGTCGTCGACGTAGGTGACGGTCGGCGCGGCCGAGACGAACGCGTCGGAGTGGGTGAGCAGGATCGTGGCGGCCATCGCGGCCAGGCCGAGCGAGGCGACCCCGATGGCGGTCCGCCAGCCACCGGCGCGGCCGGTCCACCAGGAGCGCAGCGGGCTGGTCACGATCAGCACACCGGCGGCGTCGAGCACCATGTGGCTGGGACTGAACCCGGCTTCCAGGCCCACCTCGACGCCGATCGTCTCGTGCCACACCATGTCGGCCAGCCCGGCGGCGAGGAAGAGCAGGACGCCGAGCGCGCCCAGCCGGTACCCCGCGGGCCAGCCGTCCCGCCACCAGATCGGCGCCCGGTCGCGCCGCTGGTAGGCCAGCCAGAAGGTCCACGCCGCGCTGGCGGCGAAGCCGGCGTAGAGCAGGCCGTGCCAGGGCGTGAAGAAGCCCTCGATGGTCTCGACGATGTTCGCGTGCGCCCACCCGTCGGACAGCGCGCCGCCGACCAGGCAGGCGCCGAAGAGCAGCGCGACCGCGTCCTCCCGGAGCGTCGCGGTCATCCGCGTCGCGGGCGTGACCGCCGTACCGACCGCCATGGTCGGCATGGTCGCAGATCAATACCGGCGAGTGGGAGGGATTCGGCCGAATCGTGCGAGGGGTGCGAAACCTCTCCCCATTAAACGCTACTAAGCCGATAGGACTTACGGGCGGAACAGCAGGTCAATTGTGACCAACGTTTCGGGATTCCCAACATGTGGGCCGGTGATTGACCGGGTGCGGTCCGTGCCCGGAGCATGGTCGACATGCGGCAGCGACACATCCTCCTTCTCGTCGCTCGCGTGCACGTCGACCTGGTCCGGCACGCCAGCGCCCTCTGTTCGCGCTGACTCTCCCGCCACCTTCCGTAACCCCACCCACGACCGTCTAGAGAGGACGGTCGGGAGGAGAGTCGTGACCATCACCATGCCATCCCCACTGGGCCGCCGGGCCTTCCTCACCGCACTCGCGGGCGCCGGCGTCGCGGCGGTCGCCGGCTGCGGCGACGACCCGCCCGCGACCCGGCTGACCTCGAACGAGCCGCTGGCCACCACGGTGCCGGCGGGCACCACGCTGGCGATCGGCGACAAGGAGCACCAGAAGGCGATCGAGTTCTCCGGCGAGGCCGCCACGCTCGCGTTCACCGCCAAGTGGGCGAACATCAGCGGCGGGCCGCAGACCCTGGAGGCGTTCCGGGCGGACGCGCTCGACATCGGCGCGGTCGCCGACATCCCGCCGATCCACTCGCGCTGGACCGGCGTCCCCACCAAGATCGTCGCTTCGGCGTTCCGCAAGGACCCGCTCAACCACGCCATCTACGAGCTGGGCATCGCGCCCGGCATCGCGGTGTCCACACTGGCCGATCTGCGCGGCAGGAAGGTCGCGTACAGCCCGGGTCAGGCGCAGGGCGCGCTGGTGCTGCGGGTGCTGCGCAAGGCCGGCCTGACGAAAGGCGACGTCGAGCTGGTCGAGATCGCCAGCACCAACGACACGTACATCACGGCGCTGTCCAGCAAGCAGGTCGACGTGGCGCCGTTGGGCAACGTGCTCATCAAGCGCTATCTGGCCAAGTACGGCCGGGACGGCGCCCGGACCATCCCGCACGGCCTGCGCGACGACCCCAGCCACCTCTACGTGCCGGTCACCGTGCTCAACGACGCGGCCAAGGCGGCGGCGATCCGGCAGTACGTGCGGGCCTGGGCCCGCGCGTGGGTCTGGCGCTACCAGCACCCCGACGAGTGGATCGCCAAGTACTACGTGGCGAACCAGGGCCTCAGCGAGGACGACGGGCGCTGGCTGGTCGATCGGATCGGCGAGCCGGACATCCCCGCCGATTGGTCCGACGCCATCGCGCGGCATCAGGAGACCATCGACCTGCTCGCCGAGGAGACCGGCAACGAGCCGTTCCCGGCCGAAGACCTTTACGACCGCCGGTACGAGAAGGTGGCGGCGGAAGCCCTCGGAGGTACCCCATGACCGCTGTCACGCTCGACCACCGCACGCCCGCGACGGCGGCCGCGCCCGACGTGGCCCGCCGGCCGCGGCGCCGCCGCCTCGGTCCCGGCCGCCCGATCCCGTTCGGAAGCGCCCTCGGCCCGGTGCTGCTGCTCGCCGTCTGGACGGCCGGTTCCGCCGCCGGCTGGATCGACGAGCGCACCCTTTCCGCGCCGTGGACGGTGGTCACCACGGCCGCCGAGCTGACCGAGAACGGCCGGCTGCCGGACAGCCTCGCGGTGTCCGCCCAGCGGGTCGGCCTCGGCCTTGTTTTCGGGGTCGCGATCGGCCTGGTGCTGGCGCTGGTCGCCGGCCTCAGCCGGTGGGGCGAGGCGCTGCTCGACGGGCCGGTGCAGCTCAAGCGGGCGGTGCCCGCGCTGGCGCTGATCCCGCTGCTGATCGTCTGGCTGGGCATCGGTGAGACGATGAAGGTCACCACGATCACCCTCGGCGTCGTCGTGCCCATCTACATCCACACCCACAACGGCCTGCGGGCCATCGACAGCCGGTACGTCGAGCTGGGGCGCTCGGTGGGGCTCGGGCACCTCGAGTTCATCCGCCGGATCGTGCTCCCCGGCGCGCTGCCCGGTTTCCTGCTCGGCCTGCGCTTCGCGGTGGTCGCCGCGTGGCTCGGCCTGGTCGTGGTCGAGCAGACCAATTCCACCAGTGGCATCGGGTACATGATGGACCTCGCCCGCCAATATGGACAGACCGACGTGATCATCGTCGGCTTGGTCCTGTATGGACTGTTGGGCCTGCTGTCCGACGGTGCTGTCCGGCTCGTACAACGAAAGGCGCTGTCATGGCGACGCACACTGGCGTCCTAGGGCCGCAGGCGGTGCGGGTCCGTGGTCTGGAGCGGCGGTTTGGCGACCGCACCGTGCTCGACGGGCTCGACCTGGAGATCGCGAGGGGTGAGTTCGTGGCCCTGCTGGGCCGCAGCGGGTCCGGCAAGAGCACGCTGCTGCGGGCGCTGGCCGGGCTCGACGACGAGGTGGCCGGCACCGGCGCGATCGACGTGCCGGGCAACTACTCGGTCGTCTTCCAGGACGCCCGGCTGCTGCCCTGGCAACGCGTGCTGCCGAACGTGGTACTCGGCCTCAACGGACCCGGCGCGGACGCCCGCGGGCGCACGAGCCTCGCGGAGGTCGGTCTCGCCGGCCGGGAACGCGCCTGGCCCACCGAGCTGTCCGGCGGCGAGCAGCAGCGGGTCGCGCTGGCCCGGTCGCTGGTCCGCGAGCCGGAACTGCTGCTCGCGGACGAGCCGTTCGGCGCGCTCGACGCGCTGACCCGGATCAGGATGCACGGCCTGCTGCGCGAGCTGTGCGCGCGGCACCGGCCGGCCGTGCTGCTGGTCACCCACGACGTCGACGAGGCGGTGGCGCTCGCCGACCGGGTGCTGGTGCTCGACCGCGGTCGCATCGCGCTCGCCGTGGAGGCGCGCTCGGACGGGGCGCGTGCGCGCCTGTTCGCGGCCCTGGGGGTGGATCCCGATGTTGCACCTTAACGCCTTCCTCATGGGCGTCGGGCACCACGAGGCGGCGTGGCGGCTGCCGGAGAGCGACCCGTTCGCCCACGTCGACGTCGCGCACTTCCAGCGGCTGGCCCGGATCGCCGAGCGCGGCAAGCTCGACTCGCTGTTCCTCGCCGACTCGCCGGTGCTGTTCCACCACATCGGACGCCGGCCCGCCGGGTCGCTCGAGCCCACCGTGCTGCTCACCGCGCTCGCCGGCGTCACCTCCCACATCGGACTGATCGGGACCGCGTCGACGACCTACAACGAGCCGTACAACCTGGCGCGCCGGTTCGCGTCGCTCGACCACATCAGCGGCGGCCGGGCCGGCTGGAACATCGTCACCACCGCCGGCCTCGACGCCGCCCGCAACTTCAACCTGGATGAGCTGCCGGCGCACCGGGACCGGTACGAGCGGGCGGCCGAGTTCATCGACGTGTCGCTGAAGCTGTGGGACAGCTGGGACGACGACGCCGCACTCGGCGACAAGGCGGCCGGGGTGTGGGGCGACGAGGCGCGTATCCACCCGCCGGCACACGCGGGGCGGCACTTCGCGGTGGCGGGCGCGCTGAACGTGCCGCGGTCGCCGCAGGGCCACCCGCTGCTCGTGCAGGCCGGGTCGTCCGAGGACGGCAAGGAGCTGGCCGCTCGGTACGCGGAGGCGGTGTTCACCGCCCAGCAGACACTCGCCGAGGCGCGGGCCTTCTACGCCGACATCAAGGCCCGTGCTTTGCATTTTGGGCGCAGCCCAGATTCGATCAAGGTCCTGCCGGGCATCGTGCCGGTCATCGGCGCCACCGAGGCCGAGGCCCGCCGGCTCGAGGAGGAGCTCGACCGGCTGATCAAACCCGAGTACGCGGTGCGGCAGCTCGCCTCGACGTTGGGCGTTCCGGTCGCCGCGCTGGAACTGGACCGTGAGCTGCCCGCCGATCTGCCCACCGAGGACCAGATCGAGGGGGCGAAGAGCCGGTACACGCTGATCGTCACGCTCGCCCGCCGGGAGCGGCTGACCGTGCGGCAGCTCATCGGCCGGCTCGGCGGCGGGCGCGGGCACCGCACGTTCGCGGGAACGCCGGAGCAGGTCGCCGACGCGATCGTCGACTGGTGGCGGGCCGGCGCGGCCGACGGGTTCAACATCATGCCGCCGGTGCTGCCGTCCGGCCTGGAGGCGTTCGTCGATCACGTGGTGCCGATCCTGCAGCGCCGCGGGGTGTTCCGCACGTCGTACGAGGGAGCGACCTTGCGAGATCACTACGGGTTGGCGCGGCCGTTGGTGGGCGTGTCATGAGCGTCGTGCTCGTCGTCGGCAACCCGCGGGTGGGGTCGCGGACCCGCGCGCTGGGCGACGCGCTGCTCGGCCACCTCCTGCCCGACGGGGCCGCCGCCCAGGTGCTGGAGCTCGGCGAGATCGTGGGCGTCACGTTCGGCCCGCGGCCGGCGTACGGGTCGGCGGCCTTCGTCGACCCGTTCGCGGCGGTGCGGTCGGCGCGGCTGCTGGTGGTGGCGACGCCCGCGTACAAGGGCAGCTACACCGGACTGCTGAAGGTCTTCTTCGACCAGTTCGGGCCGGGGGCGCTGGCGTCGGCGACCGCGGTGCCGGTGGTGGTGGCCGCTTCGGCGGCGCACCTGCGCTCGACGGGTGCCGCGCTGACCGCGCTGCTGGGCGAGCTGGGCGCGACGGTCCCGGTACCCCCGCTGTCGATCCTGGAGTCCGACCTCCCCGCGCCCGACGCCGTCGCGACCTACGCAAGGAAGGGCCCCTTGTTATCGCTTTTTGTATAGGAAGGGTCCCTTCCTAACGCCGGTGTGGCGGTGTGGCGTGCGGCGCGTTTGGGGTGGGCGTGGGCGGGCATCCGTCCGCCCATGTCATGCCTGTCCGTCGCCGTCGTCGAGCAGGCCGGCGTGGCCGGCCAGCGCCGCCTCCTCCGCCGGCTCGACACCCGCAGCTTGCGCAGCAGCGCCGACGTCAGCCGCTTCACGGTGCGCTCCGACACGTGCAGCTCGGCGGCGATCGCGACGGTGCCCCGGCCCGCCGCGATCAACCGCAGCGGGCGGCGCTCCTCCGGGTCCAGCGCCGCCGTGACCGGCCGGGCCCGCACCGGCGCCGCGCGCGCCGCGCCCCCCTCTTCTCGTCGATCAAGGGCTTGGGCACGTGGTTGGATCTCTGTTCCGGGTGCCTGAGCCCTTGATCGACGAGAAGTTCCTTGATCGACACGGAGGGACGGACGGGCGGGCGGGTGGCGTTCTCCGGGCGTCGGTGATCGGGAGAGTGAGAAAAGTTTGTGTTATCCGCTCGCCGTCTGGTGCATCTCCTAGATGTTGGAGTCGACTGGGGGAGTAGGGCAGCGATGCGGGAGAACACTGGAGACCTCGTCCGGCGGGTGGGGCGGAACGCCGGGGGTGGGCGGCACCGGGTCGACCGGGAGGGCGCCGGCAGCCGGTTCCCGGCGGTCGAGCCGGGTGCGGGTCGGCCGTTCACCCGGGTCGAGCCGGATGTGGGCCGGCCGTTCGCCGGCGTCGAGCCGGGTGTCGGGAGCGGGCACCGCAACGCGCGCTGGGCGCTGATCGACGTCGGGCGCCGGCCGGCGGCCGTCCCGCCTCCGCCCTCCCTGTCGGCGGGTCCGACTGTGCTGGCCGATCTGACCGCGCCCGCCGTGCCGACCGCGCCCGCCGTGCCGACCGCGCCCGCCGTGCCGACCGCGCCCGCCGTGCCGGCCGCGCCCGCCGTGCCGGCCGATCCAACCGTGCCAGTCGGTTCCGCCGGAACGACCGCGCCGGCCGGAACGGCCGCGCTGGCGGTCGCGCTCGCCGGTCTGGCCGCCGAGCACCGCGAGGCGCTCGCCGTGACCTACTTCCGGCGGCGGACCGTGAACGAGGCCGCGGCCCTGCTGGGCCTGCCGGTCGAGACGTTGAAGGAGCGCGTGTACGCCGCGCTCCAAGCCCTCCAGCGCGCCGTCTGCTGACCTTCCGCCCATGATCAAGGCGTCCCTTAAGTCGTTCTAACGACTTGAGGGACGCCTTGATCATGGGGGTGTTGCGGCGGGAAAGGGCTTGCCTCAAGGGTTTGCGCTCGCCTAGCATGGCTCGGTCGAGAGAGGTGCGTGGATGAAGCGGCGGGCACTGGCGTCCCTTCCCGCGCTGGCTCTGGTGGGACCGCGGGTCGGCGAGGTGACGGGTGCCGACCCGCGCATTCCGGCGGGGCCGGCTCCGGTGGAGTCGCCCGGGATCGTGGCCGGCAACCTGCCGGCGTTCTACGAGGCGCTGAGGGCCGAGCTGACCTACCCGCTCGCCTGGGGCAACGCGCCGATCCGCGACTTCCGTGCCTGGCGGCGCGCCGCCGCGGCGAAGGTCGAGGAGTCGCTGTGCCAGCGCCCCGACCGCACCCCGTTCCAGGTCGAGGTGGTCGACGAGCGACCCGCCGACGGATACCTCCAGCGGACCCTGCTGTTCAACGTCACCCGGCACAGCCGGGTGCGCGCGACGATGCTGGTGCCCAAGGGGCGCGGCCCGTTCCCCGGCGTGCTCCTGCTGCACGACCACGGCGCGAAGTTCGACATCGGCAAGGAGAAGCTGATCCGGCCGTGGGCCGACGAGACCCGCCTGGCGTCCGCGGAGGCCTGGGCGGCGCGGCACTTCGACGGCCGGTTCGTCGGCGATGCCCTGGCCCAGCGAGGATACGCGGTGCTCGCCGTCGACGCGCTGGGCTGGGGCGACCGGTCCGGTCTGACCTACGAGGCGCAGCAGGCGTTGGCCAGTAACCTCTTCAACCTCGGCGGGTCGCTGGCGGGCCTCGTGGCCCGGGAGGACGTGCGCGCGGCCGCGCTGCTCGCGAAGCTGCCCGATGTGGACGGTCGGCGGATCGCCGCGGTCGGCTTCTCGATGGGCGCCTACCGGGCGTGGCAGGTGGCGGCGCTGTCCCGGCACGTCGCGGCGTCGGTCGCCGTGTGCTGGATGACCACGCTCGCTGACATGATGGTGGTCGGCAACAACACGCTGCGCGGCCAGTCGGCGTACTTCATGCTGCATCCGGGCCTCTACCAGCACCTCGACATCCCCGACGTGGCGAGCATCGCGGCGCCCAAGCCGGCGCTGTTCTTCAACGGCGAGCAGGATCCGCTGTTCACCACGGCGGGCGTCACCGCGGCGTACGGCAAGATGCGCGCGGTGTGGCGGTCGCAGCGCGCCGAGCACCGGCTCCACACCCAGCTCTGGCCGGGTGTCGGCCACGCTTTTGGCCGCGCGATGCAAGACGAGGCCTTCGCGTGGCTGGACACCGCCCTCTCCCACCCCTAACCCCAGCCGGCCCGGTGCCGGACCAAGGCGTCGAAACGGCGCGGTCAGCGCGCGGTGCCGTCCCATCGCCAGCTCGCACGCCGGGGCAGGCCGGGCAGCGCGATGCGACCCGTACACCAGAGCAGGGTGTCGGACGCGGCGTGCCCCGGCGGGGCGTCGGGGAAGAGACGGGTGAGAACGGCGGCGCTGAGGCTCTCCGGCGGGGCCCACGGTATGCCGAAGGTGCCGGCGATGTCGTGAGTGTGTACGGCCAACTCGGTGATCCCCATAGCGGCGAAACCGGCGGCGTCGGAGCTGCCCCAGGGATGCCAGGCGCGCGCTTCTGCCGCCGTGTCGCGGACGGTGGACGTGAGGAGGGCAGCGGCGATGCCGACGCCCTCCATACAGGCGTGGACCGGAGCCTTGGGGTCGAGTGCGGCGAAGAGGGTGATGTAGCGGTCGGCCGGGCGGGCGACGAGCAGACCCGCGTAGCCGATCAGGCCGAGCGCGAGATGATCGAGTGTCTGGCGGCAGGTCCAGTCGAGGTCGCCGGCGAGGCGTGACCAGTCCTGGCCGGCTCCCGCGCGGAGGACGGACAGGCAGTCGTCGGTCGCGGCCGACAGCAGGTCGGGCCACGAACCGGCGCCGGCGGCGGGCGGCGGAGCCGGCGCGGGGCGCACCGCGGTCGTCGGTGTCGTGGTCATGCGCCGTCCACCGGGTTCTTGAGGACCTCGATGACGCTCGCGTAGCTGTCGGAGCCGTGGCCCGCGGCCTTGGCCCGTTCCATGGTGGCCTTCAGGAGCTCCGGCAGTGCGTTGTCGATGCCGCGGGCCGCCGCGGTGTGGATGAGGTGGTCGATGGCAGCGATCTGTACGTCGATGGTGGCGTCGTCGCCCGGGTAGCGGCCGGCGTCCACCTGGTGCGCGTACGTGGTCAGGAAACCGGTCACGGCGGTCAGCCAGCGGATCGCGATGGGGGTGAAGGCGGTGGCCGCCGTCTTCTCCGCGCCCAGCAGCGCGGCGCCGTGCAGCCAGCCGGTCATGGTGGACCACATGAGGCCCAACAGAGCGGCGTCGTAGAGGGAGGCCAGGCCCGGGTCGGCGCCTAGGTGGAGGGGATCCCCCAGGGTCGCCAGGGTCGTCCGGTGGGCTTCGAAGACGGCGGGCGCACCGCTGTACAGGAACATCATCTCCGGACTGCCGACACCCGGCGGGGTGGTCATGATCGCGCCGTCGAGGTAGTCGACGCCATGCTCTCCGGCCCAGGTGGCGGCCTCGTGGGCCTGCTCCGGCGAGCCGGAGGTGAGGTTGACCAGGGTCTTGCCCGCGAGGGCACCGGCGACGGGGTCGAACACGGAGCGCATCACCCCGTAGTCGAGTACACAGGCGATGATGATCGGGCTCGCGACGATCGCCTCTTCGGGCGTCGCGGCCACCCGGGCGCCGCGGTCGGCCAGCGGTCGGGCCTTGCTCGTCGAGCGGTTCCACACCGTGGTCGGGTGGCCGCGGTCCAGCAACGCGGCGGCCAGCGCCGAGCCCATCGAGCCGAGTCCGACGACGGTGACGGCGGGGGGACGAGAATCCATGCCACGACTCCTTAGTTCTGGTACGTCCGCACGTGGCGGTTGATCACGTACGGACCACGGTCGCATCGCGCGGCGGCCGCAGACAGTGGCAGTGGTGACGGCAACCACCAAATTCTTGCCATACGCTTCACGGCATGGCTGCCGGTTCTGTCGCTGTGGTGGTGACCGAGGAAATCGGGTTCCCCTCCTGGGACCTGTACGAATTGAGCATTCCCTGCACCGTCTTCGGGAAGCCGCAGTCCGATCTGGCGGATCCCTGGTACGACCTGCGGCTGTGCGGCACCGGAGAGCGGTCAGCGGACGGCGTTTCCGCCAGCAGCGGGCTCACGCTGCGCACCCCGTTCGGGCTGGAGGATCTCGTCGGTGCCGACACGGTCATCGTCCCGTCGGTGCCGGACCCGTGCGTCGACGAGGGCAAGCCGCTGCCGGAGGCGCTGATCACCGGCCTGCGCCGCGCCTACGAATCGGGTGCCCGCATGGTCTCGCTGTGCACGGGTGCCTTCGCGCTCGCCGAGGCGGGGCTCCTCGACGGGCGGCGCGCCACCGCCCACTGGATGCACACCGCTCAACTGGCGGAGCGCTACCCGAAGGTAAGGGTCGACGATTCGGTGCTGTACGTCGACGACGGTGACGTGCTCACCAGCGCGGGGCTGACCGCCGGGCTCGACCTCTGCCTCCATCTGGTGCGCCGCGATCTGGGTGCGCATGTCGCCAACCAACTCGCCCGCCGGATGGTGATACCGGCCCACCGGACCGGTGGGCAGGCGCAGTTCATCGACCTGTCCGTGCCCGCCACCGACGACGAGGGACTGGGCCCCGCACTGGACTGGGCCCGGGCTCACCTGGACCGGCCGCTGACCATTGAGGACCTGGCACGACAGGCGGCGATCAGCCCGCGGACGCTCTACCGGCGCATTCAGGCGGCCACCGGGACGACTCCACTCCAGTGGCTGCTCAACCAGCGCCTGGGCCGCGCCCAGAGTTTGCTGGAATCGACGGACCTGCCGGTCGAGAAGATCGGTGAGCTGTGCGGCCTCGGCACGGCGAACAACCTTCGTTACCACTTCCTCAAACAGATCGGGGTATCGCCGAGCGACTACCGGCGCGCCTTTCCCCGGACCGCGCCATGATCAGGGCGTCCCTCACGGAGTGATAACGACGTGAGGGACGCCCCGATCATGGTAGAGGGGTTATTCGTAGGCGATGGCGGCGAGGACGTTGAGGCGGGCGGCGCGCCAGGCGGGCCAGAGGGCGGCGAACACGCCGGCGAACATGGCGATCACCACGAAGATGATCAGGCTGAGCCAGGGGATCGCGATGGTCGTGATGATGTCGCGGTCCATGAGCGCCGCCGAGACGGCCGCGCCCAGCGCGACCCCCACGGCGATGCCGAGCAGGCAGCCGAACACCGCCATCACCACCGACTCCGTGCCGACCATCCGCATGACGCCGCCGCGGCCGAGCCCGACCGCTCGCAGCATGCCCAGCTCGCGGGTGCGCTCGTAGATGCTCAGTAGCAGCGTGTTGAGGATGCCGAGCAGCGCGATGACGATCGCGACGCCGAGCAGCACCGAGATGATGCCGAGCGCGACGTCGACGAAGCTGCTGAACTGCTCGAGCAGGCTGGACCGGTCGCCGACGGTCACCAGCGGGAAGTCGGCCATGATCCGCTCCACCTCGGCGGTGACGGCGGCGGGGTCGGCGCCGTCGTCGAGCGACGCGTAGCCCTGGATCGCCAGTGGCCCGCTGAAGTTGGCCACCGCGGACTTCGGCAGGATCATCGTGTCGGTCCAGATGGGCGTCGACTCGTAGACACCGACCAGCCGGTAGGAGCGCTCGCCGCGGGGGAGCTGGACCGCGACGGTGTCGCCGATCTTCCAGCCGCGGCTGCTCACCGTGTTCTCGTCGGCGGTGAACTCGCCGTCGCCGAGCGTGCGGAGCTCACCCTCGATCGCCTTCATCGCGAACAGGTCGCGGGTGATGGCCAGATCGTCGGTGGCGAAGAGGCCGCCGAACGGCGGGTTCTGTCCGTCGACCTTGGCGTCGGCGCTGACGTAGAACGCATCCGCTCGGTCGACGCCCGGGACCTGCCGCACCCGCTCCAGTGCCTCGCTGGAGAAACCGGTCTCGCCGGTGGGCGGGCCGGTCGTGACGTTGGCCTGGATGATGATCTCCGCGCCGACGGTCGATTCGATCGACTCGGTGACGGTCTTCTCGAACGAGGACGCGAGCACGCTGGCGGCGCTGACCAGGGTCACGCCGATCATGAGAGCGGCCGCGGTGACGGCGGTGCGGCGCGGGTTGCGCAGCGCGTTGCGTACGCCGAGCTTGCCGCTGACGCCCCAGCCCACGGCGCGCCCGATGAGCCCGGCCAGCGGCCGGGTCAGCAGCGGGGACAGCAGGGTCACGCCGAGGAACGCGAGCCCGACGCCGACCAGCAGCGCGGGCAGCGTGGCGGAGCCGATGCCGGTGAGCGCGGCGCCGGTGAGGACCGCGCCGGGGATGGCCAGCGCGGCGCCCACGATGGACAGCCGGCGCAGCGGCTTGTCGGGCCGGGCCACCTCGCGCATGGCGGCCAGCGGGGGCACGGCGGACGCGCGGATCGCCGGCACCAGCGCGGCCAGCACGGTGACGAGCACACCCACCGCGTACGCCAGGATGATCGGGGTGGCGCCGACCTGGACGCCGGCGCCGGGCAGCTGGGCGGAGAGCAGCGCGGTCAGCGCCGCGCTGCCGGCCATGCCGAGCCCGATGCCGGCCAGCAGGCCGAGCGTGGCGCCCACGAATCCCACCAGCACGGCCTCGACCAGCACCGAGCCGGTGACCTGCCCCCAGCTCGCGCCCATCGAACGGAACAGCGCCAGCTCCTGAGTGCGCTGCGCGACCAGGATGTTGAACGTGTTGAAGATCAGGAAGACGCCGACGATCAGCGCCACGATCGCGAACGGCCCCAGGAAGTAGGTGGTGATCGCGGACAGCCCGGCCTGGACCTCGTTGGCCTGGTCGTCGTTGGCCTGCTTGCCGGTCTTGGCCTCGAAGCCGGCCGGCATCAGGGGCGCCATCGCGTCCCGCAGCTGCTCCTGTGACACGCCGGGCTCGGCGGCGAAGAACGCGCCGGAGTAGACGCCCTCCGCGCCATAGAACGTGCGCTGGGCGAACGGCTCGGTGAAGAGGATCAGCGTCTCGCCGGCGAGCGAGTCGCGCCCGCCGCTGTAGGCGAGCACGCCGGTGACCGTGAACTCGCGGGTCTCGTTCACCACCGGCAGGAAGACCTTGAGCCGGTCGCCGACCGCGGCGTGCGCCTGCTCCGCCGTGTATCGCGTGATGGCGACCTCGGTGTCGGTGCTGGGCCGGCGGCCCTCGGCGATCTCGACCAGCGCGAACGGGTCGTCACCGGTGGTGGTGCCGCCGCCGATCTGTGGTGCGCCGGTGGTGGTCACCGGCTTGCCATCCTGGACGTCGAACGGCACCACGCCGAGCGCGCTGACGTCGCCCGAGTGGCCGGCGACGCCGGGCACCCCCGCGAGCTGGTCGAGCTGTGCCTGGGTCAGGCGAGGCGGCGGCCGCTGGTCGGCGGCGTCGTCGGTCGGCATGACCTGCACCGACACGTTCTGGTTGATGGACTGGAAGAGCTGCTCGAACCGGGCGCCGAGCGAGTCGGTGAGCACGAACGCGCCGGACAGGAACGACACGCCGAGCACGATCGCGACCACGGCGAGGGTGAGCCGCAGCTTCCGGGAGAAAAGGCTCTTGAGACTGGCCCGCAGCATCAGCTGTCACCGGATCCGGTGTCGTGGACCGTGACCTCGAGGTCCTTGAGCTTGTCGAGGACGGTTTCGGCGGTGGGGTCGAGCAGCTCGGAGACGATCTGGCCGTCGGCGAGGAAGACGACGCGGTCGGCGTAGGAGGCGGCGTTGGGGTCGTGGGTGACCATGACGATGGTCTGGTGGTATTCCCGGACGCTGCGGC
>JBBEWH010000300.1:0-15266 GCA_037414955.1 Actinomycetes bacterium KLBMP 9797
ACGCCCTGATCATGGACGGAGTGGTGGGCGTCACTTTACGGGGGCGTTACGGGGCGCTTACTGTGAACGGCAAGGAGTAACCCACGGGAGCCCGGCGCACCGGGCTGAGAGGGGGGCTGCGGCCCCCGACCGTTGAACCTGATCCGGGTAATGCCGGCGCAGGGAGGAGTGCGGGATGCCGTTTCCCAGGCTTCATCTCATCACCGACAAACTCGACATCGCGCGCGCCGCCCTCGATGTGGCCGGGCCGGAGCTGGCCGTCCAGGTGCGGGTGGAGGACGACGTCGCCGACCGTTTGGCTTACGAACTCGCCACGCGGATCGCGTCGTTATGCGCCGAGTCGGGGGCGATGTGCCTGGTCAACGATCGGTTGCATATCGCGCTCGCGGTCGGCGCCGACGGCGGGCACGTGGGCGCGCTCGACCTGCCCGTCGACGCGGCGCGCCGGGTGCTCGGGCCGGACGCGGTGCTCGGCGCGACCGCGCGCGACCCGAAGGCCGCGACGGCGGCGGTAGCGGCCGGCGCCAGCTACCTGGGCGTCGGGCCGGCGTATCCGACGTCCACAAAGGATGGACTCCCGCCGCCGATCGGAGCGGCGGGCGTGGCGGCGGTGGCGGGTGCGGTCGACGTGCCGGTGATCGCGATCGGGGGCGTCACCGCCGCCCAGGTCCCCGCGCTGATCGAGAACGGCGCCTACGGCGTCGCCGTCGTCGGGGCAATCGGCCGCGCGCCGGATCCGGCCGCGGCCACCGCGGCGTTCCTGCGAGCGTTAGGAGGGGACCCTTCCTATGCAAGAAACGATAAAAAGGGGCCCTTCCTTGCATAGGGACGTGTGTGTGGTGGGGGCGGGGCCCATTGGGTTGGCCATCGCGTGGCGGTGTGCGCAGCGCGGGCTGGCCGTGACGGTGGTCGACGACGGGCGGCCGGGGGCGGCGCACGCGGCGGCGGGCATGCTCGGGCCGGTCGTCGAGGCGTACTTCGGGGAAGAGGCGGTCACCAATCTGCTCGTCGAGTCGGCGCGCCGGTGGCCCGGCTTCGCCGACGAGTTGGGGGAGGACATCGGTTACCGCACCGATGGCACGCTGGTGGTCGCGCTCACCGGGGACGACCTGGCCGAGGCCGAGCGGCTGCGGGCGTACCAGGCGGAGCTGAAGCTGCCGATCGAGACGCTGCGGGGCAGTGAACTGCGGGACCGCGAGCCGCTGCTGTCGCCGCGGGTGCGCGGTGGGGCGTTCGCGCCCGGCGATCACCAGGTCGACCCGCGCCGCTTGCTGCCCGCGTTACGTCGGGCAGCTGTGGCGGCCGGCGCCCACATCATCCGCGACATGCCCGCCGATCTTGCACTGGTCAGGTCCCAAATCGGGCATTCGGGCATGACAACTGCAAGATCGACGGGGGTTGTCGTCGTGGCGGCGGGGTGTGGGTCTGCCTCGCTTGCCGGGGTGCCGGTGCGGCCCGTTAAGGGGCAGATCCTCCGGCTTCGGGCGCCGGGCGGGGGTCCGCCGGGGTTCCGGCATGTGATCCGGGGGTACGCGGACGGGCGCCACGTCTATCTGGTGCCGCGTGTCGATGGGGAGGTGGTGGTCGGGGCCTCCGTCGAAGAGCGCACCGACAGCGCGGTGACCGTCGGGGCGGTGCTGGAGTTGCTGCGGGCGGCGGCCGACCTGGTGCCGGAGGTCGCCGAGTACGAGCTGGTTGAGACGCTGGCCGGGCATCGGCCGGGTACGCCTGACAATGCCCCGATCATCGGGTCGCTCGAGCCCGGTGTGGTGGTCGCTACTGGGCACCATCGGCACGGCATCGTGCTCACGCCGATCACCGCCGACCTGGTCGCCGACCTGGTGACGACCGGGGTGCCGGATCCGCTGCTCGCGCCCTTCAGCCCTGCGAGGTTCTCATGAATGTGCTGGTCAACGGTGCACCACAGGCCCTGCCCGACGGGGTAACCGTGGCCGAGGTGGTCGCGCTCGCCACCGACCGCACCCGCGGCGTCGCGGTCGCGGTGAACGGCGAGGTGGTACCGCGTACCGGCTGGCCGGGCGCCGCCCTGCGGGACGGGGACCAGGTCGAGGTGCTGACCGCGGCCCAGGGAGGTTAACCGTGCTGAACATTGCTGGCGTGCCGCTCACGAGCCGCCTGATCCTGGGCACCGGTGGCGTGTCCTCGCTGTCCACATTGGAAGAGGCGATCGTCGCGAGCGGCACCGAGCTGGTGACGGTGGCGCTGCGCCGGGTGGAGGCGAACGCCACGATGGGCGGCGGCCTGCTCGACGTGCTGGAGAAGTGCGGGGTACGGCTGCTGCCGAACACGGCCGGCTGCTACACGGCCGCGGAGGCGGTCAAGGTGGCGCACCTGGCGCGCGAGGCGTTCGCGACGGACTGGGTGAAGCTCGAGGTCATCGGCGACGAGCGGACGCTGCTGCCGGACGGGGTCGAGCTGGTCCGCGCGGCCGAGCAGCTGGTGGCGGACGGGTTCACGGTGCTGCCGTACACGAATGACGATCCGATCCTGGCGCGGCGGCTGGCGGACGTGGGCTGCGTGGCGGTGATGCCGGCCGGTTCGCCGATCGGTTCCGGGCTGGGCATCACCAACCCGCACCACATCACGCTGATCCGGCAGTCGGTGGACGTGCCGGTGATCCTGGACGCCGGGATCGGGACGGCGAGTGATGCGGCGCTGGCCATGGAGCTGGGCTGCGACGGGGTGTTGCTGGCCACGGCGGTGACGAGAGCGGCCGACCCGGCGCGGATGGCGGCGGCGATGCGGCACGCGGTGGAGGCGGGCTGGCTGGCGGCGGGCGCCGGGCGGATCCCGCGCCGCTACCACGCCCTCGCGTCCACCCCGGACGAAGGCCGCCCGGACCTATGAGCAACTCTCCCATGATCAAGGCGTCCTTCAAGTCGTTAGAACGACTACAGGGACGCCTTGATCATGGCGTGGTCGTGCTCACGGACCGGAAGCAGGCGACCATGCCGCTGGCCGAGATGGTCGGGGCGGCAGTCGAGGGCGGGGCGCGCTGCGTCGTACTCCGCGAGAAGGACCTGCCGCGCCCGGAGCGTGCGGCGCTGGCGGTGGTCCTGCGCGACCTGCTCGCGCCGGTCGGTGGCCGGCTGATCGTCGCGGGACCCGACCCGTTGGGCGGGGACGCCGTGCACCTCGCCGCCGCGGGCCCGTACCCGCCACCGAAGCTGGCCCTCGTCGGCCGCTCCTGTCACGACGCGGCCGAGTTGTCCCGGCTCACGACCGAGACGTACGCGATGGTGTCGCCGGTGTTCCCCACGCCGTCGAAACCCGGATACGGCCCGCCGCTCGGCCTCGACGGCCTGGCGCGGCTGGTGGCCCGCAGTCCCGTCCCCGTGCTCGCCCTGGGCGGCGTCACGCCGGACACGGCGTACCGGTGCGTGGCCGCCGGTGCGGCCGGCGTGGCCGTGCTGGGCGCGGTCATGCGCGCCCGCGACCCGGCGGCCGTCGTCCGCGAGCTCCGCGGTGCGACGGTGTCCGCCGCGACCGCCCGGGAAGGCGGTGAAGTGGCACCATGACGCCTCCGATCGCGCTCACGATCGCCGGGTCCGACTCGGGCGCCGGTGCCGGCATCCAGGCCGACCTGAAGGTCTTCGCGGCGCTGCGGGTGTACGGCACCTGCGCGGTCACGGCGGTCACCGCGCAGAACACCCGCGGCGTCCAGGACATGTTCCCGATGCCAGGCAACGTGGTGGCCGCCCAGCTCAGCTCGGTGCTCGACGACCTGCCGCCGGTCGCGGTCAAGACCGGCATGCTGGCGAGCGGCGAGGTGGCCGCGGCGGTCACCGCCAAGGCCCGCGCCGGCCTGCTGCCCAACCTGGTGGTCGACCCGGTGCTGGTGTCGTCGAGCGGCCGCCGGCTGGGTGTGGTGAGCGCGATCGAGCGGCTGCTGCCGTACGCGCTGGTGGCGACGCCGAACCGGGAGGAGGCGTCGGCCCTGCTCGGCTGGCCGGTCAGCACGCCGGCCGACATGGCCGGCGCGGCCGCGCAGCTCGCGTCCGGCGGGCCGAAGTTCGTGGTGGTCACGGGCGGCGACCTGGTCGCGGGCGACGAGGCGGTGGACGCGCTGTGGACCGACGCGGGCGCGCGGTTCCTGCGCTATCCCCGGATCGCCACCCGCAACACGCACGGCACCGGATGCACGTTCGCCGCGGCGATCGCCGCGCGGCTCGCGCGGGGCGACGCGGTCCAGGACGCGATCGGATTCGCGAAGCAGTACGTCGCCCGGGCGCTTGCTGGCGCCCGGGACTGGAAGTTGGGCAGCGGCACAGGACCGTTGAGTCACTGGGAGGCATGATGTCGAGTCGTCGCAAGGTGTACGTCACCGGGAGCCAGCCGGATATCCGCGTGCCATTCGCCGAGGTGGACCTGACCGGCGACAACCCGCCGGTCCGGCTGTACGACACGTCGGGGCCTGGGTCGGATCCTTCGGTCGGGTTGCCGGCGTTGCGCGGGCCGTGGATCGCTGCGCGAGGTGACGTGGCGCCGGCGCGCGGGCCGGGTACGCCGCTGGCCGGTAGCCGTCCGACGCAGCTCGCCTACGCGCGGGCCGGGATGGTGACCCCGGAGATGGAGTTCGTGGCGATCCGGGAAGGGGTTTCCCCTGATCTCGTGCGCGACGAGGTCGCGGCGGGGCGAGCCGTCCTCCCGGCCAACATCAACCACCCCGAGATCGAGCCGATGATCATCGGGAAGCGGTTCCTGGTGAAGGTCAACGCCAACATCGGCACGTCGGCGGTCACCTCGTCGATCGCCGAAGAGGTGGACAAGATGAGCTGGGCCACCCGGTGGGGCGCGGACACCGTCATGGATCTGTCGACCGGCAAGCGCATCCACGAGACCCGGGAAGCGATCGTCCGGAACTCGCCGGTGCCGATCGGCACCGTGCCCATCTACCAGGCGCTCGAAAAGGTGGGCGGCGACCCGGTGAAGCTGTCCTGGGAGGTCTACCGGGACACCGTCATCGAGCAGGCCGAACAGGGCGTCGACTACATGACCGTGCACGCCGGCGTGCTGCTGCGGTATGTGCCGCTGGCCGTCAACCGGGTGACCGGCATCGTGTCCCGGGGTGGCTCCATCATGGCGGCCTGGTGTTTGGCACACCACTCGGAAAACTTCCTGTATACGAACTTCGCGGAGCTCTCCTCTATCTTGGCCCGTTACGACGTCACCTTCTCGCTCGGTGACGGGCTGCGGCCGGGGTCCATCGCGGACGCCAACGACGAGGCCCAACTGGCGGAGCTGCGCACCCTCGGCGAGTTGACCACGGTGGCGTGGGACCACGGCGTGCAGGTGATGATCGAGGGTCCGGGGCACGTGCCCATGCACAAGATCAAGGAAAACGTCGAGCTGCAGCAGGAGTGGTGCCACGAGGCGCCCTTCTACACGCTCGGGCCGCTGACCACCGACATCGCGCCCGCGTACGACCACATCACGTCGGCCATCGGCGCCGCGATGATCGGTATGTGGGGCACGGCGATGCTGTGCTATGTCACCCCGAAGGAGCACCTGGGCCTGCCCGACCGGGACGACGTGAAGGCGGGCGTGATCGCGTACAAGATCGCCGCGCACGCCGCCGACCTGGCCAAGGGGCACCCGGGCGCGCAGGCGTGGGACGACGCGCTCTCCAAGGCGCGGTTCGAGTTCCGCTGGGAGGACCAGTTCAACCTGGCGCTCGACCCGGAGACCGCGCGGGCGTACCACGACGCGACGCTGCCCGCCGCGCCCGCCAAGACGGCGCACTTCTGCTCGATGTGCGGTCCGAAGTTCTGCTCGATGAAGATCACGCAGGAGCTGAAGGAGTACGCCGAGCGCGGCATGCAGGAGAAGTCGGACGAGTTCGTCGAGGCCGGCGCCCGCGTCTACCTCCCCGTCACCTCTTCATGACCTTCCCACTACCCCTCACGCGCCCTTCCCCCGTCGCAAGTCCCTTCCCCCGTCGATCAAGGCCTTCTCTGTCGATCAAGGGCTTAGGGACGTGGTTGGATCTCTGATCCGCGTGCCCGAGCCCTTGATCGGCGCGGATTTCCTTGATCGGGGGCCGTGCCTAGGCCGGCATCGGCACGCGGGGCCCGTGCGCGTGCGCGCCTTCCGAAGCGCGACGTGGTTGCCTTGATCGTTGTCCCAGACCCACAACCTCGCACGGCGCGTCGTTGAGGTTTGAGACAACGATCAAGGCGGGTGGGGTGCCAGGGTGATTCGGGCGGCGGGCATTGTCACCGTGGCGGCGGCGGGTCCGCTGGTAGGGCGATGGTGGCGGCGGGGTCTGCGGTAGGGCGGCCCTGCCGGCGGATCCGCCGGCAGGGCCGCGTCGCCCGCGTCGCCCGCGTCGCCCGCGTCGCCCGCGTCGCCCGCGTCGCCCGCGTCGCCCGCGTCACCCGCGTCGATCAAGGGAATGTGCGTCGATCAAGGGCTTGGGCACGTGGATCGGAGATCCAACCGTGTGCCCAAGCCCTTGATCGACGGGAGTGGGGGGAGGGAGCGGGAGGGGTTAGGGGCGGGGCGGGAGGTCGGAGAGGCCGCTGACCCAGTCGACGTACTCCTCGTCGCGGGCTGGCATGGCGGGCTCGGGACGGCGTTGCGCGGCCGGCGGCGGGGCACTGGACGCCGGAGGCGGTGCCGCCTTGCCGGTGGCGGCCCGGCGGCCGGCACTGAAGGCTGCCGCGGCGCCGGAGATCGCCTCGGGGGCAGCGGCGGCCTTCTTGCGCCCGAAGCGGCCGGAGCGCTTCGGCGGCGCCGGCTTGACCGCATCGGCGGGCGGCGATGGTGGCAGCGGCGGGCCGCCATGCGGTGGCGCGGGTGGCGGCGTCGGACTGCCGTGCGGGGGCGTTGTTGGCAGCGGCGGGCCGCCGCGCGGTGGCGCTGGTGGCATCGGGCCGCCGTGCGGTGGCGCTGGTGGCATCGGGCCGCCGTGCGGTGGCGCTGGTGGCATCGGGCCGCCGTGTGGTGGTGCGGGTGGCGTCGAACGGCCGGGCAGCGGCGGCGTGGTGGTGGGGCCGTCGGCCGGGGCCGTGCCGCGCGGCGGAGGGCCCGCGGGTGGCGGGCCGTCGGACGCGTTCGGTGCTGGCGTCGTCGGGGCGTCCGAGGCGGACGGGCGGGCGCGGGTCGGGCGGCGGAGCACCGCGACCAGCGCGGAGCCGAGGGTGCCCGCGGCGATCGCGACCAGCGCCCCCCAGTACGGCGCCGCCTGGTAGTCGTCGATGTCGCTGCCCGGGCCGGCGATCAGGTAGGCGAGCGCCAGCATCGCCGGACCGATCAGGCCGGACGCGACCACCGCACGGGAGGGCCGGCCCAGCCACCGGCTGACCCCGGCGGTGAGCGCGCCGGCCAGCAGCGCCAGCACCGGCATGGTGAGCACCGCGAGCCGCTGGGTGGTGCTGTCGGCCAGCGTGGCCGCGTCGTACGTCCCGAGGCGCACCGCTGGTGCCGGCTCGCGCACCGACTGCACGGCGGAGATGAGCCCCAGCAGCCAGACGCCGGCGGACATGACCACGACGTTGCCGAGCAGCGGGCCCTGGCCGATCACCACGATCGCCGCGAACAGGCCGGCGATCACGCCCAGGCCCACGGACAGGCCGACGATCAGCACCGGGTCGCCGCTGGGCGCGTCCGCGGCCCGCGCGGGCAGCATGCACAGCGGCAGCGCGGCCGCCGCGCCGATGCCGGCGAAGACCGAGTATCCCAAGCGCGAGCCGGTGCCGGCGTGGTGCTTGTGTTGCCGGGCCCGGCGGTCGGCGGCGAGCGCACCGGCGACCGTGGCCACGATCGGGAACCAGCTCAGCCAGGCCAACTGCGCCACCCACCGGTTCTCGGCGGCGGCGTCGAACGCGCGGTCGAAACGCACGAGGCCGAGGCCGAACGCGACGCCGAGTTGACTGGCGGTGGCCAGCAGACCGACGCCGAGTGCGGTGGCGAGCACCCTGCACCACGTCCGAAAAGCCATGTCCGGGACGTTACGTGGCGGCGGGCTGGTCCGCCAACCATGCATCGACATGCTTACGGAGAGGTACGGGCTATCGTCTCGTGAGGACGCGAGAGGACGGTCCCGATGGCGGAGCTGGCGCGCGAGACGACGCAGGTCGTGATCATCGGTGCGGGGCCCGCGGGTCTGACCCTCGCGAACCTCCTGCACCGCGCCGGGGTGGGCTGCGTGCTGGTGGAACGGCACAGCAGATCCTATGTGGAGCAGCGGCAGCGAGCCGGCGTGCTGGAGCACCGCGCGGCCCAGATGCTGATGGAGTCGGGGTTGGGCGACCGGGTGCTGGCCGGCGTGCCCGTCGACAGCACGCTGGAGTTCCGGGTCGACGGCGAGCCGCGCTATCTGGACGTGCCCGGGCTGGCCGGCGGGCGTCACAGCCGGTTGCTGCCCCAGCAGATCCTGGTGCAGCGGTTGATCGCGGCGTTCGACGCCGACGGTGGCGACCTGCGCACGGACGCGGACGGCGTGACACCGCACGGCCTGGACAGCGAGCGGCCGGTGGTCACCTATCGCGACCGGCACGGCGTCGCGCGCGAGATCGCGTGCGACTTTGTGGCGGGCTGTGACGGATTTCACGGCGTGAGCCGGCGCAGCGTGCCGGCGGAGGCGCTCACCACCTATACGTACGACCATGGCATCGGCTGGATCACGGTGCTCGCCGACGCGCCCGCGCCCCGCCACCCGTTGATGGCGGTCAGCGCGCACGGCTTCGCGGCCCAGTTCCCGCGCGGGCCGCACGCGAGCCGGTACTACCTGGAGTGCCGGCCCGGCGAGACGCCCGCGGACTGGCCCGACGAGCGGGTCTGGCAGCAGCTGAGGCTGCGGCTGGGCGACGACGCCTTGCCGGCCGGGGCGGTCACCGAGAAGTCTATTGTGGAGATGCGCAGCTTCGTGGTGGACCCGATGTCGTACGGCCGGCTGTTCCTGGTCGGCGACGCGGCGCACATCATCACGCCGATGGGCGGCAAGGGGATGAACCTGGCGCTCTTCGACGCCGACGTGCTGGCGCGCGCACTGCGCGCGGCGGTGCTGGACGGCGACCGCGCGCCGCTGCGGGCGTATTCGGCGATCTGCCTGCGGCGGACCTGGAACTACCAGGAGTTTTCTCGCTGGTTGACGGAGATGGTGCACGACGCGGGCGACGCCGCGCGGTGCGGACCGTTCCGCCGGGAGCTGGCCCGCGCCCGGCTGGATCGGCTCTTCGACTCACCAACCGCGGCGGCGGCGTTCGCGACCTTGATGACCGGCGCCGACTGACCACACTGGACCATGATCAGGGCGTCCCTCAAGTCGTTCTAACGCCTTGAGGGACGCCTTGATCATGGTTGGTGGTAGGCATCGACGGGGAGCCGTTCCGATCAAGCTCCTCGGCCCGCTATGGTCACACCCGGCGATCATCGAGGGAAGCGGTTTCGTGAGAAGAATGACGCGCGTGCTCGGCACCGTCGCGGCGGTCACCGTCCTGGCGTTGAGTGCCGGCTGCGGCGGCGGAGGCGACGCCGAAGGGTCCGGCAACGACACCGGCACCACGGAAAAGGTCGCGTATCTGAGCGGCGCCAGCATCCTGGGCCGGGAGGCGTTCGTCTTCGTCGCCATGGAGAAGGGCTATTTCCAGGAGGCCGGCTTCGAGGTCGAGGTGAAGGCCGGCGCCGGCACCAACCAGAACCTCCAGCTGCTGCAGAGCGGCCGCGCCGACTTCGCGGCGGTCGACATCACCGCGGCGATCATCGAGTACGGCAAGGGCACGTTCCAGGACTTCACCGTCGTGAACGCCATCCACCAGCGGAATCTCCAGTGCATCATGGCGCTGGAGGGCAACGGCATCAGCACCCCCAAGGACCTCGCGGGCAAGAAGATCGCATACATCCCGGGCGGCGTCGCGCGGGCGCTCTTCCCCGCGTACGCGGCGCGCGCCGGCATCGACGCGTCGAAGATCCAGTGGGTGAACATCCCGCTCCAGCAGCACCCGCAGAATCTCGCCGCGGGCACGGTCCAGGCGTCCACCCAGTTCGCGGTGGGCAAGCCCGGCGTCGAGAACGCCGCCAAGGGCAAGAAGGCGGTGGTATTGCCGTACACCGACCACCTCACCGACCTCTACGGCATCGGCGTGGCCGTCACCAAGAAGACCGCGAGTGCCGATCCGGATCGGGTCCGCCGCTTCAACGAGGCGATTCTCAAGGGGCTGCGCGACGCGATCGCGAACCCTGCCGAGGCCGGCAAGATCTACGCCAAGTACCAGAAGATCCAGCCGGAACCGGTGGCCGCCGCCGAGAACACGCTGATGGTGCCGTATGTGACGGCGAACGCCGGTGATGGGGCGGTGGGCACGTTGGACCCGCAACGGGTCGCCCGGAATATCGCCACCGTCCAGGGCGCCGGGCTCATCCCCACCGCGCTCAAGCCCGAAGACGTGGTCTCATTCGACCTCGCGCCGAAGAGTTGACGCACTAGGGTCGGTGCGTCCGGTGTCGTCTCGACGCCGGGGCGCGCCGTGTGTTCCGGGAGGCGACAAGTGGCTGGTGGTGACGCGGGCGTGGCCACCGAGCCGAGCCAGCGACGCGTCTCGGGCTCCGCCAGCGCGCTCCTCCTGGCCCTCGTGGGGGGCGCCGGCACCATCGGGCTGTGGTGGCTCGCCTTCCTGGTGTTCGGCGTCGAGTCGTACGTGGCGCCGACGCCGCCCCAGGTGGTCGCGGCGTTCAGCCGGATGCCGGGCTATCTGTTCGACAACGCCTGGGTCACGCTGCTGGAGACGGTGCAGGGCTTTGGCATCACCGTCGTGCTGGGGCTGCTCTTCGGCGCGCTGCTCGCCAGTTCGCGCACCCTGGAGCAGGCGATGATGCCGTCGATCGTGGCGCTCAACGCCGTACCCAAGCTGGCTTTCGCGCCGCTGCTGCTGGTCTGGATGGGTTTCGGCCAAGGGCCGAAGGTCGTCATGGTGATCCTGCTCTGTTTCTTCCCGGTCGTGCTGTCCGTGGTCACCGGGCTGACCCGCACGCCGGCCGACCTGGCCGAGCTGGCGCGGTCGCTGTCCGCGACGCGGTGGCAGGCGTTCGTCAAGGTGCGGCTGCCGTCCGCCCTGCCGCAGATCTTCGTGGGGCTGAAGGTCGCGATGCCGCTGGCGGTCATCGGCGCGCTGGTCGGTGAGCTGTTCGGGGCCACCGCGGGGTTGGGCTACGTGATCCAGAACGCCGGCTCGGACACCGCGCTGTCGTTCGCGGCGATCGCGATGGTGGCCGTGATGAGCGTGCTGCTCTACTACGCGATCGTGCTGGCCGAACGGCTGCTGCTGCCCTGGGTTGGGGAGACCACCGCGTAGTCATATATCTACCTGCCGGTATCGATTAGGGTCTGCTGTGGACAGTCGATATTGGAGGCAGCGATGGCAGAGTCGGTGCGCGAGGTAACGACGGTGGCGATTATCGGTGCCGGGCCGGCGGGCCTGACGCTGGCGAACCTGCTCTGCCGGTCCGGTGTGGACTGCATGGTGCTGGAACGACAATCGAGGTCCTATATAGAGAGCCGGCAGCGCGCCGGGGTGCTGGACCGCCGGGCGGGCCGTATGTTCGCGGAGTGGGGCCTGGCCGACCAGGTGCTCGAGGGCACCTCCGCCTACGGCACCCTGGAGATCCGGACCGACGGCGAGCCGCGCTACCTGGATGTGCCGGCGCTGGCCGGCGGGCAGCACAGCTGGCTGCTCACCCAGCAGGTCCTGGTGCGGCGCTTGCTCGGCGCGCTCGAGGATGGCAAGGCCGACCTGCGCATGGAGGCCGACGTCGAGGTGATGTGCGATCTCGACGGCGACCAGCCCATGGTCCGGTACCGGGACCGCGCCGGCGACATCCACGAGGTCCGGTGCGACTACGTGGCGGGCTGCGACGGGTTCCACGGGGCGAGCCGCCGGAGCGTGCCGGCGGGGGCGCTCACCACCTACACCTACGACCACGGCGTCGGATGGATCACCGTGCTGGCCGAGGCGCCCCCGCCGCGACACCCCTTGATGGCGATCAGCCGGCATGGATACGCGGCGCAGTTTCCGCGCGGCGCGCACGCCAGCCGGTACTACCTGCAGTGCCCCGTCGGCGACGGCGTCGCGAGCTGGCCCGACGAGAAGGTCTGGTGCCAGCTGCGGCTACGGCTCGGCGACGAGGCGCTGCCGGACGGGGTGATCGTCGAGCGGGCTGCGGTGGAGATGCGCAGCTTCGTGGTCGACCCGATGTCGTACGGCCGGCTGTTCCTGGTCGGCGACGCCGCGCACCTCATCACGCCGCTCGGCGGCAAGGGCATGAACCTGGCGCTCGGCGACGCCGATGTGCTCGCGCGGGCGCTGTGCGCGGCGGTGCTGCGCGGCGACGACGCGCTGCTGCGGGCGTACTCGTCGACCTGCCTGCGGCGCATCTGGAACTACCAGGAGTTTTCCCGCTGGATGACGGAGATGGTGCACGACGCGGGCGACGCCTCGGGGTGCGGGCCGTTCCGCCGCGAGCTGGCCCGCGCGCGGCTGGCGCGGCTGTTCGATTCGCCGCCGGCGGCGACCGCGTTCGCGACGTTGCTGAGCGGCGTGGACTGAACGCCCGGCCGCATCACAGGGCGGTGGGGCTCTTCACGGTGTGCGGGTGGCTCTGGTCGGGCGAGACGGCCGGCGCCCCGGGCGTGTCCGGAGCGAGCAGCAGCTCGTGCAGCTCGGCGCTGACCCGCGCGACCTCTTCGAGGTGGGCGTTGTGGCCGAGCGACCGGGGTCGGGGGATGTTGACCTCGACGATGCGGCGCAGCCGCCCCGGGCGCGCGCTCAGCACCACGACCCGGTCGGCGAGCAGCACCGCCTCGTCGATCGAGTGGGTGACGAACACGGTGGTGGAGCCGAGCTCCATGTGGATGCGCTGCAGCTCGGCGGAGAGCTCCTGGCGGGTGAGCGCGTCGAGGGCCGAGAACGGCTCGTCCATCAGCATCACCTTGGGCTGCTGGATCAGCGCCCGGCACAGGGAGACCCGCTGCTGCATACCGCCGGAGAGCTCGTGCGGCTGGCGCTTGTGGAAATCGTTCAGGCCGACCATGTCGAGCAGTCGCATCGCCCGCTCGCGGTGCTCGGCCCGGCGCCAGCCGAAGATCTCCGCCGGCAGCATCACGTTGTCGAGCACCGACCGCCAGGGCAGCAACGCCGGCCGCTGGAACATCATCGAGATGTCGCGCCGCGGCTTCGTGACGAGGGCGCCGCCGACCGCGACCTCGCCGGCGGATGGCCTGATCAGCCCGGAGATGAGCCGCAGCAAGGTGGACTTGCCGCAGCCGGACCGCCCGATGACCGCCACGAACTCGCCCTCGTGGACGGTGAGGTTGATGTTTCGCAGCGCTTCCACGGTGCCCGAGCGACCCTTGAAGGTCTGCGATACGCCGGACAGTCGAATCATCGTGCTCTCCCTATCTGGGCCGCGCTGTCGATGTCAGGTTAGCGGGCCGGATGCGTGGAGGGTATCGCGGTTTGACGGGCGGTCGCGGGGGCCGATTCCGCTCCATGAAACGGGGCTCGGACGACCGTCGTGCGATACATGGCGATACCTTGATCGCATCGGTGTGACTACATAGGGTTTTCGTCGTGGGAAGCCCAAGTGTGACGTACTCATTCGACAACGACGACGCCGAGGCCGTTGACCGGCACAACTACCTCTCCACCGTCTCTGACGGCTTCACCTTCGCTCAACTGTCCACAGTGGGTGACCTGGCTGGGCGGCGGTGCCTGGAGGTGGGCGCGGGGGGCGGCAGCGTGGCGCGCTGGCTGGCCGAGCGGGCGGCGTACGTGCTCGCCACCGACATCAACCCCCGGCACGTGCCGGCCGGCGCCGGTTACGACGTGCTGCGCCACGACCTGGTCACCGACCCGGTGCCCGACCCGCCGTGGCACCTGATCCACGCGCGCATGGTGTTGCTGCACATCCCGCAGCGGCGCGAGATCCTGCCGCGGCTGGCCGCCGCGCTCACGCCAGGCGGGGCGCTGGTCATCGAGGATTGGGACACCTCGTTCGGCAAGCTGGTGATGGACGCGCCGGACGCCGCGACGGCGGAGCTGGTGGAGGACTACCAGCGCACGCTGAGCCAGACCATCATGCCGAGCCGGGGGAACAGCCCTGGCTGGGCGACCGAGGTGGGCGCCGCCATGCGCGCGGCCGGTCTGGTCGACGTGGAAACCGAGATCCACGCCCGGTCGTGGCGGGGCGGCACCGCGGGCGCGATGCTGATCAGGGCGAACGTCGGCCAGCTCCGCCCCGATTTCCTGGCGGTGGGCTGGACCGAGGAGCGGCTGGACGCGCTCTGCCGGGCGGCCGCCGACCCGCGGCTCGTGGTGCGCGGCCACTTCGCCTACTCGACGATCGGCTACCGCCCCGCCTGACCCCTCTCATGATCAAGGCGTCCCTCAAGTTGTTCTAACAACTTGAGGGACGCCTTGATCATGAGAGGTGGCGGGTTAGCTCGCGATCTCGCGGGCCCAGGGGAGCAGCAGGCGCTCCGCCGTCACCGCGAGGTAGTACAGGCTGACGCTGATCATCGCGAGCAGCACGATCGCGGCGAACGCCCGCGCGGTGTCGAGGCTCGAGCTGGACAGCGCGATGACCGAGCCGAGGCCGCGGTCCGGGTTCTGGATCTCCGCGACGACCGCGCCGATGACGGACAGCGTGATGGCGACCTTGAGGCCGACGAAGATCTGCGGCAGGGCCCACGGCAGGCGGATCTTCAGGTATCCCTGCCACCGGGTCGCGGACAGCGAGCGGCCCAGTTCGCCGAGGTCGCCCGGCGTGGAGGTCAGGCCCGCGGTGGTGGCCACCACGATCGGCAGGAAGCAGATGACGATGACCAGCGCGATCTTCGGGCCCGGGCCGAAGCCCATCCACACCACGAGCAGCGGCGCGAGAGCCACCTTCGGGACCGAGTTCAGCGCCACGAGCAGCGGCAGCACGGCGCGCTCGATGGTCTTGGAGGCGGTCAGGATGATCGCGACGGTGATCGCGCCGATCGCGGCGGAGACGTATCCGACCGCGATGATGGTGAACGTCCGCCACGCCTGCTCCAGCAGGTAGCTGGGCTGTTCGAGGAACGATTCGACGACCTCGGACGGCGCCGGCAGGATGATGCTCTGTACGTCGAAAAGGATCTTGGCCAGCCACCACACGGTGACGAAGAACGTGAGGCCGAGGAGCGGCAGGATCACGCCGGAAACCCGGGATCCCAAGGTTTTCTCTCTCATCTGGACTCTCTCTTGCTGGGGCGCGGTGGCGGG
>JBBEWH010000301.1:0-15131 GCA_037414955.1 Actinomycetes bacterium KLBMP 9797
GCGCCGCGGGCGGCCGGGGCGGCCGCGATCGCTTCGGCGATGCGGCGGCGGGTCTCCTCCGGCTTGATGACGTCGTCGATCACACCGATCTCCAACGCCCGGTTGACGCCACCCGCGGTCTGGGTCTGCTCCTCGATCAGCTCCGCGCGCAGCGCCTCCCGCTGATCCGGCGGCACGGCGGCCAGCTTCTTGCGGTGCAGGATGTTCACCGCCGCCGACGCGCCCATCACCGCGACCTCCGCGTTCGGCCACGCGAACACCGCGGTCGCCCCCAACGAACGGGAGTTCATCGCGATGTACGCCCCGCCGTACGCCTTACGCGTCACCAGCGTCACCCGCGGCACCACCGCCTCGGCGAACGCGTGCAGCAGCTTCGCACCGCGCCGCACCACACCGTCCCACTCCTGACCCAGACCGGGCAGGTAACCGGGCACGTCCACCAGCACCACCAGCGGCACCCCCAGCGAATCGCACATCCGCACGAACCGGGCCGCCTTCTCCGCACTGGAGGCGTCCAGACAGCCACCGAGCCGCATCGGATTGTTCGCGATCACCCCGACCGTGCGGCCGGCGAACCTGCCCAACACGGTGACGATGTTCGGCGCCCACTTCGCGTGCAACTCCACCCCGGGGGCGTCCAGCAGCGCCTTCACCACCGGCTTGACGTCATAGGCCCGGTTCGCCTCCGCCGGCAACGTCGCGGCCAGGTCATGCCCGTCACCGGTGCCCACCGGCACGTCCGCCGGCGACAGCCGGCCCTGGCTGCCCAACAGGGCGGCCAGCTGACGCGCCGACTCCAGCGCCGACTCATCGTCCTTGGTCGTGATGTGCACCACGCCGGAGCGCCGCCCGTGCGGCTCCGGACCGCCCAGCCGCTCCATGTCGACCTGCTCACCGGTCACCGACCGGACCACCTCCGGACCGGTCACGAAGATCCGGCCCGCGCCGCCCATCACCACGATGTCGGTCAACGCCGGCCCGTACGCCGCACCACCGGCCGCCGGCCCCAACACCACCGAGATCTGCGGCACCCGCCCCGACGCGCGCACCATCGCCGCGAACACCTGACCGACCCCGTCCAGGGCGACCACACCCTCGGCCAGCCGGGCCCCGCCGCAGTGCCACAACCCCAGCACCGGCACCCGCTCCCGCACCGCCGTGTCGATCGCGTCCACGATGTGCCGGCAGCCCTCGATACCCATCGCGCCACCCATCCGGGTGCCATCCGTGGCATACGCGACAGCGGGCGTGCCGTCGATCTCCCCCCGCGCCCACAACAGGCCCGAGTCATCACGCGCCATCATCAGCCGCAACGTGCCGGCATCGAACAACGCGCGCAACCGCACCTCGGGATCGCGGTAATCTATAGTGGACGGTTCAGCGATCAGTCGAGTTGCGACCACAGCGCACGCTCCACAGGAGACGGTGGCACGCCGGGCACCCGCTCGGGATGCGCGGGCGGCAGGTTGACTCGCGGCGGGCTCGCGGGTGGCGGTTCGGCGCGCGGTGGTTCGGCGCGCTGCTCAGGTTTCGGCGCCTTGTGCCAGTTCGGATCGAGCGGTATGCCGCCGAAGGCGGCGCCGACCTGCGCCGCGCCGATGATGAACTGTTTCCCGACGTAGTACAGAATCCGCCCGCAGCTCTTGAATACCAGCCACGTCATTGGCGAATGATGCGAGACCCCCCTGGACACCCAGTCGAGCCCGAATGGTGCCCCTCCCCCTTTCCTCGCCGATCAAGGGCTTGGGCACGTGGTTGGATCTCTGATCCAGGTGCCCAAGCCCTTGATCGGCGCGCTTCTCCTTGATCGCCTCATGCCTCGGCGCGAGGACCGCGAGGACCGCGAGGACCGCGAGGACCGCGAGGACCGCGAGGACCGCGAGGACCGCGAGGCCGACGGCGACAGGGCGGGAAGGATGCGCTACGCGCGAGATCAACGCAGGGGTGCGGGCGTGTTCAGGGCTCAGCGGTGACGTACGCACCATACGAGGCCGGCGGAAGGTGCGTACGTCACCGCTGAGCGTTCCGATCCGGCCGTGCCTACGCCCTACCGACGCCGATCAAGGACTCACGCGCCGATCATGGGCCCACGCACCCGGATGAGAGATCCAACCACGTGCCCAAGCCCTTGATCGACGAGGAGAGACCGGGGCCCCCGGGGGTGGGGGAAGGGGAAGGGGGTTAGACGACGCGCATGTTGGCCATCATCGCCATGTCTTCGTGTTCCAGGTTGTGGCAGTGGAAGACGTACCGCCCGGCGTAGCCGGTGAACCGCGCGATGAGCTCGACGGTCTCGCCGCGGCGCAGCTCGACGGTGTCCTTCCAACCGGCATCCCACGGCTGGTCGCCCTTGTCCCGGCTGAGCACCTGGAAATGCGCGAGGTGCATGTGCACGGGGTGGCGGAAGGCGTCGCTCTTGATGCGCCAGACCTCCGTGGAGTTGAGCCGCGGATCGAAGTCGTCGCGGTTCGGGTCGAACGGCTGGCCGTTGACCGTCCACATGCCATCGCTGCCACGCCGGACGAACTTGAGGTCGCGGGTGCGTGCCGCCGACGACCGGGACAGCTCCTCGAAGTCGCTGAGCCGGTCGGGCACCCGGGTGTCGTCGGTGGCGCGGCGCACCACGTCGAAGCGCATCACCTGGGCGGCGCCGCCCTCGCCTATCTCGTTGCGCAGGACCACCTGGGTGTTCACGGGGTATCCGGAGAAGTCGACGACCACGTCGTACCGCTGGGCGGGGGAGATCTCGATGGCGGACTGGCCGAGCGGCGAGCCCAGCAGCCCGACGTCGCTGCCGATCTGGATGAACGGGTCGCCGGACGGCGGCGGCGGGTCCAGCGCCAGCCGGTAACGCCGGGCGTTGGAGGCGTTGAGCAGGCGGAAGCGGTAGCGCGTGTTGCTGACCTCCAGCCGGGGCCAGGGCGCGCCGTTGACGAGGATCACGTCACCGAGGACGCCGCCCATGAACTCGGTGGTCACGCCGGGCCGGTCGCGCAGGCTCGGGTCGAGGGACGGGTACGGGAACGAGCCGTCCTCCGCGAACGACCGGTCGAAGATCATGAGCGGGATGTCCCGGTCGCCCTTGGGCAGCGGCAGGCTGTCCTCGTTGTCGTCGTGCACGAGGTGGAACCCGGCGAGGCCGCGGTAGACCTGCGGACCGGTGAAGTCCATCCGGTGGTCGTGGTACCACAGCGTGGCGGCCTGCTGCTCCAGCGGGTACGTGTACTCCTTCACCAGGTCGCTGGTCTGCCCGGTGTGGCCGTTGTGGCCGCCGTTGGCCGGCCAGCCGCCCGCCGGCGTGATGAGGTCGGTCGGGTAGCCGTCGTGCTCCGGCGGGGTTACGCCGCCGTGCAGGTGCACGGCGACCGGGACCGGCAGCTCGTTGCGGTGCCGCACCACCGTGCCTCGACCGCTGCGCGACACGATCGTCGGGCCGGGGAGCCGGCCCTCGTATCCCCAGATCTCGGTCTGGAGGCCGGGCAGCAGCTCGACCTTGGCGACCCGCTGGGTGATCTGGTAGCGGTCGACGCCGCCGCTGGTGCTGACCGGCTGGAGCACCGGCGGCACCGGCAGCGGTACGCCGAACGGTGCGGGCAACCGCGCGGAGCTGCGCAGCAGCGCCCCGCCGGTCTCATCGGCGGCCGGGTCGGCGCGCGACCCGGGGCCGCTGTCCTCCTGGCAGGCGGACGCGAACGGCAGCGCGAGAGCAGCGCCGCCGGCGATCCGGATCACGTCTCTGCGTGACAATGTCATCAGGGACTCCACGGGAACTGGTCCGTCTGCGAGAGCAGCCTACATATAGGGAGTCTACCTATCCGCACGACGGCTGCCCACCTCCGGGTCAACGCTGGTCGAGTTGGGCGACGACCTCGGCGGGTGCGGCCTGGTCGAGGTCGATCACGGGCACGTCCGGCAGCAGGGCCCGCCCGGCGTCCGGGTCCTTCAGCCCGCTCGAGGTGAGCACGCAGACCACCTCGTCGTCGGGCCGGATCCGGCCGGCCCGCACCAGCGTGCCGACCGCCGCCACGCCGACCGCCGAGGACGCCTCCACGAACAGTCCCTCGTTGGTGGCCAGCAGGTACCCGGCCTCCAGTAGTTCCTCCTCGGTGACCGGCACCGCGATGCCGCCGGTGGCGCGGATCGCCTCGACGGCCTGGTGGGTCGCGCGCGGCGTACTGATGGAGAAGGCCACGGTCTCCCGGGTCGGCACCGGTGGCAACCCACGGCCGGTGAGGGCCTGGGCCAGGGCGCCGAACAGCTCCGCGGCCACCAACCGGGGTACCCGGTCGACCAGGCCGGCCGCGCGCAGGTCGGCGAATCCGCGGTGGACACCGGAGAGGCAGTCGCCGTACGTCACCGGCAGCACCACGGCGTCCGGCACCCGACCGCCGAGCTGCTCGAACAGCTCGTACGCGATGGTCTTGTAGCCGTCGATCCCGTACGGCGTGGAGCCGACCGGCCTCCCGGAACCGTTGCTGGCGGGGTACCAGCCGTGCCGGCGTACCCCCTCGGCCATCAGCACGTAGCGGTGCTCGCTGGTCGGCACCGCCACCACGTCGGCGCCGTACGACAGCATGAGCGTCTTCATGGTCGCCGGCACGCTGGCGAGCGTGAAGATCACGCAGTGCAGCCCGGCCCGGGCGGCGTAGGCGGCCAGTGAGGCGCCGTGGTTGCCGGTCGACGCGGCGGTGACCGTCGTCGCGCCGAGCGCGCGGGCCGCGGCCACGGCCAGGGCGCACAGCCGGTCCTTGTGCGACCAGGTCGGGTTCGCCGACTCGTTCTTCACCGCGAGCCGCGGGGCGCCGAACCGCGCGCCGAGCCGCGGCAGCGGCAGCAGCGGCGTGTCGCCCTCGCCCAGCGACACGGCGTGGACGGCGTCGACCGGCAGCGCGCCGGCCCACCGCCACAAGCCGCGGTGGCCGCGCGGCCGGTCCGCCGCCGGCCGCAGCGCGGCCGCCACCCGGCCGGGTGGCACGTCACAGACATAGTTGACCGGTACGTCCGGGGCGCAGCCGGGGCATCCCTGGTACGTCGTGAGGTCGCGTGGGTCACCGGTGTGCCCGCAGCGGGGGCAGCGCAGCGGCGCCAGATCCAGCCCGCCGCTCATCGACGAAGGTCCAGGTATCCCCCGGGCGGGAACACCCCGGGCCCGCGGCCGGCCAGCCGCAGCGCGGCCCAGAACGTGGCCTCGTTGCTGGACACCACCGGCACGTCGAGCCGGTCGCGCAGCAGGCCCGCGGCCTCCAGGCCGCGGAACGCCGTGCAGCTGACGAGGACCGCCTCCGCGTCACCCGGGTCACCGGTCGCCGCGGCGATCTCGGCCGGTGGCACAGCGTCGCAGTCCCGCGGGTCGGGCAGCGCGGGTCCCCGGGCCGCGGTCACCGTGATGCCGTGCGCCGCGAGGAACTTCTCCACCAGCGCGTCGAGCCACGGCTCGTACGGCGAGACCAGCAGCACGCGGGTGACGTCGAGGGACCGCAACGCCCGCACGACGGCGGTGGACGTGGTCGACGCCGGGATGCCGGTGGCCGCGGTGATCCGCCGGGTGATCTCGTCGTCGAAGCCCAGCCCCCGGTAGAGGCTACCGGTGGTGCAGGCGAACACGAGGGCCGCGCAGCCGGGGTGGGCCAGCAACTCGGCGGCCGGCGGCGCGGCGTCCGCCAGCGCGTCGAGCTGCTCGGGCTCGTCACGGGTGATCGGCATGCGGGCGAAGTGCGCGCTGACCGCGGGTGGGAGGCTGAGCACCGCGTCGCGCTCCAGGACGGCGTTCACGCTCGGCACCAGGAAGCCGAGCCGGTGTGTCCACTGTGAAATTATCCGCATCGAGGGCGCCTACTTCAGGACGGTGAGCTCGCGGCCGAGAGTGGTCAGCACCTCGTTGCCCTCCGCGCGCACCACGAACGGGTCCTCCACCTGCACGGCACCGAATCCGAACTCGTAGTACGGCGTCTCAATGTTCACGACCGTGCCCTCCTCGATGACGTGACCGTTGTCCGGCGCGATCAGCACCTGGTCGTAGATCTCCACGCCGATGCCGTGGCCGGTGTGGTTGCGGCGGTAGTGCGGCACGCCGGACTCGCGCACCGCTTCCATGGTGATGTCGAACAGCTCCTTGCCGGTCATGCCGGGGCGCGCCTCGGCGATGGCCCGTTCCACGCCGGCGCGCATGGCGTCGTAGTACCGCGCCACCTTCGGCCCCGGCTCCCCCAGGCTGAACACCCGGGCGATGTCCGACCAGTACCCGTCCACCACGCAGCCGACGTCGAACCAGATGTGGTCGCCGGGGCGCAGCTTCTCCGAGCCGGGGTACGACTGCCCCGCCACGCCGGCCGCGCCGATCTTGATGCAGGTGAACTTGGGCCGGCCGCCCGCCCCGGCCACCGTGCGCTCGAACTCGCGCACCAGGTCGCGCTCGGTCACGCCGGGCTTCGCGATGGCCGCCGTGGCGAGCATGGCCTGCTCGGCGACCGCCGCGGCGGCCGCGACCCGGGCGGTCTCGGCCGGCGTCTTCACCTTGCGCACGCCGCGCAGCAGCCCGGCGGCCGTGCGCACGTCGGCGGCCGGGAGGGCCTCGCGCAGGCCGTCGAAGAACCCGAACGGCGGCACCCCGTCCTCGTCGACGGCGATCCGGGCGGTCTCCAACCCGGCCCGGCGCAGCGTCTCGACCAGCGCGTCCAACGGCGTCGCCGGCGCCGGACCGCCGTCCCAGAGGGTCCGCAGCCGCTCCTCGCGCGCGGTCAGCGGCGCCCCGTCGGGCGGTTCCCGGAAGAACGTGCCGTACCCGATCGCGCCGTCCAGGCCGACCGCCGCGTCGAGTGCCTGGTCGAGGTCGCACCGGGTGGCCACGAAGTGCGGGTGCGCCAACCGGTTCCGGGTCACCACCGCGTAGCACTGGCCGGAGTGCGGGAAGATCTCCAGGCCGACGCTCGCGATGCCGGTCAGGTAGTAGACGTTCTCGGCCGTGGTGGCCACGAGCCCGTCCAGGCCCAGCTCGTCCATCCGCCGGGCCAGGCGGTCGAGGTTCGCTAGCACGTCCGGTCTCCTATCGGGTAACGAGCTGGGGTCGCGGGATGCGGTCCAGCGGCGCCGCGGGGTATGCGGGTTGGCGCGCCGCCGTCACCAGGCTCTCCACGTCGGACAGTCGGGCCACGTCCTCGGCGAGCCCGTGGTCGGCCAGCCAGCCGTCGTCGAACGACTCGCCCAGGTAGTTCACGCCGTCGTCGGGCGCGACGACGGCGACCGTGCTGCCCGGGTGCTGGTGCGCGTAGTGCAGCGCGGCGAACACCGCGGCGCCGGCGGACTCCCCCACCAGCAGACCCTCGGTGCGGGCCAGCAGCCGGCTGGTCGCGATGCCCTCGCCGTCGGCCACCAGGTGCACCAGGTCGACCAGCTCGGACCGCAGATTTCCGGGCACCCAGGCGATGCCCAGTCCGCGCATCACCCAACTCTCGTACGGGAAGCCGAACGCGGCCGAGCCCTTGGCGTCCACCCCGATGGTGACCGCGTCCGGCAGTTCCCGTTTCACCGTCTCGGCCAGGCCGCTGATGTGTCCGCCGGTGCCCACCGCCACCACGAGCGCGTCGAACGACGGCAGGTCGGCGAGCAGCTCGCGGGCGGTCACCTCGGCGTGGATCCGTGGGTTGTCCGGGTTGTCGTACTGGTTGGGCCAGAACGCGTCGGGCATCTCGGCGAGCAGCTTGCGCACCCGCTCCAGCCGCGGCCCCTGGTATCCGTTCTCGTCCGGGGTGTCGACCACCTGGATCTCGGCGCCGAGCGCCTGCACGCAGTCCAGCATGGACCGCGGCGCCTTCGGGTCGGTCACCAGGATCACCCGGTATCCCTTCGCCGCACCGACCAGCGCCAGTCCCTTGCCGGTGTTGCCGGACGACGACTCCACAATGGTGCCGTGGGGCCGGAGCCGGCCGTCCCGTTCGGCCTGCACCACCATGGACAGCGCGGTGCGGTCCTTGATGCTGCCGGCCGGGTTGAACCCCTCCAGCTTCACCAGGATCTGGGAACCGTTCGGCACGGTCACCCGGCGCAGCCTGACCATCGGCGTACGACCGATGGTCTCCAAGACGGAGTCGAAGATCACTGGAAGAACCCCCCAATCACAGGGTCAACCGCACGCGGTAGTGGTCGAGCCAGAGGTTGATGCCGAGCATCAGCTCGGTGGCGGCCCGCGCCAGCCGGTCCTTGGCCAGCCGCATGGGCTGGTTGGCCAGCTCGGTCGCGGCGGCCACGTCGAGCAGCGGGCGCACCGGCGCCGACGGCTCGGCCAGCATCACCTTCAGCTCGTCCTGCAGCCGGCGTGCGTAGGCAGGATGCTTGCTCACCGGCGTGGCGCTCTGCTTCCGCCGGACCACCTCGTCGGGCAGCAGGTCCGCGACCGCGGCCCGCAGCAGACCCTTCTCGATCCCGCCGTGCGCGTGCAGCGCCGCCGGGATGTTGTAGGCGTACTCGATCAGCCGGTGGTTGTTGATGGGTGCCCGCATTTCCAGGCCCGCCGCCGCGAACGTCGCGGAGTCCAGCGGGCCGCAGGTCAGCACGAGGTACGCGATCTTGCGCAACTGGCGGGCCCAGTCGTCCTCGCCGTCCAGGTACTCGACCGCCGCGGTCCGGGTGGCGTACTCGTCCCGGTAGTAGGTCGGCAGGTCCAGGGTCGCCAGCACGTCGGCGTTGAACAGCGCGGTGCCGAAGCCGTGCTTGGCGCCGTGCCGCAGCGCCAGCGCGACCCACGGGAACGTGCCGGACTCGATGAGCCCGCGGTCGGTGGACCACCGCGCGCCCTGGAAGAGCTGGTCCCCCGCGCCGCCGGTGAACACCACCTTCGCGCCCTGGGTGGCCAGGTGCTGGATGAACAGGTACTGCGAGGCCTCCATGTCGTAGATGCGGGCCGGGCCGTCCTTGGCGCGCAGGATGCCCAGCCGCACCACCGGGTCCAGGATGTCCGTGGGCACCAGCGGCACCACGGTGTGCTGGGCGCCGATCCGCTCCGCCACCGCCCGGGCGTACGGCTCGTCCTTGGTGTCCCGCATGACGTCCGGCTGGAACTCTTCCTGTGCGAAGTCCACAGTGAACGCGTGCAGCCGGTCCGGCCCCCGGCGGCGCAGCTCCGCCGCGACCAGCGCGGCGACCGACGACGAGTCGATGCCGCCGGACAGCGTGGCGAGCACGCCCGTGGTGTCGGCCGGCAACTGCCCGCGGACGCTCTCCTCCAGCATCTCCCGGATCCGGGCCACCGTCGTGTCCACATCGTCCTCGTGCGGCCGGGTCGTCAGCTGCCAGTAGCGCCGCCGGCGCCAGCCGCCGCGGCCGAACGCCGCGATCTCGCCGGCATCGACCTGGGCGAACCCGGAGAAGATCGGGCCCGGCGGCAGCGCGTGTGAGACCACCCGGCGCAGCCCGGCGACGTCCACGACCGGGCTCACCTCCGGATGCGCGAGCAGCGTCTTGCGCTCGGACGCGAAGACCAGGCCGGTGTTGGTGTGCGTGTAGTAGAGCGGCTGCGCACCCACCTGGTCGCGGGCCAGCATCAGCTCCTCGGTGCGGCCGTCCCACAGCGCGATCGCGAACGCGCCACCCAGCGACGGCACGAAGTCCGTGCCCCACTCCAGGTACGCGGCGGTCACCAGGGCCGCCGCGCCCGCGCTGTCCGGTAGCGAACGGCCCGCGGCCCGCAGCCGGTCGCGCAGGTCGGTGAGGCCGAGCGGGGTGCCGGCGACGACGGCGGCCACGTCGGCTCCCCCGGCCGAGGTCACGTACGGCTGCCCGGCCACCGCCGGACCGGTGTCGAGGGTACGGACGCCGAGCGCCGCGTGCGGCGAGACCCACACCACCTCCCGGTCCGGGCCGCGCGGGGCCATCGTGGCGGTCAGGGCGGTCACCAGCGGGCGATCTCGGACCAGCTCGCGGGTGAAGTCGATCCACCCCATCAGACCTGACATTGGCGTCAACTCCCTCTACCGTCGGGATTCAGCGTGATCGCGACTACTCGAAACGGTGTCGCGGGCCGATGGAGGCTTCACTCCGGCACGTTCGGCGTGCCGTGGCCCACGTGATAGGGCGTGCGCACGCCCTCGTACTCGACGTGCGTCATCATGCCGAGCGCGGCGTGGTCGAGGATGTGGCAGTGGTTCATCCAGATGCCGGGGTTGTCCGCGCGGAACGCCACCTCCCACACCTCGCCGACCCGCACGTTCACCGTGTCCAGCCACAGTGGACTGCCGGTGACCGGCTCACCGCCGCGGCTGAGCACGAGCACGTGGTGCCCGTGCAGATGCATCGGATGGTCGAAGTGGCTGCGATTGGCGAACGTGAGCTTGACGAGGTCACCCTCCCGCACCCGCACCACCGGCACGTCCGGGAACACCTTGCCGTTGGTGGTCCAGGTGAACGTGAACTTGCCGTCGTAGAAGCCGAGCTCGTTGTCCAGCACCATGGTCTGTTCCTGGGTGAACCGGCTGTCCGGACCGAACGGCGTCGATGCCGGCGCGCCGTAGGTCAGCGGATCGAACTCCGCGGCCGGATCCTCGGCCGCGAGCGTGCCGGTGCCGTCCGGGCTGAACAGCACGCCCCGGTCCGGGTCGCGCAGGTTGGTCACCCGCACCGGGCGGTCCGGCATGACGAACTCCACGTCGTACCGGCCACCCGCGCCGATCACCAGCCGCCGGCCGGTGAACGGGGTGGGGTCCCGCACCGCGTTGCCGTCGATCGCGGTGACCCGCACCGGGCTGCCGGTGACGGAGAAGGGGTGCGTCATGTTGTCGGTGTTGAACAGCCGGACCCGCACCCGGGTGCCGGGCGCGACGGTCCGCCGGTCCAGCCGGTCCGCCACGCCGAAGGCCGCGATCGCGCTGTCCAGATCCGTGGGGTCGCCCGGGTACCAGTGGTGGTGCAGCAGGGGCACGTCGAGCGCGCCGTCGCGCGGCCCGCCGGGCGGTTCGATGACGAGCGCGCCGAACAGGCCCTTCTTCACCTGCAGCGAGGACTGCTGGTGCGAGTGGTACCAGCGGGTGCCCTCCTCGTCCGGCCGGAAGCGGTAGACGTGGCGGCCGCCCGGCGGGATCGCGTCCTGGGTGACGCCGGGCACGCCGTCCTCGGCGTTCGGCACGTCCACGCCGTGCCAGTGCACGGCGACGCCGGTGTCCGGCAGCCGGTTGAGCACCGTCACCTCGACCAGTTCGCCCCGGCGCACCCGCAGCTCCGGCCCGGGCGCCTGGCCGTTGAACGTCCAGGCGTCGATGGTCCGGCCGGACGCCAGGCGTACCCGCGTGGGCTGCGCCACCAGGGTGAACCGCCGGTCCGGCACCGCGTCGCGCGGGCCGGCGAGCGCGGCGACGCTGGTGCCCGCGTGCGCGGCGTGGGCGGCTGAGCCCATGCTCAGGGTGTCCGGCAGCCGCGAGCCGCTCATGCCCCACGCGACCAGGCCGTAGCTTCCCGCGACCACCGCCACCACGACGGCGGCGACCCGCAGGATCCGGGCGTACCAGGGACGCCCGGCCGGCGGGTGGCCGCTCGCGACCGCGCGGTAGCGGCGCGCCTGCAGCGCCCACAGCCCGGTCACCGCCAGCGCGACCACGCCGTAGACGACGAGCGCCGGCCGCAGCAACGGAGGCGCGAGCGTGACGACCAGGCCGGTGATGGGGCCGACGAACGCGCCGGCCAGGACGGCGTACACCGGCACGACCGCCCGCGGCGCGAACATCGCGCGCCGCCGGTCCACTGTGGGCACCCGGAGGGTGGTCACGATCGGGGGTACCGTCAGCGCGAGGACGGCGAGCGCCGGCAGGATTACCACCGGATGGGCCACCAGCACCCGGTCGGCGACGAAGAGCCAGCCGTACTGGCCGGTGCGCCACGTGACGACCAGCCGCGCCACGATCAGCGCCCAGCCGGCGGCGAGCACGGCGAGCAGCACGGCGGCGCGGATCCGGGTGCGCACGGCCGAACGGTGCCGGGGGCGGCGGGCCACGAGCACGCTGGCGACGCCCCAGGCCAGCACCAGCAGCATGGAGTACCGCATGTAGCCGTCGACCAGGGCCTCAAACTCGCTGGGTGGCACGGAACGCCTCCTCGCGCGCGGCGTCGTCGGCGGGACCGCTGGCCGCGATGTCAGGGCGGCCGCTGGCGGGCATGCCTGGGGAACCGCTGGCGGGCGTGTCGGGGCGGCCGCTGGCGGGGCGGCCGCTGGCGGGGCGGCCGCTGGCGGGCGTGTCGGGGCGGCCGCTGGCGGGGCCGCCGGTGGGCCAGCGCAGCGGGTGGCCCTCCAGCCACAGCCGGGCCGCCGCGGCGCACACCGCGCGGCGGTCGGCCGCCGGTCCACTGTGGCGGGCGGGCAGCAGCGGCACCACGTCGCTGTGCCGCGACCGGACGGCCGGGTGCGCGCGGGCGATCGCGGTCAGGCCCTGCCCCGGGCCGGCTTCCACCAGCAGGTGCGGGCCGCTGGCCAGCAGCGCGTCCAGCGCCGGCCAGAACAGCACCGGATCGGTGAGCTGGTTGGCCCAGAACCCGGGGTCGCGCGCGGTCTCCGCGGCGAGCGGCCCACCGGCGTACCCGGAATAAAAGGACCACGACGGGGCGCGCGGCGCGGCGGCCCGCACGGTGCCGGCGGTGGCCGCGCCGGCCGCCCGCATGACCGGGCTGTGGAACGCCTGACGCGCCTTGGCCCGGCGCACCGTGAACCCGTCCGCGCGCAGCCGTGCTTCCACGATGGACAGTGACCGTTCGGGGCCGGCCAGGAGCGTCTGCCGGGGCGCGTTCACCGCGGCGACCGCGACGTCACCGCCGGCCCCCTCGACGTAGGGCGCGAGCCGCGCGGCGGGCGCGGCCACCGCGAGCATGCCACCGGCCGGGGTGGCGGCCACCGCGTCAATCCGGTCACCCATCAGCCGGGCCGCGTCGGCGAGCGAGAAGATGCCGGCGAGCACAGCGCTCACCAACTCGCCCACGCTGTGCCCCAGTACCGCCGCGGGCCGTACCCCCCAGCTGACGACCATCGCCCCGAGGGCGTAGCCCACCGCGAACAGCAGCGGCTGCGCGCGCGACCCGTCGTCCCACGGCACGTCCGGGTCGGCCGCCAACCACTCGGCCCGGAGCCGCCGGCCGCGATCGCCGAGCGCCGCGAAGGCCGCGTCCAGCGCGTCCGTGAAGCCCGGCTCGTGTCCATAGAGGCCGGTCGCCATCGCGCGGTACTGGGCGCCCTGCCCGGGAATGAGCAGCGCCACCGGGCGGCGGGGCGGGCTGGCGGCGCGGTGACCGTCCAGCAGTGCCATCGCCTCGGCGGCACCCGCCGCCACGACGGCGCCACGCACCTCTTCCCCAGGCGACCCGCCGGCGCCGCGCGCGGGTGGCTCGGTCACGCTTGTGACCGGTCGCTCGCCCGCGCCGCGCGTGCGTGGCTCGGGCGCGCCCGCCGTCTGTCGCTCGAGGGCGCCGCCCGTCTGCCGCTCGCCCGCGCCGCCCGTGTGTGACTCGGGCGCGCCTGTCGCGGGTCGCTCGCTCTCGTCGGGTGGCCCGCCGAAGCGGGTCGTGCAGAGGCGGACGACCTCGGGGAAGCCGGCCTCGCCGCGGATCGCGAGGAGCCGGCGCAGGGCCTCCCGGCGGCGCTGCTCGTGCGGGCCGGCGGCCGACCAGAACAGCAGCCGCGGATCGCCGAAAGTCGTTGTGGTCACGGGACCCGAGGCTCGTCGCCCGGCCTCGAGGGCGCGTCGAGACCCCGTCGAAGCCGGCACTCCAGCCGTTCTCCGCGCGGCTTCGAGCGGCCTCCGGCACGCTCCCGCCGGGAGGGACGCTATGACACAGTTCCTGGTCACCCTGGCGTTGCTGGGCAGCGGATTGGCCGCCGGCGGCCTCATGATCGCGGCGCGCGGCGCGCCGTTGCTGCTGCGCCTGCCGACCGAGCAGTACGTGCCGGTGCACCAGTTCCTGGTCACGCGGTTCGACCCGATCATGCCGATCGCGATCCTCGTGGGGCTGGTCAGCGACCTGGTGCTGGCGTTCGACGCCGCGCCGAACCGGGCCGCGCAGACGCTCTACGGCGCGGCCGCACTCCTCCTGCTGTGCACGATCTCGGTGTCGCTGACCCGCAACGTGCCCATCAACCGCTGGGTCGCCAGCCTCGATCCCGACGCGCTGCCGGAGAACTTCGACCAGCTCGACCGCCGCACCCGCTGGGTGAGCTGGAACCTCGTGCGCACGGTGCTGGCGATCTCGGCCTTCACCGCCAACGTCGCGGCTGTCGGCGCACTCCTCTAAGAGCCGCCTTTCGAAGGGATTGCCCATGGCCCACGACACCCGTGCCGTCCCGCCGCCCGCCGAGGCGACCCACCCGCCGGAGAGCGGGTTCACGATCGGCCGGGACCTGGGCCCGGCCGGTCGCCTCTTCCGGCTCACTTTCGGCCTCGCCGCGGTGGCCAGCCTGGCCTACCGGGTCGACGATCACCATGACGCCGGCGGGGCCGCGCTGGTACTGGCGTACCTGGCCCTCATCGTCGCCGGATACCTGGCGCTGTTCTGGGTGTTGGACCGGCACGTGCTGCGGCGCGCCAACCCGTGGACCGGCAGCCTGCTCCTCCAACTGCCCACCATGTTGTACCCGCTGAACATCGGTCCGCTCACGTTCCACGACGCGCTCGCCGCGTACTCGGTGGTCGGGCTGCTGGTGTGCGCCGGCGCCGGGTACGGCGGTATGGAGGCGGCGGCGCTGCCGAGCCTGGTGTTCCGCCGGTGGCACCGGCTGTACACGCCGTTCAACACCGCGGACATCGCGGAACGGGCGCTGGTCTCCCGGCGCGGCTCTGTCTGGGCGGTGTGTGCCGCCGCGGCGGCGGTGTTCGCGTTCGTCGCGTTCTGGATCTTCCCGTTGCTGCTGACGGTGCCGCCACTGGAGAGCGGCATCCTCGACCTGCCGCCGGCGCTCGCGCTGGTGCTCCTGGTGCCGGCGATCCTGTTCGCGGTGCGCCGGCAGTATCTGGCCGCGGTCACGATGGTGGTGCTCGTGCCGCTGTCCGCCGGCCGCCAGCTCCCCGACGTCCTCTTCGGAGTCATCATGCTGGTCGGCCTGATCCTCGGCGTCCGCGACCTCGTCCGCCGCCCCCCACCCTCATGATCAAGGCGTCCCTCAAGTCGTT
>JBBEWH010000302.1:0-2118 GCA_037414955.1 Actinomycetes bacterium KLBMP 9797
GGCGGTCTCAAGCGGTCAGTGCAACGCGAGGTACTCGTTGAGCTTCTGTGCCGGAGTATGCCAGTTCAGGGTTTGTCGTGGCCGGCGGTTGAGTTGGTCGGCCACGGCGTCCAGGTCGGCCTGGCCGATGGTGGTGAAGTCGAACCTGCCCTTGGGGAAGTAGTCGCGTAACAGGCCGTTGGTGTTCTCGTTGGTGCCGCGCTGCCACGGGCTGTGCGGGTCGCAGAAGAACACCTGGCAGTCCTGGACGAGTCCGAAAGTGGCGTAGCCGGCCAGTTCGACGCCCTGGTCCCAGGTCAAACTACGGTGCAGCCGGGCCGGGAGCCGGCCGAACAGGGCCCGGATCACCGCGATCACCTCCGGACTGGACCGGTCGGTCGGCAACGCGCCGAGCATCACGAACCGGGTCGACCGTTCGGCCAAGGTCACGATCGCCGACCGTTTATGGGCGCCGATGAGCAGGTCGCCTTCCCAGTGCCCGGGCACCGCCCGGTCGGCGACCTCGGCCGGCCGGGCCGAGATGTGCACCTGCTCGGTGATCCACGGCTTGCCCCGGATCGCGGACCGGGCCGCGAGCGCCGCCCGGGACTGCGAACGGCGCGCCTTACGCTTGACCCGCAACGCGTCGTCGACCAGCAGCCGCAGACTGCCCCGCGCCTGCAGGTAGATCGCCTGGTAGATCGTCTCGTGTGACACCCGCATCCCCGCATCACCGGGAAAGTCCGCCCGCAAACCGGCGGCCACCTGCTGCGGACTCAACCTATCGCGCAGCCCGGCCGCCACCACCGCCCGTAGCCGCGGGTCGGCGGCCATCTTGCGCGGCTTGGGCCGGCGCCGCCGCGGCCGTGCCTTCTGCTGCGCCCAGTCCGCCCGATACCCCCACCGGTACGGTGTCCCCCGGCGAGGACTTTTCACCCCTTGCCGGTAGGAGTGGTTACGGGCCAGCTCCCGCCCCACCGAACTACGGTGCACCCCGATCGTTCTGGCGATATCCGCGCACGACGCACCCTGTCCCCACATGTTCTCGATCACCCGCCGCAGATCAGCCGTGATCACTCCCGCACGAGCCATACCACCAGCCTCCCAAGATCAGCCACCTGTTGCACTGACCCCTGGAGACCACCAGATCAAAGCATGTGCATGAGGCCTTGATCGGCGGGGAAGGCCTTGATCGGCGCGGCGCGCGCGGGCGCGCGCGCCCGCGCGCGACAGCCCGGCGGGCGCGGGCGGTTATGGGGATTCGGTGCGGGGGGCCAGAAACGGGGAGACCGCCCCGGGCGGGGCGGCCTCCAACCACGACAGGAATCCGGTCACCGTGGACTTCGCCATCGCGATCTCCACCGGCGCCTGGTGGCTCAGACAGCGCAGGATCACCCAGTCACCCGGCAAGACGAGCCGCTCCGGGCCCTCGGGCGCGCGCCGCCGCTCGACCACTAAACCGTGGCGGGACAGCACCCGCTTGGGGCGGATGGCGAAGCTGAACATCCGGTACCACCGGAGCTCGTCATCGATGAACCGGCCGAAGCCGGCCGACCAACCACGCCCGATGACCAGTGTGGAGACCCGCAGGTTGAGCCGGATGGTGCCGACCCGTGCCATGATCGCCCGGCGCGCGAAGAGCGCTGCCACGAGGACGAACAGGATGAGAACGCCGATGCCGATCCATTCCAAGATCCTCATCGGCGTGTCGAGTCAGCGCGCGGCGGGGGATGCCGGTGTGGCGCTCTCCGCGAGCACCGTCACCCCGTCGGCGGTGACGGAGAGGAACCCGCCGTCGACGTCGTAGGTGAGTTGATCGCCATCGGCGAGCTTGACCCGCACCTGGCTCGGTTCGGCGAGCTGGCCCAGCAGCGGCGCGTGGCCGGGCAGCACGCCCAGCTCACCCTCGGTCGTGCGGGCCACAAGCATCTCGGCCTCGCCGCTCCAGACCTTTTCCTCGACGGCTACGAGCTCGACGTGAAGCTGTGCCACCATGTCTCCTTCGTGCCAGGGGGATTGAGAACGAGTCTAGACGGGCGATGCGCAGCCGCCCAACGAGGGTCCGCCCATGATCAGGGCGTGCGTCACCGGGGTTTTAAGACGGGTGGGGCGCCCGGGTAATGGGTGGGGGGTGTTGGA
>JBBEWH010000303.1:0-1341 GCA_037414955.1 Actinomycetes bacterium KLBMP 9797
GCGCCCCCCCCCCCCACCGGGGGCCCCCCCTTCCCCCGGGCCCCCTACCCGTCGTGAGAACCCCGTGAGGGACGCCCTGATCATGGTTAGCGGTTGATGAAGGTGGGGTTGGCGGCCACGAACTCGTCGACGGTGTTGCCGCGCACGGCCGCGAAGAAGTCCTTCGCCGGGGGTAGCAGCTCCTCACCCCGGTACGAGCCACGCTCGGTGATCGACCGGCCCGGCAGTTTGATCATGGTGATCGAGCTGGACCGGAGGTCGCGCAGCGCGAGCCCGTAGTCGACCACGCTGTGGCCGCGACCGTTGAAGATCAGCGACTCGCCGGCCGCGCGCAGCACCCGGTCGAGCTTGAGCGGGTTGGTCACCACGTCCTTGCTGAACGCCTGGTTGACCATCGCCTTGATGAACTGCTGCTGGTGCCGCTGCCGCACGTAGTCGCCGCCGACCGTCTTGCGCTGCCGCACCACGTCGAGCGCCTCCCAGCCCTTCAGATGCTGGGTGCCCTTCTTGTAGACCTTCTGCGGGCCCACGTATCCCTCGCCGTTGGGGTTGCCGTTCCGGCCGCTGCCGTCCGGCTTGAGGTGCTCGGACCGCACCTCCATGTCGAGCGTCATGGTGACGCCGCCCATGGCGTCGACGATCTTCCGGAACCCCTGGAAGTCGATGATCGCGCCGGCGTCGAACCGTTCGATCCCGGTGTACTCCAGCACCGTCTTGGAGAGCAGCTCGAAGCCGCGCGCCCGGTCGGGCTTCTCCTGCCCGGGGACCCGGCTGCCGTACGACATGGCCGCGTTGAGCCGGTCGGTGCCGCCCCGGAAGTCTGCCTTCTCGAAGGCCGGGATGTCGATGATCAGGTCTCGGGGCAGCGAGAAGAGGTAGGCGCGGTCCATCCCCTCCGGCACGTGCAGGACCATGATCGAGTCGGAGAGGGGCAGCTTGTTCGGCTCGGAGGCGCGGGTGTCCACACCGACCAGCAGGAAGTTGAGCGGCCCCTTGATGTCGCTCTTCTTCGGCTCCTCGCCCGCCGCCTCGTCGCCGAACAGGTCGTCGGTCTGCACCGCCTTCTCGTACCGCGCGAGCAGTATCTCGCTGGCCAGCAACGTGCCGCCGCTGCCCACCATGAGCAGCGTGCCGAACACGGTGCAGAACAGCGCCCACCGCGGCAACCGCCGCGATCCGCGCATTCCCTGTCTTCGCACACCCTTAGGCACGAACATCCCTCCCCTATCCAGGATGACGGATGGAAGCCACCAAAAGGTTGCTCGAACAAGATCAAGGCGTCCTTCAAGTCGCTATAACGACGTGAAGGACGCCGTGATTTTGTATCACAAAGATAGGTTT
>JBBEWH010000304.1:0-10867 GCA_037414955.1 Actinomycetes bacterium KLBMP 9797
AAAATGGGTCCTCAAAAATCAAAAGGGCCCCATACCCGTCGTTATACCGACGTGAAGGACGCCTTGATCTTGAAGCAGAAGGAGCGGTTACGCGTCCTTCATCAGTCGCTGGGCGTTGCGCTCGAGGTCGTCGAGGCCACCGCACATGAAGAAGGCCTGCTCGGGGAAGTGATCGTACTCACCCTCGCTGATCTTCTTGAACGCCTCGATGGTCTCCTTGATCGGCACCGTGGAGCCCTTGACGCCGGTGAACTGCTCGGCGGCGTAGGTGTTCTGCGACAGGAACCGCTCGATCCGGCGGGCCCGGCCGACCGTGACCTTGTCCTCCTCGGACAGCTCGTCCATACCGAGGATGGCGATGATGTCCTGCAGGTCCTTGTAGCGCTGCAGGATCCGCTTCACCTCGGACGCCACGAAGTAGTGCTCCTGGCCGACGAACTCCGGCGCGAGGATCCGCGACGAGGACGCCAGCGGGTCGACCGCCGGGTAGATGCCCTTGTCGGAGATGGACCGCTCCAGGTTGGTGGTGGCGTCCAGGTGGGCGAACGTGGTGGCCGGCGCCGGGTCGGTGTAGTCGTCGGCGGGCACGTAGATCGCCTGCATCGAGGTGATGGCCTGGCCGCGGACCGAGGTGATCCGCTCCTGCAGCTCACCCATCTCGTCCGCGAGGGTCGGCTGGTAGCCCACCGCGCTCGGCATCCGGCCCAGCAGGGTGGACACCTCGGAACCGGCCTGGGTGAAGCGGAAGATGTTGTCGATGAAGAGCAGCACCTCCTGCTTCTGCACGTCGCGGAAGTACTCCGCCATGGTGAGCGCGGAGAGCGCGACCCGCAGGCGGGTGCCCGGCGGCTCGTCCATCTGGCCGTAGACCAGCGCGGTCTTGTCGATGACGCCCGAGTCGGTCATCTCGTGGATGAGGTCGTTGCCCTCACGGGTGCGCTCACCCACGCCGGCGAACACGGAGGTACCACCGAAGTTGTTGGCAACCCGGATGATCATCTCCTGGATGAGCACCGTCTTGCCCACGCCGGCGCCACCGAACAGGCCGATCTTGCCGCCCTTGACGTACGGGGCGAGGAGGTCGAGCACCTTGATGCCGGTCTCCAGCATCTCGGTCTTCGGCTCCAGGTCGGCGAAGGCCGGCGCCTTGCGGTGGATCCCCCAGCGGTCCTTGACCTCGAGCTTCTCCCCCTCCTTGAGGTTGAGGCACTCGCCGATCGCGTTGAACACGTGGCCCTTGGTCGCGTCGCCCACCGGCACGGTGATCGCCGATCCGGTGTCGCGGACGTCGGAGCCGCGGACCAGGCCGTCGGTCGGCTGCATCGAGATCGCCCGGATCACGTTGTCGCCCAGGTGCTGGGCGACCTCCAGGGTCAGCGTCTTGGTGCCCTCAGCGAGGGAGACGTCGACGTGGAGGGCGTTGAAGATTTCGGGCATCGCGTCACGCGGGAACTCGGCGTCGACGACCGGGCCGATGACCCGGACCACGCGGCCCGTCGCAGTCTCTACTGGGGCAGTCATCACACTTCACTTCCCGCCGCGGCGAGCGCGTTAACGCCGCCGACGATCTCACTGATCTCCTGGGTGATCCCGGCCTGACGCGCGGAGTTCATCTCGCGCGTGTAGTTCTGGATCATCTCTTCCGCATTGTCGGTCGCGCTCTTCATCGCCCGCCGGCGGGCCGCCGACTCGCTGGCCGCCGACTCCAACAGCGCCGCGTAGATGCGGGTGTTGACGTACTTCGGCAGCAGCGCGTCGAGCAGCGCCTCGGCCTCCGGCTCGAACTCGTACGCCGGGAGCAGGCCCTCCGAGCGCGGCCGGTCCTCGACCTCCATCGGCCCGATCCGCAGGCACGTCGGCGTCTGCGTCATCAGCGACTGGAACTGCGTGAAGACGATGTGCAGCTCGTCGACCCCGCGCACACCGTCGGTGCCATGGTGGTCGTCCTCGTCGTCGGCCCCGTTCACGAACGCCTTGATCAGCGTCTCACCCACGGTGCGGGCGTCCGTGAACGACGGCTGCTCGGAGAACCCGGTCCAGTTCGCCTCGATCGGCCGGTTCCGGAACCGGTAGTACGTCACGCCCTTGCGGCCGATGACGTACAGGACCGGCTCCTTGCCCTCGCCCCGCAGCCGCGCCATGAGCGACTCCGCGGTCTTGATCGCGTTCGAGCTGTACCCGCCGGCGAGGCCGCGGTCGCTCGTGATGAGCAGGACCCCGGCCCGCCGGACGCGCGGCCGCTCGACCAGCAGCGGGTGGTCGACGTTCGTGTTCGACGCCAGCGCGGTGAGCACGCCGGTGATGGCGCTGGCGTACGGCAGGGACGCCGCCACCCGCGCCTGGGCCTTGGCGATGCGACTCGTCGCGACGAGCTCCATCGCCTTGGTGATCTTCTTCATCGACTTTGCCGAGCGGATCCGCTGGCGAAGCACGCGAACCTGGGCCGCCATGTTGTGTCCTTACCGCTTGTCGGCCGGCGCCGGGTCGCGGTACCGGGTCACCGTCTCGTGGCCCTCTTCGCCCTCGAGCGGCTTGGCCTCCGCCTCGTGGCCGAGGATCTTGTCCTCCTTGGCCAGGAACATCTGCTTGAACTTGGTGACCGCGGCGTCCAGCGTCTCGACGATCTCGTCGTCCCACTTGCCGTCCGCGATCCCGGCCAGCGTGCCCTGCTGCGAGTGGCGCAGGTACTCCAGGAACTCGATCTCGAAGCGGCGCACCTCGCCGACCGGCACGTCGTCGAGCTTGCCCTCGGTGCCGGCCCAGACCGAGACGACCTGCTCCTCCACCGGGTACGGCGAGTAGTTCGGCTGCTTGAGCAGCTCGACCAGGCGGCCACCGCGATCCAGCTGGGCCCGGGACGCCTTGTCCAGGTCGGACGCGAAGGCGGCGAACGCCTCCAGCTCACGGAACTGCGCCAGGTTGAGCCGCAGCGAGCCGGCGACCTTGCGCAGCGGCTTCACCTGGGCCGCGCCACCCACCCGGGACACCGAGGTGCCGACGTTGATCGCCGGCCGGACGCCCTGGTTGAACAGGTCGGACTCCAGGAAGATCTGGCCGTCGGTGATCGAGATGACGTTGGTCGGGATGAACGCCGAGATGTCGTTCGCCTTGGTCTCGATGATCGGCAGGCCGGTCATCGAGCCGCCGCCCATCTCCTCGGACAGCTTCGCGCAGCGCTCCAGCAGCCGGGAGTGCAGGTAGAACACGTCACCGGGGTAGGCCTCGCGGCCCGGCGGGCGGCGCAGCAGCAGCGACACGGCACGGTACGCCTCGGCCTGCTTGCTCAGGTCGTCGAAGACGATGAGCACGTGCTTGCCGCCGTACATCCAGTGCTGCCCGATGGACGAGCCGGTGTACGGAGCGATGTACTTGAAGCCGGCCGGGTCGGAGGCGGGCGACGCGACGATGGTCGTGTACTCCATCGCGCCGTGCTCGTCCAGGATCGACTTGATCGACGCGATCGTGGACGCCTTCTGGCCGATCGCGACGTAGATGCAGCGCACCTGCTTCTTCGGGTCGCCGGAGAGCCAGTTCGCCCGCTGGTTGAGGATCGTGTCCAGCGCGACGGTGGTCTTGCCGGTCTTCCGGTCGCCGATGATCAGCTGGCGCTGGCCGCGGCCGACCGGGGTCATGGCGTCGATCGCCTTGATGCCGGTCTGCAGCGGCTCGAACACCGACTGCCGCGCCATCACGTTCGGCGCCTGCAGCTCCAGCTCGCGGAAGCCCTCGCTCTCGATGTCACCCAGGGCGTCGATCGGCTCGCCGACCGCGTTGACCACCCGGCCGAGGAACTTGTCGCCCACCGGTACCGAGAGCACCCGGCCGGTGCGCTTGACCCGCTGCCCCTCCTCGATGCCGGCGAAGTCGCCGAGCACCACGACACCGATGTCTCGTACGTCGAGGTTCAGCGCCACGCCGAGGGTGCCGTCCTCGAACTCCAGCAGCTCGTTTGCCATGGTCGAGGGCAGGCCCTCGACGTGGGCGATGCCGTCACCGGCGTCGGCGACGGTGCCGACCTCTTCACGGGTGACGCGGTGCTCGTAGGAGGAGACGTAGCGCTCCAGCGCGCCGCGGATCTCCTCCGTCGAGATGGTCAGCTCGGCCATCCTCTGCTTCCTCTGCGTAAAAGTTCGACGTCGGGTCTAGCGCTTCGCGAGCGCGTTTCGGGTGTCGGTGAGCCGGCGCAGGACCGTGCCGTCGTACAGGTCGGAACCGACCCGCACGCTCATACCGCCGAGGATGTCGGGGTCCACCCGCTGCTTCACGGAGACCTCTCGACCGTACCGTGAGCTCAGGGTCGAGCCCAGGCGCTGCTCTTCTTCCTCGGTGAGCGGAGCGGCGACGACCACGTAGGCCACCTGGCGGTCGCGGCGCTCGGCGGCCAGCTCGACCAGCCGGGTCAGCCCGGCCTCGAACGAACGCCCGCCGAACCCGCCCAGCGCCACCTCGACCAGCCGGACGGTGACCGGCTTGGCCTTACCGCCCAGCAGATCCCGCGCCAGCTCGGCGCGCTGCGTGGCCGGTGCCACCACGTCGCTGAGCGCCCCGGCGAGCCGGGAGTCGCCCGCGACCACCTGGCCGAAGCGGAACAGCTCGTCCTCGACCTCGCTGAGGTCGCCGGCCCGGTCGGCGCTGACCAGCAGCGCCTCCACGCCGACCCGCTCGGCGGCCGTCAGCAGCTCCGACGGCGCCGACCAGCGGCCGGTCACCAGCGCGGCGACCAGCTCCAAGCCGACCTTGCCGACCTTGCCGTCGAACAAGCCGGTCAGCAGGCCGACCCGGTCGTCGGTGGGGCGGCCCGGGTCGGACAGCGCGCGGCGCAGCCGCGGCTCGCGCCGCAGCAGATCGGCCATGGCCAGCACGTCGTCGGCGGTCGCGACGATCGAGTCCGGCTTGGCCCGCCGCGCGTACGCCTCGAGCCGCTCGATCGCGACCTTGTAGGACTCCCGCGTTCCGGCCTGCATCAACGCGTCCCCGCGCTCTCGAGGTCGCTCAGGAACCGGTCGACGGTGCCCTTACGGCGCGCCTCGTCGGCCAGCGACTCGCCAACGATCTTGCTGGCCAGGTCGACCGCGATCGCGCCGACCTCGGCCCGCAGGTCGCGGACGATGGTCTGCCGCTCGGCCGCGAGCGTTTCCTTGCCGGCCGCGATGATGCGGTCGGACTCTTCCCGGGCCTTCGCGAGCACGTCCTGGCGGATGCCCTCCGCGTCGGCACGCGCGTCGTCCCGGATCCGGGCGGCGTCGGTGCGCGCCTCGGCCAGCTGCGCACGGTACTGCTCGAGCAGCTGGTTGGCCTCGGCCTGCGCGGCCTCGGCCCGCTGGATCCCGCCCTCGATGGCCTCGACGCGGGCCTTGAACGTCTGCTCCATGCGGGGGAAGACGTACTTCATCAACACGAAGCAGAGCAGGGCGAAGGCGATCGTGCCGACCACGATTTCCTGCCAGATCGGCAGGATCGGGCTGTGCTCTTCGCCCCCCTCGGCGGCAAGCAGGTACGGGTACATGTGCAAACCTCCCGTTCCGGGACGGCGGACGACTACTCGCCCTGCCAGACGACGCCGAACGCGATGCCCAGCAGCGCGAGCGCCTCGATGACGGCGAAGCCGATCCAGACGTACGGCAGGGTCAGCCGGGACGACTCGGGCTGGCGGGCGGTCGACTGGATGTAGCTGGCGAAGACCAGACCGACGCCGATACCCGGGCCGATGGCGGCGAGACCGTAACCGATGGCGGCGGTGCTGCCAGTGACTTCGGCGAGCAACATGGGTGCGTTTCCTCCTGGTTGTCGCGCGTGTTCCTCACGCGCGCGGACGACATGTGGACTAGCTGGAAAACTCAGTGCTCCTCGGCGAGCGCGCCCTGCACGTAGCTCGCGGTGAGCACCGTGAAGACGTAGGCCTGGAGGATAACGATCATCGCCTCCAGGAAGGTGAGCGCGATCGCCATCGCCCACGACAAGATCGAGACGGGCGCGAGCAGCGCGTTCGCGTTCAGCATCGCAAACCCGCCGAGCGTGAACACCAGCAGGATCATGTGCCCGGCGAACATGTTGGCGAAGAGCCGGACCGCCAGCGTGAACGGGCGGAACAGGAACGTCGACGCGAACTCGATCGGGATCAGCAGCGGCAGGATGAACCACGGCGCCGGCGGGATCAGGGCGTGCTTGAAGTAGCCCACGACGCCGTGCTGGCGCATGCCGAGATAGATGAACAGCACATAGCTGACCACGGCGAGGATCAACGGGAACGCGATGTGCGAGTTCGGCGACATCTGGATGCCCGGGATGATGCCGAACAGGTTCGTCAGCACGATGAAACAGAACAGCGTGGTCAGATAGGGCGCGAACCGGATGCCCTCGTGCCCGACCATCTCCTTGGCGATGCTGTTCCGCACGAACCCGTAGATCGACTCGGCGATCCACTGCCGCTTGGTCGGCACGAGCTGCGGGTCACGGTAGGTGACCAGGAAGAAGATGATGAGCGCGGCGGCCGCGATCCAGACCAGGATGGTGACCTTGGTGAACCACGGATAAGTGCCCTCGACCACGGCGGGCAGGAAGAAATCGCCCACGCCAGGCGGCCACGGCGTCTCCGCCGCCAGCGTGCTCACCTGTCCAACCACAGAGCCAGCCCTCCCTCTATGCGCCCAACCGGCGGACGATCAGATAGACCCCACCGGCCGCGCCGACCACGGCGCCGACCACGACGGGCATGCCACCGAGGTCGAGCCATTTGTCGACCAGCCAGCCGGCGAACCCCCACACCGTTATCCCGGCGATGAGGTAGCCAATCGCCACCCACCCCTGACCGGCTCCGCCGTCAGGAGTTTGGGGGGATCGGTCACCGGCCATGACGCGCCGAACCATATCAGGAGGTGTATCGCAGAGTAGGACTCACCCCCCACGCAAGGGCCTTGTGCGGGCGTCGGGGATACTGGAGTCGTCTGTGCCCCCGTACGCTACTCCTTGAGCGCGCTCGGCGCGCCCCGCATTGCCGGCCAGATTTTTGTGATCCACCAGATATGCACGCCGGTCCAGGCGACCACGCCGACCGCGACGCCCCAGCCCATCGGCACCAGCCCGGCCCAGTCGGCCGACGTTATGATGATCATCACGCCGCCGAGCAGGCTGTATTTCGCCACGTAGAGGCCGAGGCCGAACGGCAGGAGCAGTTGCGGGTTGATCGCGTCGGCCCACGCCAGCACGACCGTCGAGATCGTGAAGCTGGCCGTGACCAACCCCACGCCCGCCACCGCGCCGAGCGCGCCGGCGCCACCGCGGGTCACCCCGCCGAGGACGGCGGCGACGACCATGGCCACCGCGGACGCGGCGAGCAGGGTGGGTAGGTGGCGCAGCCGCCATCGTTTGTCATCAAGACTGTTCATCTGGGGTATGCCGGAAATTCCTGTACGAGATCGCGCACCTCGGCACCGAGGGCGCTCAGCTTGTCGGGGTCTTCGGTGCGCACCGCGCGCGCGATCAGCGCGGCGATCTGCCGCATCTCGCCCTCGCGCATGCCCTGGGTGGTGACGCTCGGGGTGCCCACCCGGATGCCGGAGGCGACCATCGGCTTCTGCGGGTCGTACGGTATCGCGTTCTTGTTGAGGGTAATCGCGGCGGCGTCGCAGCGCTCCTCGGCCTCGCGGCCGGTGACGCCCAGCTCGCGCAGGTCGATCAGGGCGAGGTGGGTGTCGGTGCCGCCGGACACCGGGCGCATGTCCTCGCTGTCCAGCCCGGCGGCGAGCGCCTGCGCGTTCTTGACCACCTGCGCGGCGTAGGTCTGGAACTCCGGCAGCGCGGCCTCGCGCAGCGCGACCGCCTTGGCGGCGACCGCGTGCATCAGCGGCCCGCCCTGCACGAACGGAAACACCGCCTTGTCGATCCGCTGCGCCAGCGCCTCCCGGCACAGGATCATGCCGCCGCGCGGCCCGCGCAGCACCTTGTGCGTGGTGAACGTGACGACGTCCGCGTAGGGCACCGGCGACGGGATCGCGCCGCCGGCGACCAGGCCGATGAAGTGGGCGGCGTCGACCAGCAGGTAGGCGCCGACCTCGTCGGCGATCTCCCGGAACCGCACAAAATCGATCAATCGGGGGTACGCGGTGGCGCCGCAAATGATCATCTTTGGCTGATGGGCCAGCGCCAGCTCGCGCACCTCGTCGTAGTCGATCAGCTCGGTGTCCCGCCGGACGGTGTAGCCGACCGTCGCGAACCACTTGCCGGAGAAGTTCACCCGGCTGCCGTGCGTCAGGTGGCCGCCGTGCGGCAGGTCCATCGCCAGCACCGTGTCGCCCGGTTGCACCAACGCGGCATACGCCGCCAGGTTGGCGCTCGCCCCGCTGTGCGGCTGGAGGTTGGCGTGGTCGGCACCGAACAGCTCCTTCGCCCGCGCGATGCCCAGCTCCTCGGCCCGGTCGACCTCGGCGCAGCCGCCGTAGTACCGCCGCCCCGGATAGCCCTCGGCGTACTTGTTGGTGAGCGTGGAGCCCAGCGCCGCCAGCACCGCCGGCGAGGTCAGGTTCTCGCTCGCGATGAGCTGGAGTCCGCCGCGGACCCGGTCCAGCTCCCCGAGCACGACCTCCGCGATCTCCGGGTCGACGGCCTGCAGCGCGGCGAAGTCCGGACCCCAGAACGTCTCCATCGTCGCAGTCTAGGGCTCTTAACCTCCGCCGTATGCCAGCTGCTCACTCGGGCGAGCGAAGTCCTGCTTCGGCTGGCCGGCCAGCGCCGCCGCCATCGTGCGCGCCACCGCGACGATCACCTTCGCCTGCACGGCCGAGCCTACGTGGTCCTGCGGGTCGTCCGGGTTCACCGCGATCCCGGCCACCGCGAGCTGTGGGGTGAACCCGGCGAACGTCTCCGTCGAGTTGTCCTCCGAGCTGCCCGTCTTGCCGGCCACCGGCCGGTCGCCGAGAATCTGCCCGACCTGCTCCGCCGTGCCGCCGTTGCACCGGTTGAACGCGGACTGCTGGCCGACCGGGCACCGGGCGGCGTCGGTCGCGGCCCGGGCCACGTCCTCGCTGATCACCCGCTCGCACTGCGGCTGGGCGGCGGCCACCTGGGCGCCGTCCGGGCCGGTGATCGAGGTGACCGGCAGCGGCGTGCAGTAGGTGCCCTCGGCCGCCACCGTGGCGTACGCGTTGGCCAGGTCGAGCGGCGTCGTCGACGCGACGCCCAGGGTGAACGAGCCCCAGTCCGCGGCGCTCTCCTTCGCCATCTCCGCGTCCTTGTCGGCCCGGAACGTGATGCCGAGCCGCTGCGCCACCTCGACCACCTTGTCGGCGCCGACCTGCTGCTCCAGCCACACGAAGTAGGTGTTCACCGAGCGGCCGAACCCGTCCCACATGGTGCGCTGCCCATCCATCCAGGAGGGGTTCGCGTTGGCCGGACACCAGTACCCGCCGCAGTTGCCCTCCGCGCCGTCCGGGTACTGGGAGACGAACCGGGCCGGGGCGTTGAAACCGGTGTCCAGCGTCCGCCCGGACTCCAGCGCGGCCAGCATGGTGAACATCTTGAACGACGAGCCGGCCTGGTACCCATTGATGTCACCGCCACCGGCGATGAGCTGGTTGACGGTATTGGGATAGTTGTCCTGCCCGTCCGGGTTCTTGGCCAGGCTGTAGTGCCGGTTGACCGCCATCGCCAGCACCCGCCCGGTGCCCGGCTGCACCACCGCCATCGGCGCGGCGCGCTTGTTCCCGTAGCCGTAGACCGACAGCGACTGCCGCACCGCCGCCGCCTGGGTGCCCGGATCGAGCGACGTGACGATCGAGTACCCGCCGGTCTCCAGCGCCCGCTCGCGCTCGGCGGTGGTGGCGCCGAACGCGGACTGCCCGAGCCACCACTGCCGGACGTAGTCGCAGAAGAAGCCCCAGTCGTTCTTGGCCGCGTCGGTGCACCCGTTGCGCGGCAGGTCGGTGGGCTGGAGGGTGAGCGGCTCGGCCTTCGCGGCCGCCGCCTGCGCCGCCGTGATCTTGCCGGTGCTGGCCAGCTGGTCCAGCACGTACGACCGGCGCACCAGCGCCCGGTCCTTATCCCCGTCGATGGGGCTGTCCGCGTCCGGCGACTGCACCAACCCGGCCAGCACGGCGGCCTGGGCGAGGGTCAGGTCCGCGGGCGACGTGTGGAAGTACCGCTCGCTCGCCGCACCGATGCCGTACGCGCCGGCGCCGAAGTAGGCGATGTTCAGGTACCGGCTCAGGATCTCGTCCTTGGACAGCTCCTTTTCGAGCGCGATCGCGTACCGCATCTCCTGGAGCTTGCGCCCGGGGGTGTCCTGCGTCGCGGCCTGGCGCTCGGCGTCGGTCAGGTCTGGGTCGGTCTTGAGCACATTCCGGACATACTGCATGGTGAGCGTCGACGCGCCCTGCTCCACCTGGCCGCCCCGGCTGTTCGACACGAACGCCCGCGCCACGCTGCGCATGTCGACGCCGCCGTGCTCGTAGAAGCGCGCGTCCTCGGCCGCCACGATCGCCTGCCGCATCACCGGCGCGATCTGGTCCAGCGTCACGTCTACCCGGTTGACCTCGTAGAACGTGGTGATGAGCGTCTTGCCGTCGTTGGCGTAGAGGTAGGAGCGCTGCGCCGGCGGTGGGGTCTTCAGGTCGCTCGGCAGGTCGTCGAACGTCTCGCTGGCCGATTTGAGCGCCAACCCGACCGCCGCGTTGGCCGGAAACACCGACGCGGCGAGCGCCAGGCCGGCGAGCACGCCAGCGAGCAGCAGGGACAACAGCTTGGAGATCATCTGCCGGGCACGCACGCCCCAACCCTTCCCCGGCTCCCCCGCCCCCTACCACCCCCACCCCAAACTGTCAGCCAACTCTCAGCCCAACAGCCACCCCCTCCCCGTCCCCCCTCCCCCGTCCCC
>JBBEWH010000305.1:0-12863 GCA_037414955.1 Actinomycetes bacterium KLBMP 9797
CGGTCTCGTCGAGGGCCCAGTCCCCGACCGGGCCGGACGGCACATCCGCGTAGAACACCACCGTCGCCACCGCCGACCTGTTCGCGGCCTTGTCCACCGCACGCACATGCAACCAGTTCACGAACCGGTCCGGCGTCACCGAAAACGTCACCGCACCACCCGCCACGGCCGGGGTGGCCTTCCTCGTCAACGCCGTCGCGTCACCGTTCAACACGTACTCATACGACGTGACGTCCGCGCCGCCGTTCGCACCGACCGTCACGCTCGACGAACGCCCCATCACCGCGTCACCCTCCGCGCCGTCCGGGAACGCCGTCGACGTCACCGTCGGGATCGGCGGCCGGCTGGTATCGACCTGGAACTCGCAGAACGGGCTCCACGCACTGCTGTCGGTGCCGTCCTCGGCGCGCACCCGCCATTTCGCGATGGTGCCGTTCGCGAACGCACCCGACGGGATCGCCTTCGCCACCGTCGTCGGCTTCTTACCCGCCACCGACGCCGACGTCCACTCCCCCACCGGCGCCGTACCATCCACCTTCCACCACTGGAAATGCGCCTTCACCGCGTTGTCCGCGTCACTCACCGACGCCCGCAACGTCGGCGTCGCCGTACCGATCACCAACCGGCCCGCGCCGGTGGTGCAGATCGATGAGCCGTCGGTGGTCAGGTTGGTGGGCTTACCCGGCACCGTGTTGTACACGATGGTGATGGACGGGTTGTTCCGGAACCGCTTCCAGGAGTGCGGGTCCCGGTTGGACTCCGCGGTGGCGGATGCCCGCAGGCCCTGGGTGATCGCGCTCCACCCGTTCTTGGCCGCCTTCGCCACGTGCGAGGTCACGGTGAACTCCGCGCCGCCGGCTGGGCAGCTCGACGACCAGCCCTTGGCGAAGCTCTTCGCGGTCAGCTTGGTCACCCAGCTCGGCTGCTTGTTCCAGGTCGTCCCCGACGAGATCCCGCCGGTCTCCCAGACCTGCACCTCGCGGGCCGAGCACGAGTAGGACCACACCTCGAACGTCTGCAACGTCGCCTTCAGGATGTGCTTGCCCCTCACCCCGGTGGTGTCGAACCGGAAGAACGACCGCGTCTTCTTGCCATCCAGCGCGTCGTAGCCGACCCGGGCCTCGTCCTCCGCGTCGTTCGCCCCGTTCCAGAACGACGTCGTCGGCAGATTGCTCCACACCTGCGTCCACGCCGTCCGCGAACCCGACCACGACGGGTCGATGTAAACCGGGTACCGGGTGCCGGCACCGGTCAGCAGCGCCCGATCCGGCACCAGGGAAAGCTCACCGGCGGCGATCCGGGTGGTGAGGGAGTGCACCTTGCCCGCCGGCTTCCGCGCCGCCGCGCCCGCCGAAGAGTCCCACATGTACGGTGCCGGCGCTGTGAACACCGCCGTGCCGGCCGCGTCGACAGCGGCGAGCGCGCCGTCGGCCGCCGCGCGCACGCTGACGCCCTTCGTGGTGGTGCCCAGCCGCACCCGCGAAAGCGCCGGGTTCGCCGTCGCCTGGGCGGACTTCACCATGAGCAGCTGTGCGAAGCCTTCCGCCTCGGCGCGCAGCGTCAGGTCGACGCCCGGCAGCACCTCGGCATAGGTGGCTGTGTCACCGCTCAGGGTCGGCGCGGGCAGCCGCCCCGGCCAGCTCAGCGCCAACTCCCGGCCGTCGCGCCGGAGACGTACCAGCGGCCCTTCCCCACCCCCGGAGAACGCCATGTCCAGTGTGGTCGCGCCGGGCGCGACCATGCCGTCCGAACCCGGACGAAGGGCGGTGTCGATCGGCGCCCAGCCGGCGCCCCGGCGCACCCGCACCGGGATGACGGACTGCTCCAAAGTGAACGAACCGTCCGGGTTCGCGAACACCTGCTGCCGTTCGGTGCGGAGCGCCGTCGCCTCCACCCGCTTGCCCGACGCCACGGCGGCGGCGCGGGCCGCCGCCTCCCCCACCTGATGGGGGGTCGGCGCCGCGGCCGCCCCCCGTGCCGGGGGCACGACCGCGGACGCTGCCACGATCATGCCCACTACCAGCCAATTCCGGGTACGCATGATCAGGAGGATCTGGGCGGCCACCATCGCGCCGCCACCGCGCCGCCACCGTCAAACCGGGCGTGACCTGCGAGAAGTCCCCGATTAACCGCCTGTTCAGATCAAGTCTGTGCGATGGGATCAAGGGGGGCCACAGCCGGCTCCTCCATGATCAAGGCGTCCTTCAAGTTGTTAGAGCAACTTGAAGGACGCCTTGATCATGGAAAGGTCAGCTCACCGGCAGTTGCCGATCACACACCAACTGCCCAAGGTCGTGGTGCCGCTCAACCCGAACCGCTGGATGCCCGAATTCTCGGTGCCGAGCCAACCGCCGGCGGGATTGGTGCCGACCGAAGCGTCCCAGTCGCTGCCGTTGGGGGTGCCATTCTTCCTGACGCCGACCCCGACGCCGTACCGGCCGAAGGAACCGCTGACGCTCGACTTCTCCCGGTCGCTGGTCTTGTTGGCCCAGCCGACGGTCGGGAAGAGCGACCCCCACCCAGGTTTGGCCGGCGACGTGGTGGCCGCGGTGAGGATCGAGATCCGACCGTTCTGCACCTTGAACTTGAAACACGCGTGCGAGGGGCACACCTGCCAGCTCGCGAACACGTGCCTACTCACCTTGCTGTAGACGCCCTCGCCCTTCTTCGGCGGCATCGGGTCCTCGCCGCACTTGCTGGTGTAGGCGGCGTAGCGGTACATGCACCGCATCCACACCTCTCTCTTGGCCTTCTGCGCGGCCAGCTTCGCCTTCTTGGCGGCTTCCTCGCGGGCCTTTCGCGCCGCGTACTCCCGGGCCAGCCGCCGCGCCTCGGCCGCGATCTTGTTATCGTGCTGCCGCAAATCGCCGGGGTACACCTTCTTGCGGGGCGGGTGGTAGTGGTGGTCGCCGCTGCCGCCGTACTCGCAACCGTCGCAGAAGTGTCCACTGTAGGACTTCTTCTTCTTGGCCTTCTTCTTCTTGGGCTTCGACGGCTTGTGCACCTTGTTGCCGCTGCACCCGTCGCAGTAGTGCCCGCCCGGCAGCAGCGCCCACCGGCCATCCGGATCGCTCATGGTCACCGGGGTGTTGTTCGAGTACGCGTACGCGTTCATCTGCTGCGGATCGCTGGAGTCAATGATCGGGTCGACGGAGATGAACCGCCCGGTGTCCGGGTCGTACTCGCGAGCGCCGAGGTGGGTCAGTCCGGTGCCGTCCATCGTGCCGCCGACGTAGCCGCGCTCGTCCGGCCAACTGGCTGGCGCCGCGCCGCGCAGCTCACCGAACGGCAGGTACCGCCGCTGGGTCACCGCAAGGTCGTCGGCGTCGACGGAGATCTGGGCGGTGCCCAGCCGGTCCTTGGCAGCGAAGGACAGGCCACCGCTCGCGGACCGCACGGCGGTGACCCCGCCGAGCTCGTAGTAGCGGGTCGCCGCGACGGCACCGGTGGCCCGAGTCAGCTCCAATTCGGTGCCGCCGAGATAGAGCGTCACCGCGTCGGCGTCGCGGCGGATCAGCCGGTCGCCCTCGGCGTCGTAGAGGAACTCCGACGTCTTGCCGTTCTCCGTCACCGTCGCCAGGTGACCCTCGATGTCCCAGGTGAGCGTCTGGCCCGGCCGCGCCGTCGTGTTACCGGTCTCGTCGTAGCCGTAGCTGGTGGTCTGGCCGTTCGTGGTGACGCTGGCGAGCGCGTGCGGCCGGGCCGCGCCGGCCGCCGGGTACGCGTACGAGCTGGTCGTGCCGGCGCCAGTCGCGGTGCTGTGGTTGGTCTCGGTGAGCCGGTTGCCGATCTTGTCGTACGTCCACGCCTGCCAGTACGGCGCCGGTCCACCCAGGACGGACAGGCTCGGCGCGGTGGCGCAGTTGTTGTTCGCGGTCCACGCGCTCGTCAACCGGCGAACGTAGTCGTACGTGAAGCACTGGGTGTCCGCACCGTCCGCGATCTTCGTGACGTTCCCCGCCGCGTCGTAGGTGTAGTTGACGTCGGCGAGCCGGGTCGGCGACACGTTCCGGTCGACGAGGGACCGGCTCAGCTTGCGGGTCGCGTCGTCGTACATGAAGGTCTGCACCAGCTGCTTGCCGGCGACGCCTTGCAACGTGTACTGCGCGGGTTCGCCGTACGGCGTGTAGCTCGCCGCCGTGAGCAGTGTGGACAGTCCTGTCTGGCCGGTGACGAGCCGGCCAGAGCCGTCGTAGCTATAGCGGAGCGTCTCCGCCGCGAGGCCGCCCGCCGCCGGGTAGGTGCGCAGCAGCGGTAGCCCGGTGTCGGTGTACCCGGTGTTGGCGCGGTACGTGCCGGCCAGCGCGCCCTCGGCGGCCGGGATCGTCACCGCGGTACCCAGCGAGCGGTACCGCAGGTCGTACCCGGTGGTCGCCGTCGTGTAGGCGTTTCCGTTCACGTAGCGGATGGACGAGGTGGGCTGCCCCTTCATCAGCGTGTCGTACGTCCACTCGGACAGCTTCGTCCCCGATGTGGACCCCTCATAGGTGGCGGTCTTGCGCCCCAGCCCGTCGTACGTGAGGGCAAGGGTCTTACCCCGCGCGTCGGTGGCCGTGAGCACCTGATCGGCGTTGTCGTACGTGTAGGCGGTCGCGCCCTTGTCCGGGTCCTCGTCCTTGACCTTCCGGCCCCGCAGGTCATACGTGTACTTCCACACGTTGCCGGCCGCGTCCGTGACGGTGGCGAGATCCCCGCTCCGGGTGTAGGTGTACTTCGTGGCGTCGTACCCGCTCGACGGCGTGCCACCGGTGTGCTGCCGCAGCTCCACCGTCTTGCCGTTGGCGTCGCTGATCGTCGTGGTGGCGGTGCCGCCCGCCGGCGGCGTGACCGACACCCGGTCCCCGCCGTAGGTGGTGAGCGTGCGCCACTTCTCCGTGCCGTACGACCGGAAGATCTCGGTGGTCCCCCGCTCCACACCGTCATATACCGTCACGGTCTGTGCCGGCACGGTGTTGTCGGCGACGGTGGCCAGCGTGGTGCCGGCCGTGCCGTCGTTCCAGTAGGCGCCGTTGCTCTTGGACTTGAGCCCCCGCGAGTCGTAGAACGTGTCGGTGACGATCCGGCCCCCGTCCGGCACCGGCTTCTGCGTCTGCCGCGGCCGCAGCCGGCCGTCGAAGAACCCGTACGCCGCGTCGTACGCCCCGTCGTCCCGCACCGCCTCGGTGGTCACCACGTTCGGCGCGTCGGTCCGGATGAGGTAGGAGAACTTCTGACTCGGCGTCTCACCGTCCGCTTTGGACCGGTCGGGCAGCCACGCGGCCGTGAGTTGACCCAGTGGGTCGTACGTCAGGTCGGTACGCCGGCCGTTCGCGTCCACGAGGGACGTCTCGTCCCCCCAGGCCGGCTCGTAGGTGGAGGTGGACACGTGCCCGAGGTGGTTCGTGACCGTGCTGCTGGTCAGCGGGCCGCCGGTCGCAGGCGTGTAGCGGGTGCTGGTCTTGCGGTCCAGCGCGTCGTACGAGTCCAGCGTCCGGCCGTAGACGTCATACGTGGCCCGGGTCGACTGCACGTACGTCGGCGTGCTGCCCGAATAGGAGGCGACCTCCTGGGTCAGCGTCACGTCACCCTTGGTCGGCGTGGCGGCCAACGTCGTCGAACCGTCGTAGAACGTGCGCACGTCGGACAGCACATCCGTCGGGCGGGACGGGGTGGCGGTGCAGGCCACCGACACGTTCTCCTCGCGCGCTTTGAAATCGATCAGCCACTTTGTCGTGTCCCGGGTGGCGTACGTGATCCGCACGCACTCGTCGTCGCCGCTCGTGGACGTGTCGCCCAGGTCGTTCACCTGCGTCGGCAGGCCGTAGGCGTCGTAGCTGGTCTGGGTTTCGGTGCGCTGCCAGCCGCCCGCCGCGAGCGCGAGCCGGGTGCGCTCCTTCGACACGCCCGTCAGGTACGCCTTCGTCGAGCCACGCGTCGATGTGGCGGCGGAGACCCAGTAGTCGCGGATCTCGCCGTCCAGCACCGCGCCGCCCGGCCCGTTGTACGTGATGGTCTCGCGGACGCCGCCGCTGAGCGCGGGGTGGTCGGCAACCGCGACACCCTCCGAGTCGGTCACCGTCGCGGACCGGGTGCCGCTGGACTTCTTGTCACCGTCCATGCCCCGGTAATAGAGGGTTTCGCTCTGCGACCGGACGTCGCCGGGGGCGCCCTTGGTGACCTTTACCCGGGCGTACCCGCGCCACTCGCTCCAGGTCCGGTACTTGGCCGGCGTCAGCTCGTTGTCGTCGTAGTGCCAGGCGCCGCCGCCGGAGTACGCGTAGTCGGTCTGCTCGATACCGGCCACGCCGGCCTGGTCGTCCTGCAACACCTGCACGGCTACGTACTTGTGGAACCAGTCCAGCTTCGGAGTGGTCTCGCCCTCGGGCGTCCAGTACTGCGGGAAACACCGGGTGGTGTTGGAGTCCGGCGCCGGCACCGTGGCGCGCGTGCAGTCCTTGCCCGAGTAGTTCACCCGCACATGCCCACCGAACTCGTCGTACACGTCGGTGAGCCGCCACCGGTACATCGGCGGGATGCCCTCCTCGGCATCCACCCGGTTCTCCAACTGGGTGCCCTCGAAGGTCACCACCGGCAGCGCGAGGGTGCCGCCCACCTTGCCGCTGCGCGCGATCGACGACAGCCACAGCACCGGAGAGGTGCCGTCACCCGGCTCCCGGAACTGGTACCCGAAGGTGTAGGCGTCCACGTCCTTGTAGGTGGTGCCGGACACCAGCACCTTCGTGGTCACCGTCTTGAGCCGCTTCCGCGACCAGAACGTCGGCGCGAACAGATCGGTACACGTCGCCCCGGAATTGCAGTTCTGGTCGTACGGCACGTCCGGCCAGTTCTTCGCCGTGTCCTTGGTGATCGTCTCGGTGCCACAGGTCGCGCCCGCGGCGCAGCGCTCCTCGGTGGTGAAGACCACCCGCATCGGCGCGCTCGCCGAGTAGAGGGTGTCGGAGCGCTGCCCGTAGTCGATCCGGCTCAGGTAGCTGTCCCGGTGATACGCGGTGCCGGCGCTGGCCGTACGGTTACGGCCGTAGTAGTTCGTATTCCGGGTGTAGAAGTAGGACATCGCATTGCCGTTGGAGTCGACGACATAGTCGAGGTTCCACCGGTACGCCTGTGTGCAGTGCGACGCGGCGAACGTCGACGCGTGGCACGGCTCGCCCGAGTCGTTGCCGAACACCGGCGAGGTGAGCGTGGAATTGGTGACCTCGTTACCGGTGGCCCAGCCGGGCAACCGGTTCAACCCGAAGAAGTACTGGGTACCCTCCCGGTCGGTGACCTTCCAGTGCTCGCCGTCGTTGTCCCCGTTCGTGGCCCCGGTCAGCCGCTCCACCTTGGTGCCGTCGTCGTTGCGCGGCCGCCACGCGCCGGTGGTGTCGTCCTTCACCAGCTCGACCGTCTTGTCACCCAGGCTCACGAACGCGTTGTCCGTCTCCCAGCACAGGTCGTACGGCTTCGGCGTGGTCGTCACCTCGTCCGAACAGGACTTGTACCGCCGTTCCACGAAACCCTCGGACAGGTCCCAGCCGTCACCTACCCAGGAGGTCTGGTTGTTCGTGGCCGCGGTCCGGCCGTCGACGCCGCTGGAGTTGTACTTCACGTCCAGGTCCGGCTCGGGACCACCGAACCCCGGCGGCGAATCCAGCTGGTACGACCAGCCAAAGTCCCCAGCCGCCCCGCCGACCTCCCAGGAGGATGACGCGGACAGCGGAGTCGCCGTGTAGCTGCCCGCGCTGCCCGACGGGGCCGCCGCCGCGGCCAGCACGGTCGCCGTGCCGACCGTCACGTCCGCGGTGAGCGTGCCCGTCTCGGCCCTGTTCGTGGTGGGCAGCGGCTTACCGGTGCGGCACTCGGCCCGCTCCGGAGTGGACAGCGCGCAGGCCGGCAACTCCACGAGCCGCAGCCGGGACGCCCAGTCACCGCCATAGGCGTGCCGGAAGGACGAGTAGTCCACCTCGACGTGCACGCCGCGACGATCGGCCGTGCCCACCGTGAAGAGCAGTCCCGCCACACCGACGCGGTCAGCGGCGGCGCGATCGAGCACCCGCACCTTCGCCTGACCGGCCTTCGCGGCTCCCACCGCGACCGGCAGCTTGCCCGCCTTCGCCCGGGCGCGGCCCCAGGTGACATCGGCCTCGCCGGCCGCCGGCCACGCCACCGTCGCCGGCTTCGCGGCGGCCGCCTTCGGCGCCCGCTGGGCACGCGGCACGAAGTTCCGCACCGGCACCGACTTCTCGGTCTGCGCGGCGGGGGCCCGCCACGGCGGCGCCGGTTTGGCGGCGGCCGGGGTGGCGACCAGCAGGCTACCCGCCATCACCACCGCGACCCCACCGGCGATACCGGCTCGCCATCGACTGCTCACGGGCTCTCCGTTTCGGACGCGATGGGTGGCCACGTCGTCGTCACTTGCAACTGCCGATCAGGCAGCCGCTCCAGATCGAGAAGCTCAGGCTCCCGCCGACCATCTGAATGCCGCTGTTTTCGGTGCCGATCCAGGCGCCCGCCGGGTTGGTGCCCACGGAGACGTCCCAGTCGTTCCAGTTGACGCTGCCGTCCTTGCGCACACCGAACCCGACGCCGTACCGGCCGACCGAGCCGTTGGCGCTCACCTTCTCCCGCCCGCTGGACTTGTTGGCGTAACCGATGGTCGGGAACAGCGAGCCCTTCCCAGGCGCGGCCGGCGTGGTGGTGATCGAGGACAGGATGGACAGACGACCGTTTTGGAACTTCACCTTGCCGCACACGTGTGACTTCGGGTTGCACAGCTGCCAGCTCACGAAGGTGTGCTTCCACAGGTGGTCGCCAGCCTTGGCGAGCAGGTCCAATGGCCCGGAGTCGTTCCTCTTCGCGCCGGGCTGCGGGCCGCACTTCGCCGAACGCTGCACGCCGTACTGGGCCACGCAGGCGTCCCACTTCTTTTTCTTCGCCTTCAGCGCGGCTTCTTTGGCTCTCTTGGCGGCCGCCTCGCGGGCCTTCTTCGCGGCGTACTCCCGGGCCAGCCGGCGCGCCTCGGCCGCGATCGCGTTGTCGTGCCTGCGCAGGTCCCCCGGATACACCTTCTGCGTATTCTGCGAGTAGTTGCAGCCATCGCAGTAGTACGTCCGCGCGCGGTCGTTACCGCTGCTGCCGCTGCTCTTCTTCTTTTTGGCCTTCTTCTTCTTGGGCGGCGCGTTGTTGTAGCCACCGCAACCGTCGCAGTAGTGGCCGCCGGGCAGGACCCGCCACTTCCCGTCCGGGTCATGCATCGTCACCGGCGTGTTGTTCGAGTACGCGTACGCGTTCATCTGCTGCGGATCGGTGTAGTCGATGATCGGGTCGACCGAGATGAACCGGCCGGTGTCCGGGTCGTACTCCCGGGCACCCAGATGGGTCAGGCCGGTGCCGTCCATCGTGCCGCCGACGTAGCCGCGCTGGTCCGGCCAGCTCGCCGGCGCCGCGCCGCGCTGCTCACCGAACGGCAGGTACCGCCGCTGCGTGACCGCCAGGTCGTCGGCGTCCACGGAGATCTGCGCGGTGCCCAACCGATCCTTGGCGGCGAAAGACAGCCCGCCGCTGGTGGACCGCACGGCCGTCACCGCGCCGAGATCGTAGTGCCGGGTGGCCGCGACCGCCCCGGTGGCCCGGGTCAGCTCCAGTTCCGTGCCGTCCAGGTAGACGGTGACGGTGCTGGCGTCGCGGCGGATCAGCCGGTCGCCGTCCGCGTCGTAGAGGAACTCCGACGTCTTGCCGTTCTCCGTCACGGTCGCCAGGTGACCCTCGATGTCCCAGGTCAACGCCTGCCCCGGCCGGGCCGTGGTGTTGCCGGCGCTGTCGTAGCCGTACGCGCTGGTCTGGCCGTTGGTGGTGACGCTGGAGAGCGCGTGCGGCCGGGCCGCACCGGCGGCCGGGTACGCGTAGGTACTGGTCGTGCCGGCGCCCGCCGTGTTGTGGTTCGTCTCCGTCAACCGGTTGCCGGTCTTGTCGTACGTCCACGCCTGCCAGTACGGTGCCGGTCCACCCAGCACGGACGCGCTCGGCGCGGTCGCGCAACCGTTCGTGGCGGTCCACGCACTGGCCAACCGGCGAAGGTAGTCGTACGTGAAGCACTGGGTGTCCGCCGCCCCGCCGGTCGGGGTGTCCGCGATCTTCGTGACGTTGCCCGCCGCGTCGTAGGTGTAGTTGACGTCGGCGAGCCGGTTCGGCGACACGTTCCGGTCAAGGATCGCCCGGCTCAGCTTGCGGGTCGCGTCGTCGTACAGGAAAGTCTGCACCACCTGCTTGCCGGCGACGCCCTGCATCGTGTACTGCGCGGGCTCACCGTACGGCGTGTAGGTCGCCGCGGTCAGCAGTGTGGACAGTCCGGTCTGGCCGGTGACGAGCCGGCCAGAGCCGTCGTAGCTATAGCGGAGCGTCTCGGCTGCCATGCCACCCGCCGCCGGATAGCTCCGCAGCAGCGGCAGCCCGGTGTCCGTGTACCCGGTGTTGACCCGGTAGGTGCCGGCCAGGGCGCCCTCGGCGGCCGGGATCGTCACCGTGGTGCCCAGCGCGCGGTACATCAGGTCGTATCCGGTGACCGCCGTGGTGTAGGCGTTCCCGTTCACGTAGCGGATCGCTGCGGTGGGTTGTCCCTTCGCCAGGGTGTCGTATGTCCACTCGGAGAGCTTCGCGCCCGATGTGGACCCCTCGTACATCGCAGTCTTCCGGCCCAAGGCATCGTAGGTGAAGGCCAAGGTCTTGCTCCGCGCGTCGACCGCGGTCAGCACCTGATCGGCGTGGTCGTACGTGTAGATGGTCGTACCCTTGTCCGGGTCCTCGTCCTTGACCTTTCGCCCACGCAGGTCGTACGTGTACCGCCACAGGTTGCCCGCCGCGTCCGTGACGGTCGCGAGCTCACCACCCCGGGTGTACGTGTACCTCGTGGCGTCGTAGCCGCTCGACGGTGTGCCACCGGTGTGCTGCCGCAGCTCCACCGTCTTGCCGTTGGCGTCGGTGATCGTCGTGGTCGCGGTGCCACCGGCTGGCGGGGTAATTGCCACCCGGTCGCCGCCGTAGGTGGTGAGCGTGCGCCACTTCTCCGTGCCGTACGAACGGAAGATCTCCGTGGTCTCCCGTTCGTCCCCGTCGTACGCGTACACGGTCTGTGCGGGCACCGTGTTGTCGGTAACCGTCACGAGGGTGGTGCCGGCGGTCCCATCGTTCCAGTAGACGTCGTTGACCTTGGACTTGAGCCCGCGGGAGTCGTAGAAGGTGTCGGTGACGATCCGACCGCCATCAGGCGCCGGCTTCTGCGTCTGGCGCTGCCGCAGCCGGCCGTCGAGGAACCCGTACTCGGCGTTGTAGCCGCCGTCGTCGCGCACCGCCTCGGTCGTTACCACACTCGGTGCGTCGGTGCGGATCAGGTAGGTGAACTTCTGGCTCGCCGTCTCACCATCCGCTTTGGACCGATCGGGCAGCCACACGGCGGTGAGCTGGCCCAGCGGGTTGTAGGTCAGGTCGGTGCGTCGACCGTTCACGTCCACCAGGGACGTCTCGTCACCCCAAGCCGGCTCGTACGTGCTCGTCTCGACGTGCCCGAGCGGGTTCGTGACCGTTGTGGCGGTCAACGGTCCGCCGGACGGCGGCGTATAGCGGGTGCTGGTCTTGCGGTCCAGCGCGTCGAACGAGTCCAGCGTGCGACCGTAGCTGTCGTACGTGGCCCGGGTCGACTGCACGTACGTCGGCGTGCTGCCCGAATAGGACGCCACCTCCTGGGTCAGCGTCACGTCACCCTTGGTGGGCGCCGCGCCGAAGGTCGTCGAGCCGTCGTAGAACGTGCGCACGTCGGAAAGCACGTCGGCGGGGCGGGACGGAGTGGCGGTGCAGGCCACCGACACCCGTTCCTCGCGCGCCTTGTAGGCGATCAGCCACTTCGTGGTGTCCCGGGTGGCGTACGTGGTGCGCACGCACTCGTCGTCGTCGCCCTTCGACGTGTCACCGAGGTCGTTGACCTGCGTCGGCAAACCGTAGGCGTCATACGAGGTCTGCACCTCGGTCCGCTGCCAGCCGCCCGCCGCGAGCGCGAGCCGGGTGCGCTCCTTCGCCACCCCCGTCAGATATGCCTTCGTCGAGCCGCGCGTCGCTGTGGCGCCGGAGATCCAATAGTCCTTGATCTCGCCGTCCAGCACCGCACCGCCCGGCCCGTTGTACGTGATGGTCTCGCGGACGCCACCGCTGAGCGCGGCGTGGTCCGCGACCGCCACGCCTTCGGAGTCGGTCACCGTCGCCGTGCGGGTGCCGCTGGACTTCTTGTCACCGTCCATGCCCCGGAAGTAGAGCGTCTCGCTCTGCGAGCGCACGTCACCGGGCGCACCGTGGGTCACCTTCACCCGGGCGTATCCGCGCCACTCGCTCCAGGTCCGGTACTTGGCCGGCGTCAGCTCGTTGTCGTCGTAGTGCCAGGCGCCGCCGCCGGAGTACGCGTAGTCGGTCTGCTCGATACCGGCCACGCCGGCCTGGTCGTCCTGCAACACCTGCACGGCTACGTACTTGTGGAACCAGTCCAGCTTCGGAGTGGTCTCGCCCTCGGGCGTCCAGTACTGCGGGAAACACCGGGTGGTGTTGGAGTCCGGCGCCGGCACCGTGGCGCGCGTGCAGTCCTTGCCCGAGTAGTTCACCCGCACATGCCCACCGAACTCGTCGTACACGTCGGTGAGCCGCCACCGGTACATCGGCGGGATGCCCTCCTCGGCATCCACCCGGTTCTCCAACTGGGTGCCCTCGAAGGTCACCACCGGCAGCGCGAGGGTGCCGCCCACCTTGCCGCTGCGCGCGATCGACGACAGCCACAGCACCGGAGAGGTGCCGTCACCCGGCTCCCGGAACTGGTACCCGAAGGTGTAGGCGTCCACGTCCTTGTA
>JBBEWH010000306.1:0-12323 GCA_037414955.1 Actinomycetes bacterium KLBMP 9797
CCGGCCACGATGCGCGCGGGAGGTCCGGATGGCAGGTACCGGGCCTCCCGCCCATCAAGCTCACCCGGTGCTGAATCCCAACGGGTACGCGCCGGCGCCGCCCGCCGACACCACCCGGTACCGGTAGGCAGCAGCATCCGCGTCCACCGTCAATGTCTCGTCCGCGTCGAGGTCGGCGGCGCTGCGGGTGACCACCTTCGGCTCCGCGCCGCACAGCGCGGGCGATCGGCCACCGGTCGTCGCGATCGCCGGCACGCCGGCCGCGCGGGCCCGTCTCCGATCCATCCGCGTCTCCTCCCCTTGGTGATCGGGGGTACGAGTACGCGGTTGGACCGGGATCAACGGTGGCTAGTGGCCCATGTCACAAAGAAACATCCCGCTGTAGTGAACTGGCAACTTTCAGTCCGTCCACAAACGACTGCCACCACTCCACGCGAAAGATCAGAACCGCCCCCTCCCGATCTTTTCCGTCTCGCACCGCCACACCACCCGGGACTCGCGCCACCTCAACACAGGCACTGGTGTCACAACGCGAACTCTTTCGCCAACCATGGATCGCGGCGCCTGCCATCGCACACCTCCACTGTTCGTAAGCTCGCCCTCACTGTACGGAACGAAGGCATCGATCAGAAGGAGTCGATTTGCAGATGGCACAAGGCGGCGACACAGCCGCGAAGTAGATCTAGCCGAGTTAGGGTCGATATGACGCCCTAACTCGGCTAGATCTCCCTACCCGCGACCGAACCTCTAGTCGACCTTTCGTTTCGTCGCGATCATGCCGAGAAAATCACGAAAAGCCGCAGTCGAGAATTCCAAGATCGCACCATCGTCCTCTTTGGAATCCCGGATCAGCACCCGACCACGATCAGCCAACTTGATCTCCAGACAAGCCGACGAATCGCATCGGCTGCTCTTCCGCCACGGCGGTGTGGCGTCGCTCTCGGACAAGCGTCGTCCCTTTCTCGTAACTCTTGATAGGTCGCGGCCGTGCTCGGTGAGGCGATCGGCCGCACCCGAGCGAGCCAGGGGTCGCCGGTGCTGTTAGCCGCCGGGTCGTCGTCGGTCCAAGGAGGAGAGCATCGTCGCGGCACGAGCCTCGATAAGCCGCTCGGACTCCTCCCCGGTGTAGGAAGCCGCCCACAGTTGCTCGAAGATGTGTCGATGGCGGTCAATGGTGTCGCGGGCGTTGACAATCTCGTCGAACGTGTGACTCTCCCGGTAGAGAACGGCGTTCTCTTCGTCGCCAATGTCCAACAAGGTGAACGGTCCAAGCATCGCGATCGGTGCGGCCTCGGCGAGGGGAACCACCCGAACGGTGATCTTCCCGGCCCGCATCAGGGCCACCAACGCGTGGAGCTGCTCGGCCATGACCTTGGCGCCGCCAACCTCGCGTTGGAGAACCGACTCATCCAGGATCAGGAAGTAATCCGGAGGGTCGGGTCGGTCAAGCACATGCTCGCGGCGGCGCAGGCGGATCTCCAGACGGGCCTCCCGGATCTCGTCCAGAAGCTCCACCGCCCAGAAATCCATGAGATACGTGGCGTAATCCCGGGTTTGCAGAATGCCAGCCACCAACGTGGGATGGAAGTGCCGAATCGCCGTCGCTTCGCTCTCGAACTGCAATAGCTGAACCATCGCGGGCGTCACGAACTGGCGGTAGCGCGGCTCGTCCCACCAGCCGCGCTGGCGGGACGTGCGGGCCGCTCGTACGAGATCGTCCACGACGCCTTGATCATCGATGCCGTACATCTCCAGCATCGCTAGTAGGTCGGTGCGGGAAACGGTGACCTCACCCTTCTCGATCCGGTTCACCTTGGATAACGACCAGTCGAGTTCGTGGGCGACGTGCCCTTGCGTGAATCCCTTCACCTCGCGCGCGGCGCGCAGTGCGAGGCGAACGCGGCGACGCGCCACCGCAGGAGACTCACCGGCTGTCATGATCCCTACTAGGCAGTGTGCGATATGGCAGATCGAGGCAACGCACGGACGGTACACCTTCTGGCGTCCCCATGGGGGGACGCCAGAAAGTTAAATTGTCACCTCTCGGTCGAGCCTTGCTCAAGCGCACGAACCAGGCCCCGCCTAACCTGCCCAAACGCGCGCTGGTCGGCCGTCGCGAAGAGGAGGACCGACGCGCCTCGATGCCGGGCACGCAGTTCGTACCGGTGGGCGCGGATCCGGACGCACGCGCCGGCCAGCGCACCCGCCACGAGGAGTGACGCTCCGCCGGCGAGTGCGAGCGCCGCCGGCAGGTCGAGGCCGCTGGTCGCCACGACGACCGCCGCGACACCGGCCAACCCACTCGAGCCGAGCGTCACGGGTACCGGTGACGGCCCTCGCTCCTCGACGACGTACACATCGGACAGGTCGCGGATGGCGTACACCCGGGGATGTGGGTGTAAGACGCGGAACACCTGGTGCGTGATCAGCACGCAGGGGCCCCGGTAGTAGACGGTCATCCGGGCACCTCCTCTAGTCATTGCCAAGAGGGAGGTGGCAAGATGGCTGTTGGCTGGCCCGCCCTCTTGGCAGTGGGTGAGGCCTCAGCGGTGCCCGGATGCGAGCCGGGCGCCGCTTTTAGTTGCGCTCAGTATGGGGAAAACGCTCCGTGATCGCCATACCGCGTTCTGCTATATCGCAGATCGCGCAACCGCACTTCTTCAGCCTCGGTGCCCGCTCATGATCAGGGCGTCCTTCACGTCGTAAGAACGACGTGAAGGACGCCCTGATCATGGAAAAGAGGGGTTAGACCTCTACGACCGTTGGGACGATCATGGGGCGGCGGCGGTAGGCCTCGTTGACCCAGCGGCCGACGGTGCGGCGGACGATCTGCTGGAGCTGGTGAGGATCGGTGATGCCTTCGAGGGCGGCCCGGTCGAGCGCTTCCGTGATCAGCGGAATGACCGCGTTGAACGCCCCCGGGTCCTCGGAGAAGCCCTTCGTCGACACGGTCGGGCCACCGACGACCTTGCCGGTGACCGAGTCGACCACCACGGTCGCCGCGATGAAGCCGCCGTCGCCGAGGATGCGCCGCTCGGTGAGCAGCGACTCGCCCACGTCACCGACCGCCAGACCGTCCACATAGACGTATCGGCTCTTGACGTGCCCGACCAGCTTGGCGTGGCCGTCGATCAGGTCGACGACGTCGCCGTCCTCGCAGAGCACCACGTGGTCGGGCGCGATGCCGCTCTCGATGCCGAGCCGCGCGTGCGCCCGCAGGTGGCGCCACTCGCCGTGGACCGGCATGAGGTTTTTCGGCCGCACCACGTTGAGCACGTAAAGCAGCTCACCGGCCGGCGCGTGGCCGGAGACGTGCACCTTCGCGACATCTTTGTGGATCACCGTGGCGCCGGCGCGGGAAAGCTGGTTGATGACCCGGTAGACGGACGTCTCGTTGCCCGGCACCAGCGAGCTGGCCAGCACGACGGTGTCGCCGGACGCGACCGTGATGTGCCGGTGGTCACCGGTGGCCATGCGGCCGAGGGCGCTCATCGGTTCACCCTGCGACCCGGTCGACATCAGCACGATCTGGTCGGGCGGCAGCGTCGTCGCCTCGTCGAGGCCGACGACCAGACCGCCCGGGATGCGCAGCAGGCCCAGATCGCGCGCGATGCCCATGTTGCGCACCATCGAGCGGCCGATGAAGGCGACCTTGCGGTCGTACTCGTATGCCGAGTCGAGCACCTGCTGCACCCGGTGCACGTGGGAGGCGAAGCTGGCCACGATGATGCGGCCGGTGGCCTTGGCGAAGATCGAGTCAAGCACCGGCCCGATGTCGCGCTCCGGGGTGACGAAGCCGGGGATCTCCGCGTTCGTCGAGTCGGACAGCAGCAGGTCGACGCCCTCGGCGCCGAGCCGCGCGAACCCGGCGAGGTCGGTGACCCGGCCGTCGACCGGGACCTGGTCCATCTTGAAGTCGCCGGTGTGCAGCACCACGCCCACCGGGGTGCGGATCGCCACCGCGAGCGCGTCGGGAATCGAGTGGTTGACCGCGAAGAACTCGCACTCGAACGGGCCGAGCCGCTCCCGCTGGCCCTCGCTGACGGTGAGCGTGTAGGGCTCGATGCGCCGCTCGGCCAGCTTGGCCTCCACGAGCGCGAGCGTGAACTGCGAGCCGACCAGCGGGATGTCGGGCTTGTGGGCCAGCAGGTAGGGCACCGCGCCGATGTGGTCCTCGTGGCCGTGGGTGAGCACGATGGCCTGCACGTCGGCCAGCCGGTCCAAGATGGACGCGAAGTCGGGCAGGATGAGGTCGACGCCCGGCTGCTCGACGTCGGGGAACAGCACACCGCAGTCGACGACGAGCAGCTTGCCCTCGTATTCGAAAACGGTCATATTGCGACCGATCGCGCCCAACCCGCCGAGCGGAATGACGCGCAGCGCGCCCGCCGGCAGCGGCGGTGGCGCGTCGAGGTCGACGTGCGCCGCCGTCATAGGGCGAGCTCCGCGGCTGCGCAGTCGTCGCGGAGCTGAGCCAGCTCGGCGTCGGTGGCGTCGGCCAATGGCGCGCGCACCGGCCCGGCCGGCAGGCCACGCGCGTTCAGCGCCGCCTTAACCAAGATCGCTCCCTGGGTGCGGAAAATGCCGGTGAACAGTGGTAGCAGCCGGTGATGCAGGGCCCGGGCCTGGGCCACGTCACCGCGCTCGTACGCCTCGATCATCTCCTTGGTCGGCCCTCCGCACAAATGCGTGGACGTGCCCACCACGCCGACCGCCCCCACCGACAGCAGCGGCAGGGTCGCCGCGTCTTCGCCCGAGTAATACGCCAGATCGGTGCGCCTCAACACCCACGAGGTGGCCGTGAGATCGCCCTTGGCGTCCTTCACCCCGACGATGCGCGGGTGCTCCGCCAGCCGTACCAGAGTATCGGTCTCGATCGGCACGCCCGCGCGGTGCGGGATGTCGTAGAGGATGATCGGCAGGCCGGTCGCGTCAGCGACCGCCGTGAAGTGCCGGAACAGGCCCTCCTGCGGCGGCTTGTTGTAATACGGCGTCACCACCAACAGCCCGTGCGCGCCGGCCTTCTCCGCGGCGACGGCCAGCTCGATGGTGTGCCGGGTGTCGTTGGTGCCGACGCCCGCCACCACCTTGGCCCGGTCGCCCACGGCCTCCACCGTCGCCCGGATCAGGGCCTCTTTCTCCCCGTCGGTCGTGGTCGGCGACTCGCCCCCGGTGCCGTTGATCACCAGGGCGTCGTTGGCCTGCTCGTCCACCAGGTAGGCGGCGAGCCGGCCGGCTCCCTCCACGTCGAGCGAGCCGTCCGCATGGAACGGACTGGCCATGGCGGTGAGTAACCGCCCGAACGGTCGATGGTCGTGCGTCATGCTTGACAACCTAGCGGTTCAGGACACCTGCGCGAACGGGGTCGCCGCGACCTCGGTGCCGTCGGCGAGCGTCGAGATGGTGAAGTCAGCGAATATGTTGGGTGCCGCGCCCTGGAGCTGGCGCAGGCATTCGATGGCGAGCTGGCGGATCTCCACGTCAGCGGCCTCGGCGGCGCGCATCGTGATGAAGTGCCGCCACGCCCGGTAGTTGCCAGTGACCACGATGCGCGTCTCGGTGGCGTTGGGCAACACCGCCCGCGCCGCCTGCCGGGCCTTCTTCCGGCGCAGCGTCGGGCTGGGCTCGTCGGCGAACTTGCGCTCCAGGCCCTCCAGCAGCTCCGTATAGGCCCGGACGGCCGCGTCGCTCGCCTCGACGAACTTCTTGTGCAGTTCGGGGTCCTCGGCGATCGCGTCGGGCTCCACCATCGCCGCGTCCCGCTCCGGCACGTAGCGCTGGGACAGCTGCGAATACGAGAAGTGGCGATGCCGGATCAGCTCGTGGGTCAGGGACCGGGAGATGCCGGTGATGTAGAACGTGACCGAGCCGTGCTCGAGCACCGACATGTGCGCCGAGTCGAGGATGTGCCGCAGGTAGCCGGCGTTGGTCGCGGTCGCCGGGTTGGGCTTCTTCCACGACTGGTAGCAGGCCCGGCCCGCGAACTCGGCGAGCGCCTGGCCGCCCTCGGCGTCGGTCGACCACGGCACGTCGTCAGGCGCCTCGAAGTGCGTCCACGCGACGAGCCTGACCTGGGGCTGCACAACTTCCGGCATGCCCAGCAGGCTACCGGATTCCTACGACGGTCTTCCCTCCCCTCCAGGACCCCTCATGATCAAGGCGTCCCTCAAGTCGTTAGGGCTACATGAGGGACGCCTTGATCATGGGCCGATCGGGGCGGGACGTACCGCGACGCCCTGGAAACCGGGGTTGGCCCCCTCCGACGACACGGTCTGCACCGGCTTCAGGCCACCGGTCGCGTCGATCGTGAGGACCGTGAGGCTGCTGCCGGAGAAGTCGGCGACGTAGAGCGCCTTGCCGTCGGGTCCCACCGCGAGGTCGACCGGATCGAACCCCAGCGCGAGCGACTCGATCCCGGTGAGCGTGCCGTCGATGTTGACCGCGAACCCCCGCACCTCCCCGTCCGCCACCGGCGCCGAAACGGGACCGACCACGCCCAGGGCGGTGGTGTAGAGGCGCTTGCCGTCCCGGCTCAGCGCGGCGCCCTCGGTCCAGACGCCGGCCTCGAACGGCTTCGGGGAGACCGGGATCAGCCCACCGGCCGGACCGATCTTGAAGCCGTAGATGTCACCGGTCGCGCCCGCCTCCTGGTTGGTGACGTAGAGGAAGCGGCCGTCCGGCGTGATGACCACCCGGTGTCCCGAGGCGCCGATGTCGACGGCGACCACCTGGGCGCCGATCGATCCGTCGGCGGCGACCGCGAAGCCGACGAGCCGGCTCGGGGCCGTGCCGTTCGGCACGCCGTGCGCGACGTAGACGAACCGGCCGTCCGGTGTCACCGCCACGCCCTTGGCGTTGACGTGGCCGGTGGTCACCGCGTTGAGCGGGACGAGGTCGCCGTCGGTGGCGACCCGAAACGCCGACAGCCCGCCCTCTCCGGTGCCGACGGTGAGGTGCGAGACGTAGACGGTGCGCGCGTCCGGGCTGGTCGCGATGCCGAAGGGTTGCGGGGTGCCGGTGGCGCCCAGGAGCGTCAGCGCCCCGTTGGCGGCCACCCGGTATCGCCCGATCTGGTCGACCAGTTGACTCGGCACGTAGGCGAACTGCTGGCCCACCACGTCACCGGGCGTGAAGACGATGCCGCGCGCACCGTGACCGGTCTTCACCGTGCCCGCCGGCTGCACCGTGCCGGTCAACGACACGGCGAACCGCGCGACGGTGGCGAGCTTGGCGTCGGCGCGCAGCGCGCTGTTCGTCACATACACCTGGTCACCAGCGGCGACCGCCGCGCCGGCTCGCTCGGGCGCCACCAGCGCCGCGCCGACCAGACCCATCGCCAGCAGGCCGGCAACGATCGACCGCATCCCCGTACCCCCGTACTGATTAAAAGATCGACATCCATAGATTACCACCGGGAGGCGTCGTCGGGTCGGCGCGAGCGTGCCAGGTGTACCGTGACAGCGTGACGAGCGTGGCCGATCCCACCGCCGCCCCACCGCCGCCGTATTACGTGCCTCCGCCGCCCGGCCGGTTGAGCCGGCTGATCGCGCGGTCGCCGCGCTGGCTGGCCCCGGTGGCGGCACTGGGCTGCATGGCGAGCGCGGTCGGGTACACGATGGTTGTCGACCCGACCGACAGCGTCGCGGACGCGGCGCCCACCTGCGTGCTCAAGCTCACCACCGGCTTCGACTGCCCGGGGTGCGGCGGCACGCGCGCGTTCTGGTATCTGCTGCACGGCAACCTGCCGGCCGCGGCGCGCCACCACGCGCTCTTCGTCTTCGCGGTGCCGTTCCTGCTCTACGTCTATGTGGCGTGGGCCGGACAGCGGGTCTTCAACTGGCGGCTCCCGCAGCTGACCATCTCACCGAAGGTCATCGGCGTGTTCCTCGCCGCGTGGTTCGTCTTCACCGTCGCCCGCAACCTGCCCTGGACGCCCTTCACCTGGTTCTACGTCTAACGGGTCGCCGGCCCAGCCCCATCGATCGAGGGCAAACCGTCGCCGCCTCCGCCGATCTTGGGCGTATGGCCGCGAGTTGATCGCTAGATCGCCTGACATGGCCATGATCGCGGGGAAATCAGGGCGATAAGGCCGAGATCGGCGAGGCCGTGTGCGCGATCTCCGCGCCGCGCGTCTCCCGGCGGCGCCGATCAAGGAAACCCACCCCGATCAAGGGCAAAGGCACACGGAACAGAGATCGAAGCGTGTGCCCAAGCCCTTGATCGGCGGGGATTTCCATGATCGAGCGTGAAATGTGGCGATAGTCCAAGATCGCGGGATGCGTCGCGCCGTCGTGGCCACGGGATGGCGCGAACCTTGATCGTTGTCCCGAAAGCTCAACGAAACGCCGAGCTAGTTGAGGTTTTGGGACAACGATCAAAGCCGGGTAACGGGCGGCGGGCCTCAGCGCGGGCGGGACCGGTCGCGGGGCAGCGTTGATCAAGGGAAGCCGGGCAGCGTTGATCAAGGGAATATGCGTCGATCAAGGGCTCAGGCACGCGAATCGGAGATCAAAGCATGTGCCCAAGCCCTTGATCGGCGGGGAGGGGGACCGGCGGGGAGAGGGAGCGGCGCGGAAGGGCGCGGGGTTATTGGAGGAGGGACTCGGGGAGGCGGAGGGTGCCGCGGTCGGGGGGTGCGACGGCGGCGAGGCCGAGCCAGCTCGCGAGACGGCGCAGCTCGACGGCCAGCGCCTCGGCGGTCTCGACCGGGTCGGCGCCCGGCTCGAGCCACGCCGCCGGCACCCGCAGCACGCCCGCCTTGCGGTCGGCCTTCAGGTCTACCCGCGCGGTGAACCGCTCGCCCTGCAGGAACGGCAGCACGTAATAGCCATACACCCGCTGCGGCGCCGGCACGTAGATCTCGATGCGGTAGGACAGGTCGAACAGCCGCTCGGCCCGCCCCCGCTCCCAGATCAGCGGATCGAACGGACTGACCAGCGTGTTGCCCCGCACCCACCGGGGCAGCTTGGCGTCGGCGTGCAGGTAGGCCCGCGGCCGCCAGCCGCGCACCTCCACGGGGCGCAGCACGCCGGACTCGACCAGCTCGGCGACGGCGGTGCGGGCCGCGTCGACCGGCAGCCGGAAGTAGTCGCGCAGCTCCACCTCGGCGGCCACCCCGAGCGCGCGGGCCGCCACCGCGACCAGCTCGCGATAGGCGTCGGCCGGTGCGGGCGTCGGGGTGGCCACCACCTCGGGCGGGAGGACCCGCTCGGGCAGGTCGTAGACGCGGGCGAAGTTGCCGTTGCGCCCGGCGGCGGTGACCTCGCCGGCCCAGAACAGGTATTCGAGGGCGCGCTTGACGGCCGACCAGTTCCACCCCCAGTTACCGGTCTCGCGCGGCGCGTCGTGCTCGATCTCGGCGGCGGTGAGCGGCCCGTTGACGCGCACCTCGTCGAGCACCCACGCGACCAGTTCGGGCTGCTCGACCGCGATGCGGCGCATGCCGCCCCACGCCGAGGTCTGTGCGGCGGCCATGCGCCAGCGCAGGTGGGGGTGCAGGGCCACCGGGATCAGCGACGCCTCGTGCCCCCAATACTCGAACAGTGCGCGCGGCCGCCGGTAGGCCGCCCGGTCGAGCAGGTCGGTCGGGTAGGGCCCGATGCGGCTGTAAACCGGCAGGTAGTGGGCCCGCTGGAGGACGTTGACCGAGTCGATCTGGAGCAGGCCCACTCGGCCGAGCACCCGGCGCAGGTGACGGAGGGTCGCCGACCCCGCGGGCGCGGGGTCGGCGAAGCCTTGGGCGGCCAGCGCGACGCCCGTTTCCCCCTGGTACCCCATTCCCCCCCCCCCCATCAGCGGGGCGGCCACCACTCCGTTTGCGGTTTTGGGGGCACGCCTTGATCATGAAAGGCAGGTGCGGTCGGTGCCCGGCAGGACGCCGCTGGCCAGATACGCGTTGACCTGGCCGTCCACGCACGCGTTGCCGTAGTTGGCGTACACCGCGTGGATGCGGGCGTCCAGCGTCAGCAGCCGGGACGCCGGCAGGGCCCGGTGCATGGCCTGGGCGTACCGGTAGAGCGTGGCCGGATCGCCGGTGGACTGCACGATCAGGGCCGGCACGTCGTTGCTGATCCGGGTGGGCCGCTCGCGCGGCGGCTCCGGCCAGAACGCGCACGGGTTGAGGTTCCGCGTGAACGGCTCGAACAGCGACCCGCCGGTCCGGTGTGCCTGGATGTCCCGCCAGTACGTCTCCGGATTCCGCGGCGCCGCCCGGTCGCCGCAGATGATCGCCATCTGCACGCTGCCGTAGTGCGAATCCGCGCCCGTCGTCGCGAACCGCAGCTCTTCCTCCAGCGCGGGCGTCGGCGTGACCGGCCGGCCGGCGGCCGCGTCGCGCAACACCCGCACCGCCGCGGCGAACTCCGCGCTCGGCGCGTCGCGGTCGTCGTACAGGCCGCTGAACAGCAGCATCGGCAGCAGGTGCTGGTCCACCGCGTACCCGCCGACCGCCAACGGCCGCCGGACGGCCGCCCGGTGGATGCCCGCGACCGCGGCCAGCACCCGTTCGGTGGTGTCGCCGAGCCCGTACCGGTCATGGCGCGCCGCCGTCCAACCGGCCCAGTCGCGCAGCGCCGCCGCGGCGGTCGGGCCGTTGTCCCGCAGCATCCGCGGCCCGTACCCCTCGGGATCCACCGCGCCGTCCAGCACGACCCGGTCGGCGCGGTCCGGGAACATCTGCGTGTAGACGGCCCCGAGGTACGTGCCGTACGAGTACCCGAAGTACGACAGCTTCTCCTCCCCCAGGACCGCACGGATCACGTCCATGTCGCGCGCCGTGTTGCGGGTGCTGACGTAGGGCAGCACGTCGCCGTGCCGAGCGGCGCACCGCGCGGCCAGATCAGCCTCGAACGCGGTGATCCGGTCGAAGGCGCGGCGGTCCGCGCCCGCTGATCGCAGCGCGCTGCTGGTGGGCCAGCCGCAGTCCAGCGGCGTGCTGCGCCCGACGAACCGCGGGTCCATCCCGATCAGGTCGAACCGCTCCCGGGGTATCGGCTGGGCGCCGATCAGCAGCGGCATGTCCAGGCCGATACCGCCGGGCCCACCGCCGTTGAGCAGCAGGACGCCGATCCGGCGGGTCGGGTCGGCGGCCGGCAGCCGCGACATGGCGACCGTGATCGTGCGCCCGCCGGGGCGCGCGTAGTCGAGCGGCACGGTCACTTCGCCGCACTGCGCGCCGGCCGCGTCCAGGTCGGCGCCGACCTGATCTTCGGGCCCGTGCTGGCAGCCGTGCCACGCCACCCGTTGCTGATGGAACCGGTGGGCACCGGCGGACGCGGGCGCGGCGTCGACGGCCGCGCCGGCCAGCGTCGCCGCCGCCACCACCACAGTCAGTGCTATGACATTCATGGTGGTGACGGTAGGGATCGAGGCCGGGTCGGCGCAGTGAGGCGAGTACCCGTCTTCGCGGTAGCCTTAGCCATACCCACATTCGTACAGATGTTCGATAGACTGTGCGTGTGCTCGCCAGCGCGCTCCGCTACGCGGCGGCCGGCGTGCCGGTGCTGCCCCTGCACACCGGCACCGGCGGCGGGCGCTGCTCGTGCCGGCGACCGCACTGCGATCGCCCCGGCAAACACCCTCGCTGGCACCCGCGCCTGCTCACCGCCGGCCTGCACCAGGCCAGCACCGATCCCGACCTGCTACGCCACTGGTGGGCCACCTGGCCGGACGCCAACATCGGGCTCCGCACCGGCGTGGTCGTCGACGTGTGCGACGTCGACACCCCGGAAGGGCTGCGCCTGCTGGCGGGGCTGATCGACGCCGACCCGCCGACCGTGCGCACCGGCTCCGGCGGCCTGCACCTCTACTTCGCCGCCACCGGCCTGCCCAACCGGGTCCGCGTGCTGCCCGGCGTCGACTGGCGCGGCCTCGACGGCTACGTGGTCGCGCCGCCGTCGATCCACGGCAGCGGCGACCGGTACCGGTGGATTTCCCGCGGTCCCGCGCCGCTGTGCCCGGCGGCGCTGCGCGCGGTGGTCGCTCCCCCACCCGTCACCCCGGCGCCGCGGCCGGTGGTCCACCACCCTTCCCGGTACGCCGCGGCGGCGCTCGACAACGAGGCGGCGCGGGTGCGCGGGGCGCCCGTCGGCCGGCGCAACAACACGCTCTACTCGGCGGCGCGCCGGCTGAGCCGCCTGGTCGCCGCGGGCATCCTCGCCGAGCACGACGTGGTCGACGCGCTCACCCCGGCCGCCCGGGCCGCCGGCCTCGGCGCTTACGAGACCGCCCGCACCATCCGTTCCGGCCTGACCGGCCCCCGCCACGCCGCCGCCTAACCCCCATGATCAAGGCGTCCCGCACGTCGTTATAGCTACGTGCGGGAC
>JBBEWH010000307.1:0-11798 GCA_037414955.1 Actinomycetes bacterium KLBMP 9797
GTTCGATCCCTTGTCACTGTGATGAACGAGCTGACCGTCACGCACGTCGCGGGTCCAGATCCCGTACTCCAGCGCACCGAGGATCAGGTCGGTGTCGCAGCGGTCCGAGCAGCGCCAGCCCACGATCCGGTTGGAGAACGCGTCTCGTACGGCGGCGAGCCAGAACACGCCCTCACCGCACGGGATACGGGTGGCATCGGCCACCCACAGCCGGTTCGGCTCCGTGGCGGTGAAGTCGCGCTCGACCAGGTCCGGCGCCGGCGTGGCCCTCGGGTCCTGCCGCGTCGTGCCGTGCCGCCAGCCACGACGCAGGAACGCACCCTGCCAGCCCTGCCGCCGCATCAGCCGTTCCACCCGCTTACGACCCACGCCGATGCCGTCGCGGCGCAGTTGCCGCCACACCCGGTCCGACCCGTACGTGCGCCCAGAGTAGGTCCAGATCTCGTAGATGTTGGACAGCAGACCACGGTCGACCAACTCCCGGTCACAGGGCTGCGCAGCCTGCTTCAACCACCCGTAGTAGGTGGATTGGCCGATATCCAGGACCCGTAGCAGGAGCGCGACCGCGTACGTGCCACGGTGTTCGTCGATGAACCTCATGACCGCCGCCGGGTCGGGTCGAGCTCCTGGGCGAAATACACGCTGGCAGCCTTCAAGATCGCGTTAGCCCGGCGCAGCTCCAGCACTTCCTCGCGCAGGCGCCGGTTCTCCTCCAGCATGTCGGTGCTCGGCCGATCATCGCGCTCGCCGCGGTCGGCCTGATCCTGCCGGATCCAGTTCCGAAGCGCCTCGTGATGCACGCCCAACTGCTCGGCCAGCCGGCGGATCACCGGCTTGGGGTCCGACTCCCGGTACAAGCGCACAGCGCGCTGGCGCAGGTCGTCTGGGTACTTCTTCGGTGCTGCCATGGATGTTCCTCTCCATGATCATCAGATCATGATCAAGAAGCTCCATGAAAGCGGGGGTGGCTCAGTGGCCGGTCGGCCCGCCATTGTGGAGTCGTTGGCATGACTGGGCGTGGCCGGGCCACTCCGCGCGCCGTTGCCCGGCCCGGTCCTGTGGGCTACTTCGCTTGCTTGGCCGCGTCGCCAGAGTCGCGGCGAACTGGTCCACGATTTGCGGGGCGCCGAAGCTTGCGGCCAGGTCGGCAGGCTCGGCCTGCACGCTGGTCATTCGGGTGTCCCGGGGCCCTTGCAGCCAAATGCCGTCGGAGTAGGGGGCGTACAGCCGGGCGTCGCCTGGTATGGCCGCCGGCCGGACGATCGTGGCCGCCGGGTGCGGCTTCCAGATGGTGATGTCATCCAGTACCAACACAGTCTTCGCTTTCGGGGGGCAGCGCGGCCAGTTCCTTGGCGCTGGTCTGCGGGCTGGACCGCACCGACGTGCGCACACGGTCACCGTGCCGGGCGCCAGCGCCGGCAAGCATCCGGTCCACGACGACCCACCAAGGTGGTGAAGTTTCCCGCGACGCCTTCCATGGCCAGGACCGCGGGCAGGTCTGCGGAGTCGTCAGACTCGGGCAGCAGGTACGGGACGGTACGCTCGGCCGGCACCACACATTCCAGCCGCGCGTTCAATCCCGGGCGCAGTGAGGTGTGCACGATGGTCCTCCCGGTTCACGCGTTGGGTCGTCGTGGCGGTAGCGGAACTCCAGGCGGGTCAATCTCCGGTGGCGATGACACCGTCCTTCTCGACCATCAGTACGGCGCTGCGGACTGGAACGACAGGCCGGTGCAGCATCCCGGCCGGGACGGTGAACGCCGCCGCGCACCCTGGTTCAGCTCCGGCTAACGCCGGTCGACTCGCCGCCCGCGAGGATCTCTGGGCTGGCGCCCGCCGCGGGGCGCATCCGGAGCGCGAGCACCAGTGTCGCCGCGACGACCACTGCCATGGCCAGGAAGGCGTCGGAGAAGGCGGCGCCCTCGTGCCCGGTCTGGATGGGATGACGCTGCTGCCGCTCTGCTCCCGTGCGGCCACCAGCACGCCGAACAGGGCCGGTCCGGTGCCGGCGCCGAGGAACTGGGCGCCCTGATCGCGCACAGCGACACGACGGGTAAGCCGCGGCTGCATCCCCGAGCTGTCGGGCTGGGGTTGGCCGCTGGGCTGCGCGGCGACCGGCGGATAACCCCGCCCGCCGCATCGGCACGCTGTTGTTCAACCCCGGCCGGGGGGCGGAGCGGCCAAGTACGTCATGAGCGCCCGACCTGGTCTTCTCCGTCACCCTGCGCGCCCGGTTCGACATCGTCGGCTTCGACCTCCGCGCGACCGGCGGCAGCGCAAACGTCCGATGCGGCAACGAAGCTGGGCTAACGCCCGACGACACACTGTTCCCCACCTCCGAACGGCAGTTCCACGCCCTGCTCGAACACAACCGCGCGGTCGGGCTCAGCTGCCTACGGCACACCGGCTCGTTGATGGCACACAACGACACCGTCAGCGTCGCCCGGGACTACGAGGCCGTACGCATAGCCCTCGGTAACCTGCCGTCACCCATGCCTCTGGCGGCTGTTCACCGCATCCGTCATGCATTCGCTAAGCAGTAGCGCAGCGACGGCCTCCGGGGCCTCGTGCATTGCGTCGTGGCCGGTTGGGAGGTCGTGGACCTGCCACTCGGGATCGGCTTGGAGTCGGGTGCGGAGTTCAGCGAACGGCGTTCGGTCTTCCCATCCTGAGCAGTAGACGAACTCCCGACGGGGGACCTGGTTGAGCCTGCCGGTGAGCCGGATCGTTTGCAGGAACGAGGCGAGGGGATGGGGACGGCGTCGGCGATCGCCGCCGTCCGGCGGGCGGACGGCGTAGCCGGTGGCCGCAGCGCCGACGGCGAACACTTCCCGGAAGTGCTCGTTCGTTGACGACCAGCACGACTCGCCATCGCGCGGGACGTAGGCGTCAAGATGAACCCGTCGCGAGACCCGGCCGTCAGCGCGATCGGCAGCGGCGGCGATCACCATCCCGGCGTAGCTGTGGCCGACCAGCGTCGCGCTGGTGATGTGGTTGCGGTCGAGGTGCCGCAATACGTCGTCGGCGTGCGTGTCGAGGTTGGCGGTCGCGACCGTCGCGTTGTCGTCGTCTGGCCGCAGACCGGTCAGGGTCAGGGCGTGAGCGGCATGACCGGCACGCTCCAGCAGCGGAACAACCGCCTCGAACGACCAGGAGCCCTTCCAAGCGCCGGGCACAAGGACAAACGTCGCCATCTGCTTCTCCTTCTTCCAAGTCACGGCATCGAGGCACGCGCCTCGATGACATGTGGTTCGGTCGGGCGCTCCGCGCGACTGAAGACCACTCCGCATGGAGAAGTGTCACCAGGTCAAGGTGTGGCTGGCTAACGATAGGATGCCAACTGATGCCTGTTCGCCGCCAAACTCCCCTGATCGCCGGCGTGACGTCACACACGGATCGTCTTTCTCGCGCCATCCCTCGCCCGGCTCATACCAGAGCAACCGGCCGTGTTCCTGGCCTCCGACCTCGCCCGCAGGCCGAACAGCAGCCAGGGCAGGAACGCGAACGCGGTGAGGCCGGAGATGAGTACCGGACTATCGGTCAGCGACGCGGCGAGCAAGGGCAGAGCAGTCTTGATGATTCCGTCGGCGCATGGCCGCGCAGGTGGGCCGCGCACCGCCGTGCGCCAGTCGTCGCCGCAGCGTTGGGCGGCGCTTGTGGACACGTATGCCGTGATGTCGAGGCTTGCGTCGGCCGGGTGCCGTCGACATCCAGCGACTCGGATATCTTCTTCCATGAATTGATCCATCCACTGGTACTCATGGGAGTGTCCCCTCGTGAAACGTCTCCGCGTCCTGGCCGGCACCCTGGCGGCCCTGATGGCGACCAGCGGCGGCCTCGTCGTCGCCGGTCCCGCGCACGCCGCCGTGGCCAGCCTGTGCTCCAACCTCCAGTGGCCCAACGGCCGTGAGGTTGAGCTGACCAACAGCAGTAACGGCGGTGGCTCGCATGTAAAGGCCACCCTGTGCTGGGACCCGATCGGCAACGGGTACTACGAAACCATGATCAGCTTCTACGTGATCGACTACGGGTCGGACGGCTCCGGGGCGACTATCCGGATGGAGTGGACCGGCACGGACGGCAAGACCCACTACGACGTGCCGCCAGCGAACCAACGTGCGTGGACCTATGGCGTCCAGGCCGACGGCGTCTGGACCCGCAACAACATCAAGAACCTCTACGTCCGCGCCTGCCTGACGAACACCGACCGCGAAGCCCACCACTGCGGCCCCAAGGGCTGACCCGTCGGCTGGAGCACCGGCACGCCGACGCAGTCGGGACGGCGTGCCGGTGCCTGACTCAACATGTCGCCATGAGATGGACGCCGGACGTTTCGGCAAATCACGACGCACAGGCCAGCGCGTCCGCCCCGCTGCGGGGCTCCCATGTGGACCGGGAGGAAGCCACGTGCACGACCACCCGCCAACCTGGCCGACTAGCTCAACGGCCCGGCGAGGCGCAGCGATGGCAGGTGTGGGATGTCACGCACTGCTTTCGGCGTCTAGCTGGATGTCATCGTCCGGGACCGCCGTTGAGCTAGCCACGGCTAGCGCACGCTGCTCCCGATCGTCAGATCGTCTACATAGGACGTACGTCGGCTGGTCTTTGGCCATGTCCCGCCTAGCCCGACCGTAGGTCAGCCCATTGGGCGGACGTTGGCGTGGGAGTAGTGGTCGAGCAGTTTCCGTTAGGCCCAGATCCCCGACGTCGACCAGTACGCCCTCGTCACCGAGGTCACGCACGCAAGATCGGCGCCTGGACACCCCACGAGAACGATCACCCGACGAGCCCACGTTCTGATCATCAACAAAGAACAGCCCAGTACCAACCGCCCCGGGTGACCGCAGCCGAGGCGCGCGCCCACCACCAGCGACGCTAGCCTCGATCATTCACCGGTCTGATGGTTCGGGTCTACCCGTCTGATTCCATCACTGGTTGTCGATGGAGTGGGTTGGTGGGCAGGTCGAAGGGCCCGAAGCGATCGGGCGCCCTACTCCTCCGGCTCCCAGGCGATCAGCTGGTCGAAGATGCCTCGGTCGCCATTGAGCCGCAGCGAGTCCATCGGAATGCGGCCGTGGAGGAACATGACCAGCTCATTGGCCGTGCCCCGGGCGGAGACGTCGGCCACCTCCGGCCCCTCGCCGGCGGACCCGGGCAGGCGGGCGGTCCGTGCGCCGTCGGCGGACAGCCAGAGCCGCCAGGAACGGCCCTCGGTGGCGTGGTAATCGACGACAGCGGGCTTGTGCGGCCACGCGGCCGTCGTCGCACAGCAGGTGGTCAGGAACTCGTCCACACCGTCGAGCGCCACCTCGTCCGGCAGCGGCTGCGGGGTGCCCACGGCGACCTGGGCGTCATAGGTGTGCACAGCGACCTGCTGGAGCTGGTGCCGGGCGACGGCACCGCTGGTCTGCGGCGACTGCGACGAACCCCACCACGTCCAGCAACCACGGTCGGGGCCCGCCTCCCGCAGGGCGTCCAGCAGCTGCGCCGTCGACGCGGTGAACCAGTCCAGCAGGGCCGCACGCTCCCGGGGCACCACCGGGGCGGGCACGGCCGCAGGAGCGTCGGCGGGCCCCGCCGCCACGTTGGCGGCCCACTTGCGCCGCCCCTCGCCCAGGTGCTGCACCAGATCGAACAACGTCCACTCGGGGCAGGTCGGCACCCACACGTCGAGGCTGGGCGCGGAGGCCACCGCCGCCCGGAAAGCGGCCGATCGTTCGTCCATCAGCCGCAACAGGTCGGCGAACTCCAGAGTCTCTTCCACTGAAGCTTTGTACCACCCCCCTCCGAACCGACAGCGAGCACGACCCTCGGGTGCTCCGGGCGTGGGGGCACTTCTGCGTCGCGGTCCAGCTCCCGAGAGCCCAACCCGCTGTTGGCTGCGATGCCCGCCCACTCCCCAGCGGCGGCATGAAAATCACCGTGGCCTTCCCATGCGCCGAACCCGCTACCGCCGCCGGTACTCGACTCTGGCTCACGACCGCATGGCGGAGCTGATCTGGAGTTCAGTCGTTGTACAGCACTCCAGCGATCGCGGCCGATAGGGCCACGAACGTGGCGAAGGTGGGAGCGGTGAAGCACGGCCGGAACGGCTCCGGCACGCGCAACGATGATCCCGGCGGGGTGTGTTCCTGCGGCATCGGCGGCATACCTCCTCAGGTGTACAAGAGTGCTGTGTGTAGCGCCTCAGCCGTTGACGCCTCTAGCCACTGCGGATACGTAGGCCGGTCGTGTCAGCGGGGTCAGGAGAAGGGCAACCGTGGTGGCCAGGGTGGCGACGATCGCGCAGGCGATGAACCCGTCGGTGAGGTTGTGCGTGGCTCCGAGGAGTGGGCCGAAGGTGGCGACGCCGATGGCGGCACCGATCTGACGGGAGGTGTTGAACGCTGCGGACGCGGCCCCGTGCAGGGCGGGTTCGACGGCGGCGATGGCTTGTGAGGTCATGGTGGTTACGAGCAGGCCCGAGCTGAACCCGGCGGGGACAAGGGCAAACACCAGGGGCCAGAGCGCGGATGCGGTGCTGGCCCACGCCACCGCGAGCAGTGTGATGGCCAGCACGGCCTGGCCGATGCCCAGGACAGCGGGGCGGCCGATGCGCTGCGCGAGTGGGGCGGCACAGACGGCGCCGATCGAGATGAGGCCGGTCAGGGGCAGGAACAGCAGTCCGCTGACCAGCGCGCTGAGACCGCGGCCCTGCTGGAACATCAGGCCCATGGCGAACAGCAGCCCATAGAAGGCGAAGTTGAACAACGCACCCTGTGCGGCCGTGGCGACGAACCGGCGGTCGGCGTAGACGCCGGGCGGCAGGACAGGCGCCGGCGTGGACCGTTCGGCCCAGACGAAGCCAACGAGCCCGGCGACCGCCAGCGTCGCGGCGGCGATGACCGCGGGGCTCAGCCAGCCCCGCTGGGCTTCGATGAGCGCGAAGACCAGCCCGCCGATCAAGACGGCCGCGGCGCTCATGCCGGCGGCGTCGAGGCGCCGAGGGCGGCGGGCGATGGTGGGCATCGAGCGCAGGCTCCAGACGGCGGCGGGGACTCCGATGACCACGTTGACGGCGAACACGGCCCGCCAGTTCGCGAGGGCGACGAGCGCCCCGCCCAGCAACGGTCCGGCGGCCATTCCGACGCCTCCTGCGGCGGCCCACCAGCCGACCAGCCGGTGCCGCATCCGCTCGTCGGCCGCGGATGCCGTGGCCAGGACGAGCGCGCTGGGCAGCAGGAGAGCGGAGCCCGCGCCCTGTGCCAGTCTGGCGATGTTGAGCATCTGCATCGAGGTGGCGACCGCGCAGACCGCTGAGGACGCGGTGAAGACCAGCAGGCCCGCCACGAAGGCCCGCTTCGCCCCGAGCGTATCCGTGATCGCCCCGGCACCGAGCATCACCGCGGCGAAGGAGAGCGTATAGGCGTTGACGGCCCATTCCAGATCAGATCGGGAGGCGTGCAAGCGCGAGGCGAGCGGGGCGAGGGCGAGGTTCACGATCGTGCCGTCGACGAAGACCATGAAGGCGGCGATCAGCGCGAGCATCGCGACACCCCGGCGGTGTTCGATACTCATAGAACTACCGTAGAACGTGTTCGACGATCATGGAACAGGGCGGGTACTGTGAGGGCGAGGAGGAATCATGGCGTCGAACACCCAGGCTCCCGCCACCCTGGATGTCATTGCTGTCCTTCATGCCCTTGCTGACCCGGTGCGCCTGGACCTCGTCCGGCAGTTGTGCGAGTCGGACACGGCGATCGCGTGCGGCAGATTCGACACCCGGGTGGCCAAAAGTACCCTCAGCCACCACTTCAAGACCCTCCGGGAAGCGGGCATCATCGCCACTCACCGGGAAGGCGGTCAAGCCCTCAACACGCTGTGCACCGCAGAGCTGGAAGCCTCGTTTCCCGGCCTACTCGGCGCCATCTTCCACCAGGCTCAGTCATAGCGATGGCCGAGGCATGTCCGACGTGTTCCCTCGCCCGGACGAGGGCAGCCGGCCTCTCGCCGTATCAGACGGGGGCCGGTCAGCCTCATGGCCACGAGTGCGTGCTAACGCAAATGTGACTTCGCGAGACGATCGCCGGATGGACGTGTGGTGCCCGCCGCTATCAGGCCGCCCCAGGTCTTGTGGCATACGCGACCGTGACAGCCGTAGCCAGCGGGTCGCCAACTGGGCGGCCGAGAATGGTAGCGAGGTCCGGGCTGGCGCCGTCCAGGAAGCCGTGCCGGATGCCAGTCGCAATCGAGGAGAGCATGGGCGGCTGGAACGGCAGCAGTCCGGGCACCTCGTTGAGAAGCCTGCGCCGGTACTCGCCCAGGCTGATAGCCAGGTGCGGGACTGCGAGCCGATCGGCTACGTGCGCTGCCCTGATCGGCGTGCCGACCAGATCGTAGGTGCGCCCGCTGTGTTGTTCCGGAGCCACGGCGACGATCGCCGCGGCCTCAGCGAGATCCGCACGGGTAACCGCGGCCAGGGCGCCGTCGCCGAATGGGGACTCCAGCCCACCGTCGGCCCACATCAGCAGGCCGCCGAAGAGTTCGGCATAGAGACCGTTGCGCAGGATCGTCCACGGCAGGCCCGAGGCGCGCACGAGCCGTTCGGTCGCGCGGTGCGCCAGCGCGAAACCGAGGTGGTCGCCGGCACCGGTGAGGCTCGTGTAGATGACGTGCCGGACGCCGTCTCGGGCGGCAGCGTCCAGGACGGCCGCGTGCCGCCCAATGACCTGGTCGTCCTCGGCACCGCCGGCGGAGACCAGCACCAGGGTCGATACCCCGGTGAGGTCGATGCCGGACTGGTCGTCGAAATCGAGCCGCCGCATCCCGTGGCTGGGGGCGCGGCTGCCGCCTGTCGCGATCGCGCCGCGGGCATGCAGCGCCGCGAGCGTGGCCGAGCCGAGGTTCCCGTTCGCTCCGGTCACCAAAATCATGTGAGTCACAGTCTTCCGTAGCGGTTCTCTTCCATAACTACGGTGATCCTGATCCGTTCGCGTTTCGGCTACAAGGAGGCAGTTTGATGTCACCCACGCACATTGAGGTAACCGTCGCACCCGCCGACCTCGATCCCTGCGGACAGAAGGATCACCCGGACTGCGGAATCCGTGATGTCCTGGACCGCATCGGGGACAAGTGGTCAGTACTCGTCATCGTCGAACTCGCCAGCGGACCGCGCCGCTTTCGGGAACTGCAACGCGCAATCGACGGCATTTCCCAACGCATGCTCACCCTCACCGTACGCAGACTGGAACGCGACGGACTGGTGCTACGCACCGTGTACCCAACCGTCCCGGCCCAGGTTGACTACCGCCTGAGCGAGACCGGGGCCAGCCTGACCCACCTGATCAAGACACTCGCTGACTGGTCTGTCACCCATCGCCCCGCCATCGCCGAGGCACGGCACCAGTACGACCAAGCCCATCCCGACAACGACATCCGCAACGCATAACGCCAGTTCGCTTCCCCGAGCGTGCCACTCGTGATCACGAGATCAGCCGTGGCCTCCTGCACCAGCCCAAGGTCACCGGGCTCGAACGGACGCAGCAGGTACGGCCCGGCAGCCAGGGTCGGCACCGTGAGCGACTGGCCGTTGACACCGATGCTGGTCCGTTGTCATCGAAGCTGGTTAGCGCGGTGTCCATGGTTCAGAATCCGCGCCGACGGACACTGGCCTACCTGCCCTTCCCGGCCGGTCGGTGGTGGCCGATGTTCTGACTGCCCTGTCGCTCTACGGTTTCGTCCTATTCGGCGCCTTCGCCGGACGCGTCGTCGGTGAACTCATGGATGATCTTTGTGAGGGCGCTACGCAGGTGGCGCAGCTCGTCCGGAGTGAGGTGGGCGGTGGCGCGTCGATGCAGTTCGGCGCGTGCGGCCAGCATTGGCTCCCGGATGGAGCGGGCGCGATCGGTGAGGTAGAGCCGGACCAAGCGCGCGTCGTTGGGGTCGCGGCGGCGGATCAGCAAACCGGCCGCCTCCATGCGCGTCGCTGCCTGCACCATCGCGGGGGTGCTCACGTGCAGGCGCTGCGCCACTTCGCCGGGCGTCAGCCCGTCGCTGTCCCAGAGCACCTCCAACACGAGGTTCTGGCCGAGGCGGACGCCGTGCTGGCTCACCGCCCGGTCCGCCGCCCCCCGCAAGAGCTTCGACGCGCGCGTGAACAGGGCGATCACCTCTGACATGCGCCTGAGTGTATGCCTCCGGTCGCTAACGCGTTATCGTTAACTACTTCGACCTGAAAAAGTGAATTTGGTCTGCGGGGGTGTGCTGCCATCCTGGGCTGGGTGGTGTGTTGGGTGTGGGGTTGTGGTTTCAGGCCGTGGTGGCTGCGGCGAGGGCGGTGACCTTGTTCAGGTTGTGGGCCAGTACCCCGTATCCGCACCAGATTCGGGCGCCGGTGAGGCCGTCGAGGCGTGTGCGGTCCCAGCTGTAGCGGTGTTTGAGGTGGCTGATGCGTCCTTCGCAACCGGTGCGCCACTTGACGAGTCGGCGGAAGCCTGGTCGTCGTTCGTGGGCTTGGCGGGCGGCGCCGGGCTTGCCTTTGCGGGGAATGGCAACGGTTTTGACGCCCAGGTCGTGCAGGTCTTGCTCCACGGTGGCTTCGCCGTAGCCGCGGTCAGCGGTCGTCGCCCGGGGTGGTTTCCCGGTTCGGCTGGTGATGCGTTCGATCGCCGGGGCCAGCTGCGGCCCGTCGGGCGGGTTGCCTTCCTCGACTGTGTAGTCCAGGACGATGCCGTCTTCGTTGTCGGTGACTTGGGCTTTGTAGCCGAACTCGATCGGTTTGCCCAGGCGTCCTTTGGCGATCGGCCGGGCGTCGGGGTCGTGCAGGCTGATCAGCCGGGTGGCCGCCTCGGGTGTGCCGCCGGCCAGCCGGGTGCGGGTCTGCGTCACGATGCGCCCGGTGCGCTCGATCGTGGTGGTCAACTCGTTGATCGCGCGTTGGAGCCGGCCGCGTGTGCGGCCGGTGGTCTTGGTGACCGTACGGCGGGCGTTGGTGACGACCCGGGCCGCGTCTGCGGCGGCTTTCTGGGCCAGGTCGGCCAACTCGCTGCTGATCCGCTTGACGGTGGCCTGGGCTTGTTCGCGGGCTTGCGCGCTGCGTAGCCGCAGGTTCGACGCGATGGTGCGGAACCGTCGCCTCGCGGCGCGGGTCCGGTCACGAAATCGGGTGCGGGTAGCCCCTGCCGCGGTCTTGATCCGCCGAACCAGGCCACCGATTTTGGCTACCGCGTGGACCAGTAGGCCGGTGTCGGTGGGGTATTCAACGTTGGCCGACACCACGGTGGTGTCGGCGCGGACTTTTCCCGTCTTCACCAACTTGCGCTCGTTCGCCTTGGCCAGCAGTTCGTCGTTGAGCGCCGCGACGGCCTGCTCACCACACCGGGTGGTGATCTTCATCAGGGTGGTCGGGTGCGGCAACTTGGCGTCGATGTCGATGCGGCAGAACCGCCGCCAGGAGATGGAGTCAGAGACCTCGGCGCACAGCGTCTCGTAGCCTAACTGGTAGCGGTGTTTGAGGAACATCAGCCGCAGGTAGGTCTCCATCGGGATGCTTGGCCGACCGATCCGGGCGGCGAAGAACGGCACGAACGGGGCGAAGAACCGCTCATCATCTAGCCAGGCGTCTACCCGTTCCAGCTCGGCAGGCAACTTCAGACAGATCTCCGGCAGCACCGACTCCCACAGCGACGGCTGATCGTTTCGCGTTCGCAGCATGACCGAACCCCTTGTACCGCAATGGTTCTACGTATCATCTCGAACAGCACAGCGGATCCGAACCAGACACGCCGACCAACGTCGATCTACTTTTTCAGGTCGAAGTA
>JBBEWH010000308.1:0-10657 GCA_037414955.1 Actinomycetes bacterium KLBMP 9797
GGCCGCGGGCGCGGGCCGCGGGCGCGGGCCGCGGGCGCGGGCCGCGGGCGCGGGCCGCGGGCGCGGGCCGCGGGCGCGGGCCGCGGGCGCGGGCCGCGGGCGCGGGCGGTGCCTGCGGTCCGGTGGCGCCAGCGGGTCGGGGTTAGGAGTTGGCGGTGATGGCCTCGAGGAGGTCCTTGGCGCTGGCGCAGCGGTCGAAGAGCGCGCCCACGTGCTTGCGGGTGCCGCGCTCGGGCTCCATCATGGGCACGCGCACGAGCGACTCGCGGCCCACGTCGAAGATGACCGAGTCCCAGCTCGCCGCGACCACCTCGGAGGCATACTGCGCGAGGCAGCGGCCGCGGAAGTAGGCGCGGGTGTCCTCCGGGGGCTGGGTCATGGCGGTGCGGGTCTGCTCGTCGGACAGCAGCGTCTTCATCGAGCCGCGCGCCACGAGGCGGTGGTAGAGGCCCTTCTCGGGGCGGACGTCGGAGTACTGCAGGTCGACGAGCTGGAGCTTGTGCGAGGCCCAGCCGAGCTTCTCGCGCTCCCGATAGCCGTCGAGGAGCCGCAGCTTGGCCACCCAGTCGAGCTCGTCGGCGCACAGCAGCGGGTCGCGGCCGAGCTTGTCGAGGATGCCTTCCCAGCGGTCGAGGATGTCGATGGTGGCCTCGTCGGCGTCGGTGCCGTACCGGTCGTCGACAAAGGACTTGGCGCGCTCGTAGTAGGCCCATTGGAGGTCGAGGGCGGTGAGCCGGCGACCGTCGCGCAGCCGCATGAGGTGTTTCAGGGCGGGGTCGTGGCTGACCGCCTTGAGCTCGGAGACCGGGTCGGCGATGCCCAGGTCGGGGGTGAGCACCTTCTCCTCGATCATGGTGAGCACCAGCGCGGTGGTGCCGACCTTGAGGTACGTGGAGATCTCGGACAGGTTCGCGTCGCCGATGATGACGTGCAGCCGGCGGTACTTGTCGGCGTCGGCGTGCGGCTCGTCGCGGGTGTTGATGATAGGCCGCTTCAGGGTGGTCTCGAGGCCGACCTCGACCTCAAAGAAGTCGGCCCGCTGGGAGATCTGGAAGCCGGGCTGGGAGCCGTCCTGCCCGATGCCGACCCGGCCGGCGCCGCACACGATCTGGCGGGTGACGAAGAACGGTGTCAGATAGGCGACGATGTCGGCGAACGGGGTCTGCCGGCGCATGAGGTAGTTCTCGTGGGAGCCGTAGCTGGCGCCCTTGTTGTCGGTGTTGTTCTTGTACAGGTGGATGGGGTGGGTGCCGGGGATGGTGGCGGCCCGGCGGGACGCCTCGGCCATCACCCGCTCCCCCGCCTTGTCCCAGCGCACGACGTCCATCGGGTTGGTGACCTCAGGCGTCGAGTACTCCGGGTGGGCGTGGTCGACGTAGAGCCGCGCGCCGTTGGTGAGGATCACGTTGGCCAGGCCCAGGTCCTCGTCGGCGAGCGCCTCCGCCGGGTCGTATGCCGCCCCGGAGTACGTGAAGCCCCGCGCGTCGCGCAACGGCGACTCTTCTTCGTAGTCCCATCGGGCCCGGCCGCCGCGCGTCAGCTCCGGACGAGCCCCATAGGCGTTGACCACCTGTGACGAGGTGACCATCGGGTTGGCTCCGGGCTGGCCGGGCACCGAGATGCCGTACTCGACCTCGGTTCCCATGATCCGCCGCACACTCATGCCTCGTATACCTCACTGCCCCGGCGCAGCACGCGCGCGCCACTCGTCGAGCGTAGTCCGCCCGGCACAATCCGCGGGAATAACGTGCCGCGCCACGAAGCGGGAGCCGACTGTTCACAAGACGCCCCATCCGGCATAACCCACTGTTCGCCCACGTCGCGCACCATGACGCGGTTTGGGGTCGGACAGACGACGAGGAGCGTACAACGGGTGAGCGAGCTGACGATCGCGCGGCCGGCACCGGAGCCGGCCGGGGACGCGCCGCCGGCGCGGCGGCGGCGCCGCCTGCCGAGCGGGCCGGCGGCCTGGGGCGCGCTGGTCGTGGTCGCGGCGACGGCTTCGGCGATGATCTGGACGTACGCCAGCACGCACCAGATCTTCCCGGACACCCAGTGGTACCTGATTTACACGCTCCGGATGCTGGGCGAGGATCGGGCCGGCTCGGAGCGGATCGTGCTGGACTACATCCGCGACCACGGCACGTTCCCGCCGTACGACTACCTGTGGGCCTCCAAGCCGTACACGTTGAGCTACCGCCCGCGGATGTTGCTGCCGGTGCTGTCGGTGCCGTTCGTGGGGCTGTTCGGGCCGGGCGGCATCGTGGTGGTGCCGGGCATCGCGTTCGTGGCGGCGATGCTGGCCATCTACCGGTTCGTGACCAGGTTCGCGTCGGTGCCGGCGGCGACCGCGGCGAGCGTGCTGGCGGTGGCGTCGCCGCTGGTGGCGAAGTGGTGCGTGGGCGGGTTGACCGACTCGATGGCGCTGCTGCTGCACACCGCGATGTTGCTGCTGCTGCCGTGGCACCGGGCGGCGACCCGGTGGACGGTGCTGGGGCTGGCGGCGGTCACGTTCCTGACGGCCACCACCCGGGTGATCACGCCGTTCACGGTGGGCACGGTCGCGGCGGTGTGGTGCTGGGCGATGTGGCGGGAGCGGGACCGCTGGCGGACCTGGACGGTGGCGGCGGCGGGCGCCGCGGCCGGCGTGGTCGCGGGCGCGGTGTGGACGAAGGTGGTGAGCGCGCCGTACAGCAGCGCCACCCACTTCGTGAGCATGACCGGCGGCGAGGCGCGCAACCTGGGCGAGGCGATGCCGTGGTACCGGGAGAACCTGCCGCCGGCCCTGGCGAAGGAGCTGACCACGATCTTCTCCAGCTGGCCGCTGGTGCTGCTGATCGTGCTGTCGTTCCTGGCGTGCTTCGTGGCGTGGCGCACGGTGGTGCCCTGGCTCGTGGTGTCGGCCTGGGTGGGCGCCGCGGGGATCTTCCTGACCGCGCCGTTCGCGACGCTGTTCCGCTACGAGCTGCCGGTCCTGCCGGCCCTGGCGCTGGCCGTCGCGGTGCTCGTCGACCGCGTCTACGCCGGCCTCCGCGGCGCGCCAACCCCTACCCCAGCGCCACGCACCCCTTACCCATGATCAAGGCGTCCCTGTAGTCGTTAGAACTACTACAGGGACGCCTTGATCATGGGGGTGTGCCGGACACTGGTCGGCATGCGGAGATTGATGGCGGTCGGGGCGGCACTCGTCGTGCTCGTGGCCGGTGGCACGGCGTACGCGGCCTGGCGGACCACCGGCGGCGCCGACCCAGCGGCGGCGCCCTACCTCGACGCGGCCCGGCCGGTCGCGGACCGGGTGACCGACCTGCTCGGCCGGATGAGCCTGGCCGACAAGGTCGGCCAGATGACCCAGGTCGACCGGGCGGCGATCGCCGCCGACCCGGGCGCCCTCACCCGGCACCGCATCGGGTCGGTGCTGTCCGGCGGCGACTCGGCGCCCCCGGATCCGCGGGCCGCGGGCTGGGCCGACATGTACGACGAGTTCCAGCGCGCCGCCCTCGCCACCCCGCTCAAGATCCCGATGATCTACGGGGTGGACGCCGTGCACGGGCACAACGCGGTCCGGGACGCGACGATCTTCCCGCACAACATCGGCCTCGGCGCCACCCGCGATCCGGCCCTGGTCGAGAAGATCGGCCGGGCGACCGCCGCGGAGGTGTCCGCCACCGGCGTGGACTGGACGTTCGCGCCGTGCCTGTGCGTGGCCCGCGACGACCGGTGGGGCCGCACCTACGAGTCGTACGGCGAGCACCCCGAGATCGCCACGTCCATGACCAGCGTCATCACCGGCCTCCAGGAGAACGGCGTGCTCGCCACCGCCAAGCACTACCTGGGCGACGGCGGCACGACCGGCGGCGACGACCAGGGCGACACCCGGCTCACCGAGGCCGAGCTGCGCGCCGTCCACCTGCCGCCGTTCGCCGAGGCGGTGCGCAAGGGCGTCGGCGCGGTGATGGCGTCGTTCAGCTCCTGGAACGGCCAGCGGGTGCACCGCCACCGGTACCTGCTCACCGATCTGCTCAAGGGCGAGCTCGGCTTCACCGGCATCGTGATCTCCGACTGGGCCGGCATCGACCGGCTCGACGGCCAGCGGGATCTCACCGGCGCGGAGGTCCGGGAGGCCGTGAACGCCGGCATCGACATGGCGATCGTGCCGCGCGGCTACGGGCAGTTCATCACCCTGCTCACCGCCGAGGTCGAGGCCGGGCGGATCCCGCTCGCGCGGATCGACGACGCCAACCGGCGCATCCTCACGCGGAAGTTCACGCTGGGGCTGTTCGAACGGCCCTACGCGGACCGGGCGCTGCTGCCCACCGTCGGCGGCGCCGCGCATCGGGCGCTCGCCCGGGAGGCGGTGCGCGGGTCGCAGGTGCTGCTCAAGAACGACCGGGGCGCGCTGCCGCTGCGCGCCGACCAGAAGATCTTCGTCGCGGGCAAGAGCGCCGACGACATCGGCAACCAGAGCGGCGGCTGGACCATGACCTGGCAGGGGTCATCCGGACCGATCACGTCCGGAACGACGATCCTGACGGGCATCCGGCAGGCCGCGCCGACCGTCACGTACGAGCGGGACGGGCGGGGGCTCGACGCGAGCTACGACGTGGCGGTGGCGGTGATCGGCGAGACGCCCTACGCCGAGTACGAGGGCGATCGGCCGGGCGGGCTCACCCTGGACCGCACCGACGCCGCGCTCCTGGACCGGCTGTACGCCACCGGCGTACCCCTGGTGGTGGTGTTGGTGTCGGGCCGGCCCCTCGACGTGGCCGCGCACCTGCCGCGGTGGCGGGCCCTGCTGGCGGCGTGGCTGCCCGGCACCGAAGGGGCCGGGGTCGCGGACGTGCTCTTCGGCGCGGCCGCGCCCACCGGCAAGCTGCCGGTCACCTGGCCGGCCGGCGACGCCCGGCGGCCGATCAACGCCGGCGACGGCCAGCAGCCGCTCTTCCCCTACGGCTTCGGCCTGACCTACGCATGATGAAGGGGGCGCCGCGGCGCCCCCTTCATATGCGTGCTTACAGGTACTGGCCGGTGTTGCTGACCGTATCGATGGACCGGCCGGCCTCGGCGCCCTTGCCGCCGGAGACGAGCGTGCGGATGTAGACGATCCGCTCGCCCTTCTTGCCGGAGATGCGCGCCCAGTCGTCCGGGTTGGTGGTGTTGGGCAGGTCCTCGTTCTCCCGGAACTCGTCGACGCAGGCGTCGAGCAGGTGCTGCAACCGCAGCCCCTTGCGACCGGAGTTCAGGAACTCCTTGATCGCCATCTTCTTGCCGCGGTCGACGATGTTCTGGATCATGGCGCCCGAGTTGAAGTCCTTGAAGTACAGGACTTCCTTGTCGCCGTTGGCGTAGGTCACCTCGAGGAAGCGGTTCTCCTCGGTCTCCGAGTACATCCGGAGCACGACCGCCTCGATCATGGCCGCGACCGTCGCCTGCGCGTCGCCGCCGTGCTCGGTCAGGTCGTCCGGGTGCAGCGGCAGCCCGGTCAGGATGTACTTGGAGAAGATGTCCCGCGCCGCCTCGGCGTCCGGACGCTCGATCTTGATCTTCACATCGAGCCGGCCCGGCCGCAGGATCGCCGGGTCGATCATGTCTTCCCGGTTGGAGGCGCCGATGACGATGACGTTCTCCAGGCCCTCGACGCCGTCGATCTCGCTGAGCAGCTGCGGGACGATGGTGTTCTCCACGTCGGAGGAGACGCCGGAGCCGCGGGTACGGAACACCGAGTCCATCTCGTCGAAGAACACGATCACCGGGGTGCCCTCGCCGGCCTTCTCCCGGGCGCGCTGGAAGATCAGCCGGATGTGCCGCTCGGTCTCGCCCACGTACTTGTTGAGCAGCTCGGGACCCTTGATGTTGAGGAAGAAGCTGGTGTGCTTCTCCTCGCCACGCCGCTCGGCGATCTTCTTCGCCAGCGAGTTGGCCACCGCCTTGGCGATGAGCGTCTTGCCACAGCCGGGTGGGCCGTAGAGCAGGATGCCCTTCGGCGGGCGCAGCTGGTGCTCCCGGAACAGGTCGGAGTGCAGGAACGGCAGCTCCACCGCGTCGCGGATCTGCTCGATCTGCGCGTGCAGGCCACCGATGTCGCCGTAGTCGACGTCGGGGACCTCCTCGAGGACCAGCTCCTCGACCTCGCTCTTCGGGATGCGCTCGTACGCGTACGCCGAGCGCGGCTCGATCATGAGCGAGTCGCCGGCCCGCAAAGGGCTGCCGATGAGCGTCTCGGCCAGGTGGACGATCCGCTCCTCGTCGGCGTGGGACACCACCAGCGCCCGGTCACCCGGACCGCCGTCCAGCGTCTCCAGCACCTCCTTGAGCATGACCACCTCGCCGACGCGCTCGTAACCGAACGCGTCCACGATGTTGAGGGCGTCGTTGAGCAGGACCTCCTGCCCACGGCGCAGCTCGTCGACGTCGAGCGACGGCGACACCGCCACCCGCAGCTTGCGGCCGCCGGTGAAGACGTCAACCGTGCCGTCGTCGTGCTTGGCCAGGAAGACCCCGTATCCGCTTGGCGGTTGTGCCAGGCGGTCGATCTCTTCCTTGAGCGTCACGATCTGGGCTCGGGCCTCTTTGAGGGTGGCCACGAGCCGCTCGTTGTTCTCGGTCAGTCGGGCCAGCTGCGCCTGCGTTGCCGCGAGCCGCTCCTCGAGCTGCCGGACGTGTCGGGGGCTTTCGGTCAGCTTGCGCCGCACCAGAGCGAGTTCCTCTTGAAGGAACGCGACCTGAGTGGAGAGATCGTGGGCCTCCTTCTCCCACCGTGCGGCGCGCGAGTCCGCGTCGTCGCTGCGTGCCACGTCCCACCTCCCCGGGGGCTCGAACGTTCTGACACAACACTAACCGGTAGAAGCCCAATTCGAACCCACGCAACACCCTCGTCACCGAAGCTTGATCGTTACGGCACGGTGTGGGCCCGGTCACAGTGTCGGTCGGCCTACCATTGAGGCCACTAGCCGGGCGAACTCCTCCAACCGGGCAATCTGCCCGGCACCGCCGTCGTCGAGGGTCTTGCCGAAGCGCAGCGCGTCGTGGCGGAAGGCCTGCTGGTCGCCGGTCGGGTCGCCCACGCCGCCGGACTCGTCGATCGAACTGAGCAGCAGGTAGACGTCGATGCTGTCGACCCGCGCCTGCCCGGTCGGCGTGCGGGTGAGCCGCCGCCGGCAGCCCACCTCGGTGACCGTCGACAGCGGCACCACGCGCAGCGAGGAGGTCATCGACCCGGGCGGGCCGTCGCCGGGCGGCACGTCCTCGCCGTGCCAGAGGATCAGCCGGCTGCCGTCGCAGACCACGACCTCCTGCCAGACACCGTTGACCTCGTTGACGAACCGCTCCAGCGTGAAGCCGAGCACCGTCGCGCCGCGCAGTACCCCGCCGAGCGCCTCCAGGGCCACGTCCGGGTCGCGCAGGTAGGCGCGGGCCGCCGACTCCAGGTCCTGGTACGGCGACCAGTCGGGGAAGACCGCAGGCAACTCGCCACCCCCGAACGCGGGCCTACTCATGCGTGATCGGCCCCTCCTCCGTTGCGCGCTGCACCCTCACCCCTGAGTTTCGCGTATGCCTCCGCGCCCTTGCTCGGTTTCCGCCGGCGTGGCGGCGCGAGGACGCCGGGTGCCAGGCGGCGGGCCGAGACGAGGAACGCGGTGTGCGCGATCATACGGTGATCGGGGCGCACCGCGAGGCCGTCCGCGTGCCAATCGCGCACGAGCGACTCCCACGCCCGCGGCTCGGTGAACCCGCCGCGGGCGCGCAGCGCCTCCACCAATTCGGACAGTTGCGGCGTGGTCGCCACATAACCGATGAACACCCCACCGGGTACCAGGGCGCGCGCGACCAGGTCGAGATTCTCCCAGGGGGCCAGCATGTCGAGGACGATGCGGTCGAAGCCGGTCTCGGTGCACCCGGCCACCTCGCCGACGTGCAGCCGCCACGCCGGATGCGGGCCCCCGAAGTAGGCCTCGACGTTCTTGCGGGCGATGGTCGCGAAGTCCTCGCGCACCTCGTAGGAGTGCAGCTCGCCGGCCGGACCCACGGCCCGCAGCAGCCAGCTGCTCAGCGCGCCGGACCCGGCGCCGGCCTCCAGCACCTTGGCGCCGGGGAACACGTCACCCATCGCCACGATCTGCGCCGCGTCCTTGGGGTAGATCACCTGGGCGCCGCGCGGCATGGACAGCACGTAGTCGCTGAGCAGCGGGCGCAGCGCCAGGTAGGCGGTGCCACCGGAGGCCGTGACCACGCTGCCGTCGGGCAGCCCGATCAGCGCGTCGTGCTCGACCGCGCCCCGGTGGGTGTGGAACGACCGGCCGGGCTCCAGCACGATCGTGTGCATGCGCCCCTTCGGGTCGGTGAGCTGCACCCGGTCGCCCGGACGGAACGGTCCGCGGTGCGCCGGAGTCAGCTCGGCGGCGGGGAGCGCGGCGGTCATGCGGCGCCCCCGCGGAAACGCGGAGCGAAGCGGAGCGTGTTCGTGGGGTGCGTCACGGATTCATTCTCCGGTTCGGCTCGAGAAGGTGGGCCAGGTCTGCGACGTGCAGGACGCCGACCACATCTTCGCCTGACGTCACCAGGTACTGCGCACCCGGGTGGGCCTGCACCGCCTTGATCACCTGTTCTCCGCTGAGACCGACCGGCAGGGCCTGGATGCCGTCGATGCCGCGGGCCACCGCGTCGACGGCCACCCAGGGCCGGCGCTCCAGCGGCACGGCCGCGGCGGCCGCCCGATCGACGAGCGCGACGAGCCGCCCCGCCGAATCCGACACGCCGAGAGACACGTCGGGGCGGCCCACGCCGCCCTGGCGCTGCGCCTCGGCCAGCGGCGTGCCGGTCGGCACCGCGAACACCGGCCGGGCCAGCCGGGCCAGGTCGATGAGCGGGAAGCGGCGGCTGATCCGCGCCATCCGGATCGACTGGCCGGCGCCCTGCCAGAGCGTGAACGCCACCAGCAGCATGAAGACCAGCCCGAACATGGACAGCACGCCGGCGGCCGTCAGCAGGGCCACCAGGCCGGCCGTGCCGATGGCGACCGCGCGCCCGACCCAGCCGGCGACCTCGGTGCCGAGGTGGCGGTCGCGGCTGATCGCCCACACGCCGGCCCGCAGCGCGCGGCCGCCGTCGAGCGGCAGGCCGGGCAGCGCGTTGAAGACCGCGACCACCAGGTTGCTCACCGCGAGTTGGAAGGCCAGCTGGTGGAGGAGCGTGCGCTCGGGGAGCGCCACGGTGGCCACGGCCGCGGCCACGCCCAGGACCAGGGACACCGCCGGGCCCGCGAGCGAGACCAGCAGGTCGACCTTGGGGCTGGGCGCGTCGCGGTCCATCTCCGTATATCCGCCGAGCAGTTCGAGGGTGATGCCCCGAACCCCGATCCCGTACCGCCGGGCGGTCAACGCGTGGCCCAGCTCATGCAGCAGCACCGAGCCGAGCAGGCAGACCACGAAGCCGAAGCCCACCGCGTAGCCGGCGAGCTGCGACAGGTCGAGCTCGCTGCGCACGAACTCGCCGTAGAGCACGGTGACCAGCAGCGCCAGCAGCAGCATGGAGGCGTTGAGGTAGAGCGGCACGCCGAATACCCGGCCCAGCGTGATGCCCGGTCGACGGTCGGGACGCTCCTGCCGGTCGGGCCCGGACGTGTGCTCCGCCACGCCGTCGATGCTACGGGCTGCCGGGCGTGGCGGGACAATGTGTCATACCCGTGGCCTAGCCTTTCCCCATGACGGTGGTAGATCAGGTGACCGCGGAGCCCGAAGTCGTATATCCGACACTGTCGCCATCCCGGGCGGCCGACTTCAAGACCTGTCCCCTGCTCTACCGGTTCCGCAGCATCGACCGGCTTCCCGAGAAACCCACCGCCGACCAGGCTCGCGGCACGCTGGTGCACGCGGTGCTGGAGCGGCTGTTCGACCTGCCGGCCGCCGAGCGGGTGCCGGCGGCGGCCGCCGCGCTCGTGACGCCCGAGTGGGAGCGCCTCGTCACCGAGGCCCCGCTCCTGGCGGACCTGTTCGCTGACGGCGTAGCGCCCGCTGAGCCCGCTGAGCGTGCGGGGAGCCCTCTCGACGAGTTCCTGGCCGCCGCCCGTGACCTGCTCGACGGATACTTCGCGGTGGAGGACCCGCGCCGGCTGGAGCCGGCCGAGCGGGAGAGCCTGATCTCCACCGTGGTCGACGACCAGCTGATGATCCGGGGCTACGTCGACCGGCTCGACGTGTCGCCGGCGGGCGACCTGCGGGTGGTCGACTACAAGACCGGCGGCGCGCCGCGCGAGGCGTTCGAGGCGCGGGCGCTGTTCCAGCTCAAGTTCTACGCGCTGGTGCTGTGGCGCACCCGGGGCGTGGTGCCGCGCGTGCTGCGCCTGCTCTACCTGCGCGACGCCGAGGTGTGCGACTACACGCCCGAGGCCGAGGAGCTGGTCCGGTTCGAGCGCACGCTGCTGGCCCTGTGGCGGGCGATCGAGCAGGCCACGGCCGCGCGCGACTTCCGCCCCAAGCCGAGCCGCCTCTGCGACTGGTGCAGCCACCAGGCCATCTGCCCCGAATACGGCGGCACCCCACCCCCCTTCCCCGACCCCGCCCCATAGTTCCCGCCCCCGCCCCCGCCCGCCCGCCCGCCGACCGGGCGCACCGCGCGCCGATCAACGGCTCTGCTCGCCGATCAAGGGCTTGGGCACGTGGTT
>JBBEWH010000309.1:0-10197 GCA_037414955.1 Actinomycetes bacterium KLBMP 9797
GCGTCGTGCGCGGATATCGCCAGAACGATCGGGGTGCACCGTAGTTCGGTGGGGCGGGAGCTGGCCCGTAACCACTCCTACCGGCAAGGGGTGAAAAGTCCTCGCCGGGGGACACCGTACCGGTGGGGGTATCGGGCGGACTGGGCGCAGCAGAAGGCACGGCCGCGGCGGCGCCGGCCCAAGCCGCGCAAGATGGCCGCCGACCCGCGGCTACGGGCGGTGGTGGCGGCCGGGCTGCGCGATAGGTTGAGTCCGCAGCAGGTGGCCGCCGGTTTGCGGGCGGACTTTCCCGGTGATGCGGGGATGCGGGTGTCACACGAGACGATCTACCAGGCGATCTACCTGCAGGCGCGGGGCAGTCTGCGGCTGCTGGTCGACGACGCGTTGCGGGTCAAGCGTAAGGCGCGCCGTTCGCAGTCCCGGGCGGCGCTCGCGGCCCGGTCCGCGATCCGGGGCAAGCCGTGGATCACCGAGCAGGTGCACATCTCGGCCCGGCCGGCCGAGGTCGCCGACCGGGCGGTGCCCGGGCACTGGGAAGGCGACCTGCTCATCGGCGCCCATAAACGGTCGGCGATCGTGACCTTGGCCGAACGGTCGACCCGGTTCGTGATGCTCGGCGCGTTGCCGACCGACCGGTCCAGTCCGGAGGTGATCGCGGTGATCCGGGCCCTGTTCGGCCGGCTCCCGGCCCGGCTGCACCGTAGTTTGACCTGGGACCAGGGCGTCGAACTGGCCGGCTACGCCACTTTCGGACTCGTCCAGGACTGCCAGGTGTTCTTCTGCGACCCGCACAGCCCGTGGCAGCGCGGCACCAACGAGAACACCAACGGCCTGTTACGCGACTACTTCCCCAAGGGCAGGTTCGACTTCACCACCATCGGCCAGGCCGACCTGGACGCCGTGGCCGACCAACTCAACCGCCGGCCACGACAAACCCTGAACTGGCATACTCCGGCACAGAAGCTCAACGAGTACCTCGCGTTGCACTGACCGCTTGAGACCGCCTCTCTGAATCGGGTGCCTATGCCCTTGATCGACGCAGATTTCCTTGATCGGGCTCATGCTGTCCAGTCCATCGGCGCGCACGGCCGGCCTTACCGCCGTATCTCGCCGGCCTCCACCACGTCTCCTCGTTCGACGAGGTGGTGTCGCTGGCGAGCCCGTCGCGCCGTGTTCTCCACCCGGCGCGGCGTGTCCCGCTTCCCGCCGATCTCGCGCTGGTCGCCAGCCTTTCCCGACCCTCGTGCCTCCGTCGTGGCGGCGAAGCACCCTAAAGGGATGAAAAGCGACGTCATCAGGGCAGGTCGAACCGGACGGAGCGGGCTGAGCGGCGAGAAGTCAAGATCGACGAGATGGCGGGACGCCCGTGGGCTCAGCGGTGACCTACCCACTTTGTGGCAACGCGCGGATGTCACCGCTGAGCGCTCCGACCCCGCATCTCCCATACCCCGCCAACGTCGATCAAGGACTTGCCCGCCGATCAAGGGCTTAGGCACGCGGATCAGAGATCCAATCACGTGCCTAAGCCCTTGATCGGCGGGCAATTAGTGGCGGCGGGCGAACAATTAGTGGCGGCGGGTGAAGCGTGGTGGGGGAGCGATTGGCGGGGAAGGTTAGGGGCATGCGGATTGGGAATACCGAGATCCGGCCGCTCGGTGGCGGGGTCGGGTGCTTGGTGATGATTGTGGTGTCGGTAATGCTGTCGGTTCTCTGCACGATCGGCGCCAACCTGATCGTCCGGTGAGACCGACCAAGATCAAGGCGTCCTTGATGTAGCTAGAACTACTTGAGGGACGCCTTGATCATGGGGGAGGGGGATGCGGGTGGGCCACCAGGTGCGGGGGCCGACGTGCAGGGCGAGCGCCGGGATCAGCAGGCTGCGCACCAGGAACGTGTCGAGCACGATGCCGACCGCGATGATGACGCCCATCTGCACCGATGGCACCAGCGGCAGGATGCCGAGGGTCGCGAACGTCGCGGCGAGCACCACGCCCGCGCTGGTGATCACGCCGCCGGTGACGGTGAGCGCGTGCAGCATGCCGCCGCGGTGCCCGAATATGGCGGCCTCCTCCCGAGCCCGGGTCATCAGGAAGATGGAGTAGTCGACGCCGAGCGCCACCAGGAACAGGAACGCCTGGAGTGGCACGCCGACCCACAGCTTCGGGTGGCCCATCGCGTCGAGGATGAACCCGGCCGCCCCGAGCGCGGCGACGAACGACACCACCACACTGGCCAGCAGCAGCAGCGGCGCTATCAGGGAACGCAACAGCAGCATGAGGATGACGAAGACCACCGCGAGGATGAGCGGCATGACCACGCGGTTGTCGCGGCTCACCGTGCGGTTGGTGTCCAGTTCGATCGCCGCGTCGCCGCCGACGAGGGCGTCCGCCCCCGGCACCGCGCGCACCGCGGCCCGCAGCCTGTCCACTGTGTCCCATGCCGCCTGGCTGGACGCTCCGTCCGTGAGCACGGTCTGGACGCGCACCCACCGGCCGTCGGCGGAGCGTTCCGGCGCGGCCACCTCGGCGACGCCGTCGACGGTGCGGGCCGCCGCGGCGACCTCGTCCACCGCGCTGGCCCGGGCGAGGATGTCGGCCGGTGCGGTGGTGTCGCCGCCGTAGTGCGCCTCGATCAGTCGCTGGCCGGTGACCGAGCCGACCTCTTTGGTGAACGTCTCGGCGCCGGGCAGGCCGACGCTGAGGTTGCCGATGCCGAACGTCAACGCGGCGAGCACGGCGGCGGTGCCGAGCCACATGACGCGCGGCCGCCGCCCGACCGCGCCGGCCAGCCGTCGCCAGATGCCGTGATCCTCGGCGCTGTCGGTGCCGGAGGCGGTGGCGGAGAAGCGCGGCACGAACGGCCAGAACAGCCACCGTCCACACAGGACGAGAATGGCGGGCAGCAGCGTGGTCATGGCGATCAGCGCGGCGCCGACGCCGACCGCGCCGACCGGGCCGAGGCCGCGGGTGGCCGGCAGGTCCGCGGCCAGCAGGCAGAGCAGGCCGGCCGCGACGGTCGCGGCCGAGGCGCAGACGGCCGGGAAAGACCGGCGCAGTGCCATGGCCATCGCGTCGTGCCGGTCGCGGTGGCGGCGGAGCTCTTCCCGGTACCGGGCGACGAGCAGTAGCGCGTAGTCCACGCCGATCCCGAAGACGAGCACGGTGAGGATGCTCTGGCTCTGGAAGTTGACCTCCAGGCCGGCGTGCTTGGCGAGCAGGTAGACCGCGGCGCTGGCCAGCTGGCTGGCGATCGCGACCACGATCAGCGGGATCACCCAGAGCACCGGGCTCCGGTACGTGATGAGCAACAGCAGCGCGACGGTGGCCGCGGTGGCGAGCAGCAGCGCGCCGTCCATGCCTTCGAACGCGTCGAAGATGTCGTTCTCGGCGCCGGCGGTGCCGGTCAGCGCGGTGCGCAGTCCGTCGGGTACGCCGGACGCGAGCTGGTCGTTGACCGCGTCCACGTGGTCGCCGGCGAGCGGGAAGGACAGCAGCAGGGCCGCACCGTCGTCGCTGGGCGCCGCCGGTGCGACGGTGCCGCCCTCGGCGTACCCCTGGAAAGCCGCGCGGTCCGCCGCCACCTTGGCCCGGTCGGCGGCGGTGAGACCGCCGTCGCGGGCGTAGACCGCAACCGCGACGAGCGCGTCGGACTCCGGAAACGCCGCCTCCGCGCGCGCCGCCGCCCGGGCCGCCTCGGCGCTCGCCGGGACGGCGCCGAGCGTGTCGTTGTCCTGCACCTCACTGAGCTTGAGCGCGAGCGGCGACGCGACCGCGACCAGCACCAACCACAACATCAGTACCGCGAACTTGAGTACCCGTTTTCCCATGTGCACGATCGTCGGCGGGCGCTGCCGCCAGATCAGGAGTGTTAGGACGCCGCCTCGGGTAGACCTAACACCACCCTTTAGGCGTTCAGGAACGCGAGGACGGCGAGGACGCGGCGGTTGTCGTCGTCGGACGGCGGCAGATCCAGCTTGGTGAAGATGCTGTTGATGTGCTTGCTGACGGCCTTCTCCGTCACCACCATGCGGGCGGCGATGGCCGCGTTCGACCGGCCTTCGGCCATCAACCCCAGCACTTCCCGTTCCCGTGCGGTCAGCCGGCCCAGCGGCTCCTCGCGGTCGTGCCGGGCGAGCAGCTGGCCGACCACCTCCGGGTCCATGACCGTGCCGCCCGCCGCCACCTGGCGCACCGCGTCGACGAACTGGCTCACCTTCGACACCCGGTCCTTCAGCAGGTAGCCCACGCCACCCGCCCGGTCGGACAGCAGTTCGCGGGCGTACAGCTGCTCCACGTGCTGGGAGAGCACCAGCACTGGCAGGCCCGGCACCCGCTTGCGGGCCTCGATCGCCGCCTGCAGGCCCTCGTCGGTGAACGTGGGCGGCAGCCGCACGTCGATGACCGCCACGTCGGGCCGCGACTCCAGCAACGCGGGCAACAACGACGGTCCATTGTCGACGCTCGCGACGACCTCGTGCCCGAACGCCTCCAGCAGGCGGGTCAACCCGTCCCGGAGGAGGGCGAGGTCTTCGGCGATGACGACGCGCACGGCAGCTCCATGGTCACGACAGTGGGTCCGCCGAGCGGACTGGCCACCGACATCGTGCCATCGAACGCCGCGAGCCGGCGCTGGATACCCCGTAGGCCGGTGCCGCCGTCGAACGACGCACCGCCCACCCCGTCGTCGCGCACCACCATCGTCAGCGCGCCGTTCGCCCAGGTCAGCCGCGCCGAGCCGTGCTCCGCCCGGCTGTGCTTGACCATGTTGGCCAGCGCCTCGGCCACCGCGAAGTACGCCGCGGACTCGACCGGCGCCGCCAGCCGGCCGGGCAGCTCGACTTCGACCTCCACGGGTACCGGCAGGGTCAGCGCGAGCGCCCGCACCGCCCCGTCGAGCCCGCGCTCGGCGAGCACCGGTGGGTGGATGCCGCGCACCAGGTCGCGCAGTTCGCCGAGGGCGTGCCCGCTGGCCTCCCGGGCCTCCGCCAGCAGCTGCTCGGCCATCGCCGGGTCGGTGCGCACCAGCTCTTCGGCGAGACCGATGTGCATGCTCAGCGCCACCAGCCGGGCCTGGGCGCCGTCGTGCAGGTCACGCTCGATCCGGCGCAGCTCGGCCGCCTGCGTGTCGATGGTCTCGGTGCGGCTCGCGCTGAGCTGGCTGACCCGCTGGGCGAGCGCCGCGGCCCGGGTCGGCGCCAGCAGCGAAGCGGCGAAGCGCGCGTGCCACCCCAGCAGCCACGGGCCGAGCGCCAGGCCGGCGAGCAGGATGAGCAGGCCCTGCGCCAGCACGACGCTCGCGTCGTACAGGTTGTCGATCGGCCAGGTCATCCCGTAGCCGAACCACACGCCGAGCGCCCACAGCAGCACCGGAACGCCGAGCGCGCCCTCCAGGCCGTACACGATGAAGCAGAACGCGACCAGCCCCAGCACGCCGCCGACCGGCGCCTCGAGGATCAGCCACAGCAGGTCGCGCCAGGTGGCGGGGTCGGTCACCAGCGTCCAGTATCGGCGCCAGAAGCCGCCGGTGAGTGAGCGATAGGGCGACGGGATCTCGACGCCGGCCCAGTCCCGCGCCAGCCGCCGGTGCAGATTCGCCCGGGCCCGCACCACGCGGGTCACGACCGGAAACGCCGGCCACAGGAACAAGGCGACGACGGAGAACGTGAACAGCGCGATGTTGACGGAAAGGCCGAGGATGGCGATCGCCAGCCCGCGCCCGCCGGCCAGCAGTCCGCGCCGTACCCATGCCCAGTTCACCCTGCCCATTCTCCGCACCCGACCCCGCGGTTTCAGTGGTGCTAAGACCACTCCTCCCATGATCAAGGCGTCCTTCAAGTAGTCCTCACGACTACCGGGACGCCTTGATCATGGGATCGCGGCGGCCTGGGTGAGGAGGTAGCGGCGTTGCGGGAGGCTGGTGGTGCGGTCGGCGGCCGCCAGGTATGCCTCCCGGGCCGCCGCCGGTTCGCCGGCCATCTCCAGCAGGTGACCGCGCACCGCGTACAGCCGGTGGTCGCCGGCGATCCGGGCGTCGGCACCGACCGCGTCGAGCCGGCTGAGACCGGCGCGTGGCCCGCGGACCATCGCCACCGCCACCGCGTGGTTCAGCGCGACCATCGGGTTGTCCGACATGCCCAGCAGCGCCTCGTACAGAGCCAGGATCTGCGGCCAGTCGGTCTCGTCCGCGCTCGGCGCCTCGTCGTGCAGCGCGGCGATGGCGGCCTGGAGCTGGTACGGGCCGGCGGGGCCGCGGATCAGCGCGATGCCCTCGGCGATCTGGCCGGCGTCCCACCGGCTCCGGTCCTGCTCGGCCATGGGGATGAGCCGCCCGTCCGGGCCGGTGCGAGCCTCCCGGCGGGCGTCGGTGAGCAGCATCAGCGCGAGCAGGCCGGCCACCTCGCTGTCGTCGGGCAGCAGCCGGTGCACCAGCCGGGTCAGCCGGATCGCCTCGGCGGACAGCTCGAACCGGGTCAGCCGCGGGCCGGATGTGCTGGCGTACCCCTCGTTGAAGATCAGGTAGAGCACGTGCAGCGCGGCGCGGAGCCGGTCGGTGCGGTCGGCGGGCGCCGGCAGCCCGAACGGGCTGCCGCTCTCCTTGATGCGCTGCTTGGCGCGGGTGATCCGGCGCGTCATCGTGGCCTCCGACACGAGGAACGCCCGGGCGATCTCGGCCGTGGCGAGGCCGCCGACCGCGCGCAGGGTGAGCGCGATCTGACCCGCCGGCGGCAGCGCGGGGTGGCAGCACATGAGGAGCAGGATGAGGGTGTCGTCGGCGTCTGTGCTGTGCTGGCCGGCGAGCGGCAACTCGCGGCGCACCACCTCTTCCTCGCGGCGGCGCCGGGCCTGCTCGGCGCGGAGCAGGTCGGTGAGGCGGCGGGCGGTCACCGTGACGAGCCAGGCGCGCGGGTTGTCCGGTACCCCCTCTGCCGGCCATTGGGTCGCGGCCGCGAGCAGCGCCTCCTGCGCCGCGTCTTCCGCCAGGTCGAAATGGCCGTACCGGCGCACCACCGCGCCGAGAGCCTGCGGCGCCAACTGGCGCAGCAGGCTCTCGACGCGCGCGTCAGCTCTCGACGTCACTCGGCCCCTCGTCGATCGGCCGCACGTCCACGTACCAGGCGCTGGGGTCGACCCCGGTCGGCGCCGGGCACTGGGTGATCTGCGCGGCCAGCTCGGTGGCGCGGTCGAAGCTCGCGCACTCGACCACGTTGTAGCCGGCCAGCACCTCCTGGGTCTCGGCGTACGGCCCGTCGGTGACCACCGGCACGCCGTCTTTGAGCCCGTGGATCCGGCGGGTGTGCACCGGCGCGGCGAGCCCGTGCGCCTCGACGAACTCGCCGGAGTCGACCAGCGCCTGGTTCCACTTGCCCATGAACTCGTGCATGGCCGCCAGGTCCTCCGGCGTGTAGGCCGGCGAACCGGGGCTGCTCTTGCCCGCCATCGCGTCGTACTCCTGCTGCGAGGCGTAGAGCATGATCATGTATTTCACGGCCTTCTCCTCTCGGCTCGGCACCCCTCGGGCGCCGCTCACCAGAGACGTCGGAGCCGCCGACCGGATCCGGACACGCCCATCCTGACATTCCCTCCCAAGATCAAGGCGTCCCTCAAGTAGCTCTAACGACTTGAGGGACGCCTTGATCATGGGAGTTCCGGATCTGTTGCGCTCTGGGGTCGGTCCCCCAGCAAAATCCCCGATAGTTTTCCGGCCCATGCCGTCGTATCTGCATGAAGCGCTGGTCGAGATGTTCCGCGATCGGCCGGCGCTGGCTGCCGAGGTGTTGGCGGGTCCGTTGCGGATCGCGGTGCCGCCGTTCGAGCACGCCGGGGTGTCGTCGGGAGACCTGACCGACGTGACGCCGACGGAGTACCGGGCCGATGTGGTGGTGACGTTGTCCGCCGGGGACACCGTGGTGTTGGCCGTCGTGGTGGAGGCGCAACTGGGCGTCGATCGCCGTAAGCGGCGTAGTTGGCCAGCGTATGTGGCGACGTTGCACGCGCGGCTGGGATGTCCGGTCGCGTTGTTGGTCGTGTGTGCTGATCCGCGCGTGGCCGCCTGGTGTGCGGCGCCGATCGCGGTCGGTCACCCTGGCTTCGTGTTGACGCCGCTGGTGTTGGGGCCGCATCAGGTGCCGGTGGTGGCCGACGCCGAGATGGCCCGGCAACGGCCTGAGTTGGCGGTGCTGTCGGCGATGGCGCACGGGGGTGACGCGGAGCAGAAGCCGGTCCTCGAGGCGCTGCTGGCCGCACTGAGCGTAATGGATCATGACCATGCGGGTCTGTATGCTGACATCGTGCTGGCGGCGCTGCCGGCTGCGGCCCGGGAGTATTTGGAGGGCTTGATGGCGATCGCTAACTACCAGTACCAGAGCGACTTCGCGCGCCGTTACTTCAGCCAAGGCGAAGCCAAGGCGTTGCTTGCGGTGCTGGAGGCGCGCGGCTTCGCGGTGTCCGATGCGATCCGGGAAAAGATCTTCGGCTGCACCGATCCGGAGCAAATCGACAGGTGGGTTCGCCAGGCCGTCACGGTCCGTAAGGTCGACGATCTATTCGAGTAGCGCCCTTTCTCTCATGATCAAGGCGTCCCTCAAGTAGCCATCTGTGTCCTTGGGGGACGCCCTGTCGTGCGTGAAAATCGGGGTGGTCGCTCGCCGACGTCGTTTCAGCTTGGTGCTTCGAGGCCGGCAAGTAGCCTGACGCCGGGGAGTGTTGATCTTGAGGGCCGTGTCTTGTCGCTTCGAGCACGCGAGTCCGCTTTCTGTTTCTCGGCCCGCTCCCGCGAGCGACCGTCTGGTCTGGTGGTGACGCGGAAGGGCGGTGTGATGCGGGAGATCAGCGAGGAGCCGGTCGAGGTGGCCGCGCGGGTGTGCGCGATCGATATCGGTAAGGCCGGGTTGGTGGCGTGTGTGCGGGTGCCGCACGCCACCGATTCGGGCCGGCGGGTGCAGCAGGTGCGTGAGTACGCCACGGTGACGCCGGCGTTGCTGCAACTGGCCGACTGGCTGCGCGAGCAGCGGGTGGAGTTGGCGGCGATGGAGGCGACCTCGGATTACTGGAAGCCGGTGTTCTACCTGCTGGAGGCGGAGGGGTTCGAGTGTTGGCTGCTTAATGCCAAGCATGTCAAGCATGTGCCGGGTAGGCCGAAGACCGACCGGTTGGACGCGGTGTGGCTGGCCAAGGTCGTCGAGCGGGGCATGTGCGCGCCCAGCCTGGTGCATCCCAAACCGATCCGCCGGTTGCGGGACGTGACCCGCTACCGGCGATCCCTGGTCCGGGAGCAGACTCGTGAGAAGCAGCGGCTGGAGAAGCTGCTCGAAGACGCTCAGATCAAGTTGTCCAGCGTGATCAGTGACGTTCTGGGTGTCTGCGGCCGGCAGATGCTGCAGGCGATGATCGACGGGCAGCGGGACCCGGCGGTACTGGCCGAGATGGCCCAGGGACGGATGCGGCCCAAGATTCCTCAACTGCGGGAGGCGTTGACCGGTCACTTCGACGGTCACCACGCCTACCTGTGCGCCGCCATGCTGCGGCGTATCGATGCCCTCGCGGTGGACATCGCTGACCTCGACGGCCGGATCGAGGAACTGATCGCCCCTTTCGCGGCGGCGGTGCGCAAGCTGGATGAGGTCCCGGGCATCGGTGTGCGCGCCGCGCAGGAGATCATCGCCGAGATCGGGGTGGACATGAGCGTCTTTTCCACCGCCGCCCATCTGGTGTCCTGGGCGAAGTTCGCCCCGATCGACAGACAGTCCGCGGGCAAGACAAAGGGTGCCGGCACCGGTAAGGGCAACGGTTGGCTGGCCGGTACCCTCGGCGAGGTCGTGGCCGGGCTGGCCCGGACCGACACCTTCCTGGGCGAGCGTTACCGGCGTCTGGTGGCACGGCGGGGTAAGAAACGCGCGATCGTCGCGGTCGGCAACTCGGTGTTGACCATCATCTGGCATCTGCTGGCCGACCCCGAGGCCCGCTACCGCGACCTCGGGGCCGACTTCCACCAGTCAAAGATCAACAAGCATCGTCGGCGACGCGACCTGATCCGCCAACTCGAACACCTGACCGGGCAGAAAGTCACCCTCCATCCCCAGCCCGACCTACCAGCCGCCGCCTGACACCCCCGAACAGTGGTCAAGACCCAGAGCCCGGCTCCGCTGCGCTACGCCGGGCGCTGCCGCCTGCCCACTCACTCACGATTTTCGAGTCAGCT
>JBBEWH010000310.1:0-9736 GCA_037414955.1 Actinomycetes bacterium KLBMP 9797
GAGCTGGGAGTCGTGCACGTTCGCGGCGGAGATCAGGACGGTGAGCGGTACGCCGTTCCGGTCGCACATCACGTGGATCTTTGAGCCCGGTTTGCCGCGGTCGACAGGGTTTGGCCCGGTGGCATCCCCCTTTTTGTCGCTCGTACGGCGATGGAGTCGACCACGGCTCGGGACCAGTCGATCTCGCTGATCACGTTCAATCGGTGTAGGAACTGTTGGTGCAGTCGTTCCCACAGCCCAGATTTGGTCCATTCGGTGAACCGGCGATGTGTGGTGGCTCGGCTGACGCCGAACAACGCCGCTGGTAGCTTGCGCCAGGAGCAGCCGGCCTGGACCAGGTACACGATCGCGGCCAGGATCGCTCGATCATCCGCGCGGCGTTTGCCGCCGCCCTGTGGCCGGGCCGCGGGGATCGGGATCAGCGGCTGGGCCGCCTGCCAAAAGTCGTCCGGCGCCCAGGTACGGATCATGTCATCGCTCACGAAACGAAGATCATGCCGTAGCTACCCCACCGTCCATCTGAGACACCCCCTTATTAGCATCCACATGATCGTGCGGAACGCCAGCCAGAACAGCCCATCCCACCAGCCTAGGAATAGAGCCCACAAAAGCACGCCCAGGCCCAGCCACGCCGCGTAGAGCGACCAGGTGAGCACGGTGCCGGATGGCGGGAGGAACCAATGCGCGGCACCTGTCACCTCGATGCCCACCACCTCGCCGTGCCAGGTGCGCAGGTTCGCCGGCCGGTCGGGCTCGGCATGGCGGTAGAAGTCCACGGCCACGTCGCGCGCCTGCCGACGGGGAGTCCTACGCCGGGCCGGGCCGGTATACCAGTTTCGCCATGCCCGACTCCAAGACCACCTCACGATCCGACAGCCCACGCGTCCGAAGAGCGGACCCGCCGACGCACGCTCATCGGCATACCAGGCACAAGAGTAGATGAGCGACGTGATCGTGTTTGCGGATGGACGATCACGCCGCCCCGTTCGCGAAAGCAGTGTTGGAACGATGATAGATCTACATGGACGCGTAGAACAGCTGTCGATTTCCGGCCACAATGGACATTCCGAAGTGGTCGGCGGCCGCGACGGCGGCATCCCGGAGGTGTGGTTCGGGCGGCCTCACCGGCCTGCCGCCGGCCTCACCGCCACCCGGCACCGAGAATGCGACACGTCGAGAACGCGACGATCGTCAATGCGGAGGCGTACGTCAATGCGGAGGCGTAGCGGTCGAGGTCGCGCCGGGCCGGCCGTCCTCGACGACGAACGCGGCCCGCGTGCGGACCCCCGCGTCCGGGCTGGCCACCTGCCCGCGCCAGCCCGACGTGTCCACGGCGCGCAGTTCGGTACGCCAGGTATTCCGGTCGAGCCGACAGGTCAGGTAGCCGCGGTGGTAGCCCTCGTAGAACCGGATGTGTGGAGACTCCGGTAGGACGTGGGCGTGAATGACGTCCTGCTCCGCCAGCGTGTTGCCGCGACTAGCGATCGCCGTACCGAGAAACTCCGTGGCGACCGTCGCGGCGCTCGGGTCGTCGAAGTCCAGCTTCAGGTCGTTCACCATCGTGACGTGCGCGTCGCCGGACAGCACGACCGGGTTGCGCACGCCGCGGTCGTGGACGGCGGTCAGCAGGCGGCGGCGGGCGTACGGGTAACCGTCCCACTTGTCGGTCGAGAACGCCTGCCCCGGCCCGACGCGGAGGTCCAGTTGGGCCATGAGCACCTGCGCCGTCACCACGTTCCATCGCGCGGGCGACGCCGCCAACCCGGCGAGCAGCCAGCTCTCCTGGACCTCGCCGAGCACGGTGGCCTTCGGGTTCGCTCGGTCCGGCGCGGTGCGGTAGCTGCGGGTGTCGGTGAGGTTCAGCTGCAGCAGGTCGCCGAAGGTGAGCCGGCGGTAGAGCCGCCACCCGGGCCGCGGCGCCGACGCGGCGCGCAGGGGCAGGTGCTCGTAGTACGCCCGGCGCGCCGCGGCCAGGCGCAGCGCGAACTCCGCGGGCGACTCGTCCGGCTCGGCCGAGCCGTAGGCGCCCCAGTTGGGCGCGACCTCGTGATCGTCCCAGGTCAGCGCCCACGGCGCGGCGGCGTGGGCGGCTTGGAGCTGCGGGTCGCTGCGGTAGAGCGCGTGGCGGAGCCGGTACTGCGTGAGGTCGCGCGGCACCGCCCGGAGCGGCTCGGGCGGCAGCTCCGCCCGCACGTAGCCGGGGGTGTCCTCGGTGCCCGCCGCGCTGATCTCGCCTTCGTAGATGTAGTCACCGAGGTGCACCACCAGGTCGAGGTCCTCCTCGCTGATGTGCCGGTACGCGGCGAAGTAGCCGTTCTGCCAGTCCTGGCAGGAGGCGACCGCGAAGGCCAACGCGGCGGGCGACGACCACGGGGCCGGCGCGGTGCGCGTGCGGCCGGTCGGGCTGATGTGCCGGCCGACCCGGAACCGGTAGTGGTACCAGCGCGCCGGTGCGAGACCGGCCACCTCGACATGCACGGCGTGGGCGCGGTCCGCCGTCGTGAACACGGTGCCGGCGCGCACCACCCTCGCGAACCGGTCGTCGTGGGCCACCTGCCACTCCACCAGCACCGGGCGGTCCGGCATCCCGCCGTCGGGGGCGAACGGGTCCGGGGCCAGCCGGGTCCACAGCACCACGCCGTCGGGCGTGGGGTCGCCGGACGCGACCCCCAGCGTGAACGGCCCTCGTGACCGGGCCGCGGCGGGGCGCGGGGCGGCCAGTGCGCCGAGACCGGCGGCGGTGGCGGAGGTCAGCACCGTGCGGCGAGACAAGCGGGTAGCTCGATGGATGTGTGACACGCCGAAGAATGTAGCAGAGCTATCTAGATGGCGCCGCTATCTAGATTCGCCGTACCCGCGCGATCACCGGATGTTCGTCACGTGGGTCAGCCAGGACCGTATCTCGTTCATCAGCGCGACCGGTGCGTCGTGGTGGACCAGGTGACCGGCGCCGTCCAACAGCGCGAGCTCTGCCCCGGGAATCAGGCCCCGCAGGCGGTGGGCGACATCGGTGGCGAGCCAGGCGTCCGCGGTACCCCACAGGATCCGGGTCGGGATCTGGATGCGTCCCAGGTGCCGCTCGTTCTCCTCGAGGAACCGCTCGTCGTAGTCGCCGATCTGCCGGTAGAAGGCGGGCTGGCCGTCCGGCCCGGTCCACGGGTTGACGAGCGCGTCGAGGTCGTCCTCACGCAGACCTCGGTGGCTGGCGCCCTGGATGTAGGTGCGCACGATGGCGGTGTGGATGTAGGCCGGCAGCTGGTCGAGCACGCCGGGGTTGGCCCGCACGAACGCGAAGAACGGTGAGCCGCTGGGTGGAATGGCGACGACGTCCACCAGCATGAGGGAGGTGTACTTCACTCCCAAGGTCAGGTGGGTACGCAGCGACACGGCTCCGCCGAAGTCGTGCGCGATCACGTGCGGCCGGTCCAGTTTCCAGTGCGCGAGCAGCGCCGCGAAGGCCTCGGCCTGCGCACCGAAATCGACCGCGTGCTCGGCCGACTTGGAAGAGCGGCCGTAGCCCGGCATGTCCCACAGGTGGACGGTGAAGTCACGTCTCAGCGCCTCGGCGAACGGCCGCCACAACCGCGAGGAGAACGGTGTTCCATGGCAGAACACCACCGCGGGACCGGAGCCCGCCCGCGTCCAGGCGATCTGTCGACCTTGCCAATCGAACCGCTCGGTCAGTTCCATGCCTCACCATGCTAATGATCATGGCGGTCGGGCGCGCGAGTTAGACGCTTCAGAGCCGGAAGGAAGGCCGTCATCACCCGTGGTCGTGCGCCGGGCACGCCAAGCCAGCAGGACGCCGCCGGCGAGGACCACCGTGAAAGCCAGAGCGGCCGCCGTCACGCCGAGCCGGTCGATGCCGTCGGCGAGCCACCCCTGAACGGCCCCGGCGGCGGCGATCACCGGATCGGCCATGTCGCCGCCGCGCAGCAGCCGCAGTTCGTACCAGCCGTAGTAGGTGACGTACCCGCCGGCGAGCCCGACAACCGCGCCGCCGGCGCGGGACACCACCGGCGCGAGACGGCGCAGGCGACCGATCAGCGTCGTGCGCGCCAACGCCACGGACAGCGCCGCGGTGCCGACCACCAAGCCCATACCGATGGCGTAGGCCAGGAACAGGGCCACCCCGGCCGGGATCGACCCGGCCCGGAAGCTGGACACCACGATCGCGAGGAACGGGCCGATGGTGCAGCCGAGCGAGGCGAGCGCGTACGCGGCGCCGAACGTCGCCACGGAGCCCGTCACCGCCGGCCCCCGCCCGATCCACCGGGCGAAGCCGGGAAGCGTGCGGCCGGCGAGCAGCCAACCGCCCACACCGACCAGCGACAGGCCAAACACGATCGTGAACCAGGGCAGGTGCCGCTGCACGGTGCCCGCGACCGGCGTCAGGACCAGGCCGAACACGGCGAACACGGCCGCGAACCCGGCGGTGATCACTGCCGTGCTCAGCAGCGCCCGGACCACCGCCGCCCCTCGGGACGGCTCCTCGCCCGGGGCGGCGATCACCGACAGATACACCGGGAGCAGCGCGAACCCGCACGGGTTCAGCGCGGGAGCGTCCCGGCCGCGACGGCCAGCATCAGTGGCACGTCGTCCATGTCAGCCGCGCAGCGCGGCGACCCGGTCCGGCACCTCGTCGGCGTCGAGCCGGCCGCGGAACGTGACTTGCCCAGCGGCGTCGATCAACACGAATACGCTTTGCGTCGTCACCTCGAACCGCTTCCACACCTCGCCGGGCTCGTCCGCGAGGTGTGTCATCGACTCGACCTTGGCCAGCCGCACGAACTCGGGCATCGCCTCGACGCTGTCCAGGCCGGCCACCCCCACGATGTTGACCGCGTCGCCGTATTCCTCGACCGCCTGCCGGACACCAGGTGCCTGCCCCAGGCAGACCGGGCACCACGGCGCCCAGAACCACAGCACGGTCGGCTTGCCCGCCAGCGACATGCCGTCGAACGGCTTACCGTCCAGTGTGGTCGCGGTGAACGCCAGCAATTGCCCCGCCGCCGGTGCGGTCGTCGCCGGCCGCCCACCCGCGGTGTCGCCACCCGGACCCGAGCCACCGCAGCCGGCCACCGCCAGCACGGCCGCGACGAGCAGCCAACCTAGCCGGCGCGTGAGCAACCCCGGACTTCCCGCGTACGAGTTCATCGACGCCTACCGTAGACGCACAGCGACCCCGGCCGCCTTACCGTTCCATTACAGCCGTAGCGACCAGGACGTGCGGGCCTGGGTTCTCCGTGTGGTTTCCCGTCCTTCACTAGCGCGGGTCGCTATCGGGCTGCTACAAGGAGTAAGACCTTCCCATCGAAGGCGCGGGAGCGACGATGGCATCAGAACACCGGACCAGTCAGGTTGTCGCGAGCGTTACCACCGTTCTCGTCGTTCCAGTCCTGATCAATGTCGCTACCGGGGGGCGGATCCCCGATGGAGTCCTGCCCTGGCTGGCCTTCGGCAGCGCCGCGATGCTGGCAATCGCGGTCGCCCTCAGCGGCGCCCGGCGGGCTGAGTCTTCGACCGGACCGGCTGATACCTCTCTAAACCCGCCGCGTAATCCAGACGGACCTGCACCGCCGCCTCGCCCGCCCGTCCGCCAGGACGCCGTGGAGGCGTATCCGGACACTGGTTGGCACCCGCCCGCGGCCGACCTGCCAGCGCATTCGAAACCTGCCGTCGAACCGGCTGCTCGCCCCCTGCCGGCCTCGGGCCCGTCGAGGTCCAGGAGTCGTCGGCGTCAGCCGCCGCACGAGGATGTGCCCTTCCCCGCCCAGCTGGTCATCTTGGTCGTGATGGCGTGCTGGTCCCTGGTCGTGGGCTCGACGTTCGCGACCTTTTGGCAAGCGGACACGACGTGGTCGGACTGGGTCTGGCTTCTCGGTATCTCGTGGCTACTGTCGCTCGCGCTCCGGTTCGTCCGCCCGGGCGACCTGGTGCATCCCGCCCTTGCTCTCGTACCTTTTTCCGCTTTCTTCGTCGGCCTGTTCGCCCACGACAAGATTGGCTGGGTCGACTCCGCCGGACGCACGATCGCCCACTGGCTCATATAGTCCGGCGAGGATGCCAACCCGACACCCGGAACCTCACTGGAGTGGTCCCGTGTAGCCCTGGCCGTTGAAGAACTCCCCGGTCGCGTACCGCAGGAGCACCGGATGGCGTCGTTCCGGCCGGTCGGTGCGGGCCCACGCGACGCCGTTCGCGATGACCCGGCGCACGTCCTGGTGGTGGTACGTGGGGTATGCCTGGTCCCCCGGCCGGAAGTAGAAAATCTTGCCGTGGCCGCGGCGGAACGTGCGGCCGCTGCGGAACACCTCCCCGCCGCTGAACGAGCTGACGAACACGAGCTCGTCCGGTGCCGGCCTCCCGGCGCACCGCTCCTTCAACATGTCACTCGGGTTCTGGCGGGCCTGCCCGCCGTACCCGATGGTCGGCCCGGGATCGTTCGGCCACCCGGGCTCCGGCGGCTCGGTCGGCTTCGCCGACCCCGACGCCGGCGTCGGCTTCGGCTACGCCACCAACCTCTGGAACTTCCGACCCGACGACCCACGGGCGACGAACCTGGCCAACGCCGTCCGAGCCTGCCTCGGCGGATGACGCGCGAACAACGCACTACCGCCTGACCGTGCCGAACCCGCGCGGGCCGAGCTCCGTCGCCACCTCGACGAAGCCACGCCCGCGCGGGTGCAGCGCGTCCTTGCGCCACACCGGCGCCCACTCGGTGATCGGGGCGTCGTGGACCGGCACGAACAGGACACCCGGCGGCGAGTAGTACCGCGGTCCATGCTCGCTCACCGGGGACAGACACTCGTGGGCGGCGATCCGTGCAAGCAACTCGTGGAAGGTGGTGGCCAGCGGACCCCGCGGCACGGGCCGACCGCTGGGAGTGCATCGGGGCAACATCGACTGCATCCAGTACTCGGGCGCCTGTGGGCCCGGGTCGACGACAACTCGGTCGGCGAAGTCCTCCAGCGATACCGACGACCGCCCGGCCAGCTCATGCCCCGGCCACACCGCCAGGACCCTGCCCTCGGTCAGCAGCACCGGCCCCTCGACCAGATCTGGTTCCCGCACCGGCCGCCATAGCACCGCCAGATCCACTTCACCGGCCCGCAGGGCGGCGAACGGGTCGCTGAAGTGGATCTCCTGGAGTGCGACGTCGCAGGCCGGGTACCGGTCACGGAACGCATCGACCACGTCCCGGATCTCGGCTCCGACCATGCCCATGACGCCCAGCCGCACGGTCCCGGTCACGCCCCGCGCCGACTCGGTAGCCCGTACGACACCGCGGTTGATCGCGTCGTAGCCGGCACGCAGGTCGTGGCGTAGCTGCTCGCCGAGCGGGGTCAGCGTCACCGCACGGCTGGTGCGCTCGAACAACATCCCACCGATCCGGCGCTCCTGGGCCTTGATCGCCTGACTGACCCGCGCCTGAGACACATGCAGCCGCTCAGCGGCCCGCCCGAAGTGCAACTCCTCAGCCAGCGTCAAGAAGATCTCGATGTCGCGAAGCTCCACCCACGCCCTCATCCCTTAACACCCAACCTCGCGCACGATAATAGCGAGGTTATCGATCCGGCAGCACGCAGCGGCCGTGACTGCCTGGCACGACATCCGGATCCGCCCACCAGGTGGCTGATGCGGTCCGGACCGGGGCAACGCCACTCCTCGCGGGTGTCCACAACACCCGCCCACAACTCCGGACGTGGCCCGCAGACCACCTCGCAAGAACTGCGGCTATGACGAGTTCGTTGTGCCGTCATTTTCCGTTTTTTACGGACTGGTTCGCGGGGATGGTCCCGGTCCAGAGTTCGTGCGGTGTCGTACCCGTGGCGTCGATGGCGCGGATGTGCCATTGCGCGTATGCGGTGAGGAGTTGATTGAGGGCGGCGTCACGCGGGCGTCCGGTGTCGTTGCGGACATGGGCGAAACGTTTGCGGCGTGCTGCCGCCACTGCTCGGCTATGCCGGCGGGTTGCTGGTCGCGGGCGGGCCCAGCTACGTCTCGGTCAACAGCGCCCACAAAGTCATCGAAAAGACTGTATCGATCGAGTGGCGACACGCCGAGACGGTGACAACAACGCCGAAACTCTCTTCAGGTGACAACTACCCCTGAAAATAAGTGTCAACTATCGCTAAATACTTCGACCTGAAAAAGTAGATCGACGTTGGTCGGCGTGTCTGGTTCGGATCCGCTGTGCTGTTCGAGATGATACGTAGAACCATTGCGGTACAAGGGGTTCGGTCATGCTGCGAACGCGAAACGATCAGCCGTCGCTGTGGGAGTCGGTGCTGCCGGAGATCTGTCTGAAGTTGCCTGCCGAGCTGGAACGGGTAGACGCCTGGCTAGATGATGAGCGGTTCTTCGCCCCGTTCGTGCCGTTCTTCGCCGCCCGGATCGGTCGGCCAAGCATCCCGATGGAGACCTACCTGCGGCTGATGTTCCTCAAACACCGCTACCAGTTAGGCTACGAGACGCTGTGCGCCGAGGTCTCTGACTCCATCTCCTGGCGGCGGTTCTGCCGCATCGACATCGACGCCAAGTTGCCGCACCCGACCACCCTGATGAAGATCACCACCCGGTGTGGTGAGCAGGCCGTCGCGGCGCTCAACGACGAACTGCTGGCCAAGGCGAACGAGCGCAAGTTGGTGAAGACGGGAAAAGTCCGCGCCGACACCACCGTGGTGTCGGCCAACGTTGAATACCCCACCGACACCGGCCTACTGGTCCACGCGGTAGCCAAAATCGGTGGCCTGGTTCGGCGGATCAAGACCGCGGCAGGGGCTACCCGCACCCGATTTCGTGACCGGACCCGCGCCGCGAGGCGACGGTTCCGCACCATCGCGTCGAACCTGCGGCTACGCAGCGCGCAAGCCCGCGAACAAGCCCAGGCCACCGTCAAGCGGATCAGCAGCGAGTTGGCCGACCTGGCCCAGAAAGCCGCCGCAGACGCGGCCCGGGTCGTCACCAACGCCCGCCGTACGGTCACCAAGACCACCGGCCGCACACGCGGCCGGCTCCAACGCGCGATCAACGAGTTGACCACCACGATCGAGCGCACCGGGCGCATCGTGACGCAGACCCGCACCCGGCTGGCCGGCGGCACACCCGAGGCGGCCACCCGGCTGATCAGCCTGCACGACCCCGACGCCCGGCCGATCGCCAAAGGACGCCTGGGCAAACCGATCGAGTTCGGCTACAAAGCCCAAGTCACCGACAACGAAGACGGCATCGTCCTGGACTACACAGTCGAGGAAGGCAACCCGCCCGACGGGCCGCAGCTGGCCCCGGCGATCGAACGCATCACCAGCCGAACCGGGAAACCACCCCGGGCGACGACCGCTGACCGCGGCTACGGCGAAGCCACCGTGGAGCAAGACCTGCACGACCTGGGCGTCAAAACCGTTGCCATTCCCCGCAAAGGCAAGCCCGGCGCCGCCCGCCAAGCCCACGAACGACGACCAGGCTTCCGCCGACTCGTCAAGTGGCGCACCGGTTGCGAAGGACGCATCAGCCACCTCAAACACCGCTACAGCTGGGACCGCACACGCCTCGACGGCCTCACCGGCGCCCGAATCTGGTGCGGATACGGGGTACTGGCCCACAACCTGAACAAGGTCACCGCCCTCGCCGCAGCCACCACGGCCTGAAACCACAACCCCACACCCAACACACCACCCAGCCCAGGATGGCAGCACACCCCCGCAGACCAAATTCACTTTTTCAGGTCGAAGTA
>JBBEWH010000311.1:0-8361 GCA_037414955.1 Actinomycetes bacterium KLBMP 9797
CATGCCGAATTGAGGACATCCCGCGACCAGTGCGAGGGGTCACTGCTCAGCGATCCCACTCCCAGTCCTCAACAGTGTGATGTACCGGGACCATGTTGATACACATCTCGCCGTAGGCGCCCGATGCGCTCAACTGGTCCAATAGTTTTTGCGCCTCCATCTGGCTCGTGAAGGCGCCCGCTTGGAAGCGTGATCCAGGTTCACGCTCGTCCGTGTACTCAACCAGCCATACAAGGCTTGGCTGTCGATAGCCGCGTGGAGGTGCGGCGCTGGGGTCCGACACGGCTTCCGATCGTGCCAGAACGATGGCTCGGGATGCACCGCCCCACTCCCAGCTGGATGGTGACACGCTCACGCTCGCGTTCCGGCCGTGTACGACTTCCCGACTTCCTGGCCTATCGGGCGGCATCCTCATCTGCCGCGAGTCGCGTGAGCTGGTCCACCTCACAGGGCCGATGATGCAGCGATGAGAGACGTTCCGATCCGTGACGACATGATTCGGCTGGGCCAGTTCCTCAAGCTGGCCGGCGTCATCGAATCGGGTGGTGAAGCCAAATCCGCCATCGCCGCGGGCGAGGTTGCGGTCAACGGTGAGGCCGAACTGCGTCGAGGTCGGCAGCTCCACCGCGGTGACATCGTCGAAATCGGCGGCGAACGCCTTCGGGTGACCTGAGGGCACAGCCACGAACTCGAGACCTTCAGCGCACTCTCAGCCGCGATCCGCGTGGTGCTACCCGCAAGATCAGGCGTGGTCTGTCGCATAGTGCTTGGCAACCCCCGCATCGTCGTGGCTTACACCTCGTGCTCGTGAAGGGCTTCCAGCAGGTCCGTGGCGGACTTGCCGACCGGCACGGTGGTGTCCGGGTCGGCTGCCATCGTGTGGAGCTCGGGCTCCAGTCCTGAAATGGCGTCGCGGAGGGCAGTCTTCACGCTGCGGGTACGACCGTCGGCGTCGATGAGTCGCTGTTCCGGGCGTACCCAAGCAACGCAGTCGATGAGGATCTCCAACGCTGCCCAGCACGGCCAGCCCTGGGAGGAACGTGCGACCTCGACGAGAATCGCGGCGGCTGGCCCCGCGGCGTCATAGAGCCAGCCCGAGTGGTTGTGCCCGATGGCGTCGAGGACCGCGTTGTACGCGTCCTGGCCCTGCTGCTTCGACCGCGCGAGGCGCAATTGCCTGACCGCGGACATGACCGCAGCCGGATCAGCCCCGTGAGTAGTCCAGTCCACAACCCGCAGCGCCCGCTCGATCTCATCGCCGAAGTCCTCAATCACGAGATAAGTATGCGAGCCTCGGCGATCGTCGACGTGTACTCATCTGCCGCAGACAACGCGTGGTCGAGCAGGACTACGCATCACCGTGCGTAACGGAGACCCAGACCCGCAGGAAAGTGGGAGCCCGGCGCCAGGGTGGCCGCACGCTGACACAGACGCCGACAGGTCAGATCAGAGCCACCAGGATCCGTACAGGTGGTCACGTTTGTATCCGAAATGGACGCTTGGACGGACCTCCACCCGACCACCCGTCAACGCGCTCCTTGGCACATCGAAGACGATCCAACCATCGGTGTGTTGCCCCGCCACCAGATCTGGTGACGAGAACGACGCCTTCCCGGCGAAATCCCCTGTGCTCCACGTGTACACCTTGCCGCCGGCGTCGACGAAGGTGAAGTCGCAGCCACACGAGAAGACCTTGCCCTTCTTCGCACGCACCGCCACATGCACCAGGAGGAAAACGCCGCTCGTGGGCGCGCGGTCGAAATCGTCGACGTTCGTCTGCGCGGTCTCGATGACCGTGTACTCAACATTGATCTTGGAGGAGGTGACCGCCAGGGTCTCGCCCACGGCCACTTCGGCCTTCCGACCCTTATCAGGGTCGCCGACCGGGGCGATCCCGAAGGTGGACGCGCGGCCCGTGTAATCGAGGACGGTATAGAAACAGCTGAAGAGCAAGACCGGCAACGCCAGTCCCATCACGACGGCGAGCCATGACGATGACCGCTTCAGCCTGACGGAAGGCTGTCCAGCGTTACCTCGGTGCTGCGAGGCGAGATCATCTGTCACGCAACGAGTATGCGTGCGGTCGTCAAATCGAGTGCATGCCTACGCCGGCGGGTTCAGACATCGAGGATCCGCCCCTGCGCGGGCGGATTTGGCCGGGTCGGTGGGAGCGGGTTGCACACCACCAGGTCGCGTATCCGGACGAACTCGTGCGGGGCGAGGCTCGCGGCCGCGGCGAACTCCTCGATGCTGCCGAAGCCGCGCCTGGCCCGCCGTTCGGCCAGTACCCGCTTGACCCGGTCCGGGTGGAAGCCGGGCAGCGTGGTGATGTGCCGGGCCTCGGCGCTGTTCACATCGATCGGAGCAGGCCGCGCGATGTCCAGCACGGTGCGGGCCGCCGGACCCGGACCGTAATAGTCCCCGGGCGGCGGCGCCAGGCCAACCGGGAGCCCCACCGGCTCGGGCGGCGGCGCCAGGTCGGTCGGGCCGGACAGGGCCGGCGGCTCGGCGCGGACCAACGCGTAGCCGGCGGGTGGGGGCGGCAACGGTGCCGGTTTCGGACTCCCCCACAGCCGGTACCTGGTGCTCCGGCGCAGCAACACAACGATGATCACGGCGTGCGCGATGCCACTGAGAAAGACCGCTACCCATGCGGTGGTGAACGCGTCCTGGTGCTCCACGGGTCCCCTAACGCTCAGCGCCAGGAACGTCGGGCCGGCGACTAGGTAGATGGGGCCGGGAATCCACCAGTCCGGCCGCCGGGCCCACCATCCGATAAAGAAGAACACGAATCCGGAAAGCAGCCCGCCTCCACCAATGGCAAAAGACACCAAGCTGAACTGCGCTCCGAAGCCGGGCAGCCACCGGCCGTCAGGTGTGGTCGACATGGCGCAACTCCTGTCGGTTCGTGGCGTTCCCGGCGGCCTGCTCACGCGCCGTCGCGTAGGCACTGTGGACGGTGCGGCCGTCGAGCCGTTCCCTCAGTATCAGGTACCACAGCAGCGCACGCGTCAGGCGAGGCGCGCTGCGGTCGTCGCCGAGCGCGCGGCGCAGGTTGCTGCTCGGTGTCGAGGCGGGCGCAGCCAGCGCTGCTGGTCTGGTCCGCAGAGGTGGCTGGCGGCCTCCTCGGCGAGCGAGGTGTAGTACGCCGCGTGCGCGTGCCGGAGCAGGTCGTGCTCCCGCGAGTCCAGCTGTTGTTCGCAGTACGCGGACACCGACTCCAGCATGCCGTAGCGCGGGCCGTCGGCGGTGTGCGCGACCACGACCAGCGAGCGGTCGACCAGGCGCGCCACCAGGTCGACCTGCTTCTCCTCGTGCGTGAACGGGCTCCAATCGAAGGAAGGGGTCACCACCTGGAAGTCGGCGTCACGTCCTTTGGTCATCGCGCCGACCCCGGGCCCGGGAGGAGGTCGACGTCGTCGGCGTGCATCGGCTCTCCGCAATGGCTGCAGCGCGGGTCGACGTGGCCGATCTGACCGCAGGCATGGTGGCGGTACAGGACGGGAGGCCCGGCCTCGCCGGCGAGCCAGCGGTCACCCCACCGCGCCATCACCATGAGCATCTCGACGAGGTCGGCGCCCTTGGCGGTGAGATGGTACTCGTAGCGGGGGCGGGCGTCGTAGGGCAGCCGCTCGAGCACACCCTGTTCGACCAGGTGGTTGAGCCGTTCGGTGAGTACCTTGCGGGAAATCCCGAGGTCGGCCTGGATGTGGTCAAAGCGGCTCACCCCGGCCCACACGTCGCGCAGGATCAGCGGTGACCAGGGCTCGCCGATCACGTCCAAGGTACGCGCGATGGAACACGCCATCTCCCCGAACCGCGTTCGCTGCATGGCAGCAATCTAGCAAGTGGGGTTCCCTTACGGAACCTAGAGTGTTACGTTCCTCAGAGTCTCTTAAAGAAACCTCGAAAGGGATCCGATGACATTCATCAGGCGCTTCGACCACGTCGGCATCACCGTCGCCGACCTTGACGCCGTGACGGCGTTCTTCGTCAGCCTCGGTCTGGAGGCCGATCGGAAGATGGCCGTCGAAGGCGAGTTCCTGGACACGGTGATCGGCATGACCGACGCCCGCACCGAGATCGTCATGCTGCGACCGCCCGGCGGAGGTACGACGCTGGAGCTCTCAAGCTTCACGCGGCCGGACCACCTCCCGGGTTCGCCTGCCGCGCCGGCCAACGAGCTGGGCCTGCGCAACGTCGCCTTCGAGGTCCACGACCTCCACGCCGCGGTCGACCAGGCCGCAGTCGACGGCTACGGCCTGGTGGGAGGCATCGGCGAATACGAGGGCGTGTGGCGGATGGCCTACGTCCGCGGGCCCGAAGGAATCATCGTCTCGTTGGCCGAGCGCATTGAGAAGTAAGGAGACATCATGAGCACGACCGTGACTGACGAACAGATTCGGGCTCTGGCCGCGACAGCGAAGCCTTACAGCCTGGCGCTCCTCCAGTGAGGGCCGGAGCGGACCATGGTGGTTTCGCAGGCAACCGCCGTACATGACCAGGACCAATCTCCGCTAGACCCATCGACGGTGCGAACCTGGGCCCGTCAGCAAGGAATGCCCGTCGGTGTACGTGGCCGACTCCCCGCCGACGTGGTCGCCGCATACCGGGCCGCGCAGGTGGTTGGCTGACGACGGTCGTCTTCCGGGTATGCGGGAAAGACCACGACGGCCGCAGCCAGCCCACCTCCGCTCGGTGTACGTGGCCGACTCCCCGCCGACGGGGTCGCCGCATACCGGGCCGCGCAGGTGGTTGGCTGACGACGGTCGTCTTCCGGGTATGCGGGAAAGACCACGACGGCCGCAGCCAGCCCACCTCCGCGGCGGTAGGTCTGTGCGAAATCCTGCCATGGCGAGGCGTCAACGCGCGCCATGGCATCCGGTCCACGTGTGCTCGTCGTGTGCTCGGACGCCGCGTAACGGCCGGCACCATACGGATCAGGCGGCATGATGTTGTGCCATCGAGGTGGCCGGGACAGCCTCAAGATGGACTAGACGGACGTGCTGCTCTCATGTGGACAGGCCGGGATCTTCCATATCGGACTCTTAATCCGCGGGTTCGGGGTTCGAGTCCCTGGCGGCGCACACGTTTTGACCTAGGCGTATAGCTGACAAGCTATACGCCTTTTGTCGTTGTGAGGCACGCGTGAGTCACGTCTGTGACTCACACTCACGATAGGCCTTTGACCTGGTTGGCCTTGCCGTTGCGAGCGCCGGCACGTCGTCTTGGCGCATAGCCGGTTTTCCTTGACGGATGTGGTGAGCCCGCTCATTTGTTGATCTACTGTCCGTTTCACTACCAGTCGGGCATATTGCCCTGTGATCGTCACCGACGGTGTAACCACGACTCGGGCATGGCCGGGCATAAACGGGCACCGTAGGTCTTGTGTCGCTGGCAGATCGCTGTTACGTTCCTGCGACCGGGCATGATCGGGCATAAACAGTCAGAGTCAGGCAGCGATGCGGCAAGGAGGCGGGCATGTTCCCCGAGGAGCGACGGCAGTGGCTCGTGTCCCGAGCACGGGCGGATGGACGGCTAGATGTCGCCGCGGTCTCGGAGGAGTTGGATGTGGCGCCGGAGACTATCCGCCGCGACCTCAATGTCCTGGAGTCGCACGGTCTGCTGCACCGGGTGCACGGCGGGGCGATCCCGGTCGAGCGGCTCGGCTTCGAGGGTGCCTTGGCCACTCGGGCGGGCACGATGCACGAGGTGAAGGTGCGGCTGGGCAAAGTCGCGGTCGAGCTGCTGGAGGACGCCGAGTCGGTCTACCTTGACGAGGGGTCGACCGCGCAAGCGTTGGTGGACGCGCTGCCGCTGGACCGGCCGCTGACCGTGGTGACCAACGCGCTGCCCACCGCGGTCGCGCTGGGTGCCCGCCCCAATGTCAACCTTCTGATCATCGGCGGACGGGTGCGTACCCACACGCTCGGCGCTGTCGACCATTGGGCCACCCGCATGCTCGGCGACCTGGTCATCGACTTGGCTTATGTCGGCACGAACGGCATCACCGTGGACCGCGGCCTGACCACACCGGACCCGGCGGTGGCCGCGGTGAAGAGCGCCGCGGTCGCGGCCGCGCGCCGGCGGGTCCTGATCGCCGACCACACGAAGTTCGGCGTCGACTCGTTCTGCCGCTTCGCCCACGTGCGGGACCTCGAGGCGATCGTCACCGACAGCGGACTCGGCGGCGACCACGCCGCGCCGTACGCCGACCTCGGGGTCAAGGTGATCCGTGCATGATCGTCACCGTCACGGCCAACCCGAGCGTGGATCGCACGTACCGGATCGGCACGCTGCGCCCGGGCGAGTTGCACCGCGCCGACGATGTGTGGGCCGAGGCCAGCGGCAAGGGCGTCAATGTCGGCCGGGTGCTGCGTCGACTCGGCGTGCCGGTCCGGATGATCGTCACCGCCGGCGGCGGCGAGGGGCGGCTGCTGGCCGAGTTACTGTCGGTCGCCGGCGCCGAGTTGGTGCCGGTGCGCGGCGCCACCCGGGTCAATATCACCCTGCTCGCCGACGGCCTCGAACCGACGAAGATCAACGAGCCGGGTACGGCGTTGTCGACGTCCGAGGCCGACCACCTCATCGCCGCCACCGCTGCGTCGTTGGCCGGCACCCGGTGGCTGGCCTGCTGCGGTTCACTGCCCGGCGGCGCCGATCCGGCCCTGGTCCGGCGGCTGATCACGATCGCCCGCGATGCTGGCGTGCGGGTCGCCGTGGATGCCAGTGGCGCGGCTCTCGCCGCCGCCGTCGACGGCCGCGCCGATCTGGTCAAGCCCAACCGCGACGAGTTGGCCGAACTGGTCGGCCGCCCCATCGACACCGTTACTGACGCGATCGCCGGCGGGCGTGAGATCCGCGCCCGCACCGGCGGGACCGTGTTGGTGAGCCTCGGCGCCGACGGCGCGCTGCTGCTCACCGAGGCTGGCGGTTGGCACGCCGCCAGTCCGCCTGTCACTCCCCTGAATTCGACCGGGGCCGGCGACGCGTTGCTGGCCGGCTATCTGGCCGACGACACCGCGCGGCCGCCGGCCCGGCTGGCGTACGCGGTCTCGATCGGCGCCTCGGCCTGCTTGGCCAAGGCGACCGCGGACCTGCCCGACGAGTTGGTCGACCCCGCCCGGGTACGTGTCCGCCCACTCCACGAAGACGCGATACCAGGAGGACATCCGTGAAGATCCGATCTCGCGGACGGGTCGCGGCGGCCGTAGCCGCCGCCGGCTCGCTCGCTTTGATATTGAGTGCGTGCTCCGGCGCAGGTGGCGGCTCCGGCGACAGCGACGGCGGCGACAGCAAGACGATCACCGCTTTGATGGTCGGCAATCCGCAGATGGAGGACATCGCCAAGCTCACCGCGGACACGTTCACCAAGGACACCGGCATCACGGTGAAGTTCACGATCCTGCCGGAGAACGAGCTGCGCGACAAGGTGACCCAGGATGTGGCCACCCAGGGCGGGCAGTACGACGTGGCGACGATCGGCGCGTACGAGGCGCCGATCTGGGCGAAGAACGGTTGGCTGCACGAGCTGTCCAGCTATGCCGACGGTGATTCGGGCTACGACAAGGCGGATCTGTTGGAGCCGATGGTGCAGTCACTGTCCGGTACGGACGGCAAGCTGTACGCGGCGCCGTTCTACGGCGAGTCGTCGTTCCTGATGTACAACAAGGACCTGTTCGCCGCCAAGGGTTTGACGATGCCGGAGCGGCCGACGTGGCAGCAGGTGGCCGACTTCGCGGCGAAGCTCGACGACAAGCGGGCCGGCGTGGCGGGGATCTGCCTGCGTGGGCTGCCCGGTTGGGGTGAGGTGTTCGCGCCGCTGACGACGGTGGTGAACACGTTCGGCGGCACGTGGTTCGAGAAGGACTGGACGCCGAAGGTGAACTCGCCGGAGTTCACCGCCGCGACGAAGTTCTATGTGGATCTGGTCCGCCAGTATGGGGAGGCGGGTGCGCCGCAGGCCGGGTTCACCGAGTGCCTGAACACGTTCGGGCAGGGCAAGGCCGCGATGTGGTACGACGCGACGTCCGCCGCGGGCACGCTGGAGGATCCCTCCGCGTCCAAGGTGGCCGGCAAGGTCGGCTACGCGTACGCCCCGGTGGTCAGGACCAAGTCGTCCGGCTGGTTGTGGGCCTGGGCGTGGGCGATGCCGAAGACCACCAAGCAGGCCGACGCGGCGTGGCGGTTCATCTCCTGGGCCACCGGCAAGGAGTACGAGAAGCTGGTGGGGGAGAAGCTGGGCTGGTCCCGGCTGCCGGCCGGCAAGCGTGCCTCGACGTACGACCTTCCCGAGTACAAGCAGTCGGCCACCGCGTTCGCCGACATCACGCTCAAGGCGATCGAGGAGGCCGACCCGAC
>JBBEWH010000312.1:0-5696 GCA_037414955.1 Actinomycetes bacterium KLBMP 9797
GCGGAAGGCGGCGAAGGTGGTGTTGTCGTAGCCGGCGACGGAGATGTCTTCGGGCACCCGTAGGCCGGCTTCGGCGATGGCGTCGAGGGCGCCCATGGCGACGATGTCGGCGCCGGCGAAGATCGCGGTCGGCCGCACTGGGCGGGCCAGAAGTTGCTGGGCGCCGAGGTAGCCGCCCTGCTGTGTGTAGCTGGTGGCGGTGATGTCGATGTGGTCGGTCAGGCCGCGGGCTTGCATGGCGTGGCGGTAGCCGGCGGCGCGGATGGCGTTGGGCATCTCGGCGAGGCGATCGGGGTCGGTCTCGTGGTGGTCGATGTGGGCGATGCGCTGGTGGCCGAGGTCGGCGAGGTGGTCGACGATGAGCGCGGCGCCGGTGAAGTCGTCGTCGGCGACGGTGTCGTAGGCGGGGGAGCGGCCGTGGCGGCCGACGACGACGGTGGGGACGGTGGCGGCGACGTGGTCGAGGTGGGTGCGGGAGGAGATGGGGGCGATGAGGATCAGGCCGTCCATGCTGCGGTCGATCATGGCGTGGGTGACTTTGGCTTCGGCGTCTTCGCCGTTGCAGCCGGGACCGAGGAGGACCTGGTAGTCGGTGTCGGCGAGGTGGTCGGTGAGGCCGTCGAGGATCTGGGCGAAGAACGGGTTGATGATGTTGGGCAGCATCACGCCGATGGTGTAGGTCTGGCCGCGCATGCCGCGGGCGGCGGCGTTGGGCCGGTAGCCGAGCTCGTCGATGGCCTGGCGGACTCGGGCCTGCATCTTGGGGCTGACCCCGTAGGCGTTGCGCAGCACCTTCGACACCGCGGTCGTGGAGACCTGGGCGCGCTGGGCGACGTCGACGATGGTGACCCGCCGCGACGGTGCTGAGGGCCTCTTCATCCCGCATCCTCCGGAGCCTGGTCAGGGAACGTTTGCCTGGCGAGTGTAGACCGCTCCCACGCTGGTGGTTAACCCATCCTCTTGACGTCCCACCGGTGAACTCCTAGGGTCAAGCGAAACATTTTGGAAAACGTTACACACAATCTCCGAGCTGCCACTTTGCGGCAGGCGCCGGTGTGGCTGCCTTGGTGAAACGTTCCAAACGAGTGAGGTCCTTCAGATGACGATTTTCCCGGCCAGGCGTAATCCGGGCTTCCCGATGCTCAAGGCTGAATGTCCACAACCGACTGTACTGATGGGAGAGGCGTCATGAGAATACGCACGTTCTCGGCCGTGCTAGCGGCCGTCACCGCGGCGAGCCTGCTGGCCGCGTGCAGCGGGGGCACCAACGCGGGCTCCGGCGACGGCGACGACAACACCTTGACCCTCGCCTCGGTCGACCAGGGTTCGATCGAGGATGTGGTCAAGGCGTTCGAGGCGGCGAACCCGGGCGTCAAGGTGAACTTCACGACCAGCGGCGCCGACCAGTACCAGGCGCAGATCCGCACCCAGCTGGCCTCCGGCACCGCGCCCGACGTGCTGACGGTCTGGCCCGGCAACGGCAACCCGGGCGCGACCCACGTGCTGGCCAAGCCCGGCTACCTGCTCGACCTGTCGGACCAGCCGTGGGCGGCCACGTTGCCGCCGACCATGAAGACCGTCGCCCAGTACGAGGGCAAGACCTACAACGCGATCTTCGGGCAGAACGGGATCGGCGCGGTCTACAACGATCAGGCCATGGCCAAGGCCGGGCTGACCCCGCCGACGACCTGGACCCAACTGCTCGCCTTCTGCGAAGCCGCCGCCGGCAAGGGCACCCCCGCCTTCGCGCTCGGCATCCAGGACAACTGGGTGACCCAGATCGCCCTGTACGCCTTGGTCGCCACCACCGTCTACGGCGGTGACCGGGACTTCGACACCAAGATGCAGGCCGGCCAGGCCACGTTCGCCAATTCCCCGTGGACCACGGCGATGGCCAAGTACGTCGAGATGAACCGGGCCGGCTGTTTCCAGAAGAACCCGCTCGGCACCAGCTACGAGGCCAGCCAGGAACTGGCCGCCACCGGTAAGACGCTCGGCATCGTGCAAGGCAACTGGATCGTCTCCCTGCTCAAGGGCAAGAACCCCGCCGGCACCTTCACCCTCAAGACGCTCCCCGCCACCGACGATCCGGCCACCTTCCTCATGCCCGCCGCCGCCGGCGCCGGCTACGGGATCAACGCCAAGGCGAAGAACAAGGAGCTGGCGCTGAAGTTCATCACCTTCGTCATGTCACCCGAGGGCATGAAGGTGTTCAACGAGAAGCAGGGCAGCCTACCGTCGCTGCCCGACACCGGTTCCGCGGTCGACCCGGCCTTCGCCGACCTGTCGACCTTCATCAAGGACAACCGGACCGTGCCGTTCATGGATCAGCTGTGGCCCAACGCCAAGGTCCAGCAGACCATGCTGTCCGGCCTGCAAGAGGTCTTCAGCAACCAGTCCACACCGGACAAGGTGCTCGCCGCGATGGACGCCGATTACCGGGCCGGTGAGTAACCACGAAGGGGGAGGGCACCAGTGTCAACGACCAGCCATCGCCGGCGCGTGCTGGCGGGAGTAGGGGTGTGCGTGACCCTGCTCGCGTCGCAGGCGCTGAACGCGAGTCCCGCCGCCGGGCACGGCAGCGGCCAAGCCCACGTGCGGGCCGTCAACCTTCAGGTCGACGGCCGCCACGACCAGCCGCTCGGCATCGACAACACCACCCCGACGTTCGGCTGGCAGATCGCCGAGACCCGGCGGGCCGCCGCGCATCCGTGCCACCGGGCCCGCTCCCGCGCCGCGTGTCCCGGCGATCGGCAGACCGCCTACCAGATCCAGGCCGCCACCAGCGAGCATGACCTCCGGCGCGGCCGGCTGATCTGGGACTCCGGCAAGGTAGCCGCCGACCGGCAGACCGGCATCCCGTACGCCGGCAAACCCCTCGCCTCCCGGCAGCGGGTGGTGTGGCAGGTCCGCGTGTGGGACGCGGACCGCCGGGTCTCCGACTGGAGCGAGCCGGGCTCGTGGGAGATGGGCCTGCTCGCGGAGTCCGACTGGGGCGCGGCCCGCTGGATCGAGTACCCGGGCCGGACCGAGAACCAGCCGATGCCCATCTTCGCCCGTCAGTTCGGCATCGACGACCGCCGCACGGTCGCCGCGGCCCGCCTCTACCTGTCCGGCGTCGGACTGCACAAGCCGACCGTCAACGGCCGGGCGCTCACCGACGAGGTCCTCGCGCCCGGCAACTCCAACTACCAGCTGTCCACTGAGTACCGCACCTACGACGTCACCGGCGTGCTGCGCGCGGGCGGTAACACGCTCGGCGTCCAACTCGGCAACGGCCCCGCCTACGTGCGCCGCAGCGTCACCAACCCCGCCGTCGGCCGGACCGCCCCGTACTCCTGGTGGCAGAGCCAGCTCAAGGGCAGCGGCACCCTGGTCGCCGACGCCGAGGCCGGCGCCACCACGGTGACGCTGGACAGCGTCGCCGGATACCACGTCGGCGGCACCGTCAACGTCGACACCGGCGGCGGCGGGGACAGCCTCGAATCCCGCGTCATCACCGCCATCGGCACCGCGGACGTCTCCTTCACCCCCGGCCTGACCAAGCCGCACACGGCCGGCGCGCTGGTGACCGGCTCGGGCAACAACATCGCCGCCAGCGATCCCAGCGCCGGCGCCGCGGTCACGCCCCGGCTGATCGCCCGGCTGGAGATCGTGTACCGCGACGGCGGGCGCGACGTCGTCGTCTCCGACCGCCGCTGGCGCACCGCCCTCGGACCGCTGGTGACCGACGCATGGTACTCCGGGGCCGACTACGACGCCCGCCGCGAACAGCCCGGCTGGGACCGGCCCGGATCCGACCTGTCCGCCACCGCGCAGCGGCGTGACGGTACCCCGACCGGCTGGATCGACGCCGGCATCGCCCCGCCGCCCAACCTGGCCACGAAGCTCGTCGCCCGCGCGGCCGAGCCGGTGACGGTGGTCGAGACGTTCACCCCGGTGTCGGTGACCAACCCGGTGCCCGGCACCTGGGTCTTCGACTTCGGGCAGAACATCGTCGGCTGGCCCCAGCTCCGTCTCACCGGCGGCGTGGCGGCCGGCACCACCATCCGCATGTCGCCGGCCGAGTCGCTCGCCGCGGACGGCACCGTCGACCAGGCATCGCTGCGCGGCGGTGGCGGCAGCCGAGGCGTCGACCTGTTCAACACCTACACGACCGCCGGCCGACCCGGCGGGGAGACCTGGCACCCGGACTTCAACTACTTCGGCATGCAGTGGGTCCAGGTCACCGGCCTGCCCGAGGGGTACGTGCCCACAAAGGACACCATCACCGGGCTGCGGCTACAGGCGGCCACGCCGGTCGCCGGCGCGGTGACCACCTCCAACGCGCGGATCAACCGGATCAACAGGATGGCCCGGTACTCGTTCGCCGGCAACGTCATGTCGGTGTTCACCGACTGCCCGGGCCGGGAGAAGCTGTCGTACCCGGCGGACTACACCATGCCGATGGGCGCGATCCACCGCAACCACCAGCTCGCCGCGTATCTGCGCACCACCATGCACCACCTCGTCGAGGGACAGTCCATCGCGGACACCCCGATGTTCGGCAACGTGGCGCTGAAGACCCCGGTCTACGACTGGGGCTACAGTGGACGGTTCGGCGACGAGATCAACTGGGGCAACGCCATCATCCTGGTCCCGGCGATGCTGTACGAGCTCTACGGCGACACCCAGACGATGGCGCGGTACTACGACCGGATGGTCGACTTCGCCGACTACATCCAGCGGCAGAAGGCGGGCACCGGCGCCGACGCGCACATCGTCGACGCAGCCCTCGCCGACTGGGTCTCCGCCGACCAGACCTCCGGCCGGATCACCGGCACCTGGGGCTACTTCGTGATGATCAGCAAGCTGGCCACGATGGCCGAGCTGACCGGCCACGCGGCGGACGCCGACCGCTACCGGGCCCTGGCCGCCGACATCAAGGCGGCATTCAACGCCCACTTCTACAACACGGCGCTGGGGCGCTACACCACGGCCGGGAACGCCGGCACCGCTGGCGCCACCCAGTCCGCCCAGGCCCTCGCGCTCGACGCCGGGCTCGTCCCGGACAGCGAACGCGGCGCTGTGCTGGACGCGTTGGTCGAGCTCGTCTACGCGTTCCACCCCAACGGCGACGGCCCGCACTTCAGTGGCGGCACCATCGGTATGGCGTCCACGGTCCGGGCGCTGGCCGCCGGCGGCCGCGACGACGTGCTGTGGGACCTGCTCCAGGAGGACGAGCAGCCCAGCTACGGCTACTTCATGGAATCCACGGTCGCCAACCCCGGCGGCATGACCACCATCGGGGAGCGGTGGAACCGCGGCGACTCCAAGAACCACATGATCCTCGCCCAGATCGAGGAGTGGTTCCACACTGGACTGGTGGGGATCCGCGCGGACTCCGTCGGGTACCGGAAGCTCGTCTTCCAGCCCAAGGTGGTCGGCGATGTGACGTTCGCCAAGGGCAGCTACCGCACCCCGGCGGGCGAGGCCCGCGCCGAATGGCGCAAGGGCGACCGCTGGTTCCGGCTCACGGTCACCGTCCCGACGAACACCGGCGCGGAGGTCTGGGTACCAACGCTCGGTGGTCGGGTGGTCGGCGAGCCGGACCGCGCCGACTTCGTCCGTCTCGACGGCGGGTACGCCGTTTACCGGGTCGCCTCCGGCACCCACAGCTTCACCGCCGTCACGGCATAGAGCCGCGTGGGTCTGGC
>JBBEWH010000313.1:0-2371 GCA_037414955.1 Actinomycetes bacterium KLBMP 9797
ACCCACGCTTCGTGCACATCGGAGCATCGTGAGATCGGAGCATTGTGGGCATCGACTTCCCGGCGGACTTCCGGTGGGGCACCGCCACCTCGGCCCATCAGGTCGAAGGCGGCAACGTCAACAGTGACTGGTGGGACTTCGAACACGCCCCCGCCACCGCCGCCCGCGAGCCGTCCGGCGACGCCATCGACCACTACCACCGGTACGCCGGCGACTTCGCCCTCCTGGCCGCGCTCGGCCACAACGCGCACCGGCTGTCCGTGGAGTGGGCGCGGATCGAGCCGGCACCGGGCGAGTTCAGCCGCGCCGCCCTCGACCACTACCGGCGGGTCCTGACCGCGCTCGCCGGCACCGGCATGACGGCGTTCGTGACGCTGCACCACTTCACGCTGCCGCGCTGGTTCGCCGCCGCCGGCGGCTGGCTCGCCCCCGACGCCGTCGACACGTTCGCCCGCTACTGCCGGCGAGTCACCGCCGAGCTCGGCGACCTCATGCCCTACGTGTGCACCATCAACGAACCGCAGATGGTCGCCCTGCACGGCTACCTCGAGGGTTACCACCCACCCGGCATCACCAACGCCATCCTCTGGAAGCGCGCCGGCAGTACCCTCCTGGCCGCCCATCACGCCGCGGTCCGCGCCGTGCGCGAAGCGTCGCCGCGGTCGCGGGTCGGGCTCGCCGTGAACCTGCCGCTGCTGGCGCCCATCCGCGACGACGCGGCCTGCCACGCCTTCCACCGCCTCCTGCGGTTCGAGATCGTCGACCGGTACCTCGACGGCCTCACCGGCCCCGACCGGGGCGACTGGCTCGGCGTGCAGTATTACCGCCAGCAATGGGTCGATCCCGCCTCACCCACGCTCTTCGCCGACCCGCCGGACGGCTTCGCCCGCACCCAGATGGGCTGGGCCGTGTACCCGGACGGCCTGCGCCAGGTGCTGCACCGCGCGGCCGAAACCGGGCTGCCGCTGTTCGTCACCGAGAACGGCATCGCCACCGAAGACGACACCGAACGCGTCGAATACCTGCACACCCACCTCGCCGCACTCGCCCAGGCGCGCGCCGAGGGCGTCGACGTGCGCGGCTACCTGCACTGGTCCGCGTTCGACAACTTCGAATGGAGCGAAGGCTACCGGCCCCGGTTCGGCCTCATCGCCGTCGACCGCGCGAACGACTTCGCCCGGATCCCCAAGCCGAGCGCCCACGCCTTCGCCAAGATCGCGAGCACCGGACGACTGATCTGAGGCGTGCCCACACCTGGTGGGCACGCTGGCCGCACCGCGCTGACGGCGGCGCTCCCTGCTTGCGGCCCTGTCCGCCAACCGGGTACGGCGCCTTCCTCGGTAGCCGCTACTGCCCTGTTCACCGACGTGCCGCAGGTCCACTCCGGACTGTCCGCACGTGTGTTGTCGCCACGCTCTCCATGCTGCACTCCATAATGGATGGTGAGTGCCAAAAAGTGCTTATGCAGCAAGGGTTGTCGCATCGAGGTGCTTGTGACCTTGGACGGGTGTTCGATAGGGTTGGGGGTATGGGACGGGGTGCGACGGGAGGGCTGCCGGACGAGTTGGCGCTCATCCCGCCCGGCCCTCACCTCGCGACCGTTCTCGCCGCCGTGGACGTGTCCACACTCGATGATCAGGATCTGGTCCGGTACGCGCAGGCCCGGCAACGTCAACTCGCCCACGACAACGCGCAACTGCTGTCGGTGCTGCACGAGCTGGGCCGCCGTGGCGACGAGGCGATCGGCGGCGACCCCGAACGGCGGTGGGCGCAGGTAGAAGTCGCGTTCGCCATGAGATGGACCAAGACCGCCGCCAGCATCCAACTCGGGTTGGCCGACGACCTGGTCGAGCGGCTACCGGCCGTGTTCGCCGCCCTCGACCAGGGCGAGATCGACGCGCCGAAAGCACGGGTCATGTCAGAACTCACCCTCTGCCTGCCCACCCCGGCCGCGCGGCAGGTGATCGACGAAATCATCGGAGAAGCGCCGCGGTTGACGACCGGGCAGCTGCGGGCCCGGCTGACCAAACTGGTGTTCGCCGCCGACCCGCAAGCCAAAACCAGCCGGGTCAAAAAGGCGCTCGCCGGACGGCGCGTACATCTACGACCCACCGACGACGGCCTGGCCGAACTGAACGGCTACGACCTACCACCACACCGGGCAGCCGCCGCGATGGAACGCCTCACCGCCATCGCCCGCGCCGCCAAACGCCACGGCGACACCCGCACCCTGCCACAACTACGCGCCGACGCCATGCTCGACCTCCTCGCCGGCGAAGGCATCGCCACCGGCGCCCCCATCACCGACTGCCCACTCGCCGACCCCACCCCACCAGCACCCACCGGCCCGACCACGCCCGCTGGGAAGGCC
>JBBEWH010000314.1:0-2500 GCA_037414955.1 Actinomycetes bacterium KLBMP 9797
GCGTCGTGCGCGGATATCGCCAGAACGATCGGGGTGCACCGTAGTTCGGTGGGGCGGGAGCTGGCCCGTAACCACTCCTACCGGCAAGGGGTGAAAAGTCCTCGCCGGGGGACACCGTACCGGTGGGGGTATCGGGCGGACTGGGCGCAGCAGAAGGCACGGCCGCGGCGGCGCCGGCCCAAGCCGCGCAAGATGGCCGCCGACCCGCGGCTACGGGCGGTGGTGGCGGCCGGGCTGCGCGATAGGTTGAGTCCGCAGCAGGTGGCCGCCGGTTTGCGGGCGGACTTTCCCGGTGATGCGGGGATGCGGGTGTCACACGAGACGATCTACCAGGCGATCTACCTGCAGGCGCGGGGCAGTCTGCGGCTGCTGGTCGACGACGCGTTGCGGGTCAAGCGTAAGGCGCGCCGTTCGCAGTCCCGGGCGGCGCTCGCGGCCCGGTCCGCGATCCGGGGCAAGCCGTGGATCACCGAGCAGGTGCACATCTCGGCCCGGCCGGCCGAGGTCGCCGACCGGGCGGTGCCCGGGCACTGGGAAGGCGACCTGCTCATCGGCGCCCATAAACGGTCGGCGATCGTGACCTTGGCCGAACGGTCGACCCGGTTCGTGATGCTCGGCGCGTTGCCGACCGACCGGTCCAGTCCGGAGGTGATCGCGGTGATCCGGGCCCTGTTCGGCCGGCTCCCGGCCCGGCTGCACCGTAGTTTGACCTGGGACCAGGGCGTCGAACTGGCCGGCTACGCCACTTTCGGACTCGTCCAGGACTGCCAGGTGTTCTTCTGCGACCCGCACAGCCCGTGGCAGCGCGGCACCAACGAGAACACCAACGGCCTGTTACGCGACTACTTCCCCAAGGGCAGGTTCGACTTCACCACCATCGGCCAGGCCGACCTGGACGCCGTGGCCGACCAACTCAACCGCCGGCCACGACAAACCCTGAACTGGCATACTCCGGCACAGAAGCTCAACGAGTACCTCGCGTTGCACTGACCGCTTGAGACCGCCTCTCTCTTCCGTGTGCCTAGGCCCTTGATCGACGCGGGGTTCCTTGATCGGGGAGCGCGGCGAGCGGGCGGGGGCCACCCTAGGTCAGGAGGGTGATCAGGATGGCGAGGGATATGGCAGCGCCGGCGCTGACCAGCATGGGTGTGGTCATCCGGGAGCGGCCGCGGCGGGCCAGCCGCCGGATCGAGATCACCACGGTGACGACGACGAAGAGGGCGAGCACCAGTTGCCAGAACGGAAACAGCATGCCCAGCAGGGCCTCTTCGGCCAGCACGGGATCGTTGGCGCGCACCACGGACTCCACGGTTGCACCCTACGCCCGCCGGATTCTTAGATCGATGAGCCCTGATTTGCGTTCCCGTGGGCGACCGCGTAACTTTCTCTCTGCGCACGGGGCACGGACACTTCGGGGCAAGGCAGACGAAGTACCCAAACTGGGCGCACGGGCGGTGCGAAGGAAGATCCGGCAGGCCGGATTTGAGATTGCGAAGCCGACCGGGTAAAGTAGACAAGCCGGCAGGGAGCCGGGCGAGCTAGCGGCAAGGATGGGAAACCATCGAGCTGCGGCGGCCGGTTCTGCAGGCTTCCCCTACGAAACGATGATCGAGTCATCGGTCTGCGCTTCGGACGGGGGCCAATCGGGCGATGCGGAGTTAGGCCAAAGATCCGGCTTGACGAAGCGAAATCGACCAGGTAAGCTCGAACAGTTGCCCCAAGGGCGGGCCTCGGAGTACGGGGTGCGGTTTTGGTGTGTGTTTGTTCTTTGAGAACTCAACAGGGTGCTTTGATTATGCCAGTGCCAAGTTTTGTGTGAACTCTGTTGGCATCGGATGTTGATCTGGTGTTGATGGAATTTGGCATATTTTTATGCCAGGGCTTTATCTCTAATTTTTTGTTGGAGAGTTTGATCCTGGCTCAGGACGAACGCTGGCGGCGTGCTTAACACATGCAAGTCGAGCGGAAAGGCCCTTCGGGGTACTCGAGCGGCGAACGGGTGAGTAACACGTGAGTAACCTGCCCTAGGCTTTGGGATAACCCTCGGAAACGGGGGCTAATACCGGATATTCACTGCTGATCGCATGGTTGGTGGTGGAAAGTTTTTCGGCTTGGGATGGACTCGCGGCCTATCAGCTTGTTGGTGGGGTAATGGCCTACCAAGGCGACGACGGGTAGCCGGCCTGAGAGGGCGACCGGCCACACTGGGACTGAGACACGGCCCAGACTCCTACGGGAGGCAGCAGTGGGGAATATTGCACAATGGGCGGAAGCCTGATGCAGCGACGCCGCGTGAGGGATGACGGCCTTCGGGTTGTAAACCTCTTTCAGCAGGGACGAAGCGCAAGTGACGGTACCTGCAGAAGAAGCGCCGGCCAACTACGTGCCAGCAGCCGCGGTAAGACGTAGGGCGCGAGCGTTGTCCGGATTTATTGGGCGTAAAGAGCTCGTAGGCGGCTTGTCGCGTCGACTGTGAAATCCCATGGCTTAACTGTGGGTC
>JBBEWH010000314.1:5000-7109 GCA_037414955.1 Actinomycetes bacterium KLBMP 9797
CGCGCCGACAATGTAGCGGGGCTCAAGTACACCGCCGAAGCTGTGGCATTCACATGGTACTCGGTAATGGTTTCCGAATCGTTATCCAGGTGTGTGGATGGGTAGGGGAGCGTCGTGTGGGGGGTGAAGCGGCACTGTGAGGTAGCCGTGGACGCCACACGAGTGAGAATGCAGGCATGAGTAGCGAAAGAAGGGTGAGAAACCCTTCCGCCGGATGACCAAGGGTTCCAGGGCCAGGCTATTCCGCCCTGGGTGAGTCGGGGCCTAAGGCGAGGCCGAGAGGCGTAGTCGATGGATAACGGGTTGATATTCCCGTACCCGCGAAGAAGCGACCATGATGAACCCATTTGCGCTAACCGTCCGCTTATGGGGATCCTTCGGGTGAACCGGACAGTGCGCGGGAACCTGGGTGGTAGTAGTCAAGCGATGGGGTGACGCAGGAAGGTAGCTGATCCCGGCCGGTGGTTGTGCCGGGGTAAGCGTGTAGGCCGTGCCATAGGTAAATCCGTGGCGCATGTGGCTGAGACGTGATGCCGAGCCGATTCAGGTGAAGTCAGTGATCCTATGCTGCCGAGAAAAGCCTCTAGCGAGTTTCGAGCGGCCCGTACCCCAAACCGACACAGGTGGTCAGGTAGAGAATACCGAGGCGATCGGGTGAACTGTGGTTAAGGAACTCGGCAAATTGCCCCCGTAACTTAGGGAGAAGGGGGGCCGGACGCGTGAAGCCCCTTGCGGGTGGAGCGTGGTATGGCCGCAGAGAGCAGGGGGAAGCGACTGTTTACTAAAAACACAGGTCCATGCGAAGTCGTAAGACGCTGTATATGGACTGACGCCTGCCCGGTGCTGGAACGTTAAGGGGACCGGTTAGTCTTTCGGGGCGAAGCTGAGAACTTAAGCGCCAGTAAACGGCGGTGGTAACTATAACCATCCTAAGGTAGCGAAATTCCTTGTCGGGTAAGTTCCGACCTGCACGAATGGCGTAACGACTTCCCCACTGTCTCAACCACAGGCCCGGCGAAATTGCATTACGAGTAAAGATGCTCGTTACGCGCGGCAGGACGGAAAGACCCCGGGACCTTTACTATAGCTTGACATTGGTATCCGAGTTCGATTGTGTAGGATAGGTGGGAGACTGTGAAGCTGGCACGCCAGTGTCGGTGGAGTCATTGTTGAAATACCACTCTGTTGGATTTGGGTATCTAACCTGGGCCCCTGATCGGGGTTGGGGACAGTGTCTGGTGGGTAGTTTAACTGGGGCGGTTGCCTCCCAAAATGTAACGGAGGCGCCCAAAGGTTCCCTCAGCCTGGTTGGCAATCAGGTGTTGAGTGTAAGTGTATAAGGGAGCTTGACTGTGAGACTGACGGGTCGAGCAGGGACGAAAGTCGGGACTAGTGATCCGGCACTTGCGTGTGGAAGCGGTGTCGCTCAACGGATAAAAGGTACCCCGGGGATAACAGGCTGATCTTCCCCAAGAGTCCATATCGACGGGATGGTTTGGCACCTCGATGTCGGCTCGTCGCATCCTGGGGCTGTAGCAGGTCCCAAGGGTTGGGCTGTTCGCCCATTAAAGCGGTACGCGAGCTGGGTTTAGAACGTCGTGAGACAGTTCGGTCCCTATCCGCCGCGCGCGTAGGATACTTGAGAAGGGCTGTCCCTAGTACGAGAGGACCGGGACGGACGAACCTCTGGTGTGCCAGTTGTTCCGCCAGGAGCACGGCTGGTTGGCTACGTTCGGGAGGGATAACCGCTGAAAGCATCTAAGCGGGAAGCCTGCTTCGAGATGAGGTGTCCCACCCCATGTGGGTTAAGGCCCCCAGTTAGATGACTGGGTTGATAGGCCAGAGCTGTAAGCGCAGTAATGTGTTGAGGTGACTGGTACTAATAGGCCGAGGACTTGACCTCAAAGAACATGATGTTGTGCGTCCACTATGTGAATCTGAGCCAACAACCAACAGTTTGTGTTGGGTGTGTTGGGTTTAGGGTTACGGCGGTTATGGCGGAGGGGAAACGCCCGGTTACATTCCGAACCCGGAAGCTAAGCCTTCCAGCGCCGATGGTACTGCACTCGGGAGGGTGTGGGAGAGTAGGACGCCGCCGGACATCTTCAT
>JBBEWH010000315.1:0-6709 GCA_037414955.1 Actinomycetes bacterium KLBMP 9797
GGCGAGTTCAACTGGTCGTCGCAACACCTCGAGTATGGAGGTGTCGATGGGCCGGCCGGCGGGATGGATGAAGGCGTTGACGGGCAGGTCGCCGATGAAGTCGCCGGGGGCGCCGGCGCTTCGGCGGGATGTCGAGCGTTTGTTTTGGTGTGAGATCGCCAAGGGACTCACCAGCGAGGACGCCGCGGTCGCGGTCGGCGTGTCGCAAGCAGTTGGGAGCCGGTGGTTCCGGGAGCGTGGCGGCATGCCTCTGTTTATGGTCCGCCCGCTCACGGGCCGGTATCTGTCGTTCCCGGAGCGGGAAGAGATCGCCGTGCTGAGAGGCCAGGGCCTCGGGGTGCGGGAGATCGCCCGCCGGTTGGGCCGTGACCCCTCGACCATCTCTCGGGAGCTGCGTCGCAATGCGGCAACCCGGGGAGGGAAGCTTGACTACCGGGCGTCGGTCGCGCAGTGGAAGGCGGAGCTGCTTGCGCGGCGTCCCAAGGCGGCGAAGCTTGTCACCAACAATCGGTTGCGCGAGTACGTGCAGGAGCGGCTCTCAGGCCAGGTTCGCCGGCTGGATGGCACGCCGCTGTCGGGGCCGAAGGCGACAGCGTGGAAGGGGCGGAACAAGCCGCGGCGTCAGGACCGGCGATGGGCGAACGCGTGGAGCCCGGCGCAAATCTCTCACCGGCTCAGGCTTGACTTCCCGGATGATGACTCCATGCGCATCTCGCATGAGGCGATCTACCAGGCCCTGTTCATCCAAGGGCGGGGCGCGTTGAAGCGTGACCTGGTCGCCTGCCTGCGCACCGGCCGCGCACTGCGGGTGCCACGCGCTCGAGCCCGGCAGCGTCGCGACGGCATGGTCACCCCCGAGGTGATGCTTAGCGCCCGCCCCGCCGAGGTCGACGACCGCGCCGTCTCGGGCCACTGGGAGGGAGACCTCATCATCGGGCTGGACAAGTCCGCTATCGGCACGCTCGTCGAGCGAACGACCCGCTTCACAATGCTGCTGCACCTGCCCCGCATGGAAGGCTACGGCGTCAACTCACGGGTGAAGAACGGCCCGGCACTGGCCGGTCACGGTGCCGAGGCCGTCCGCGATGCGATCGCGGCAACGATCACCATCCTGCCCGCCCAGCTGCGTCAGACGCTGACCTGGGATCGTGGGAAAGAGCTCGCCCAGCACGCCACGCTGACGATCGACACCGGCGTTCGGGTCTACTTCGCCGACCCGCACAGCCCCTGGCAACGCGGCACGAACGAGAACACCAACGGCCTGCTACGCCAGTACTTCCCCAAAGGCACCGACCTGGCTCGCTGGAATCGCGACGACCTCGACGCCGTAGCCGCCACACTCAACAGCCGGCCACGCAAGACACTCGGCTGGAAGACACCCGCCGAAGCTATGAACGAACAGCTACTCTCACTTCAAAGCACCGGTGTTGCGACGACCAGTTGAATCCGGGCTGCACGCCTACCTCCGAAAGAAGACCTCACCCGCAGCGTCACCCCGCGCGGCTGTCCGTATGACACCCTCAGAATTGCTGGCTGCGGCGGCGGCATCAACGTCGAACATCGCAACGACCGATAACCCTACGGTTATCCACCCCGGCCACTCAGCGCAGCTGGCCATGTGACGGTAAGGTCCGTGGAAACAGCATCAATCGATCAGCGGTCAACCCTTGGTCGTCGTGCGCTCGCCTGCGAATCCGGCGGCACGGGAAGCCGAGGCGGCGGCGCCCGGCCGATGACTTGGTGCCCGATTCAAAGCACCCTGACGGCACCTACCTGGGTTTACCGAAAGGCGCGTGGACCGAGTTGCGTGGCCATCTCGACCAAATCCTGCGCCCGTGGCGAGACCCCGTCCTTCCGCCAGACCATGACCCACTCGGTGACGGGCGCGTCGTGGACCGGGAGCAGGACGATGCCGGGATGTGGGTGGTATCGAAGGGAGTGCTCGTTGAGCGGGGATAGGCCGAGACCAGTGGCCACCACGGGTAGCACCTCATGGAAGGTGGACACGACGGGACCACGCGGCATGGGCACACCGCCAGGGGTTTGGGAGGGCAGCATGGATTCGATCCAGTAGCCGGGCGTACGCGGTCCGGGCTGACGAAGACCCGGCCGCCGAAGTCCTCCATCGACACCGACGCCTGGTCCGCGAGCTCGTGCCCGGTCCACACGGCCAGCACACGCCCCTCGGTGAGCACGACCGGCCCCTCGGTCAGGTCCGGCTCCCGGACTGGCCGCCACAGCAGCGCCAGATCCAGCTCGGCAGCGCGCAGGGCCGTGAGCGGGTCGCCGAAATGGATCTCGCGTAGCGCTACGTCGCAGCCGGGATTGCGGCTGCGGAACAGATCGATGACGTCGCGGATCTCAAGACCGACAACTCCCATCACACCCATCCGGACGGTGCCGCTGATACCGCGCGCCGACTCCGACGCCGCCGCAAGACCCTTCTGGATCGTGTCGTAGCCGGCCCGCAGGTCGTCGCGCAGCTGCTTGCCGATCGGGGTCAGCGTCACTGCCCGGCTCGTGCGATCGAACAACACGGCGCATGATTTTGTAGGCGAATTTCTGGCGCAGGACACTAGTACTCCAACGTTACTTGGCTTCGGCGTTGGGGCGTGTCGTGGGCATGAAGACGGCCACCGCGTTGATCATCGATGGTTTGTGAGGACAACCGAAGATCGTGCGGTGGCCGTGGGCCACGGCGTGGACCCCGCCCGTTGGCGGGTCATCCTGGACGAAGCGGTGACGCGTGTCGCGGGCCGGTTCGCGCGGGCGGAGCCATGCGAGACGGCCGGGCAGTTCGTGAAACCCCCAGCGCACACCCTGCGTCTAGGGCTCGAGCGTGGCGGGCATGCTGAAGGCGGTGACGTGCCGGGCACCGATGAAGGCGTTGCTCTCTACGATCTTCCCGTTCTCGATCCGGAGTACGTCGACGACCAACGCCTCGTAGTGCGGGCTGCCGGGCCGGCGGAGATAGTTGATCAGTGCCGGGCGCCCGTTGGCCGAGGTGGGGAACGTACGCCAGTCGAGCGGTCGGCCGAGGAACTCCGCAGCCGCGTCGATCCCGACGACCGGCGGCTCGGGCGGCATCGTGATCCGTACGTCCTCGGCGAGCAGTGCCCGGATCGTCTCCGGGTCCTTCGCGTTGGCGTAGCGGCGCAGGATCTCTTCGTCCTCACTGGTGAGCTGCGGGCGGCGCCAGTCCTTCGGGTCCGACGGAGCGCGCCGCCGGAGGGTGTGGCGGGCCCGCTGGAGGAGGCTGTTGACGGCCGCTACGGCGGTGTCGAGCGCGGCGGCGATCTCCTGCGGCGTCCAGCCGTAGACGTCGCGCAGCACGAAGGCCGCCCGCTGCCGCGGCGGCAGGTACATGATCGCTGCGATCACGGCCAGCTCGACGGTCTCCCGGGCGGCGAGACCGGTCTGCGGATCGTCGGCCAGCAGGGCGTCGGGATAGGGACCGAGCTCGGTGGACCACTCCAGCGGGTCACCATACGGTACCGTCCGGTGACCGGCCGCCTTGCGGCTGTCGAGAAAGACGTTCGTGGCGATCCGGAAGAACCAGGTACGCGCCGACGCCCGACCCTCGAAGCGGTCGCGAGCCCGCCAGGCACGCAGGAAGGTCTCCTGCACCAGGTCGTCCGCGTCGGTGACGTTCCCGGCGAGGCGGTAGCAGTGCACGTGTAGCTCACGCCGGTGCTCGTCGAAGGCGCGCTGCAGCCAGACCGCCTGCTCATCAGGCGAGTCGGACATGTGATTTCCCCGGGGCTGAATGATCCTCACAACCGTACTGACGACCGCGGACCCCATCCGTCATCGGTCACCGATGACGATCGCCGACTCGGTCGTCTGTACCTGTGACCGATCCCCACTCCACGAAGGAGATAGCCATGACGGCAACCCCCGCGTCCAGCGCCGCCGCGCCCCCGGTCGTCGACCGGGAGACCTGGCTGCGCGAGCGCGACGAACTGCTGGTCCGGGAGAAGGCCCATACCCGCGAAGGAGACGCGATCGCAGCCGCTCGTCGTCAGCTGCCCATGACCTTGATGCCGACGGTGACGGTGCGGGGCCCTGGCGGGGACACCCCGCTGGTGGAGGTGTTCGAGGGCCGCCGGATGCTCATCGCCTACTTCCACATGTGGCACGACGGCAAACCGTACGAGCATCAGTGTGAGGGGTGCACCTTCTCGACCTGTCACATGCAGATGCTGGACTACCTGCACGCTCGGGACGTCACCTACGCCGTGTTCTGCCAGGGTCCCTACGACGAAAGTGCACCGTTCGCGGAGTTCATGGGCTATAGGTTCCCCTGGTATTCGGCGAAAGACTCCGACCCGGCTCTGGCCGACGGTCGCGACTTCGGGTTCATCGCGTGCTACCTGCGCGACGGCGACAAGGTCTACGAGACCTACTGGACCACCGGGCGGGGCGTGGAGGCGTTGATGACCACCTACCACGCCCTGGACCTCACGGTGTACGGCCGGCAAGAGAACTGGGAAAACTCGCCCGAAGGCTGGCCACGGGTCACCGGGCACCCGTGGCGCCTCAACGGCCGCCCCACCGCGCAATGGTCACGCCCCGGCGTCGCACCGCGATGACGTCCTGATGATCGAGATGATCATGCTCGGGTCGGCCGCGGTGTCAGCCCGCTGCTGCGTCGTGCCCCGGGCGGGCGCTTCCCACAGAGCCCGAATGCTTGCCGGTGCGATGGTGGCTGTCATGGTCGCGGTGACCCTCGACGCCGCACCGGTTGTGCAGAACGCGGGCACGCCGCTGCTCCTGGCCTTGGCGGTGGCAATCGTCGTCGGCGGCCCGACCGAGCGCGGCCCGGAGGTGGAGTGGCACCGTATGGCCGGGGCCGTGCTCATGGCGCTCGCCGTGCTGATGCATCAACACGGCGAGTCGATGGCTACCCACCACATGACCGCCGGGCCCCGGACGGACCACGGCACCGTCACCGGCCATGACGCGGCGCTCGTGTTGCTACGCGCCGCCACGGCGGCTTACCTCTGCTGGATGGCGACCGCACTCGTCCGGCTGCGCAATCGACCGATCACGGACCTGCTCCGTTGGCAGCACCTGGCCATGGAGGCAAGCCTCGCGGCCATGATCTTCTTCATGAGCTAGCCGAGCAAGCCAGCCGGCAGAGGGACTGTGCCGTGGACGGTGTTTTCGGCCCGACACGCCGGGCTGAGGTCCGGCGGGATGGGCACGTGAGTGATGACATCGAATGTTGTGAGTCCGGGGAAGAAGACTCGCCGGAATTCCACTGACCAACGTCGAACTGGCGGACACCGCCACGGCGGGGTCGGAACTGGTAACGCAGCGCAGCGACAAGGACCTGGTCGGTCGGCGGAGGGCGCAGCTCGGCAACGCCTTCCGGTACCGCCAGCACCGCCGACCGGCCACCGCAACCTGCCAGCACCACGGTCGTCAAACCTAAGTGCTCCTCGTCGTTAGTTCGTCGGGGGACTCGTGATCGGCTACCTCGCCGGGGCGAGGGGGCCATCATGTCGCTGTGGTGAGCAGGCCCTGAAAGGGATCGACGTGCGGAATGTCGTCGGCCCAGAATCCGTAGCGGTGTGCGAGCACCTGTATCACGGGCTCGGCGTCGGCGTCTCCATGATGGAGGGTCAGGCCCCAGCGTCCCAGGCTGGTTACGGCCACGGCACGAATCCCCTGCTCCATGACTTCGCGGGTGATCGCCGAAGGCGCGATACGCGGGTCGTCTGGCTGCTCTTCTTGAGCCACCCCCGCTTTCATGGAGCTTCTTGATCATGATCTGATGATCATGGAGAGGAACATCCATGGCAGCACCGAAGAAGTACCCAGACGACCTGCGCCAGCGCGCTGTGCGCTTGTACCGGGAGTCGGACCCCAAGCCGGTGATCCGCCGGCTGGCCGAGCAGTTGGGCGTGCATCACGAGGCGCTTCGGAACTGGATCCGGCAGGATCAGGCCGACCGCGGCGAGCGCGATGATCGGCCGAGCACCGACATGCTGGAGGAGAACCGGCGCCTGCGCGAGGAAGTGCTGGAGCTGCGCCGGGCTAACGCGATCTTGAAGGCTGCCAGCGTGTATTTCGCCCAGGAGCTCGACCCGACCCGGCGGCGGTCATGAGGTTCATCGACGAACACCGTGGCACGTACGCGGTCGCGCTCCTGCTACGGGTCCTGGATATCGGCCAATCCACCTACTACGGGTGGTTGAAGCAGGCTGCGCAGCCCTGTGACCGGGAGTTGGTCGACCGTGGTCTGCTGTCCAACATCTACGAGATCTGGACCTACTCTGGGCGCACGTACGGGTCGGACCGGGTGTGGCGGCAACTGCGCCGCGACGGCATCGGCGTGGGTCGTAAGCGGGTGGAACGGCTGATGCGGCGGCAGGGCTGGCAGGGTGCGTTCCTGCGTCGTGGCTGGCGGCACGGCACGACGCGGCAGGACCCGAGGGCCACGCCGGCGCCGGACCTGGTCGAGCGCGACTTCACCGCCACGGAGCCGAACCGGCTGTGGGTGGCCGATGCCACCCGTATCCCGTGCGGTGAGGGCGTGTTCTGGCTCGCCGCCGTACGAGACGCGTTCTCCAACCGGATCGTGGGCTGGCGCTGCTCGGACCGCTGCGACACCGACCTGATCCTCGGTGCGCTGGAGTACGGGATCTGGACCCGCGACGTGCGTGACGGTCAGCTCGTTCATCACAGTGACAAGGGATCGAAC
>JBBEWH010000316.1:0-647 GCA_037414955.1 Actinomycetes bacterium KLBMP 9797
AACGACGTGAAGGACGCCCTGATCATGGGTGGTCTGCCTGGCAGACCTACACGAATCAGCGCATAATGGGGTCGAGTGGGACATGCTCACCGCTTCTTGTCCAAGGAGGTGGGTTCGCAATGACGGCGCAAACACCTGCGACACCCGCGATTGAGCAACATCCGGACATTGCCGCACTAAGAGCGCGATATGACCGAGCCGCGGAGACCCCGACCCTTCAACTAGTCGACGGTCTCACCCTCCTGACCGGTCTGTACCTGGCGATGTCGCCGTGGGTAGTCGGCTTCAACGGCGCCTCCACGAGCCTGACCGCGAGCAACTTCTTCTGCGGTGCCGCGGTCGCACTGCTCGCCCTCGGCTTCGCCTCCGCGTATGGCCGGACGCACGGCATCACCTGGGTGACCCCGGTGATCGGCGCCTGGACCATCGTCGCGCCCTGGCTGGTCAGCGGCCCGACGCCGGGCAACAACGCGATCGCCAACAACGTCATCGTCGGGGTGCTGTGCATCCTGTTCGGCCTCGGGATCATGGCCATGGGCGCCAGCCGCCGCACCACCCGCATGGCCCAAACGACCCGCACTCGAGGCATGGCCGGAGACCTGGGGACTTAACGTCTCCATGATCAGGGCGTCCTTCAAGTAGCTATA
>JBBEWH010000317.1:0-5782 GCA_037414955.1 Actinomycetes bacterium KLBMP 9797
ACGCCCTGATCATGGACGGGTGTGGGGGGCGACCTGGGCGGTGATGCGGCGGGCCAGGTCGGCCGAAACCTGATAGTCGGTGGCCAGCCGCTGCAACAGCAGCGTCGCGTACGCCCGCCTGACCTCGGCGCGCCACGGCGGGAAGTCGGTGGCCGCGATCCGCGCGCACCGGTCGTACGCGGCTTCCCGCTCGCCCTCGCCAACCTGACGCATCGGCAGCGTCCACACGTCGAGCAACGCGTGGACCGCTGACCACGCCGCCGCCGGCGACCCCCCGACAATGGTGTGCACGGCCGGGCCCAGCACCGCCGCGAGCGGCTCCAGCGCGTGGTGTGTCACGTCGTCGTTGATGCCGCAGAGAAAGTGCGCCTTGCGCTGTTGGCGCGCGGGATCCTGGCCGGAGTACGTGAACGCCATCTGCCCGCGGTCCGGATGGTCGGGCGCCATTCCGTACGTCCAATAGGGATCGACCTGCGGTACGACGAACGAACCATCGTCTATGGACAGTGCGATGTCCCGGCGTTCACCGTCGAAAAACCGTTCCAGGGCCAGGGTTTCCACCAGGCTGGTCCAGCCCTCGGGGTCCAATTGGGACCGCCACAGCAACGCCTCACCGTGCCAGTGATCGATGACATCACCGGGCCGCCCGCCGAACAACTCACTTCCCCGCACGGTGCCGGCCGCGCACACCGCCAGCACCAGCAGATTGGCGCTGTACACCGCGTGCTTCAACGGCACGTGCAGGCGCGGACCGTACTCCTCGAACCGCCGCGCGGGCCGCTGCTGATGCGCGGCGCGGAAGAGGCGGAGCAGCAGATCCGCCAGGTCCGCACGCTCCTCTGTCGACAGCCGGGCCATCAGACCGCCCAGGAACTCGACGATCGGCGCCCGCGCGGTCAGCGCCGCGCACGACAGCAGCGCGTGCAGCAGGTCGTCGTCGACCTGTCCGGCGCCGAGAGACAACGTGGACGCCGCCTCCCGGGCCGCGATGTCGCGCAGCACCTGCCAGGTGAGCCTGGCGACCAGGAACTCGCCGAACGTGGCGTGCAGGAACTCGTACGTCTCCAGGGTGTGTTCGTCGCGCAGCGCTCGCGCCCGGTGGACGAAGAAGAACCGGCCGAGCACGATCTCGGCGCCGCCCAGCGGCGCCCGCAGCTGGTCCGGTGCGGCCGGCGGCGGCGCGCCGAGCACCGCGCGCAGGTCGTGCGCCAGGTCCGCTTCGGTGATCCACTGGGTGCCGCGGTTGAACATCGCGAACCCCACCAGGGCCAGCCGGCGCAGCTCCTGCTCGACCAGCCGGCCCAGCTCGCGCTCCGGCACCCCGGGCCGGTGCTTGGTCACCTCGCGCGCGGCGAAGCTGCCCAGCAACCGCTCGTACAGCTCGTCGCGGCGCAGCTCGGCGCCGAGGCGTTGCAGCGCGTTGCCGTCCGCGTCGTAGAGCGCCAGCATCAGCAGCAGCAGCGGCTGCTCGGCCAGTTCGCGATGGTGCAGCGCTGTCTCGGCGGTCAGCGGGGTCAGCCCGTGCGCGGCGAGGTGGCCGGCGTTGAGCGAGTTCCACACGGCCAGCCAGGCCGCCACCCGCTCCTCGTCGAACGGTTCCAGCCGCACCGCCGCGGTGCGGTCCGGCGTCGTGGCCCGGTCGGCGACGCTGGTGCGGCTGGTCACCAGCACCACCACGGGGCGGCCCTGGTCGGCCTCGCGCCGCTGGAACTCGGCGACCTTCACCAGATAGTCGGACTGGCTCACGCCGGTCGCCTGCACCAGCTCGTCGAAGCCGTCCAGCAGCACCACGGGAAGGGCGTCGCCGGCCGACCGGACCAGCGCCGGCCACTCCAGCCGCTCGCCGGTCGCGGCGCGGATCGCGTGCTCGATCTGGTCCTGCACGCCGGCGACCGCGGACACGTCGCGCAGCACGACGCGTACCGGCAGGAAGTCCGCGGCCGGCAGCCGCGCCGCCAGCACCTTGGTCAGCAGCGACTTGCCGGAACCGGGCTGGCCGAGGACCAGCAGCGGCGCCTCGACCGCCCGCGGGCTGGTGAGATAGCCGATCAGAAACCGCTCGAAGTCGTCGCGCACCGGCATGTCCGACCACCACGCCTCGTCGCTCGGGCGCGACCGCGGGTCGATCCAGGCGGCCCGGTAGCGGGGCGTCAGGTAGGCCTCGTCGAGCGCCGGCATCCGCAGCCCCGCCGGCACATCACCGGACGCCGCGACGGGCCGCGACAACTCCGCCTGGTAGGCGCGGGCCAGGGCCGCGCGCCGATCATCGGGTACCCGGCCGGTGGAGATCGCCGCCAGCACCCCGCCCACCTCGTCGAGCGCGGCGCCCAACCGGCGTAGCTCCGCGCGGGTGGCCCGGTGCTCCCGCTCCCGGAGCCAGAACGCGACCTCCGGGAAGTCCACCGCCAGCTGCCGGATCAGCTCCTCATAGCGGGTGACCGCGCGGTCCGGTACCCCCTCCAGCGCGGCGGCGAACGCCCGCCGCTTCGTGTCCCCCAGCCGCTCCCAGACGGCGAGCCCTTCCACGAACCGCAACACGTCCTGGGACAGCGCCCGGTACTGCCGATGGAGCGTCGCCAGGTAGACCTCGCGCGCCTCCTCCGGCCACGGCCCCGGCCACCGCTCCTCGAACGCGCGCCGCACGAGCGGGCCACCGCCCAGTTTGGACTGTTCGTCCCGGGTGAGCTCAAGCTCGCCGAACGGCACCGGCAGCTCGGCCTCGCCCAGCGCCTCGAAGTAGGCGGTCACCGCGATCACCTCGTGCGCCGCCGCGAGCCGCTCCGTCCGCCCGTGCCGGGACAGGCCGCTGCGCCGCTCGGCGAGCCCACCGATCAGCTTGTGCCCGAGCTTGACCAGCTCGTTCTTCGCGTCGAGCAGGCCGAGGACGGCCGGCACCGGCACCGCGGCCGCCGCGATGACCCCGGTCGCGAGGCCGTCGAGCACCGCGACGGACTTACTCTCACCACCGAGCAGGCGTACCGCATCCGCGTACCGAAGCCTCTTCGACATGTGCGCGATCCTAAGCGCCCCCTTCCACCGTGATCAGGGCGTCCCTCAAGTAGTTCTCGTAGGTGGTACTGGGAAGGTGGGCGGGTTGAGGGACGCCCTGATCACGGGCGGTCCCGGCGGTCGGCGGCTCGGCGGGCGGCGGGCGGCGGCTCGGCGGGCGGCGGGCGGCGGCTCGGCGGGCGGCGGGCGGCGGGCGGCGGCTCGGTCAGGTGAGGGTGAGGCGGCGGACCAGGTCGCTCGGGAGGTCGAGGTCGCCGGCGACCAGGCGGCGCGGCGGCGCCGGGTCGCCGGTCGCGACCACCGACTCGATCCGGTCCGTGCGAAACGCCCGCACCGCCTCGCGCAGCTGGCACCAGGCCACCAGGTACCAGTAGTCGCGGCTGCCCACATAGCCCAGTGGCTCGACGCGTCGCGTGGTGGGCACACCGTGCCGATCGGTGTAGTCGATGCGCAGCACGGTGCGCTCGTGCAGGGCGTCGGCGATCACCCGGGGCACGATCGGTGCCGGGTCGCCGACCGCGAAGTGCAACCGTGCGGCGAGCTGGCGGTTGCTCTCATCGTCCACATCGGGCAGTACGGACGCCAGTTTGCGCAGCGCGGACGCGGCGTCGGCGTGAAACGGCGTGCCACCCAGGCGGCGCAACGCCACCGCGACGGCGACCGCCTCGCCGGGCGTCATGTGCAGGGGCGGCAGCGCGCGAGCCGGGTCGAGCGCATACCCCGGGCGGGCCTCGATCGGCACACCCAGCCGGCGCAGCACCCGGACGTCACGTTGGACGGTGCGAATGCTGACGCCACACCGCCGCGCCAACCACCGCACATCCCGCGGCGCGGGCGCCACCGCACGCAACTCGCCCACCAGGGCATAAAGCCGCTGCGCACGCTCCATAGACCGACGTTACGACCTCCCCACACCAGCGACCACCCCACCTCCCTCCCCTCCTCACCCGTTCTCTCCCCGTCGATCAAGGACATAGGCACATACTTTGATCTCTATTCCAGGTGCCCAAGCCCTTGATCGGCGCACGATCCCTTGATCGACGCGATGGGCGACGCGACGCGACGCGCGACGCGACCGGTCACTCGCCCGAGGGACCCCACCTGCCTCCCCATGATCAAGGCGTCCCTCAAGTAGCTCTAGCTGACTCGAAAATCGTGAGTGAGTGGGCAGGCGGCAGCGCCCGGCGTAGCGCAGCGGAGCCGGGCTCTGGGTCTTGACCACTGTTCGGGGGTGTCAGGCGGCGGCTGGTAGGTCGGGCTGGGGATGGAGGGTGACTTTCTGCCCGGTCAGGTGTTCGAGTTGGCGGATCAGGTCGCGTCGCCGACGATGCTTGTTGATCTTTGACTGGTGGAAGTCGGCCCCGAGGTCGCGGTAGCGGGCCTCGGGGTCGGCCAGCAGATGCCAGATGATGGTCAACACCGAGTTGCCGACCGCGACGATCGCGCGTTTCTTACCCCGCCGTGCCACCAGACGCCGGTAACGCTCGCCCAGGAAGGTGTCGGTCCGGGCCAGCCCGGCCACGACCTCGCCGAGGGTACCGGCCAGCCAACCGTTGCCCTTACCGGTGCCGGCACCCTTTGTCTTGCCCGCGGACTGTCTGTCGATCGGGGCGAACTTCGCCCAGGACACCAGATGGGCGGCGGTGGAAAAGACGCTCATGTCCACCCCGATCTCGGCGATGATCTCCTGCGCGGCGCGCACACCGATGCCCGGGACCTCATCCAGCTTGCGCACCGCCGCCGCGAAAGGGGCGATCAGTTCCTCGATCCGGCCGTCGAGGTCAGCGATGTCCACCGCGAGGGCATCGATACGCCGCAGCATGGCGGCGCACAGGTAGGCGTGGTGACCGTCGAAGTGACCGGTCAACGCCTCCCGCAGTTGAGGAATCTTGGGCCGCATCCGTCCCTGGGCCATCTCGGCCAGTACCGCCGGGTCCCGCTGCCCGTCGATCATCGCCTGCAGCATCTGCCGGCCGCAGACACCCAGAACGTCACTGATCACGCTGGACAACTTGATCTGAGCGTCTTCGAGCAGCTTCTCCAGCCGCTGCTTCTCACGAGTCTGCTCCCGGACCAGGGATCGCCGGTAGCGGGTCACGTCCCGCAACCGGCGGATCGGTTTGGGATGCACCAGGCTGGGCGCGCACATGCCCCGCTCGACGACCTTGGCCAGCCACACCGCGTCCAACCGGTCGGTCTTCGGCCTACCCGGCACATGCTTGACATGCTTGGCATTAAGCAGCCAACACTCGAACCCCTCCGCCTCCAGCAGGTAGAACACCGGCTTCCAGTAATCCGAGGTCGCCTCCATCGCCGCCAACTCCACCCGCTGCTCGCGCAGCCAGTCGGCCAGTTGCAGCAACGCCGGCGTCACCGTGGCGTACTCACGCACCTGCTGCACCCGCCGGCCCGAATCGGTGGCGTGCGGCACCCGCACACACGCCACCAACCCGGCCTTACCGATATCGATCGCGCACACCCGCGCGGCCACCTCGACCGGCTCCTCGCTGATCTCCCGCATCACACCGCCCTTCCGCGTCACCACCAGACCAGACGGTCGCTCGCGGGAGCGGGCCGAGAAACAGAAAGCGGACTCGCGTGCTCGAAGCGACAAGACACGGCCCTCAAGATCAACACTCCCCGGCGTCAGGCTACTTGCCGGCCTCGAAGCACCAAGCTGAAACGACGTCGGCGAGCGACCACCCCGATTTTCACGCACGACAGGGCGTCCCCCAAGGACACAGATGGCTACTTGAGGGACGCCTTGATCATG
>JBBEWH010000318.1:0-5856 GCA_037414955.1 Actinomycetes bacterium KLBMP 9797
ACCCCCGCAGCATGGACGAACTACGCGCCGACCTCTTCCTCGACATCCTCAACGGCGAGAATCTGCCCGAGGTCGGTCACCACCGTGGTGGGGTGGAGATCGCCGTCTCCCTCACCACCCTGATGGGCCTGTCGAAGGAGCCCGGCGACCTGCACGGCTGGGGACCGGTCATCGCCGAAGTCGCCCGCACCACCGTCGAGCAACAGCTCAAGGCCACCTGGAAAGCCAGCGTCTACGACGACAACGGCGAACTGGTCCATCATGGCCGGCTGCGCCGCCGCCCATCAACGGCCGACGCTGCGTTCGTCAAGACCCGAGACCGCACCTGTCGGGCACCCGGCTGCCGCACCCCCGCCCATCACGCGGATCTGGACCACACCAAAGCCTGGGAAGACGACGGCCACACCATTCCGGCGAACCTCGGCGTGCTGTGCCGGCACTGCCACGGCTACAAACACAGCGACGGCGTCACCCTCGAACAACCCCATCCCGGCGAATTCATCTGGCACACCAGACTCGGCCACACCTACCACATCAAACCCGAACCACCGTAGCTCGGTCATCACTGGTGAGGTGCGCCGGGACAATTGACTCTGTCCGGTGCGGGTCGGTGGCGGCACGCTTCCCTCATTGACCAGCCTGAGGAGGGATGAGGATGTACCAGGGGAAGCATGCCGCACCGGTCACGGGAATCCGTCGCAAGGTGTTGCTGAGTGGGGCGTTCGTGCTCGTGGTCGGGCTCGGCTCGGTGCTCAGAACGAGAACTACGACCCGGCGCAGCTGCTGACGGCCTGCCACGGAGACACTGACCTCTACGGCAGGGCGGACCGGTGTCGTTTCGAGACCTGGACCTACTCGGCCGCTGACCCAGACCGAGCTGGACCCGCACCGCACCCACCGCACGCAACGCGGAGAATCGTGCCACAACAGGAGGAAAGTCTGTTTCACCGCCCATCCCCGCTTCATGATCAAGGCGTCCCTCACGTAGTCCTAACTACTTGAGGGACGCCTTGATCATGGGAGAAGGTCAGCTGGGGAGGCCGCCGACCTGGGTGTTGATCCACGAGCGGATCGACGGGAGGTCCTCGTAGATGGACGGGCCGGTGGCGCAGACGGCGCTACCGTTGCCCGACCGGCTGGTCGCGCCGATCAGCACCCACTGGCCGCCGACCTGCCGCACCTGCGGGCCGCCGGAGTCGCCGTAGCAGGCGCCCGCGTTACCGTTCGTGTTGTTGGTGCAGATCTCGAATGGGCCGTTGATGCCCAGGCACCGGCTGTCGGCGACGATCGACGTGTCCAGCTCGTTGGCGACGACCGGCGCCGAGCCACAACCCCGGGTCGGGCAGGTCTGGCCCCAGCCGATGATCCGGGTGGCGGTGCCGACCGCGCCGGCGCTGGTCGGGATCGGGGCGGGCGCGTAGGTCACCGAGCTGGCCAGCCGGAACAGCTTGACGTCGATGCTCGGGTGGTTGACCACGGCGGCCACGGACACCACGGTGCCGCCGCTGGTGCGGTTCACGCTGCCGACGCGTACCGTCGACGGCGACGGGCAGTGCTTCGCGGTGACCACCCAGTTGGCCTTGATCAGCGAGCCGGTGCAGCCGGACACGTACACCATGAACGGGTAGTTCTCCGTCGCCGGCCGGCCGTTGACGACCAGCGGGGTGATCGCACCGTCGGCCGTGTCCGCGTCGTCGGTCGCCGCCCGGTCGGAGGTCGCCGCCCGGTCGTAGGTCAGCGCCCATTCGTACGACCGCGGCCCCATGCTCTGGGCGGCCGTCGCGAAGTTGCCGTTGACCTCGGCGGCTTCCCGGGTGTTCGGGAACGCGTTGGTGCACGAGACCGCCGCGCTGCTGCCGGACATCAGGTCGGCGCACAGGCCGGTGCGCCGGTCGGGCAGGCCGAGCAGGTGCCCGAACTCGTGCGCGGCGATGCGCGGTGGATGGTAACCCTGGTTGACCGCCTGGCGGCCCATGTACCAGTAGCCGTTGCCGAGCGAGGACGTGTACGCGCGCGGCCAGCCGTTGTCCGCGTACACGGTGATGCTCGCCCGCTGCCCGGCCGGCACCGGCTCGAGGCGCACGTTCGTGACCCGGCTGTTCCAGTTCTGCGCGCCCTGGTGGACGACGGCGACGAACTCGGCGGCGCGGCTGGCGTCGTAATACACCACCCGGGGCGCCGCCTCCGCCGCCGCGGCGCCGGCGAGTTGGACCGCCGCGACCACGGCGGTTCCGAGCACCGCGGCCGACAGTCTTCTTAGGAGCATGGGTGACCTCCTGGACGTCGTTCGAGGGGGTTGACCCCGACCCACACACGCTATCCAGGAAGCGAAGTATTTCAATACATATGGCTATACCGAAAAGGGCCTATCCCGGGATGATGGTGCCCCTTCCCCCATGATCAGGGCGCGTCCCGCACCCCATTCTGACGACACGAGGGACGCCCGATCATGAGACCACCCGACCCCGGGGGGTCGTTCGAACAGGATCCTCCACCGAACGTAGGAAGCTGAGCGCTCAATTGATCACGGCCGGTAACGAGGTACCTCCAATTCTGTTACGTAGGCCGAGCCGCCTGATTACTATCGGGACTTAGTACGACATTGAGGGTTTTGTGATGACGCAGCGTCAAGGGAGGCGAGGAGTACCCGTCGGTCGGACCCTGCGCGCATACCTGGGAGTACCCGCATGACCATGCTCATTCAGCCAGCCCCGCTCGCCGGACCGCGTGTTCTGGGCGAGTTGCCCGGCCCGCGTTCGGCGGAGTTTCTCGCCCGGCAGCAGCGGCGGGAGTCGAACGCCCGTACCTATCCGCGTAACATCCCGATCGCGATCGCGGAGGGTTTTGGCAGCTTCGTCCGTGATCTGGACGACAATGTTTTCATCGACTTCCTCGCCGGTGCCGGTGTGCTCTCTCTGGGGCACAATCATCCGGAGTTGGTGGAGGCGATGGCCGATCAGCTGGGCCGGTTGACCCACGGTCTCGACTTCCCTACCGAGGCCAAGGACGAGTTCGTCGAGGCTCAGCTCGCTATGCTGCCGCCGCACCTGCGTAGCCGGATGCGGCTGCATTTCTGCGGGCCGACCGGGGCGAACGCGGTCGAGGCGGCGATCAAGCTGTGTAAGATCGCGACCGGGCGCGGCGACATCGTTTCGTTCCAGGGCAGTTATCAGGGGTGTAGTCACGGCGCGATGGCCGTGACCGGCCAGTTGGCGCAGAAGCGGCCGGTCCCGAACGGTATGCCTGGTGTTCATTTCTTCCCGTACTCGTACTGCGCGCGCTGTCCGCTGGGTCTGCGGCCGGACAGCTGCGAGACCAACTGCGTGGCGTATCTGGAACGGTCGTTGCGTGATCCGAACGGCGGCGTTCCGCTGCCCGCGGCCGTGATCCTGGAGTTGGTGCAGGGCGAGGGGGGTGTGGTGCCGGCCACCGAGGAGTTCGTGCAGCGTCTGCGGGCGTTGACCCGGGCGCTGGACATCCCGCTGGTGGTGGATGAGGTGCAGACCGGCTGTGGGCGCACCGGCACGTGGTTCGCGTTCGAGCAGTACGGTATCGAGCCTGACGTGATCATCGCTTCGAAGGCGCTCAGCGGTGTGGGGGCGCCGGTGGCGCTGATCATGTATGACGAGCGGTTGGATGTGTGGCGGCCGGGTGCGCACACCGGCACGTTCCGGGGTAACCAGCTCGCGTTCGCCGCCGGGGTGGCCGCGATCCGGGTCATCCGCCGTGACGGTGTGCTGGAGAACGTGCGGCGGCGTGGCGAGCAGATCGCGGCGCGGTTGGAGCCGTTGCGTCGGCTGCCGTGGGTGTTGCAGGTCCGCGGCCGGGGTCTCATGTGGGGGGTTGAGCTTGTGGATCCGCGTACCGGACGGTACGGCGGCGCGCTGGCCCGCACCGTGCAGGCTAGCGCGTTGCGGGAGGGTTTGATCGTCGAACTCGGTGGGCGGGACGACTGCGTCGTGCGGATGCTGCCGCCGCTGAACGTGACCGCCGAGGTCGTCGAGTGCGCCTGTGGGATCCTCACGAAGGCTATCGAGGAATGCTTTCCGTCCAGCGTGCCCAGCGACCCCGCGTAGGCGCCGGCCCGGTCGCGGGCGTGCCGGTGCTCACCTGTCCCGGATACCGGCAGGAAACGCGCTGGCAGCCGGGTGAGCGCCTGCATCAGCTGTTCGAGGAGCGCTGCGACCGTACGCCGGACCAGGTCGCCGTCGACGCGGGCGACACCACTGTGACGTACCGCCAGTTGGACGCGCGGGCGAACCAGCTCGCCCGGCACCTGCTCGCCGGCGGCGTGCGGCCCGGCGACCGGGTGGCGCTGCTGTTCGACGACGCCCGGTACGCGTACGTCGGGATGCTGGCCGTGCTGAAGGCCGGCGCCGCCTATGTGCCGCTCGACGCCGGCTACCCGGCGGACCGGCTGGCCTACATTGTGGACGACTCCGGGGCGGCCACGCTGCTGACCCAGGCGCACCTGGCCGGCCGGCTGCCGGACGTGCCGCGGGTCGTGCTGGTCGACGAGACGGCGGCGATCGGCGCGCAGAGTGTGGAGCGGCTCGGCACGGCGCCGGTCGACGACCTGTGCTACGTCATCTACACCTCCGGCTCGACCGGCCGCCCGAAGGGCGTGGCGGTCGAGCATGCCAGCATCTGCAACTTCGTCCGGGTCGCGGCCGAGGTTTACGGCCTCACCCCGCACGACCGGGTCTACCAGGGGATGACGATCGCGTTCGACTTCGCCGTCGAGGAGATCTGGGTGCCGTGGCTGGCCGGCGCCACCCTGGTCCCCAAGCGCGGCGCGGTCAGCCTGGTCGGCGAGGAGTTGTGGGAGTTCCTGGACGCGAACCGCGTCACCGCCCTGTGCTGCGTGCCCACCCTACTGGCCACACTGGAGGCCGACCTGCCGCGGCTGCGTTTCCTGCTGGTCTCCGGTGAGGCCTGCCCGCAGCACCTGGTCGCGCGCTGGCACCGGCCGGATCGCCGGTTCCTCAACGTCTACGGCCCGACCGAGGCCACGGTCACCTCGACCTGGACGGCCGTGCACCCGGAACGGCCGGTGACGATCGGCGTGCCGCTGCCCACGTACTCGGTGGTCATCCTCGCCCTGGACGGGCCGCGCGCTCTGGGCCGCGGCGAGATCGGCGAGATCGGCGTCGCCGGCATCGGCCTGGCACGCGGCTACCTCAACCGCGCCGACCTCACCGACCGGGCCTTCGTCCCCGACTTCGTCGGCATCGCGAACAACCCCTCGGGCCGCATCTACCGCACCGGCGACCTGGGCCGCATCAACACCGACGGCGAGATCGAGTACCACGGCCGGGTCGACACCCAGGTCAAGATCCGCGGGTACCGGATCGAGCTGTCCGAGATCGAGTCGGTGCTCCTGGAAGTACCCGGCATCGCGCAGGCCGTGGTATCCACACACGAGCCGGCACCGGGCACCGCCGAACTGGCCGCCTACTACACCACCCGCAACGGCGCCGTCGACGAGGACGGCGTCTTCGCGCACCTACGCGACCGGCTGCCGTCCTACATGGTGCCGTCCTATCTGGACCGGCTGGCCGCCATCCCGATGCTCCCGTGCGACAAGGCGGACCGCAAGAGCCTGCCACCACCCACCCGCCGGCGGGTGCCGGCCGGACGATCCGGGTACGCCGCACCGGCGACCGAAACGGAACGGGGCCTCGCCGACGCGCTCGCCGGCGTGCTGGACCTCGACCAGGTCTCGGTCGACAGCCACTTCTTCGACGACCTCGCCGCCAACTCGCTGCTGATGGCCCAGTTCTGCGCCCGGGTCCGCCGCCAGGACGGGCTGCCGCCGGTGGCCATGCGGGACGTCTACCTCCACCCGACCATCCG
>JBBEWH010000319.1:0-5397 GCA_037414955.1 Actinomycetes bacterium KLBMP 9797
GAGCTGGGAGTCGTGCACGTTCGCGGCGGAGATCAGGACGGTGAGCGGTACGCCGTTCCGGTCGCACATCACGTGGATCTTTGAGCCCGGTTTGCCGCGGTCGACAGGGTTTGGCCCGGTGGCATCCCCCTTTTTGTCGCTCGTACGGCGATGGAGTCGACCACGGCTCGGGACCAGTCGATCTCGCTGATCACGTTCAATCGGTGTAGGAACTGTTGGTGCAGTCGTTCCCACAGCCCAGATTTGGTCCATTCGGTGAACCGGCGATGTGTGGTGGCTCGGCTGACGCCGAACAACGCCGCTGGTAGCTTGCGCCAGGAGCAGCCGGCCTGGACCAGGTACACGATCGCGGCCAGGATCGCTCGATCATCCGCGCGGCGTTTGCCGCCGCCCTGTGGCCGGGCCGCGGGGATCGGGATCAGCGGCTGGGCCGCCTGCCAAAAGTCGTCCGGCGCCCAGGTACGGATCATGTCATCGCTCACGAAACGAAGATCATGCCGTAGCTACCCCACCGTCCATCTGAGACACCCCCTTAAGGAGGGTCGACTTTCCGGAGCCGTTGCCGCCCGTGATCGCGACGACCTGGCCGGGATGCACGGTCAGGTTGACGTCGACGAGCACGCGCTTGGTCACGTTGCGGAGCACGAGCACGCGCTCGACCGTAGTAGCGGGATGCCCCGGAAGGCGTCGGAGCGCAGTCCGACCGACCACGGTCGGAGTATGCTGGACGGCATGGCGCAGACCCGATTTGCTCGCCCCCGGCTGACCGGTGGGCGATCGCCGCTGCGCTGACTCCTTCAGGTGGCAGGCGCCCCCCGGCCAGGCCGGGGGGCGCCTGCCGTCACTCCCATGATCAAGGCGTCCTTCATGTCGTTCTAGCGACTACAGGGACGCCTTGATCATGGCCAGCCTGAAGGGAAGACCATGACCCCCGACCACCTGCGCGCCGCCCTGCGCGTGCGCGACCTGACCGACCCATCCGCCGGCGAACACGCCATCCAGCACGTCGTCGACGCGCTCGAGCGCGCGCTCGCGGACGCCTGGGGTATTCCGGTGCGCCGCGATCCCGGCCCGCGCATCGTGCCGGTCGCCGACAACTACGACCGGCTGCGGTACGGGTCCGACGCGGTGACCCGGGACCGCCGGTACACCCGCTATGTGGACGGCGAACGGATGCTCCGCTCGCACACCACCGCCCGGATACCCGCCATGCTGGACCACCTTCCTGAGGGTGAGACGCTGCTCAGCGTGCCCGGCATCTGTTACCGCCGGGACGCGATCGGCCGCCGCCACGTCGGCGAACCGCACCAGCACGACCTGTGGCGGATCCGCCGCCACGGCCCGCCGCTGACCGAGACCGACCTCGAGGAAATGGTGGGTGTGGTGGTGAACGCGGTGCTGCCCGGCGCTTCCTGGCGCACGGTGCCGAACACCCACCCCTACACGCTCGCGGGTAGAGAAATCTACGTGGGGGATGTGGAAGTGGGTGAGTGCGGCCTCGCGCATCCCGAGGTGGTGGGTGCCGGCAGCGGCCTGGCCATGGGCCTCGGCCTGGACCGGCTGACCATGCTGGCCAAGGGCATCGACGACATCCGCCTGCTGCGCGCCGCCGATCCACGGGTGGCCGCGCAGATGCGCGACCTGTCGCCGTACCGGCCGGTGTCCACGCGGCCGGCGGTGCGCCGCGACCTGTCCCTCGCGGTCCGCGCGGACCTCGACGCCGACCTGATCGGCGACCGGGTGCGGGAACTGCTGGGACCGGACGCCGGCGCCGTCGAGGAGGTCGCCATGCTCGCGGAAACCTCCTATGAGGACTTGCCGTCGCCGGCGCGCGCCCGCATGGGAGTGCGCCCCGGACAGAAGAACATCCTGTTGCGACTGGTGCTGCGCGACCTGACCCGCACGCTCACCTCCGAGGAGGCCAACGCGTTGCGCGACCGCGTCTACGCCGGCCTGCACGAGGGTACGGTGCACGAGTGGGCTTCGACATAGCGGAAAGGCTGGCCGGTCTCGGCCTGGATGGCGCCCGGGTGGTGGTTCTGGTGCCGGACGGCACCCGGTCGATCCCGCTCGGGCGCCTCTTCGCCGAGGTGCACGACGCACTGATCGGCCGGGTGCGGTCGCTCGACGTGCTCATCGCGCTCGGCACCCACCAACCCATGAGCCGAGCGGCCATCGAGCGCCGCTTCGACCTGTCGCCCGGCGGCTGGGCCGCCCGCTACCCGGGCGTCCGCGTGCACAACCACGCCTGGCACGACCCGTCGGCCTTCGCCGACCTGGGCACCATCCCGGCCGACGAGGTGAAGGCACTGTCCGGCGGGGTGCTGTCCGAGCCGATTCCGGTACGCGTCAACCGCCTCGTCGCCGAAGCCGACGCGTGCCTGGTGCTGGGGCCGGTGTTCCCGCACGAGTCGGTGGGCTTCTCCGGCGGCGACAAGTACTTCTTCCCGGGCGCCTCCGGCCCCGAGGTCATCGACGCGTTCCACTGGCTCGGCGCGCTCATCGGCACCATGAACATCATCGGCAAGCCGGGCATCACACCGGTGCGCGCGGTCATCCACGCCGCCGCGTCCCGCATCCCGGCGCGGCGGCTGTGCGTCGCGGTGGTGGTCGCCCCGAACGGGCAGGACGTGCGCGGCGTCTACGTGGGCACGACCGGCGAGGCGTGGGCGGCCGCCGCCGAACACTCCGCGCGCGTGCACATCCGATATGTCGACCGCCCGTATCGCCGGATCGTCTCGGTGATGCCACCGATGTACGACGACATCTGGACGGCCGCCAAGGGAATGTACAAAGTGGAGCCGGCGGTGGCGGACGGCGGCGAGGTCATCGTGTACGCCCCGCACGTGTCCACATTTTCCGTCACGCACGACGCGATGATCCGGCGCGCCGGCTACCACTGCCGCGACTACCTGCTCGCGCACGCCGACGAGCTGGCCGGCGTGCCGCGCGCGGTGCTCGCCCACTCGATGCATCTCCGCGGCCAAGGCAGCTATGTGTCCGGTGTGGAGCGTTGCCGCATCGACGTGCGGCTGGCGACCGCCATCCCGCCGGCGGACTGCGCCGCGGTCAACCTCGGCTGGGCCGACCCGGCGACCCTCGACCTGGACGCCCTCGCCGCCGACCCCGACACGCTCGTCATCCCCAAGGCCGGCGAACAGCTCTACCGCCCTCCCTCCCCATGATCAAGGCGTCCCTCATGTAGTTCTAACTACTTGAAGGACGCCCTGATCATGGGAGTTGGCGGCGTAGCACCACGTAGCACATCCGGGTACGATTGAGTCATGGCTGAGCACGCCCGGGAGATCACACAACGCGAGCTGCGCAACGAGTCCGGCGCGATCATGCGCAGTGTCGAGCACGGCGAGTCGTTCACGATCACGCGGAACGGCACCCCCATCGCGCGGCTCATTCCTCTCCGCCGCCGCATGTTCGTCCCACGAAGCGAGGTCGTCGCGGCATTCGCCAGCGCGCCGGTTCTGGACGCGGACAGGTTCCGTGACGATCTTGATTCGGCCGCCGACCAGGACCCGTTCAACCGTGACTGGTAGCACGCCGACGCGTGGCCTCGTCGACACCAACATCATCATCCAGTGGGCCCGCCTGGATCCCGCTCGCCTGCCAGACGAGATCGTCATCAGTTCAGTAACGCTCGCCGAGCTGTCAGCCGGACCTCACTACGCGGATGACCCCAGCGAACGCGCGCGCCGCATCAACGTGTTGCAGCATGCCGAGGCCGTCTTCGAGCCCTTGCCGTTCGACGGCGACGCCGCTCGGTCGTTCGGCCTACTGTCAGCCGCTGTCCTCGCCGCCGGGCGTAAGACCCGGCGTCGCATCGCCGATCTGATGATCGCCTCCGTCGCACACGTCAATGGCTTACCGCTGTACACCACCAACCCCGACGATTTCGTCGGTCTGGACAGCATTGTCCAGGTCGTTTCCGTACCGAGCAATTGTCAAGACTTGTGGATGAGAGATCTTGATCAGGCGGCGGTGACGGCCTCGGAGGCCGGGGTAGGTACGGGGCGTTCGACAAGCTTGCCGCGTTCGAATCGGGCGCCGGCGCGGACGAGGGCGACGAGGTGAGGTGCGTTGACCGCCCGCCAACGGTGTTGTGCGGCTTCGATGAGCTTGAACGCCATGGCCAGGCCGGCAGCCTTCGAGCCGGGGCCCTTGGTGACCTTGGTGCGGTGCCGGACGGTGGCGAATGTCGACTCGATCGGGTTCGTGGTGCGCAGATGGATCCAGTGCTCGGCGGGGAAGTCGTAGAAGGCCAGCAGCTCGTCGAGATCGTCGGTGATCTTCGCGACGGCCTTGCCGAACTTGGCGCCGTAGGCCAGCTTGAACGCCGCGACGGCGCGGCGGGCGTGGTCGCGGTCCTCGGCGTTCCAGATCTCGGCCAAGGCCCGTTTCGCTGCCGGGTGTGCCGACTTGGGCAGCGCCGACAGCACATTGCCGATCTTGTGGAACCAGCAGCGCTGCTCACGGGTGGTCGCGAACACCTCCCGCAACGCCGCCCAGAACCCCAACGCTCCGTCCCCGACCGCGAGGACCGGGGCGCGCATGCCGCGTCGGGCGCAGTCACGCAGCAGGTCCGCCCACGACCCGGTCGACTCCCGATAGCCCTCGGCCAAGGCGATGAGTTCCTTGGTGCCGTCGACGCGCACGCCGACGATGACCAGCAGGCACAGTTTCTGCTCGTCCAGGCGCACGTTCAGGTGCACGCCGTCGGCCCATACGTACACATAGTCCACACCGGACAGATCCCGGTCACCGAACGCGCGGGCATCGTCCTGCCACTGCACGGTCAGCCGGGTGATCGTCGCCGCGGACAGGCCCGAACCGCTGCCCAAGAAGCTCTCCAGCGCCGGCACGAAGTCCTGTGAAGACAGACCATGCAGGTACAGCAGCGGCAACACCTCGGTGACCTTCGGCGACTTGCGGCACCACGCCGGCAGGATCACCGAGGCGAACCGCTGCCGCTCGCCGGTCGCCTCGTCGACGCGCTTGTCGTTGACCCGCGGCGCGACCACCTGCACCGCCCCGGCCGAGGTCAACACCTGCCGCGGCTGGGCGCGGCCGTTGCGTACCACCAGACGCCGGCCGTCCTCATCACGCTGGTCGGCGTGCGCGGCGATGTACGCGGCGACCTCCGCCTCCAGAGCGGCGGCCAGCATCCGCCGCGCGCCGTCACGCACGATCTCGTCGATCAACGAGCCGCCCACCGTGGGCGCGTCCGGCGCGGTCGCTGGCGTGGCGTCATCGGGGTTGACTACCGTGAGCACGGGCGTACCTTCCCGACCCGCGTTGGCGCGCGGGCCTTACTCGATTCCCTGGACTGGACTCGTCGGGAGGGTACGCCTCCCGACCCTCATCCACAGGTTTCGAGCATTGCTC
>JBBEWH010000320.1:0-4803 GCA_037414955.1 Actinomycetes bacterium KLBMP 9797
TGCTGATCCACGCCGCGGCCGGCGGCGTCGGTTGTCTGGCCGGACAATTCGCCGCCGCGGCGGGCGCGCGGCGGATCGTCGGCGTGGTCGGCAACGCCGGCCAGGTCGACTACGCCCGCCGGTTCGGCTACCACGAGGTGCTGGTGCGTGAGGAGTTCCCGGACGCTGTCGGTGACGAGACGTTCGACGTGATCCTCGATCCGATCGGCGGTCAGACCCGCCTGGCGAGTCTGGCACGGCTGGCCCCGCACGGCCGGATCGTCGTCTACGGCAACATCGCCACCTTCGAACCGGTCACCGTGTCGACCAACGATCTGCTGATGCGGGGCCAGTCGCTGATGACCTACAACAGCGACCTGGCCAGTCACACCCAGCCCCAGCGGTTGGCCGACAGCGCCACCCGCGCGATGGCGCTGGTCGCCGACGGCTCGGTGCGCATCGACATCACCGCCGAGTACGACCTGCCCGAGGTCGAGACCGCGATCGCGAACCTGGCCGCCGGGACGACCCACGGCAAGAGCATCGTCCGCGTCGGGTGAACGCTGGCCGCTGATCCGATGGGGCTTTCCCGTCGGGTCAACGGCGGGCGCGCGCTGCCAACGATGAAGACCGACGAGGAGATCATGGAGATCCTGGCCGCCTACGACCTGACCGGCAGCTGTCGCAAGGCCGCCGAGTTGGTCGGGGTCGACCACCACACGGTGCGTCGCTACGTCCAGTTACGCCGCACCGGAACCGTGCTCGACGGTCCGGCACGGCGCGCCCAACTCATCGACGAGTTCATGCCCAAGGTCGAGGAACTGGTCGAGGCCACGCGTGGCAAGATCGGCGTCGACCGTTGGGCGTCGCTGTTGAGGTGCGGGCGTACTGGAGGCTGGCTCGGAGTCAGTCGTCGATTGCCTGGTAGAGCGTGGTCCAGAAGTCGTGGATAACGTGTACCGGATCCGGAACGGACATCCCGACCTGGGTGAGCAGGATCCCGACCAGCTGCTTGTCCGGGTCGGCGTAGGCCGAGGTGCCGGTTCCGCCGTCCCAGCCGAACTGGCCGACGGGGGCGTAGTCGCCGCGGTAGGTGCGCACCGCCATTCCGAAGCCCCAGCCGCCGTGCTGCCCTTGGCCGTGCGACACGTGGACGTTGTTTCTGGCCATGGCGTCTCGGGCGGCCTGTTGCTCGGGCGTGAGGCGGTTGGTGGTCATCAGCTCGACGGCCGGCCGGGACAGGATCCGTTCGGTACCGTGCATTCCGCCATTCAGCAGCATCCGGAAGTACGTGTGATAGTCGTCAACGGTGCTGACCAGCCCGCTGCCGCCGGACTGGAACGCCGGAGGCTGGCTGTACTGTCCGCCCGCGGCCTCGTCCCACACGATGAACTCTCTGGTCTGTGGGTCGGGAGCGTAGCTGAGCGGGAGCCGGTCAATCTTGTCGGCGGGTACGTGGAAACCGGTGTCCTTCATCCCCAGTGGATCGAGGATGCGTTCACGAAGGAACGTCTCGAACGACTGACCCGTGACCCTGGCGACGAGCACGCCGAGTACATCGTGGCTGATGTGGTACTGCCAGTGTTCGCCGGGCTGATGCATTAGCGGAAGCTGGCCAAGGCGACGCATCCACTCGTCCGGCGCGGGGTAGTCGGTCATCTTCTGGGGGAATATCCCCTGCTCGAAAACCGCGCCCATGATCGGAGTGCCCAGCGCCGTCATGTCCATGCCGAGCCCGAACGTGGACGTCAGCAGGTCCCGTACGGTGATCGGCCGCCGCGCCGGCACGGTGTCATCGAGGGGGCCGTCGATCCGCGTCAGCACCCGCCGGTCGGCGAGTTCCGGCAGCCACGGATCTACTGGATCGTCCAGCCGCAGCCGGCACTCGTCCAGCAGGACCATCGCCGCCGCCATCGCGACTGGCTTGGACGTCGACGCCATCCGGAAGATCGTGTCCCGGCCCATCGGCGCGCCACCGTCATGGCGCATCGTCCCGAGCGCTTCCACGTGCGTCGCACCGCCCCGGCCGACCAGGGCGACGAGTCCGGGAATCTTCTTGGACTCGACATGCCGCGCCAGCACGTCGCGCATTCTGCCCAGCCCTGATTCGAACAAGCCGCTGTTGCCGGTTCCCATCATGAATCTCCCTTTGCTGTCGCTGAACCGTTCATGGCACCCACCCTCGCCAGCCGCTCTGACATCGGGCTGACGCCGTCCTGACACCGCCGCTGACACGCGGCGGGAAGTAGCCAGCCGGGGCATGACCCCGTGGCCGCGTTGTGCAGACAGTCGATGAAAGCGGCGTTCCTAGATGTCTATGCGTCGCCGGACGAGTCGAAGGCGAGGTCGTAGGCCATGCCGCCGCATGGCAGCAGTGGCGGGTCGCTGTCGATCAGGGGTCATCCAACCCCGGTTGACGCCAGGTCGCCGAGTCGCCAGGTGCCAGCCGGCCCTGCGTTGATCATTTCAAGCTCGGTGATCTCGTAGTAGCACAGCCGCTCCGGTGTTGCGATGCGGCGCATGCCGGCCTTCTCCATCACCCGCTGGGAGGCTACGTTGTGGGGCATGGTGTCGGCGACCGCACGGCGAACCCGACCGGTGCCGAACGCCCAAGCCAGTAGAGCGCGCAGCGCCTCGGTGGCGTAGCCACGTCCCTCTACCTCCGGGGCGACCCCGTAGCCGAACTCGACCTTCCCGTCCGCGTCGGGCGGCCAGAAGAATCCGATCCCGCCGATGACCAGCCCGGTATGCCGATCCACGATCTGCAGCGGTCCGAACAGTGGCTCGCCGCCGGGATCGTGGGTGAGGAACAGGCGGGCCACGTCTTGGTCGTCGGCGCGCGGATAGCCGGCCGTCCAGGTCTGCCCGTCCCGGTTTCCGACAACGACGTGCTCGGCCTGTTGCCGGGTCAGTGGGAGCAGCCGCAGCCGTTCGGTCTCGATCATCACGTCCCGGCTCATCCGGACAGGCCGTTGTCAGCCAGCCAGCGAGGATCCGGCGCCACCGTCTGCAGCACCTCCACCAGCAACCCGTCCGGACCGGCGACCTGGAACCGCCGCTGGCCCCACGGCTCGGTCACCAGCGGCAGCACCAGCCCAAGGCCCGCGGCGCTCAGCCGCGCGAACTCGGCGTCCACATCGGCGACCAGGAACGCCAGCAACGCGCCGACGATGTTCTTGCCGCGGGTCGCCTGCGGCCACGACTCGTGATCTCGCTGTACGAAGTCCAGGCTCAGGTTCTGGTGCTCAGCATGCTGTGTATTCACATACCAACCCAGATCGATACCGACCTTGAACCCGAAATGCTCGGCGAACCAAGCCGCGCTCGCGGCGGGATCCTCCGCCGCGACCGCCATCCCGACCAACGTGAACTGGGCGAGTTCAACTGGTCGTCGCAACACCTCGAGTATGGAGGTGTCGATGGGCCGGCCGGCGGGATGGATGAAGGCGTTGACGGGCAGGTCGCCGATGAAGTCGCCGGGGGCGCCGGCGCTTCGGCGGGATGTCGAGCGTTTGTTTTGGTGTGAGATCGCCAAGGGACTCACCAGCGAGGACGCCGCGGTCGCGGTCGGCGTGTCGCAAGCAGTTGGGAGCCGGTGGTTCCGGGAGCGTGGCGGCATGCCTCTGTTTATGGTCCGCCCGCTCACGGGCCGGTATCTGTCGTTCCCGGAGCGGGAAGAGATCGCCGTGCTGAGAGGCCAGGGCCTCGGGGTGCGGGAGATCGCCCGCCGGTTGGGCCGTGACCCCTCGACCATCTCTCGGGAGCTGCGTCGCAATGCGGCAACCCGGGGAGGGAAGCTTGACTACCGGGCGTCGGTCGCGCAGTGGAAGGCGGAGCTGCTTGCGCGGCGTCCCAAGGCGGCGAAGCTTGTCACCAACAATCGGTTGCGCGAGTACGTGCAGGAGCGGCTCTCAGGCCAGGTTCGCCGGCTGGATGGCACGCCGCTGTCGGGGCCGAAGGCGACAGCGTGGAAGGGGCGGAACAAGCCGCGGCGTCAGGACCGGCGATGGGCGAACGCGTGGAGCCCGGCGCAAATCTCTCACCGGCTCAGGCTTGACTTCCCGGATGATGACTCCATGCGCATCTCGCATGAGGCGATCTACCAGGCCCTGTTCATCCAAGGGCGGGGCGCGTTGAAGCGTGACCTGGTCGCCTGCCTGCGCACCGGCCGCGCACTGCGGGTGCCACGCGCTCGAGCCCGGCAGCGTCGCGACGGCATGGTCACCCCCGAGGTGATGCTTAGCGCCCGCCCCGCCGAGGTCGACGACCGCGCCGTCTCGGGCCACTGGGAGGGAGACCTCATCATCGGGCTGGACAAGTCCGCTATCGGCACGCTCGTCGAGCGAACGACCCGCTTCACAATGCTGCTGCACCTGCCCCGCATGGAAGGCTACGGCGTCAACTCACGGGTGAAGAACGGCCCGGCACTGGCCGGTCACGGTGCCGAGGCCGTCCGCGATGCGATCGCGGCAACGATCACCATCCTGCCCGCCCAGCTGCGTCAGACGCTGACCTGGGATCGTGGGAAAGAGCTCGCCCAGCACGCCACGCTGACGATCGACACCGGCGTTCGGGTCTACTTCGCCGACCCGCACAGCCCCTGGCAACGCGGCACGAACGAGAACACCAACGGCCTGCTACGCCAGTACTTCCCCAAAGGCACCGACCTGGCTCGCTGGAATCGCGACGACCTCGACGCCGTAGCCGCCACACTCAACAGCCGGCCACGCAAGACACTCGGCTGGAAGACACCCGCCGAAGCTATGAACGAACAGCTACTCTCACTTCAAAGCACCGGTGTTGCGACGACCAGTTGAATCCGGG
>JBBEWH010000321.1:0-3951 GCA_037414955.1 Actinomycetes bacterium KLBMP 9797
GCGGCGCGGCGCAGCGGGTGCGCCGCGCTGCGGCGCGGCGCAGCGGGTGCGCCGCGGCGCAGCGGGTGCGCCGCGCCGCGCCACAGGCCCCGCCGGAGCGGGCAGCACCGCCCGATAGCGCCTTGATCCTGAACTAGCGGACGTGCTCGTCGACCCATTGCTCGAACGTGCGGGCCGGCGTGCCGGTCACCCGCTCGGCATCGTGGACCGCCGCCGGCCCGGCGGTGGCGCCGGCCCAGAAGTCCAGCAGCGAGGCGACGAACTCGGCCGGCATGTACTGGCCCATCGCCTCCTCCGCCTCGGTGCGGGTCAGTTCGCGGACGGCGATGTCGCGGCCGAGCCGGCCCGCGATCACGCCGATCTGCTCGCGCAGGCTGATCGACCGCGGTCCGGTGAGCGTGATGGCCTGGCCGGCCAGCCGATCCCCGGTGAGCGCCAGGACGGCGACATCGGCGATGTCGTCCTCGTGGATCGGCGCCACGTTGGCGTCCGGATAGGCCTGCTCGACCGGCCCGCCGGCCTGGATGGCCGGCAGCCAGCCGAACGCGTTACTGGCGAAGGCATCCGGTCGCAGGATCGTGACCGGGATGGCGGACGACAGCAGGGCGCGCTCGACGAGCACGTGGTGGCGGCCGAGCGGCTCGTCCAGCGCGGTCGGCGACAACGCCGCCGAGCTGGACAGCAGCACGATGTGCCGGACGCCGGCCGTTTCGGCGGCGCGCACGAACTCGTCGACGCCGGCGGGCTCCGCGTAGAGGAACACCCGGGTGACGCCGCGCAGTGCGGCGCCGAAGGTGTCCGGCTTGGCGAGGTCGAGCAGCGCGGTCTCGACCCCGTCGGGCACCGCCAGGCGCTCCGGCTCGCGGCTGGAGGCGCGCAGGGAGTGGCCGGCGGCGTGCAGGGAGTGGCCGGCGGTGTGCAGGCGGTGCAGGACGCCGCGGCCGACTGTGCCGCGGGCGCCGGTGATCAGGATGGTCATGATGCTCCGAACGAGGGAAGCCATCGAGCCGGGCACTGGCTTGCGCCCCGGCTCCGCCCGGGAATCCGGGTTACAATATGCATGCTGTCATGCACGTGTTTGTACGTTAGCACATGCCTGAGGCCCGTCAAACGCTTAAGATCGCCGCATGGACGGCCTGCTCGACGCGGTCGGCCCGGCGTTCTCCCGGCTGCGGCGCGGTGTGCTGCTCGACGTGGAGAACCCGGTGCCGGCCAAGGACCTCACCCGCACGCTCGTGCTCACCATCGTCGAGGACGGGCCCGACGGCGAGGTCACGGTCGGTGTGGTGGCCGAGCGCCTCGCGGTCGATCCGTCGGTCGCCAGCCGGATGGTCACCGACTGCATCGGCGCCGGCTACCTGGTGCGGGCAGCGTCGCAGCGCGACGGGCGACGCACGGTGCTGCGGCTGAGTGCGGAGGGCGTCGCGACGCTGGAGCGGTTCCGGCGGCAGCAGCGGGCGGCGTTCGAGTTCATCACCCGGGACTGGCCGGAGCGGGAGCGGCTGGAGTTCGCCCGGCTGCTGCTGAAGTACGTCGACGCGATCGACGCCCTCCGCACCTGACCTCATGATCAAGGCGTCCCTCAAGTAGCTCTAACGACTACAGGGACGCCTTGATCATGGAGAGGTAGGCGCGGAGCATCGTTCTCGCCTCCTCCAGCAGGCCGGGGTCGCCGGCCGGGTCGCGGCGGAAGGCCTCCTGCACGACGGCGTCGGCGGCCAGCACCGCGGCCTCGCACGCGGTGGCCAGGGCCGGCGTGTCGTCGGCGTGCCCGAGCGCCACCAGGATGCGGCGGACGCCGTCGGCCATCCGGCGCTTGTGCGCGCGGTCGGCGGCCCGGGTCCCCTCCGTCAACCCGCTGCCGAACCAGAGCTCGCGAAACCCGTGCTCCGTGCGATAGAGGTCGGCGAAGCCGTCGACGAGCACACCGACCGGATCCGTCCAGCGCTCCGCCGTGGCGCGCTGGACGAACCCGTCCATGAGCGCCTCCAGCCGGACCAGGTAGGTGGCGGCGAGCGCGTCCAGGATGGCGTCCCGGTCGGGCAGGTACTGGTACAGCGAGCCGACCGACACGCCCGCCTCCGCGGCCACCCGGCTGGTGGTGACCGCGGCGACGCCGTCCCGGACCAGCACCCGCTCGGCGGCGTCGAGGAGCAGCGCGACCCGCGCCTTGCTGCGGGCTTGTTGCGGGGTACGGCGAAGCACGGCTCTCCCGGAAATCTGAACGTGACTTTGTTTCAGATTCAGGCTAGCGTCTCGCGCATGAAAGCGGTGACTCTCGGCACCCACGTGCTGGATGTGCTGGTACATCCGGTGGAGTCCATCCCGGATGGGCAGGGCGCGCAGCTGGTCGAGCAGATCAAGATCAGTGCGGCTGGCGCGGCCGGTGGCACCGCGCTCGTCCTCGCGAAGCTCGGGGCGCGGGTGCGCACGGCCGGCGCGATCGGCGCCGACGCCGCCGGCGACATGCTGGTCATGCTGCTCGACCGCGCCGGCGTGGACACCTCGCTGCTGGTCCGGGTCGACGGGATCCCGACGTCCGGCAGCGTGCTGCCGATCCGCACCGACGGGTCGCGCCCCGCCTTCCACGTGATCGGCGCCAACGCGCTGTACGGGCCGGACGCCGCGCCCTGGGACGCCCTCGCCGAGGCCAGCCACGTGCACGTGGGCGGTCCCGAGTTCATGGGCGGTGAGGCGGCGGGGCGGATCCTGTCGTTCGCCCGCGAGCACGGCGCCGTCACGTCGGTCGACATCCTCGCGCCCGGCGACCCCGGGCTGTTCGAGTGGATCGCGCCGGCCCTGCCGCACGTGGACTACCTGCTGCCCAACGACGAGCAGGTGCGCGGCTTCACCGGCGCCGCCGACCTGGCCGCCGGCTGCCAGGCGCTGCTGGACCGGGGCGCCGGCTGCGTCGCCGCCACCGCCGGCGCCGACGGGGCGCTGGTCGTGGACGCGAAGGGGGTGACCGCCGTGCCGGCGTACCCCGTCGAGGTGGTCGACACCACCGGCTGCGGTGACGCGTTCTCCGCCGGCTTCCTGCGCGGCATCGCGCTCGGGCGGGACGCCCGGGCGGCCGCCGCGCTCGGCTGCGCCGTGGCGGCGCTGGTCGCCCAGGGCCTCGGCACCGACCACGGCGACTACGACCTGGCCGCCGCCGAAGCCCTAGCCACCACCCCGCCCGCCGATCAAGGGCTCAGGCACGTGGTTTGATCTGGCGATCCCGGTGCGCGAGCCCTTGATCGGCGGGGTTCTTCTTGATCGACGCGGCGCGGCGGGACCCGCGCGAACGGACGGCCCTGAGAGCAACGGCGACGGACGTCCTGATCATGGGCGCGGCGAGGGCCGGCTGGCGGTCCGGTACCGTCTGCGGGTGTCTCGGCAACGGATCTTCGCGACGTACGCGCTCGTGGTCGTCGCACTGGTGGTTCTGTTCGCGGGGTTCATCGCGGTGAAGGACGATGCCGCGCTGATCGGTGCGCTTTCGGCGGCCGGCGCGGTGGCCGCCGCCGGATTCGCCGCCGTCGCCGCGGTGGGCTCGATGCGCGCGGCGGCCGAGAGCGGCGCGACCGCCCGGCGCTCCCGGGAGGCGCTGGCGCGGACCGCGCGGCCGCGGCTCCAGCCGAGTCTGAGTGGCACGCACGGCGTCGTGCGGTGCTCGGGCGAACGCAGCGCCGTCGAGATCATCGCGGTGTGGCTTCTATCCGACCGCGGCCCCGTCACCGAGCTGGTGGCGCACCTGGCACCCGGCACGGAGGTCACTGTGGACCTGGCCCTGCCCGCCGGCGCGGACGCCTGGCAGGCGGTGGAGATGGTGTGGATCGAGTACCAGGATGAGAGCCGCATCAGTCACTGGCGCGACACCTGGCAGGTCACCAGCCGGCCGGACGGCGAAAAGGTCTTCGTGGTGTCCGATTCGGACCTGGTGGACTGAACCTCCCATGATCAAGGCGT
>JBBEWH010000322.1:0-3655 GCA_037414955.1 Actinomycetes bacterium KLBMP 9797
AACTACACGTCGTTTCGGTTCAGCACTCGGTTGTCCGACAACGGAATCCTCGCTTCGATGGGGTCCACAGGGGACAGTTACGACAACGCGTTGATGGAGAACTTCTGGTCGACGCTCAAGACCGAGCTGGTCTACCGGGCATCGTGGCACACCCGGGAGGAGGCCGAGAACGCGCTGTTCGCCTACATCGACGGCTGGTACAACACCCGCCGCATCCAAGCCGGCCTGGGCGACCGCAGTCCCGACGAGTACGAGGCCGACTGGTATACCGCTAACATCGATCAGCCCGATCCACCCGGCACCACCCTGGAGCCAGCCGGCGCCAGGTAACGAGCGCTCCGCGAAAGCGGGGGTGGCTCACCAGCGGTCGCGGCGATCCTCACCCGACACGCCCCGCTCGCCGCGGTGATGACGGACTTCTACCGCAGGTTCCAACAGGAGAGCAGGCAGACCCCGTATCCGCTGGAGGAGATCCTGCGGATCGGCGGGTCGGACGGCTCGTTCAGCGTTTGATGGACCTGGGCGCCCACGGTCACCCGACCGTTCCTGGATCTTCATCACCGACCCCGACTTCCGGCCCTTCCCGAGTTTGAATCGTCAGGATTGCGACCTGCGTTAATCGCGTCGCGTGCTGATCGTTCCAGGGCTAGCCTGGCGCCGTGACTCCAAGGGGCGACCTTCAGGGCGGATGGGTTGAGCTGGTGGTCCGGCAAGAACGGGCCGATGATCACGAGGCTGTGCGGGAAGTTCACACGCAGGCATTCGGCGACAGCGAACGAGTTCCTGCGCTTGTCGACACGCTGCGCGCTGCTCAACCATCGCTGGCGCCGTTGTCGCTGGTCGCTGCCGTCGGCGAGCGGGTGGTCGGCCACGTGATGCTCAGTGCCTGCCGGTTGGACGCCCTGCCCCGGCTCGTGGACGTGATGTCGCTGTCGCCACTGGGGGTGCTGCCGGAGTTCCAAGGCCAAGGAATCGGCACTCGACTTGTGGCGCACGCCCTCGCGGGAGCCGACAGTCGGGGCATCCCTTTGGTGTTCCTGGAGGGCTCACCGCACTACTACGGTAAGCGTGGCTTCGCCGACGCCACGAAGGTGGGCTTTCGTCCGCCCACACTGCGCTACCCGCCCGGCGCCTTTCAGGTCGCCAAACTCACCTCGTACGAGGAATGGATGACGGGCACCTTCGTGTACTCCGACGCCTTCTGGGCCCTGGACTGCGTGGGCCTGCGTGGCGAGCGCCTCGAGACGGCCGCGACCTGATGCCAAGCCTCTGAAGCTATCCGACGTCGCCAGCGGACGGCGCCCGCACCGGCGCACCCGGGCCGCGATCCAAGCCGCGGATCGCAGGCGTTTATGCACAACCTCGGCGAACACGTCGAGAAGACGGTGGCCCGCCACCACGCCCGCGTCCGGTCCGGCACTGGACCTGGAGCAGGTAGCCGCCGATACGGCCACCGAACATGCCGAGCGGAGCAAGCTGGTCGAACGCACCAAAGCCCGATACGAGCAGGTCAAGGCCCTGATCGCCGCGGGCAAGGGCATCGGCCATCGGCCGCTTGCTCGGTCTGGCCCGGGAGTTCGCCCTGGCCACCAGCGTCGAAGACCTGTGCTGGGCAAGGCCCGGGTCGGTAGCCGACAGTCCATTCTGGACAAGTCTACCGACTACCCGCTCCAACGGTGGAACGCAGACCGCACCTGCGCCACCACCCTCTACCAGGAGATCGCCGCCCTGGGCTACCGCGGCGGCGACGGCACCCTACGCGGCTATCCACACCCATCGACGTGGACGTCCGGATGGTCATCCAGGTGCCAACTGTTGCGCTGGCATTCCCGGTGTGTGAGGTCTAGGAAGTCGGGAACGGCGAACGACAGTCCTGGGACGAACAGTCCCCCACGCTCGTCACGGGCAAGGCCGCCGGCAGTCAACCTCCGGCCGAGCTCTCCGGGGTCCACTGCGGTGCGGTCGGTGACCGTATCGACGGGGAATTCGAGGGCTCGGGCGGCCTTGTCGTTGAGACGCATGCTGGTCACCTCCGCAGCGTGTTCGGCTTTGCGTTTCGTGGCGGCGGACCAGGCGGCGGTTGTTCATCGGCCAGGCCAGGCACGCCTCCACGATCCAGCGGTGCCGGCCGAGCTTGTGCGAGGAGTCGACTGCCTTTGCGGGCGATCCGGCGTCGGCTGTCCCGCGTCGGCTGACCTCACCGCGAGGGTGCGTTGGTCGTAGGCCTTGTCCGCGTGCGGCTTGTCGGGGCGGTGGCGGGGTTGGCCACGCCGGCCGGGGATCGGGGCGATGAGTCGAGCAGGGGCAGCATGAGCTGGGAGTCGTGCACGTTCGCGGCGGAGATCAGGACGGTGAGCGGTACGCCGTTCCGGTCTCACGTCACGTGGATCTTTGAGCCCGGTCTGCCGCGGTCGACAGGGTTTGGCCCGGTGGCATCCCCCCTTTTTTGTCGCTCGTACGGCGATGGAGTCGACCACGGCTCGGGACCCAGTCGATCTCGCTGCTCACGTTCAGCCGCTGCGGGAACTGTTGGTGCAGCCGTTCCCACAGCCCAGATTTGGTCCATTCGGTGAACCGGCGATGTGTGGTGGCCCGGCTGACGCCGAACAACGCGGCGCGTAGTTTGTGCCTGGAGCTGCCGGCCTGGACCAGGTACACAATCGCGGCAAGGACGGCTCGGTCATCGACGCGGCGTTTGCCGCCGCCCTGTGTCCGGCTGCGGGGATGGGGATCAGTGGTTGGGCGGCCTGCCAGAAGTCGTCTGGTGCGCAGGTACGGATCATGTCCTCGCTCACAAAACGAAGATCGTGCCGGAGCTATCCCATCGTCCATCTGGGACAGCGGTTTAGTTGTCGAAGTAGGTGGGTGGGTGGGTGGTGATGTGTTGGCCGAGTGGGGTTTTCCAGGCCAGGATGCCGTCGTCGAGTTGGATCAGATCGGTGCCGGGGAGATGCTTGAAGTGGTGGTCCCGGCTGCACAAATTGGCGAGGTTGGCGCGGCTGGTGTTGCGGGTTTTGGCCCAGTCGGCGGTGTGGTCGATTTCGCAGCGGTGTGCGGGCATGCGGCAGCCGGGTGCTCTGCAGGTGCGGTCGCGGGCGTTGATGTAGGCGGCGTCGTGGGCGGTGGGGCGGCGTCGGGTGATCCCGTGACTCATGAGGATGCCGGTTTCGTCGTATACCGAGTAGCGCCAGGTGAGGTCGGGGTTCTCGGCGACGACGTGGCGGGCGATGTCGGCGATGACGGGGCCGAACCCGGCCAGTTCGCCGGGGTGGTTGGTCAGTCCGATCAGGGTGGTCAGCGAGATCTGCAGATCGACGACGCCGCGGCGCGGTCCGGGCAGCGCCCCGGCCGGCACCGGCGGCGGGGTTGGACCTGCTGGTGGCGTTGCCTGTGGTTGCGGCGGCCGTGGTGGGGTGCGGTCGGGGGTGTCGCCGTGGGTGTCGGTGTTGGTTGGCGACGGGCCTGGGTGTTCGGGTTCGTTGCCGGGTGATTGGTGGTGGGGTGGTGGTGGGGTTGTTGGTGGTCGGCTGGTGGGTAGGTGGTCGAAGCCGGCGGCCCAGAGGGTGGTGAGGTCGGCGTGGTCGGGGTCGACACTGTCGTCACCTTCGCCGTGGTGGTCGGGTGGTTCCTCTAGTGCGGTCCAGTCGATGTTTCC
>JBBEWH010000323.1:0-3653 GCA_037414955.1 Actinomycetes bacterium KLBMP 9797
GAGCTGGGAGTCGTGCACGTTCGCGGCGGAGATCAGGACGGTGAGCGGTACGCCGTTCCGGTCGCACATCACGTGGATCTTTGAGCCCGGTTTGCCGCGGTCGACAGGGTTTGGCCCGGTGGCATCCCCCTTTTTGTCGCTCGTACGGCGATGGAGTCGACCACGGCTCGGGACCAGTCGATCTCGCTGATCACGTTCAATCGGTGTAGGAACTGTTGGTGCAGTCGTTCCCACAGCCCAGATTTGGTCCATTCGGTGAACCGGCGATGTGTGGTGGCTCGGCTGACGCCGAACAACGCCGCTGGTAGCTTGCGCCAGGAGCAGCCGGCCTGGACCAGGTACACGATCGCGGCCAGGATCGCTCGATCATCCGCGCGGCGTTTGCCGCCGCCCTGTGGCCGGGCCGCGGGGATCGGGATCAGCGGCTGGGCCGCCTGCCAAAAGTCGTCCGGCGCCCAGGTACGGATCATGTCATCGCTCACGAAACGAAGATCATGCCGTAGCTACCCCACCGTCCATCTGAGACACCCCTTAGTCGGGCTCCTCCACGTGCGGGTCTCCAGCACCGAAGTGCCCGGCACGACACCGCTGACCCTCGCGCTCGGCCCGTGCCTCGTCGCGTACGGGGTCTGGATCGGCGGGCACATGATCCGCCACCGGGCCAGCGCGCCGGCGCTGGCCTGGTACGAAAGCGCACCGGCTGTACGCGTACGGCGCGCCGCGCTAGTGGGCGTCGGTGGCCTCCTGGTCGCAGGCCTCTTCTGGGCGGCCAACAGCTTCGCCTGGGCGTTCGGTTTGGGCCGGGCATACGACGACGCTGTACGCCTGCCGGACCGTCCCGAGGTCGTGATCGATACCCGGGAGCGGCTGACCGACCCGCCTCCCGGCGTGCGGGAGACGCCGATCACCGGTGCCGCGCCCGCCGAGTACCAATACCGCTACCAGGGTCTGCGCCTGCTCCTGGAGGCCGACGGGCGGCTGTACCTCGTGCCCGCGCAGTGGACAGGGCAGAGCCGGACGCTCGTGCTGCCCGTACGACGGCGCAGTGCGGCTTCAGCTCGTCCCGTGAAAGACCGCCAGGAGCTTCACCACACCGGCGCGCTCCGCCTGAGCGCATGCTTTCGGCGGCAGAACAATGAACCGTTGGTCGGCGAACCACACCATCGGATGAGGATGCGTTGCTCGGCTGTATGGAGCAGCTTGTGCGTCCTAGCGTGCGCGTCGATCGAGTCGTCAGAAAGGGGCGCCGCATGCCAAGTCAGCCACGGCCTCAACGGCCAGTACTTCAGCAATATGAAAGCCAACGCCCGGTTTCTGTCCGCTTACCGGGCGGCGCCGTCACTGCGGTGGGGGTACCCGCTGGAGCAGGCGCTCGGCCACAGCCTGAACAACATCCCGAGCTTGCCGGGGCGGACGCTCGTCCTCGTCGACACGTCCGGGCTCGTCTCGACCGGCGATGGTCAATAGGCTGAGCCGATCATGTATCCGTCTTCGAGGTACTGCACCTGTCCGGTCTGGAGCGCTTGTAGCGCTGCCGTGACGCGTCGCCAAACATACGGTCGCAGGCGTTGTCGCGCCTGAGCCTCAGTGCAGAACTTGAAGGCGGCAAGTTCGCCGTCGCGCAGTTCGAGGCTGGCGACCTGCTCCCTCGTCAGCTCCCCACCGTCGAAGACGAACGCCAGGAGGTCGTCCCACTGGCCGTGGGGTGATACCCAGTCGACGCAGAGCAGCACGCCCATCTTGAGATCGAGCCCAAGCTCTTCTCGTAGTTCCCGCTGTGCGGCGCGATGGGGCGGCTCATTGGCTTCTGCCATGCCACCAGGGGTGTCCCAGTCCGGTTTGTACCTCGGATCGACAAGCAATAGGCGTCCACTGTGGTCACGGACGAGGACGTCCGCGCTCACTCGCTTGCGTGGCTGTTTGGCGTTGCCCTCAGCCAGATGGAGCCGCCATGCCTCCGGATCACGCTCATACAGTGGAGCGTCCGCGCTCACGCTCCCTCCTGACCTGCGGGCCACCTGCCTCGTCCGCCCGCGAACCAGTCATAGAGCCAGATACGTGCGCGCAGCGTCTCCGATAGCCGGGACAGGAAATCGTCCACCACGGCCGTACCGCGGTAGGGCGCGAGAAGCGGCTGAAGATCAAGTAGCTGCTGGCCAACCAGACGGGACCCGAGCTGCTGCGTGATGTTGAGCGCTTCCTGCGCTACGACGCACGCCTCGTCTGGCTTGCCCTGGGCAACCAGGAGCGTCACGAGTATGAGTTGTCCGAGTGCCCGGCTGCGCGCTCGGTCCGCGCGTCGCAGGATAATGATCCTATCGGCCTGTTGTTGCGCTTCGTGGAGGTCGCCGAGCCGCTGCAGGCAGCGCGCCGCCTCGCTCGCCAGCGAACCCTCATCGAAAGGGCTGATCCAAGGCGATGGCTCTGCGTCCGGCGTGGCGGTAAGCGCGGCTTCGGCCCGGTGTAGGAGCTGCACTGCCTGTGCCGGCTGCTGAAGCGCCGCGAAGCCGCGGGCCTGCATCGCCAGCAACCGGGCCTGCAACTGAGGGTGCTTCGGTCCGCTCGCCAACGCGTCGCCGCCTCGCTTGGCGTATCGGATCGCCTCGTGGGGGCGGTTCAGGTGGTTCGCCAGGTGGCTGAGACTTGCCAGCACCTGGACACCGAGATGGTGTTCGCCGCTCAGCGACGCCAGATCTAGCGAGCGGGCGAAATGCCGCTCAGCCGCTCCATCACGACCAGCGTCATGAGCCATCCACCCCACCATCTCGGTCAACGCGGCCGCGGCCGTAAACGACTGCTGGCTGTCGTCTTCCTGCTCGCCTGAGAACAGGTGCGATGCCACTTCGGTATGCAGGTACTTGACCACCGTGGCGTAGAGGTGCCCGCCGCCGACCTGTCGATCTGCCGCACGGAACGACTGCACGGCAGCCACATGGTCCGGATCGTTCGATACGTCGCAGCCCGCGGTCGGGACTGGCCCATCAGCCAACCGCCGAAGTATCGGAAGCGTCGGCGTGGCAACCGCCGGATTGACCACCCGGGCCGTGGGATCGTTGTCAGGCGTGGGCTTGATGTAAGCGAGCCCCAGCAACCCCCGTTCTATCTTCAGGCCGGACGCGATCCGCTCGAGCACGTCGTACGAGGTGATCTGCTGCTTGCCTTGCGCCACCGCCCGCACCCGAGTCTCGGTCAGTCCGGTGGCGGCCGCGAGGGCCGCGCGGCTCCAACCACGCGTCTTCAGGAAGCGGAAGAGCGCCCCCATGTCACGGGCAGCCAGTAGTTCACGGACAGGGTGAGCCACCCCCGCTTTCGCGGAGCGCTCGTTACCTGGCGCCGGCTGGCTCCAGGGTGGTGCCGGGTGGATCGGGCTGATCGATGTTAGCGGTATACCAGTCGGCCTCGTACTCGTCGGGACTGCGGTCGCCCAGGCCGGCTTGGATGCGGCGGGTGTTGTACCAGCCGTCGATGTAGGCGAACAGCGCGTTCTCGGCCTCCTCCCGGGTGTGCCACGATGCCCGGTAGACCAGCTCGGTCTTGAGCGTCGACCAGAAGTTCTCCATCAACGCGTTGTCGTAACTGTCCCCTGTGGACCCCATCGAAGCGAGGATTCCGTTGTCGGACAACCGAGTGCTGAACCGAAACGACGTGTAGTT
>JBBEWH010000324.1:0-938 GCA_037414955.1 Actinomycetes bacterium KLBMP 9797
AGGTCACCGGTCGACCGCCACGCCCGCAGCTCACCATCGGCGAACTGGCCGGCGAGGTCATCCTTGCCGTCTCCGGTGAAATCACCGACCAGGATCCGCTGCACACTGCTGGTTGTCCACCCGGTGCCGATGCGGACGCCGTTGCCGGGCGCCAGGAGCTGGTCCTGAGTCAGGTCACCGGTCGACCGCCACGCCCGCAGCTCACCATCGGCGAACTGGCCGGCGAGGTCATCCCTACCGTCCCCAGTGAAATCGCCCACCACAATGCGCTGCACAGTGCCCGTCGTCCAGCCGGTGCCGATGCGCACGCCGCTGCCGGGCGCCAGGAGTTGGTTGTCGTTGAGGATGCCGGTCGACCGCCACGCCCGCAGCTCACCATCGGCGAACTGCCCGACGATGTCATCCCTGCCATCGCCGGTGAAATCACCCACCAGGATCCGCTGCACATTGCCGGTCGTCCAGCCGGTGCCGATGCGCACGCCGTTGCCGGGCGCCAGGAGCTGGTCCTGGGTCAGGTCACCGGTCGACCGCCAGACCCGCAACTCACCATCGGCGAACTGCCCGGCGAGGTCGCTCTTGCCGTCTCCGGTGAAATCACCCACCAGGATCCGCTGCACGTTGCCGGTCGTCCAACCCGTGCCGATACGCACCCCACTGCCCGGCGCCAGAAGCTGATCCTGAGTCAGGTCACCGGTCGACCGCCACGCCCGCAGCTCACCATCGGCGAACTGCCCGACGATGTCATCCCTACCGTCCCCGGTGAAATCACCCACCACGACGCGCTGCACAGTGCTCGTGGTCCACCCGGTGCCGATACGCACCCCACTCCCGGGCGCCAGAAGCTGATCCTGAGTCAGGTCACCCGTCGACCGCCACGCCCGCAACTCACCATCGGCGAACTGGGCCGCGACATCGCTCCGCGAGTCACCGGTGAAGTC
>JBBEWH010000325.1:0-2500 GCA_037414955.1 Actinomycetes bacterium KLBMP 9797
CTGGCCGCACCGGGTTCCACAGCGCGTCGACGATGAGGCCGGCGTCGTGCACCTCGTGGCCGTAGGCGTCCGGTACGGCCGAGACCTGCACGGCCTGGCAGATGGCGCCGATGTCGCCGGTCATCCACCTGTCGTCGGGAAACTTGCGCAGCATCGCGCTCAGAAACGCGTTGGTCGCGTAGACCGGATCCGTGACCTGGGCGGGGGTTCCCCAGCCCTGGGACGGCCGCTGCTGGAACAGGCCGAGACTGTCGTGGTCGACGGCTTCGATGTAGTTGTGCAGCGTGCTTTCGGTGATCGCCGTGGTCACCGCGATCACCGCGGCTCGCTTGGCCAGCCCACGATCCCGCGTGGTGGCGGTGATGATGCGGGCGCAGGAGATGTTGTAGGCGTCGACGGCGCCGCCGAGCCGGTTACCGTTCATGTGCGGCCGGACCTGGTTCGCGATGGCCGCGTCGCCACTGGTCGGTCCGCCCGGCACGCACGGCGCGTACGCGATCGACGCGGCCAGTTCGGCGGGCACGGGAGGACCGGTGAGCGCGTCGGCCGGGTCGATCGGGTCGGCGGCGCGTGCCGGTGTGGCCAGGGCGAGGCCGGCGGCCGCTGCCAGTGCCACGGCGGCCAGGCCGCGCAGTGGTTCGATTCTCATGCGAGGCTCCAACCGGGTCAGAGGATGCGGTGGACGTTGCCGGTGGTCCAGCCGGTGCCGATACGCACCCCGCTGCCCGGTGCCAGGAGCTGATCCTGGGTCAGGTCACCCGTCGATCGCCACGCCCGCAGCTCACCATCGGCGAACTGCCCGGCGAGGTCGCTCTTGCCGTCTCCGGTGAAATCACCCACCAGGATCCGCTGCACGTTGCTGGTCGTCCAGCCGGTGCCGATGCGCACGCCGTTGCCCGGCGACAGGAGCTGGTCCTGAGTCAGGTCACCCGTGGACCGCCACGCCCGCAACTCACCGTCGGCGAACTGCCCGACGATGTCATCCTTACCGTCTCCGGTGAAGTCACCGACCAGGATCCGCTGCACGTTGCCCGCCGTCCACCCGGTGCCGATACGAACCCCACTGCCGGGCGCGAGGAGCTGATCCTGGGTCAGATCACCCGTCGACCGCCACGCCCGCAACTCACCATCGGCGAACTGCCCGACGATGTCATCCTTACCGTCCCCGGTGAAATCACCCACCACGACGCGCCGCACATTGCCGGTCGTCCAACCGGTGCCGATACGAACCCCGCTGCCCGGCGCCAAGAGCTGGTCCTGAGTCAGGTCACCCGTCGACCGCCAGACCCGCAACTCACCGTCGGCGAACTGCCCCGCGAGGTCATCCTTACCATCGCCGGTGAAATCACCCACCAGAATCCGCTGCACATTGCCGGTCGTCCAACCCGTGCCGATACGCACCCCACTGCCCGGCGCCAGAAGCTGATCCTGAGTCAGGTCACCGGTCGACCGCCACGCCCGCAGCTCACCATCGGCGAACTGCCCGACGATGTCATCCCTACCGTCCCCGGTGAAATCACCCACCACGACGCGCTGCACAGTGCCCATGGTCCACCCGGTCCCGATACGCACCCCACTGCCCGGCGCCAAGAGCTGATCCTGAGTCAGGTCACCCGTCGACCGCCACGCCCGCAACTCACCATCGGCGAACTGGGCCGCGACATCGCTCCGCGAGTCACCGGTGAAGTCACCCGACCGGACCACCGACGCCTGCGGATCCGGCTCGGGGTCGTCGACGATGTTGTCATAGCGGATCGGGCTGTAGAGACTGGCGTTGCTCTCGGACCAGGTGCGCTGGATGGTGTCCGCGCTGCCGGTCTGCTCCATGACGACCGGCTGGGTGCGAGCGGAGTCGGCCCACTGGACGAACAGCGCCACATGGTTCTGGCTCGGGTCGCCGGTGTGCCGCAGGAGCGCATCTCCCGGCTTCAGCGCGGAGCGGGAGATCTGGAACGCCCGGTCCATCAGGTTGCCGGTCCAGAACGCGCTGCCGGACCCGCCAAGGCCCCACGCCATCGAGATGAACCCGGAGCAGTCCGTCCGGTAGTCACCGTACGAGTTGCGATAGCACCGCAGCTGGCTGTACGGGACGACGACCGTGACCCAACTCCGTGCCCGGGTGAGGACCTGGCTGCGGGTCACCGTCTTGTCGTCGCCGTTGTTCGCGCACGGCGTGGGTGTGGTGTCCACGGCGAAAGTCCGTGGCGCCTCACGCGGCGCCAGGCCGGGATACCCGGCCAGCGGCGGGTCTCCCGGAGACGCCGGCTGCGCCGCCGATGCGGTCGCCACCGCCGGTGCCGCCGCGACCGGGCCGACGAGTAGGGCCAGCGGCACGAGCACCACCGCGGCCAGCCTTCTCACCATATTTCGCATTCCGTTTTCCTCCCGTTACGTTCGAGACGCGCAGATGCTCGCATCGCGCACTTGAACCGGGATTGCAACGGACATGAATCCGCTGTTCCAGCGTTGATCCACAATCTCAATGATCAAGGCGTGCCGC
>JBBEWH010000326.1:0-3347 GCA_037414955.1 Actinomycetes bacterium KLBMP 9797
GGCGAGTTCAACTGGTCGTCGCAACACCTCGAGTATGGAGGTGTCGATGGGCCGGCCGGCGGGATGGATGAAGGCGTTGACGGGCAGGTCGCCGATGAAGTCGCCGGGGGCGCCGGCGCTTCGGCGGGATGTCGAGCGTTTGTTTTGGTGTGAGATCGCCAAGGGACTCACCAGCGAGGACGCCGCGGTCGCGGTCGGCGTGTCGCAAGCAGTTGGGAGCCGGTGGTTCCGGGAGCGTGGCGGCATGCCTCTGTTTATGGTCCGCCCGCTCACGGGCCGGTATCTGTCGTTCCCGGAGCGGGAAGAGATCGCCGTGCTGAGAGGCCAGGGCCTCGGGGTGCGGGAGATCGCCCGCCGGTTGGGCCGTGACCCCTCGACCATCTCTCGGGAGCTGCGTCGCAATGCGGCAACCCGGGGAGGGAAGCTTGACTACCGGGCGTCGGTCGCGCAGTGGAAGGCGGAGCTGCTTGCGCGGCGTCCCAAGGCGGCGAAGCTTGTCACCAACAATCGGTTGCGCGAGTACGTGCAGGAGCGGCTCTCAGGCCAGGTTCGCCGGCTGGATGGCACGCCGCTGTCGGGGCCGAAGGCGACAGCGTGGAAGGGGCGGAACAAGCCGCGGCGTCAGGACCGGCGATGGGCGAACGCGTGGAGCCCGGCGCAAATCTCTCACCGGCTCAGGCTTGACTTCCCGGATGATGACTCCATGCGCATCTCGCATGAGGCGATCTACCAGGCCCTGTTCATCCAAGGGCGGGGCGCGTTGAAGCGTGACCTGGTCGCCTGCCTGCGCACCGGCCGCGCACTGCGGGTGCCACGCGCTCGAGCCCGGCAGCGTCGCGACGGCATGGTCACCCCCGAGGTGATGCTTAGCGCCCGCCCCGCCGAGGTCGACGACCGCGCCGTCTCGGGCCACTGGGAGGGAGACCTCATCATCGGGCTGGACAAGTCCGCTATCGGCACGCTCGTCGAGCGAACGACCCGCTTCACAATGCTGCTGCACCTGCCCCGCATGGAAGGCTACGGCGTCAACTCACGGGTGAAGAACGGCCCGGCACTGGCCGGTCACGGTGCCGAGGCCGTCCGCGATGCGATCGCGGCAACGATCACCATCCTGCCCGCCCAGCTGCGTCAGACGCTGACCTGGGATCGTGGGAAAGAGCTCGCCCAGCACGCCACGCTGACGATCGACACCGGCGTTCGGGTCTACTTCGCCGACCCGCACAGCCCCTGGCAACGCGGCACGAACGAGAACACCAACGGCCTGCTACGCCAGTACTTCCCCAAAGGCACCGACCTGGCTCGCTGGAATCGCGACGACCTCGACGCCGTAGCCGCCACACTCAACAGCCGGCCACGCAAGACACTCGGCTGGAAGACACCCGCCGAAGCTATGAACGAACAGCTACTCTCACTTCAAAGCACCGGTGTTGCGACGACCAGTTGAATCCGGGCAGTACACCAGCACCGAGTTCGCCGACGCCTGCGCCGAGCATGGCGTACACCGCTCGATGGGCCGGATCGGCTCGTCGTACGACAACGCCCTGGCCGAATCGTTCTTCGCCACCCTCAAGCGGGAACTCGACGTCGACCACCGAACAGGGGCTAGCGAAGCCGACGCTCGCCGCGACATCTTCCGCTGGATCGCCTTCTACAACCACCGCCGCCGGCACTCAGCCCTCGGCTACCTCAGCCCCGCCGACTACGAACAACGCCTCCGATCGGTTACTGTGCAACAGATCGCGGCATAACCCGGTGTCCACATCCCGGGGGGAGCCCCAGTCCAGCAGCATCACTTGGTCACGGTCAAGCCAGGACTCGTACCCCACATGCCGGCCAGTTGGGTCTGTCAAGAAAACGGTGTAACTGGATCTTGTTGAGGGGTTAGTTGCGGCCTGCGGACAGGCGGCCTTCGAAGGCGAGGTCGAAGGCGTTGAGGGCGGGTTTCCAGCGGGTGATCCAGCGGCGGCGTCCGGTGCCGGTCGGGTCCAATGCCATGACGGCGAGGTAGACGCATTTGAGGGCGGCTTGCTCGTTCGGGAAGTGCCCGCGAGCTCGCACGGCCCGGCGGATGCGGGCGTTCACGCTTTCGATCGCGTTGGTCGAGCAGACGACCTTGCGGATCTCAGCGTCGAAGGTCAGGAACGGCACGAACTCGGCCCAGGCGTTCTCCCACAACCTGACGATCGCCGGATACCTGTCGCCCCACGCCTCGGCGAACTCGAGGAAGCGTTGCTCGGCGGCGCCCACCGTCGGTGCGCTGTACACCGGCTTGAGCGCTTTCGCGATCGCGTCCCAGTGCTGGCGGGACGCGTACTTGAACGAGTTGCGCAGCAGGTGCACCACGCAGGTCTGCACCACGGTCTCGGACCACACCGTGTTGATGGCATCCGGCAGCCCGGTGAGGCCGTCGCAGACGGCCATCAGCACATCCTCCACGCCGCGGTTCTTGAGCTCGGTGCACACGTTCAGCCAGAACTTGGCACCCTCGCCGCCGTCGCCGGCCCACAGCCCGAGGATGTCGCGGGTGCCCTCGGCGGTGACCGCCAGGGCCACGTAGATGGGCCGGTTGGCGACTTTCCCGTCGCGGATCTTGACGTTGATCGCGTCCAGGAACACCACTGGATACACCCCTCAGGTTCTACTGGTCGTTGCGAATTTTGATGAGACGAGGTTCGCATGCCCAGATACGCGCCGAACAAGATGTCGTTGGACGTCAAACGCCGGTACTTCGAGCTGATCAGAACGGGGATGCGGGGCGCACGAGCGGCCGCTGAGGTGGGTGTGTCGCTGAGTTGTGGATCGTTGTGGTTCATCGACGCTGGCAGCGTGAGCTATGTCGAGACCCCGATCAGCGGGCGGTATCTCAGCCAGGACGACCGGATCGAGATCGCCGACGGCCTCGAACGCGGTGAACGGGTAAAAGCGATCGCGGCCCGGATCGGCAAGAGCTACCAGAGCGTGTATCGGGAGATCGCTCGCAACCGCAAACCCGACGGGCGTTATCAGCCGTGGTATGCCCATAACCAGGCTCATCTGCGTCGCCAGCGGCCGAAGACCCGGCGGTTGGCGACCGACCCGGCACTACGAGAGGCGGTCGCCAGCAAGCTGCGTTGTGCATGGTCGCCAGCGCAGATCAGCCGGTGGCTGCGACGGCGATACCCGCGACGGCGAGGGTGGCAGCTGTGCGCCGAAACGATCTACGAGGCGGTATATCACGGCCTCGTCCTCCAGCCAGATCCCGCGAATCTGCGTACCGGCCGAACCTATCGCCGGCGTCGCGGCCGGGGCCGATCTCGTGACGGCGCCCTGAAGCAGTCGACGAACATGAAGTCCATCCGGGACCGTCC
>JBBEWH010000327.1:0-2946 GCA_037414955.1 Actinomycetes bacterium KLBMP 9797
ACCCTCGCCAAAGAACTCGACCAACACCCCGGTCTGGACGCCGCCCTGTCCAAAGGCGCCGTCAACAGCGAGCAGGCGCAGGTGATCGCCCAGCAACTGCGGCAACTGCCCGACGACCTCGACCCCGACCTGACCGACCTCGCCGAGCAGATCATGATCGGCTGGGCGGATGAAGCCGGCTTCGACCCGAAGACGTTGCGGGAGATGGCACCCACGATCCTGCACCGCATCGCCCCCGACATCGCTGATCGCGTGGATGAGGAGGCGCTACGCAGGGAGGAGAAGCGGGCCGGGCAGACCAAAGCGTTCAACCTCTCCAACAACGGCGACGGCCGCTACCGGATCTCCGGATGGCTACCGGCCGAAGCCGCCGCGATCGTCAACAACGCCCTCGACCCGCTCTGCAAGCCGCTACCCGAAGACGACCGCACCGCCACCCAACGCCGCGCCGACGCGTTGACCGACGTGTGCCAGCGGGCGATGGACGCTGGCGACCTACCCGAACAAGGCGGCGAACACGCGCACGTGGCGATCGTCGTGGACTGGGACCTCCTGCGGCAGCAGGTGGGTATCGGCCAGTTGGACACCGGTGAGCGGCTGAGCCCGGAGCAGGTGCGCCGGTGGGCGTGCGACGCCCGCCTGATCCCGTTCGTGCTGGGTGGGCAGAGTCAGGTGTTGGACGCCGGCCGCTCCCGCCGACTGTTCGACGGACCGCTGCGCCGCGCGATCATCGTGCGTGACCGTGGCTGCGCGTTTCCGTCGTGTGACCGGCCGGCGAAGTGGTGCGACTGCCATCACATAATACATTGGACAGACGGCGGGTCGACCTCGCTGGACAACGGTGTGCTCCTGTGCCGCTTCCACCACCGCCTCATCCACCAGGAGGATTGGCAGGTGCGGATCGCCGCCGACGGGCTGCCGGAGTTCATCCCACCGCACTACGTGGACAGCGAACGCAAGCCACGCCGCAACATCTACCACCGACGCGAATGACCCCGGCCGTGCGCGACACCGCCACCATCACCGACGCCACCGAATCCTGCGCCGGAACAGTCCTGAGCATCCACAACGGCCGTGTGCGCGACCGCGAGGGTCACAGCCTTTCCGCCCACCAGACAGGGCCGATAGCGGGACCCCCGATCAGCCACAGCCAAGTCACCGACACAAAGAGCAGCAACAAGGGCGGCGTCCACGGCTCGGCCCTTCTCCCGCATCCTGTCCCGCATCCGGAGGGCTCCACCGAACCGGCTAGCCACAGGCTGACACCGACAGCTCACCAGGGATCCGCCAGCCAGCTCGCTCAGCTTGGCGAAGCCACGAGTGGTGTCGCCGGCAACGGTTGCAACAGCCGACCTTGCTCGCGACCGAAACGCCGGTGTGGCTGCGCTCGGGCTCGGGCTCGGCACCTTCTCGGAGCATCACCGGGGCTTTACCGCCGACCAACGCGACGACCTCGACCAACTCCAGGCGCCGACGCGTGTTGGCCGGGATTCGGTCGTTCGGCCCACTAGCCTCTTGCGGTGGCTGTGACATCGACTGGCGTAGACACGTCGAGCAGCCTTCAAGATACGCGTTTCGAGGCGTTCTTCGCCCACCACGAGGGAGAGAGGTGCGATTTCATGAAGATCAGGCATCGGATGATCGTCTTCGACGCCGCGGACCTCGATGCGGAGAGCACGTTCTGGGCCGGGATGCTGGGTGGCACCGTGGACGGCGGCGACCGTTGGCGCAACATCTGGGTCGACGGTGACTGGCAGCTCGGCGTCCAGTTCGCGCCGAACCATGTGCCGCCCGATTGGCCTGACGGCACGCCACAGCAAGTCCATCTCGACCTCTACGTCGACGACTTGGACGCCGCGCACGAACAGGCGATCGCGCTGGGGGCGCGTCTGTTGAAGGCAACCGACGATCGCGCCGCAGATCGCGGCGTCCAGGTCTACGCCGATCCCGCCGGCCATCCGTTCTGCCTGTGCTGGCTGCCGCCCGCCGCCTAACGACAGGTTCGGCGCGCGGTTCGACAACAGGCGTATTCGTCGAACAACTCGACGAATCAGCGAGCGGTGTCACTCACGGCGCATGGCGCGCTGGCCCACTACGCGGCGGGTAGCTGGACTGTGACGCGGAGTCCGCCGTCGGGGCGGGGGGTGAGGGTGAGGGTTCCGTCGTGGGCTTGGGTGATGCTTTTGACGATGGCGAGGCCGAGGCCGACGCCGGCGTGGTCGGTGCGTATGCGTTGGGTGCCGCGTTGGAATGGCTCGACTAGTGAGGAGAGTAGTTGTGGGGTGAGTTTCTTGCCGGTGTTCTCGACGGTGAGGGTCGCGGTTTTGGGGTGGGTGTGGGTGGTGACCCAGACGGTGCCGTGGTGGGGCAGGTTGTGGACGATCGCGTTGTGTACGAGGTTGGTGGTGAGTTGTAGTAGGAGTGTGTGTGAGCCGGTGGTGGGGGTGATGTCGCCGGCGGTTTCGATGGTGAGGCCGTGTTTTTCGGCGAGGGGGAGGAGGGTTTCGGTGGCCTCTTCGGCGATGAGGGACAGGTCGACGTGTTCTCGGGTGAAGGTTCGTTGGTCGGCGCGGCTGAGCAGGAGTAGTGCTTCGGTGAGGTCGATCGCTCGGGTGTTGACGAAGTGGAGGCGGTCGACGAGTTCGCTGGTGTGCTGTTTCGGGTCGTTGCGGGCTACGTCGAGGAGTGTCTGGGTGATCGCTAGTGGGGTGCGTAGTTCGTGGGAGGCGTTGGCGGCGAATCTTTGTTGTTCGGCGACGTGTGTTTCGAGCCGGGTGAGCATGGTGTCGAAGGCGTCGGCGAGTTCGCGGAACTCGTCTTCGCGGCCTTCCAGTTGGACCCGGTGGGAGAGGGATCCGTTCGCGGCCAGGCGGGTGGCGTGTGTGATGCGGGTCAGCGGCGCGAGCATGCGACCGGCGAGGATCCATCCGCCCACGAGGCCGAACA
>JBBEWH010000328.1:0-2144 GCA_037414955.1 Actinomycetes bacterium KLBMP 9797
CGCCCGTCGCGGACCGCGGCTGCCGCCCGCCGCACGCCCTCACACCCAGCCAGCGCCGACTCCACCTCACCCAACTCCACCCGATGACCACGCACCTTCACCTGATCATCAATCCGACCAACGAACTCCAACTGCCCATCCGGCCGCCACCGCACCACATCCCCCGTCCGATACATCCGCCCCCCACCCCCATCAAAGGGATTCGCCACGAACCGCTCCGCCGTCAACCCCGGACGGTTCACATACCCGCGCGCCACCCCCGCACCAGCCACATACAACTCCCCCGAAACCCCCGGCGGCACCGCACGCAACCACCCATCCAGCACCCACACCCGCGTACCCTCAACCGGCCCCCCGATCGACACGCCCACATCAGACGACAACGGCGCACTCACCGTCGCGCACACCGTCACCTCCGTCGGCCCATACGCATTCAGCAACCGCCGCCCCACCGACCACCGCGCCGCCACCGCCGCCGGCAACACCTCCCCCGCCGACACCACCGTCCCCACCGACACCGACGCCGACAACACCCCCAACACACCCGGCGACACCGTCACATGCGTCACATCCCCACGGGCCGCCAGGTCACCCACCGGATCACGGCTAACCACCACCGCCGCCCCCGACCCGAGAGCACCCCACAACTCCCACACCGACGCGTCGAAACTCGGCGAAGCACACCACAACACCCGCGAGCCAGGCCCCAAACCCAACCGCCGAACCTGAGCACCCACCATCACCGGCACACCCCCATGCGACACCACCACCCCCTTCGGCACACCCGTCGACCCCGACGTATAAACCACATACGCCGGATGACGAGGATCCAATATGGGCAGCGGGACCGGTTCGCCAGAGGAATCGACGAAGACATCCTCGGGACGCAGCGTCAGCACCGCGCCCGCGTCACGGCACAGGAAGTCGATCCGCTCGCCGGGATGCTCGGGGTCGACCGGCAGGAACGCCCCACCGGCCTTCAGCACCCCGAGCATGCCCACCACGAACTCCAGCGACCGCGGCACAAGCAAACCAACCACCCGCTCGGGCCCGACCCCCGAGCGGACAAGGTGCCACGCCAGCCGGTCCGACGCCGCGTCCAGCTCCGCATACGTGAACTCCCGGCCACCACACACCACCGCCACCGCGTCCGGCGACCGCGCCACCTGCGCCGCGAACAACTCCGGCAACAGGCCACCGTCAGCCTCCGTCGAGCCCACCCACTCGTCGAGAACCTGACGGCGTTCCGTATCGGACAGCAGGTCGATCTCGTGCAACCGCCGCTCGGGCGTGGCGACCACCGTCGTCAGGAGTCGCTCGAACCTTCCGATCAGTGACTCCACCGTCGACCGATCAAACAGATCCGTCCGGAACTCCACCACCCCCGCCAGGCCGTTCCCATCCGGCCCCACCGACACCGACAAATCCACCCGCGAACACCCCGTATGAAGCGGCACCGGCGAAGACACCACACCCGGCAACACCACATCCAAGAAAGCCGCGTCCTGCCACGCCAACAACACCTGAACCAACGGATGACCAGCCACCGACCGCGTCGGATTCAACTCCGCAACCACCCGCTCAAAAGGCACCTCCTGATGCCCCAACCCCGCCAAACACCGCTCCCGCACCCGCCCCAACAACTCGGAAAAACTCGGATCACCCGACACATCCACCCGCAACACCAACGTGTTCACGAACATCCCCACCACATCCGCACACGCCGCATCCAACCGCCCCGCCACCGGCACCCCCACCGGCACATCAACACCCGCACCCAACCGAGCCAACAACGCCCCCAACGCCGCCTGCACCACCATGAACGCGGTGGCATTACCGGCGGCCGCGAGCGCCGAGATACCCGCGGACAGCTCCGCGGACCAACGGAACGGCACCACATCACCGCGATCAGAGGGCTCCACACCGCGGCGGTCCACCGGCAACTCGATCCGCTCCGGCAACCCCGCCAACGCCGACCGCCAATACCCCACCCCCGACTCCCCCAACACCTCCCGCTGCCACACCGCGAAATCCACATAACCCACCGGCAAAGCCGGCCACACCGGCGCCACCCCCGCCAACCGCGCCCCATACGCGGCAGCCAAATCCCGCCACAACACCCCCGCCGACCACCCATCGACGGC
>JBBEWH010000329.1:0-1427 GCA_037414955.1 Actinomycetes bacterium KLBMP 9797
GCAACGCTGGTGGAACGCAAGACCCGCTTCACCGTGCTGGTGAAGCTGGCCGGCGATCACAGCGCGCAGACCGTCGGGGACGCCCTCATCGCCGCGTTCGCCAAGCTGCCCACCCCGCTGAAGCGCACCCTGACCTGGGATCAAGGCAACGAGATGTTCCATCACGAGCGCATCGAGCAAGCCACCGGCCTGGGCATCTTCTTCGCCGACCCGCACTCGCCCTGGCAGCGAGGCACCAACGAGAACACCAACGGCCTCCTGCGCCAGTACCTACCGAAAGGCACCGACCTCAACGGATGGACCGATGATCAGCTCGAAGAGATCGCCAGAGAGCTCAACGAGCGACCCCGACTATGCCTGAACGACAAGACCCCGAGCCAACTCATGCGACAATGGCGACGCCAACCGGCGACAAGCTGATTCGCAACGATCCCCAGAAACCGCCCCCTGTCTAAGGGCCGGTTCTGCCACTCGAGCATGCCGTCCATGACCTTGTCGGTGATCGTGGAGATCGTCTGGCGGGAGACGTCGGCGCCATAGACCTCGGCGAGGTGGGCGCTGATCTCCCCAGTCGTCAAACCCTTGGCCGACAGCGACAGGACCATGTCCTCCACGCCCGTGAGCCGGCGCTGCCGCTTCTTGACGATCTGTGGCTCGAAGCTGCCGTCGCGGTCGCGCGGCACGGTGATCTCAACCGGGCCGATGTCGGTCAGCACCGTCTTGGCCCGGATCCCGTTGCGCGAGTTCCCGCCGTCTTTGCCGGCCGGATCGTGCTTCTCATAGCCGAGGTGGTCGGTGATCTCGCCGTCCAGGGCGGCCTCGATCACCCGCTTGGTCAGCTGCTGCAACAGCCCGCCTTCGCCGGTCAGCTGCAGACCCGCCGCCCGGGCCCGCTCGACCAACTGGCCGACCAGCTCGGCGTCCACACCCTCCGGCGTCGCGGCCGGAGTCTTCTTCTTAGCCACCGCGGAAGTATCCACGGCCTCTGTCATGACGGTCATCCGATGCGTCTCCTTGATCAGGAGTTACACCGTTGTTTTTACAGTCCCGGCCAGTTGTAGCTGACCACCTGTCATCGCTCACGAAGTGAAGATCGTGCCGCGGCTACCCATCGTCCATCTGGGACAGCGGTTTAGTTGTCGAAGTAGGTGGGTGGGTGGGTGGTGATGTGTTGGCCGAGTGGGGTTTTCCAGGCCAGGATGCCGTCGTCGAGTTGGATCAGATCGGTGCCGGGGAGATGCTTGAAGTGGTGGTCCCGGCTGCACAAATTGGCGAGGTTGGCGCGGCTGGTGTTGCGGGTTTTGGCCCAGTCGGCGGTGTGGTCGAGTTCGCAGCGGTGGGCGGGCATCTGGCAGCCGGGGGCCCTGCAGGTGCGGTCGCGGGCGTTGATGTAGGCGGCGTCGTGGGCGGTGGGTCGGCGGCGGGTG
>JBBEWH010000330.1:0-1143 GCA_037414955.1 Actinomycetes bacterium KLBMP 9797
TACTGGTCGTTGCGAATTTTGATGAGACGAGGTTCGCATGCCCAGATACGCGCCGAACAAGATGTCGTTGGACGTCAAACGCCGGTACTTCGAGCTGATCAGAACGGGGATGCGGGGCGCACGAGCGGCCGCTGAGGTGGGTGTGTCGCTGAGTTGTGGATCGTTGTGGTTCATCGACGCTGGCAGCGTGAGCTATGTCGAGACCCCGATCAGCGGGCGGTATCTCAGCCAGGACGACCGGATCGAGATCGCCGACGGCCTCGAACGCGGTGAACGGGTAAAAGCGATCGCGGCCCGGATCGGCAAGAGCTACCAGAGCGTGTATCGGGAGATCGCTCGCAACCGCAAACCCGACGGGCGTTATCAGCCGTGGTATGCCCATAACCAGGCTCATCTGCGTCGCCAGCGGCCGAAGACCCGGCGGTTGGCGACCGACCCGGCACTACGAGAGGCGGTCGCCAGCAAGCTGCGTTGTGCATGGTCGCCAGCGCAGATCAGCCGGTGGCTGCGACGGCGATACCCGCGACGGCGAGGGTGGCAGCTGTGCGCCGAAACGATCTACGAGGCGGTATATCACGGCCTCGTCCTCCAGCCAGATCCCGCGAATCTGCGTACCGGCCGAACCTATCGCCGGCGTCGCGGCCGGGGCCGATCTCGTGACGGCGCCCTGAAGCAGTCGACGAACATGAAGTCCATCCGGGACCGTCCGGCCGCGGCCGAGTCCCGCCGCCAGGCCGGACACTGGGAAGGCGACCTGATCGTCGGCGCCGGCCAACGCTCAGCTGTCGCAACGCTGGTGGAACGCAAGACCCGCTTCACCGTGCTGGTGAAGCTGGCCGGCGATCACAGCGCGCAGACCGTCGGGGACGCCCTCATCGCCGCGTTCGCCAAGCTGCCCACCCCGCTGAAGCGCACCCTGACCTGGGATCAAGGCAACGAGATGTTCCATCACGAGCGCATCGAGCAAGCCACCGGCCTGGGCATCTTCTTCGCCGACCCGCACTCGCCCTGGCAGCGAGGCACCAACGAGAACACCAACGGCCTCCTGCGCCAGTACCTACCGAAAGGCACCGACCTCAACGGATGGACCGATGATCAGCTCGAAGAGATCGCCAGAGAGCTCAACGAGCGACCCCGACTATG